>JBCBHE010000003.1:0-203739 GCA_038526085.1 Pseudomonadota bacterium | reverse complement strand
CCCCTACGCTTTATTACCGCGCGCAAAAAATCAATCCTTAAGCGGAAAGAACTGTGCAAAACATTCCTTTCCCACAGGAAAGAATGAGGAAGTTGCAATTTTTGCACACCGACGAACCGCTCAGCGCTCGACGATCAACACAACGCGCGTGAACCGAGCCGAAACATGGCCTGATCTAGCGTTGAGACGTCACGGGTTTTGTCCGATCAAGGTCCGCTGTAATGGGAATATGTTCCTGATCGTCTCCCGGCGGCAGAGAGAATGGGCCCTTGTCCCAATCCGCCGCTTTCCAAGCCTCTTTCGCCTCTGCGATTCGGTCCGGGGACGACGACACAAAGTTCCACCAAATGTAGCGCGGCTCCGACAGTGTTGCACCACCGAGGAGCATTAGTCGTGCACCAGCTGGGCCGGCCTTGGCCGAGATGCGATCGCCCGGCCGAAAGATCATCATGCGTCCGGCCTCGAACTGATCTCCGGCAACTTCAATACTGCCGTCCGTCACATAGATCCCCCGGTCCTCATGATTGTCCGGCAACGGAAATGGGGTGCCAGGGGCAAGCTGGACGTCTACGTAGAATGTTTCCGATTGCATTGTCACTGGGCTTAATGCGCCATAGGCATCGCCAAGGATCAGACGGGCCGTCACGCCGGTATCGGTGATGACTGGCAACGCGTCCTCTTTGTGATGCTCAAAGTCTGGCCGCATATCTTCGCGGTCTTTTGGCAAGGCAATCCAGGTCTGAATACCGAACAACTTGTGGCGCGTCGCGCGGGTCTCCGGGCTTGCACGTTCCGAATGGGTCACCCCCCGCCCTGCAACCATCCAGTTTACCTCGCCGGGGTAGATCATCTGATGCGTCCCAAGGCTGTCACGATGCTCAAACTCACCTTGATAAAGATATGTCACCGTCCCTAAGCCGATATGGGGGTGCGGACGCACATCAATGCCACCATCCGTGATAAACTCTGCTGGGCCCATCTGATCGAAAAAGATGAAAGGGCCAACCATTTGCCGTTTGGGCGAAGGCAGCGCGCGACGAACTTCGAAGCCGCCGAGGTCGCGCGCGCGCGGGATAATCAATGTCTCCAATCCACCGTCTGCGGCGGGGCATTCCGGGGAATGCGTGGGGTTCCAACTCATCGGTTTCGCTCCTTTCGAAAGGCACGGCGCATTCTGCGCCGATCAGACATTTTTGTTTCTTTGCCCGCAATGATACGGGAGCGGGGCGGCGCCCAACAGGAACAGTATCGGCGCCACCTTTACTTCAAGCCACGAAGGCCGAGTCAGGCAAACAGAGTTGCCAAAGCTGCAATCTCGCTCGGCCGGACCTCATGACCGCCATCGTGCACCTCTTGGGTCAGCGCCGTTCCTTGCGCTGAAAGCCAAGCGATCAAGCGTTCGCTTTGTGACCAAGGTGTGATCGGGTCGCGACGGCCGGCGGTCACTAACACTGGTTTATGACGCAACGCCGGGGTCGGAGCCGGTTCCCACGGGATGAGCGGGTGCAACAAGCCTACGCGGTCAAAAAAACCTGGGTGGTCGAACATCAGGCTTGCCAAGATATTCGCCCCGTTCGAGTAGCCAAATCCATAGACCGGCGTGCCCGGATGCGCCGCTTTATGCGCCGCCACAAACCCCACCATTTTTGCAGTGCGGTAGGCCAGATCGTCCATGTCATAGACGCCTTCACCCGTACGCTTGAAGAATCGGTTGGCGCCCATTTCAGACACGTCCCCACGCGGCGACACGAGTCCCGCGCCAGGAACCAACTGCGCTACCAAATCTGCGAATTGATGCTCGTCGCCTCCCGTCCCATGAAAGGCAAAGATCAACGGTTTTCCTGGATCTGGCGCGGTAACCAACCCCTCGTATGCTGAGATTGACACCTGTGCCTCCTAAGTTGCGATCTCAGGCAAGATACTCTCGATCTTAGCGCGGTGCGGCTCATAGCGGGTCGGCAACTTCAAAGCTTCCCCCAGGTGCGCCGTATCTTCATCCCGGTCAAAACCTGGCTCATTCGTCGCGATCTCGAACAGCACACCACCCGGCGTACGAAAGTAAATCGCCCAAAAGTAGTCGCGGTCGATGACCGGCGTCACTTGATACCCCGTCGCCATCAGGGCCTCTCGCACCCGCAACTGCGCAGCGCGATCGTCTACAGCGAAGGCGATATGGTGAACAGATCCGGCCCCTTGATTGGCAGGGCCCGCGGTTGGAACCTGTTCCAGATCGATCGTGTCCGCCGCATTGCCGCCTTCGACAATGTAGCGCGTGACGTCGCCTTCCGTCTCCGCCTTCTGATAGCCCATGTAAGTCAATAACTCGCCTGTCGCCGCAGCATCTTTGAGCCGGAACCGCGCACCGCGGAACCCAAGAACACCAGCCTCTTCTGAAACACCATTGCCGGTCCAAGGCGTGCGCCCTTGCGGGTCACTTTCGACCAAAGCGAACCCATCGCCGTCAGGCCCATCAAAGCTCAGACGCTTTTCACCAAAGGCGGTGTCTTCGAACAAGCCGCTGACACCTTTGCTGCCAAGTTGGTCTTTCCAAAACCCCAGGCTGCCCTGCGGCACGGCAAATTCGGTCACGCCGACCTCGCCTACCCCGCGTGTTCCCCGAGGCATGGTGCCAAATGGGAAATAGGTCATGACGGAACCTGGCGTGCCAATCTCGTCACCGTAGTAAAGGTGATAAACCTCTGGTGCATCGAAATTCACAGTCTTCTTCACGCGACGCAAACCCAGCGTGTTGGTAAAGAATGCGTTGTTCTCATTGGCGTCTGCGGCCATCGATGTGACGTGGTGCAGACCCTTGATGTCGGTAATCATGGCGTGTGCCCTCCTGGTCAGGATAACTCATTGATGCTTAGATAGACAACGCAATCCTTTCGATAAATAGACATTGTTCGGCATTTACTATTATCCAAAATGCAATAATAGGATTGTATGGAAGATATCAAAGCGATCCGCGTGTTTCTGGAAGTGGTTGATCTGCTCAGCTTCAACGCGGCCGCCCGCAGCCTAAAGATGACGCCAGCATCCGTCACGCGGATCGTCGCGCGTTTGGAGGAGCAACTTGGTCAGCAGCTTTTGCTGCGCACAACCCGCCAAGTTTCCCTCACCAGCGCCGGGGCAGTGGTTGCTGCCCGCTATCGCCCACTCCTCGCCGCCTTTGATCAAACCACAGCAGAACTTTTGGCCGCGAACCGCCCCAACGACGGCCATCTGAAAATAAACGCGCCACTGTCGATGGGCGTGCGTCTGATGCCAGGACTTGTCGAAAGCTTCCGCCTTGCCTTTCCGCGCGTATCGCTGGACGTTCAACTGACCGACACTCTGGTCGACATCATTGCAGAGGATTGCGATCTCGCGCTCCGTATCTCCGGACCGCCGACTGACAAATCAACGATCTGGCGCAAGCTTTGCGTTGTTCCGCGCGTCGCTGTCGTTAGCCCTGCCTTCCTCGAAAGACGCGCCGAACTTACCAGCCCTGAGGAGCTGATCGCAGCCGATTGTATGTCCTACACCAGTTCAGGTGAGTCCGAGACCTGGACCTTTCAAAAGGGGAGCGCTACGCGAGCCATCAAAGCAGGCACAGCGATCACGTCTAACAACGGAGACTACCTTGCAGGGTTGGCAGAGGCTGGCGAGGGTATCTGCGTCTTGCCCGACTTTATCGTCCATCAGGCCGTGCAAAGAGGTGCGCTGGTGCGAGTCCTCCCAGACTGGACGTTACCGCCCCTTTGGCTCACGCTCTTTTACCCACCTTATGCGCAACTCCCCCCTTTGGTCGCGACGTTTTCTGATTTCTGCGAAAGCTATCTCCGCGACAGGGATGGATTGGTGTTCGACACCTAGGCGATCCCTTCGGTCGAAAGCCCGTCCAACCGAGGCATCAGGCTCAACAGCTCTTGGGTGTATTCGTGCTTCGGCGAGGCAAAGAGTGTTTCTGTATCGGACACTTCCATCAACTGGCCTTGACGCATCACGCCTACGGTGTCGCACATCTGACGCACAACGGGCAGATCGTGACTGATGAACAGCATCGTCAGGCCAAGGTGTTCCTGCAGGTCCTTGAGGATGTTCAGGATTGTCGCCTGCACAGACACGTCGAGCGCTGATGTCGGCTCATCACAGATCAAGAACCGCGGTTGCGTCGCAAGCGCACGCGCGATCGAAATCCGCTGCCGCTGCCCGCCAGAAAACTCATGCGGATATTTTCGTCCTGCAGCGGACCCAAGACCAACCTGCTCCAAAAGCTCATCCACGCGATGCGTCAATGCCTTGCCGTCCAAAATCCCCAGATGCCGGGCCGGTTCGGCGACGATGGCGTCTACGCGCTGGCGCGGGTTTAGGGACGAAAATGGATCTTGGAAGATCATCTGGATCTGGCGGCGATAGGCCATCAGTTCATCTTTCGACGCTCCCACCCCTACGTCTGTACCATCAAAGGTCACTTGTCCGCCATCAAGCCGGTAGAGCCCGGCAATCATGCGCGCAACGGTGGATTTGCCGGACCCACTCTCGCCGACAAGCCCAAAAACCTGCCCATCCGGGATTTCAAACGACACATTATCAACGGCGGTAAAGTACTGACGCATCGACGGGATGATCGCTTGGCGCGTGACAAAGCGCTTGGTGACGCCTTTCACTTCCAATAACTTCCCGCTCTTCGATTTTTCTGTGCTGGGCCAATTCCGGGCGAGGTCATCGATCTTGAACGCTTCGCGCTGGGACAGCAAAGCGAAGCGCTTCAATTTTACCGTTGGACGCGGAACCGCTGCAATCAATGACTTGGTATAGCTATGCTCCGGCGTGCCAAGGACTTTCATCGTTGGGCCGCTCTCAACAACCTCGCCCTGATACATCACCGTCACTTTGTCGGTGGTGTCCGCGATCACGCCCATGTCGTGGGTGATCAGGATCACGCCGACCTTTCGGTCCTGCGCGATCTCTCGGATGAGATCGAGGATTTGAGCTTGGATGGAGACGTCGAGCGCGGTTGTCGGCTCATCAGCGATGATCACATTCGGTTCGGAGCAGAGCGCCAGCGCGATCACAATTCGCTGCCGCATCCCACCGGAAAACTGATGGGGATACTGGTCAATCCGACCCTCCGGGTCAGGGATGCCAACGGCTGCGATCAATTCCAACGCGCGTTTGCGAGCGTCGGCTGAGGATAGTCCAATATGCAGCTCAATGGTCTCAATGAGCTGTTGGCCGACAGTGAATAGCGGATTGAGGGAGGTCAGAGGGTCTTGGAAGATCATCGAGATCTTCGCGCCCCGCAGACTTTGCATCGCGGACGCATCAAGGCCGGAGATTTCATCCGACTTGAACTTAATCGTCCCGTTCGAAATCCGTCCTGGCGGGTCGAGGAGGCCCATCACTGCAGCCCCAATGGTCGACTTCCCCGCACCGGACTCACCCACGAGTCCATGGATCTCCCCCGGCTCGACCGTCAGGTTTGCGCCGTTAACAGCGACAAAGGTCTCCCGCCGCCCAGGAAACTCAACAGAGAGGCGATTAATCTCAAGCAAAGACATTAGCGCAACCTCGGGTTCAACGCGTCGCGCAGCCAGTCACCAAGAAGATTCACGGCGAGTGCAAGGGCCAGCAAAGTGCAAGCAGGGAAGAAAAGGATCCACCACTCACCCGAGAAGAGGAACCCCTGACCAACGCGGATCAGCGTGCCAAGGGAGGGTTGGGTCGGTGGCGCGCCCACACCCAAGAAGGATAGTGTCGCTTCTGCGATAATCGCCAAGGCCAATGAGATCGTTGCAATTACAAGCACCGGCGACAGCGCATTCGGCAGAATATGCTTGATCATGATCATCCAAGGGCTCCGCCCGATCAACCTGGCTGCGGCGACATAATCTTTGTTCTTTTCAACAATGGTTGCCCCACGCACAACGCGGGCAAATTGTACCCAGTCTGATAAGCCGATGGCCAAAATCAAAACCCAAATCGCCATCTGGTCGCGATACTCCACCGGCGTGAAACCCTTAGCGATGCCAAAGATGAGCATGGCGACAAGGATCGACGGGAACGTCAGCTGAACGTCGGCGATGCGCATAATGATCGTCTCCGTCCAACCCCCAAAATAGCCGGAGACGAGGCCCAAAAAAATTCCAAGAACCATCGCGAAAAGTACGGCGGCAGCGCCCACAAAGAGCGATATTCGCATTCCGAAAAGGATCGTCGAAAACACGTCGCGCCCCTGGTCGTCGGTACCTAGAAAGAAACTCTCCCCTGTAAACGCATTCGGTTCCATCGGCGGTGTGAAGCCGTTCATCAGATTGAGGCTCGCCGGGTCAAACGGGTTTGTCGGCGCGACCAAAGGCGCAAAGACCGAAGAAAAGACAAGGATGCAGACGACGACGAATGAGACAATCGCAACCGGGGAATGAGTGAAATCATAGTAGAAATCACTTTCCCGGAAGCGAGACCATCGCCCTTTCTCAATCGTGTCAGGTGCAGAGATGGGTGTATCTGTCATCAGTGCCCCTCGGCGCGATCCACGCGCAGGCGTGGGTCGATAAAGACATAAAGAATATCAACAATCAGGTTGATGCAGACGAACATGACCGAGATTAGCATCAGGTATGCTGCCATCACGGGGATATCGACGAACTGAATCGCGTTGATAAAAAGAAGGCCCACCCCGGGCCATTGGAACACTGTTTCTGTAATGATCGCGAAGGCGATGATCGCGCCAAGTTGTAGGCCGATCACGGTGACAACAGGCACCATCGTATTCTTCAAAGCGTGGCGGAAATTGATTACCCGATCTTTCAGGCCCCGCGCCCGTGCAAATCGAATGTAGTCTTGTCGCAGCACTTCCAACATCTCGGATCGAACAAGACGCATGATGAGGGTCATTTGGTAAAGGCCCAATGTAATAGCCGGCAAAATGATGGCTTTAAGCCCAGTCTCCGTCAGAAACCCAGTGGTCCACCAGCTCCCAATTGCGACCGTATCGCCACGCCCGAATGATGGGAGCCACCCAAGTTCGACCGAAAAGAGATAAATCAACAAGATACCGATCAGGAACGTCGGCAACGACACGCCAATCAGTGAGACAGCCATGATCACATTGGCCCACACCCCGTCTCGACGGATCGCAGTGTAAACGCCCAGTGCGATACCAAAAATGACCGCGAGGATGGCTGAGACGGCCGCAAGCTCCAATGTCGCAGGTGCGCGTTCCAACAATATCTCAGCGACAGGGCGCCCTTGGCGATAGCTAATCCCAAAGTTCCCCTGGGCCGCGTTCTCCAGGAACCGAAAATACTGCACCGGAAACGGCTGATCGAGACCTAGCTGGGCGCGCAAACGCTCGATGTCCTCCATCGTCCGTTCCTGTCCCAACATGTTGTCGATCGGGTCACCGACAAACCGGAACATAGAAAAGGCGACGAGGCCCGTAATTAGCAGCACGAGCACCGATTGGCCCACACGCCGAATGATGAAAGAAAACATCTATTGGGCCTCGCCAGTCGTGCGGCGCATCAGTTTACGGTGACCCATCGCAGGATGAAAAAGTTATCCGGCCGTTGTGTCAGCGCGATGTTGCTGCGGGTGCCCCAGACAAGCGGTTGCACGTACATGGGGACATAGGCCGCCTCGTCGAGCAGGATCTGTGCCACTTCATCCAACATCGCTTGGCGTTCGCCGGCATCGATGGTGGACTGAATCTGCGGCAGCAGCTCATCTATTCGCGCGTTGGAATAGCCCCCAAAATTCCAACTTCCGAGCTTCTTTTCCTCATTCGGCGTGGATGCTAGAAACCGGATCGGATGCTCCGCATCGAATGTCCCTGGGGACCAGCCCAGCAGGTACATATCGTAGTTGTCCGCGCGCAACTCCGGCCAGTAGTTCTGCACTGGCATCGCGTCTAGCGTCGCCGTGATTCCAACTTGCGCGAGCATGCCCGTAATGGCCTGGCAGACAGACTCGTCGTTCAGGTAGCGATCGTTCGGGCATTTTAGACCAAAGCTGAAACCGTCGGCATAACCTGCTTCTGCCAGCAAAGCCTTCGCCTTCTCGATGTCGAATTCATAGCTCCCGAGCCCTTCGGTGTATCCATTCATCGCAGCGCTCACCAATTGGTTCGCGGGCTCTGCATTGCCCCGCATAATCGTCTGCAAGATGGCGGGTACGTTCACAGCGTGGGCGACGGCTTTACGGACCCGCACATCGGAAAATGGGTTCGACTCCGTCTCCGATGAATACTTCAGCCCTTCGGCTTCATGCGGGAAGCCGAGCATGATAATCCGCGCCTCGATCCCTTGGATCACTTCAACATCCGAGTTTTCTTGCAGGCGCGCGACGTCTTGAATCGGAACTGGATTGATGAAGTCCACATCGCCGGACAACAAGGCCGCCAAAGCGGTCGCAGGATTTTGAATTGGAGTCAGGGTGGCGCTTGTGATGTTGTGCTCAACGTCACCCCACCAGCCTGCAAACGGCTCTAGCGTCGTTGAAAGCCCTGGCTGTCGGTCAGTGATTTGGAATGCGCCTGTGCCATTGGCATTCAAGGTAGCATAGTTGCCGTTCTCTTTATCCGGCAGCTCCGCCCCATTCGCGGCGGCCCAATCGCTGTCCATAATCATCCAGTTGGCGATACTGCTAGGGAAAATCGGGTTCGGTGCGCTCGTCATGACATCAACAGTGAAGTCGTCAACCTTCACAACTTCGCTCACAGGCGCAAACCAGCTGCGGGTGTCGGAGACCTCGTCAGAGGCACGTTGATAAGAAAAGACAACATCATCCGCATTAAAAGCCGATCCATCTTGGAACGTTACACCTTCGCGCAGGAAGAACCGCCAGCCTTCGCCTGCGCCAATCGGCTCCCATGACGTGGCCAAAGCAGGTTCAACGCTCATATCCTTGCCGCGGCGTACGAGACCTTCATAAACGTTGTTGAGGAAGCCCAAAACGGGGGCGGAGTTTACGGCATGTGGGTCCATCGTTTGCGGGTCAGTCGTCACGGCCCACGTAAACTCTTCAGCAGAAACAGGTAGTGCTATCACCGCGCCCAATGCTGCGGCCGTCATCAGTCTTGGCATTTGTGATCTCCCCAGATGTAGACGCTCTTGGCAGCAGCGTCGAAAAAGTAGACGGGCGGCCCCAGATAGGACCGCCCATCCAACGCAAAGGCGTTAGTTCAATGTGAAGTGCTTCACCATTGGCTGGTCTTCCGGGTCAACATTGATACCCAGTTCGTCCGACATCGCCCAGTTCAGCACCTGGTGGTGAATGGGGATGTAAAGCTGTTCGTCCTGCACAACACGCCAGATGTCGGCGATGTCCGCATCACGCGCTGCAAGATCTGTGTTCGACGCCAATGACAGGATTTTCGCGTCCAAATCATCGTTGTCGAAGCCCGTGCCATTCCACGTCCCGATACTGTCTTCACGGCCATGGACCAAGAAGTTGAAGATGTATTCAGAATCGTAGGTCGGCACACCCCAACCCAGCATGTAGAAGTCCGTCGCACCGTCGGTGATTTTCGGGAAGTGCTGCGCCTTTGGAATGGCGTCCAGGTTCACCGTCACGCCGATCTGACCCAGCATACCAACAGCTGCCTGACAGATCGCTTCATCGTTGATGTAGCGATCATTCGGGCAATCAAGACGGATGGAGAAACCGTCACCGTAACCGGCTTCCGCCATCAGCGCTTTAGCAGCTTCCACATCGGTGGAGCTTTCAGCATCCATGTCAGCGGTCCAGCCGTTCACGAAAGGTGGCGCGATCATACCTGCGGGCTCTGACTGGCCGCGCATGACGACCTGTTTGATCGCATCACGGTTGATTGCCATCGACATCGCCTGGCGAACGCGCAGATCTGCAAGCGGATTTGCACCATCGACATCGTCAGCTTCCAAATCGTCAGCACCTTGGTTCATCCCAAAGAAAATGACACGGTTCTGAGGGGCTGTTTTCACAACGAGGCCATCCGCAGCACCAACGCGCTCCAAGTCTTGTACCGGCATGTCTTGCAGGAAATTCACTTCGCCTGACAAAAGCGCTGCGACGCGTGTCGCGTTGTTCTGGATCGGTGTATAAATGATCTCAGTGATCGCCATCGGGAACTGGTCTTTGCCCCAATAGTCCTCATTAATCGACATCACGGTTTTCACGTCGGGTTCGCGACTGACGAGCTTGTAAGCCCCGGTACCATTCACGTTGGTTGTAGCGTAGGTGATCTCGCCACCTTCAAAGTCTTGCACCTGGACGGTGTCATTCGCCTCGGTCCAGTCCTTATCCATGATGTAAAGGTCGGTCAGGTTCGCCGGCAGAATCGGGTTCGGTCCATCTGTGACCATCTCAACGGTGTAGTCATCAACGGCGCGAACTTCGACGATCGAGCCGATCAGCTCTTTCATGTCGGAGTTCGGTTGCTTGGCGCGTTCATAGCTGAAAATCACGTCTTCGGCGGTGAAATCTGCACCGTCATGGAACTTTACGCCTTGGCGCAAATTGAACACCCAGACATTCGGGTCATCAGCACTTGGCGCCCAGTCGGTGGCGAGCGCGGCTTCAAATGCGCCAGATGTGTCGCGGATGATCAGTGGCTCCATCATCTGATGGCGCATGGTGTGCGTTGGGCCTTCGTTTTGTGCATGCGGATCAAGCGTCAGCGCATCACCAGCACGGGCCCAGCGCAGCGTCTCAGCAGTTGCTGGCACTGACATTGCGACCAACGCAGTGGTCATCACAAGAGTGGTTAACGTTTTCATGAAATCTCCCCTAAGGCTTTGTTATTGGACTCACTGTTGGCCAAGTTCGTAAAACTTACAAGACCTCAAAGTGTCTGATTTTTGACATAAAGTCGGGCATAAAATTAGCAGCGTATACATAGATAGAGATCTCAGAAACGCGTATAGCAATACGATTCACCGTCTCTTTCGCAGGATTTCTTCACACCAAATTGAGCCTTTCCACGAGATTCTTCGCGACGCTCCTTCTGAAACGTTGTTAGAATACTCGACAACGCGATGCAGACGTCGTTCACTATTGCGCGAAATCTTGGGGGGGGGGATCCTATCATACGCAGACTGTTCCACCAGCGCACAAGCGAAGATGAGATTCGGGAGAGTCTACCCGACCTCTATCCGCGGCTATGGCGTTTTGCACTGGCGCTAACCGGCCAAGCGCACCACGCCGACGACTTGGCACAAGCAGCGTCACTGCGTGCAATTGAAAAGGCAGATAAGTACCAAGCGGACACTAAGCTTGATGCCTGGGTATTCACTATCGCCCGGCGCATCTGGCTGAACGAAATGCGGGCCGCAAAAGTTCGCAATGAAGGAAACCTGGTCTCTCTCGATGCGATTGAGCTGCCGGATCCCCGATCCGGGCCCGAAACGAATATTTTACATCGCGAAGTGTTTAACAATGTGATGGCGTTGCCTGAAGCGCAACGCGTGACAGTTTTGTTGGTCTATGTTGAAGGCTATGCGTACAAAGAGGCTGCGGATATGTTAGATATTCCAATTGGCACGGTGATGAGCCGGTTGTCCGCCGCACGGAAAAGGATACAGGAACAGCACATGCCGCGAGAGGCGCGTCAATCATGACCGAACATGTGAGCGACGAAACGCTAACAGCCTTCCTTGATGGTGAGCTTTCGGCCGACGAATCTGCGGCCGTAGAATCCGCCTTGACGGCCCAACCTGCTTTGGCGCAACGGCTCGCCCAGCTCGACGTGGTGAAAGATGACATCGCGATGGCGTTTGATGAGATCTTGCCTTCGGCACCCACCATGCCGGACCTACCTTCTGCTTCGCCCCGCGCGAAGTCCGCTTCACCGTTTATGGGTCTGGCAGCAGCTGCAGCCGTCGGTGCGATCATTGGGTTTGGCGCCACGTTCGGCACCTCCGCACCGTCGGCGCCAGATTGGAAAGAAGCGATCGCAAATTATCAAGTTCTCTACGTCCCGGAAACGCTGGCGACAGCGACGGGTCAGGACCAAGCTGAGCGGTTGGAGACATTTTCAGAACGACTTGGTCTGCCGCTTAAAGAGGCGACGATCGTCGATGGTCTTACCTTCCGCCGTGTCCAAATGCTGGGCTTTGAAGCGGCGCCTCTGGTTCAAATGGCCTACGTCTCACCGGATGGCGCGCCATTTGCTTTTTGCATCACAGAAGTTGGCGAGGCTGACTATGCGCCAAAGACCGAAAACTTAAGCGGGCTTGCGGCAGCACACTGGGTCGAAGACGGGATCGGGTATTTGATCATCGGCGGAGATGATCTGGACTTCGTCAACGGCTTGGCAGCTACCCTCGCAACCAAGGTCTGACTAGATCCCGTGCAAGGCTGTTAGGCCAAAACTGGTCCGCTTCGATAACTTCAACGCTGGATGACACAGCCGTTTGCGTTCGTCCGATCGGCCACCTGCTTTGGCGCTTATCTCCGCGCGCTCCAGGGACGATACGGCACATCGTCCTCGTCGGCGAGGTTTGACAACAACAGTCCGTATTTTCCCTTGATCAGACCCTCCCACGTTGTCCGACCTTCGCCTAGATAACAAAAAAGAGGTGGACCAGCATGACCAACACACCCACATTTGCACCAGCGCGCCGCGTCTTGATCGTGGTTGAGAACCTGCCGGTGCCGCTCGACAGGCGAGTGTGGCTGGAAGCGACAGCATTGGTCGCCGCTGGGTATCAGGTCAGTGTGATTTGCCCGATGGGACGCGGTTGGGACGCCGCCTTTGAGATTATCGATGAAGTTCACATCTATCGCCACCCGGCCCCACCGGAAGCGCACGCTGGAGCCGTCGCTTATACGAAAGAATACTGGCACGCGCTCCGTGCCTGGTTTCGGCTGGCTGGTGTCGTGTGGCGCGAACGGGGCTTCGACGTCATTCACGGCTGCAACCCACCAGATCTGATCTTTCTCCTCGCGTGGTGGTATCGCCTTTGGGGTGTCAGCTACGTTTTCGATCATCACGATGTTTGCCCAGAACTTTTCGAAGCAAAATTCAACAATCGGGGCGTGCTATATGGGGTGATGCGCGTTTGGGAACGTCTAACGTTCATGTCCGCTTCGGTCTCGATTGCGACTAACCAAAGCTTCAAGCGCATCGCCATGGAACGCGGCAAGATGAAAGCAGACGATGTGTTTGTCGTCCGATCTGCACCAAAGATCGAAACCTTCGTGCTTGGTGATGGTGATCTGACTTATCGGAAAGGTGCGGGGTCGCTACTAGGGTACGTTGGGGTGATTGGTCAGCAGGAAGGCATGGATCTTCTCGTCGCTGCAATCGACCACCTCGTCAAAGCGAAAGAGGTTACCGACCTTCATGTGGTCATCGTTGGGTTCGGGCCCCATCTTCCCATAGTCGAGAAGGACGTCAAACAGCGCGGGTTAGAGTCCTATTTTACCTTTACTGGCGCGCTATATGGCGAAGATTTGTTAATGGCACTCAACGCCATTGATATAGGTCTTGCCCCCGACCCTAAGAATCCGATGAACAATATTTCTACTATGAACAAAGTCATGGAGTACATGACACTGGAAAAGCCGTCCGTACAGTTTGACCTTGTTGAGGGTCGCTACTCCGCGCAGGAAGCATCCCTTTATGCCCGCGCCAATGATCCTATCGATTTCGCAGAAAAGATCGAAGCACTTATCAAAGACCCTATCAAACGGGATGAAATGGGTCGGATTGGGCGCGCGCGTGTTCTTGAGGAGCTTTCCTGGGCGCATTCCATTCCGCACCTTCTCGCGGCCTACGAGCGTGCATTCGCAAAGCGCACCTAGCCCAAGTCTGAGACTATTCCGGAATATACTTTGGTAGCTCTGGGATAATATCCGCCATAAAAGCGCGTAGCCGCGCATCCGCCTCACTGACGTCCTCGTCCGCCCCAATTGGCGTTACGAGCCGAACCATAGCCCCATCTGTCCGTCCCCGCGTTAAGCTATCATAGATAACTGATGCCTTCGCAGCATAGTCAGACGTCATACGGGTGCCACGCTGATCAAACCAGTAGTACACGAGCTGGCGTGTGAGCCCTTTTTCAATGACCGCGCGGTTCACCGAGAAGTCACCATAAGTCGTTTCTGGAAAACTGACGGGCGTCGCAGCCAGAGAAAAGACTTCCCATCCGCCAACGGGCAAACACACTTCTGGCGAATGAATGCCAGATCCTTCTGTTTGCGACGCGTACCAAGCCGCAAAAAAGCTAACAGTGGCAGCATGTTCCGGTGACCCGTAGCGCGCGTTGATATAGTCAGTCGCGCCTAAGACCCGTTCAACCTCGGGATCGAGGGGAAATGTTACGCCGGCCCAAGCTTCGACTGTTCGTGGGAAGTATGTAAACGGCGCGCGAAGAGGCGTTTCACGCTCCAGTGTCGGAGTAAGAAAGAAGGTTGCTGTAATGAATGCGGTGAGGCCAACCCCAATAAACAGACCCTGACGCGGCGCAATTTGCGCTGCTTTAGCGAGTTCGGTGCCCAAGCCAGTGGTATCAAGATCAATTACATCACGCAGCGGTTTTGGGTCGCGCGTCGCCCTTTGCAGCAAAAGCGCGGTCAGCAACAGCAGCCCAATGCAAGCGCCAAAGATGACCCAGCCTTCAAACACGTGCAGAAATCCCTCCGCCTGTCCAATCCCATAGGCATTCACCAGAATACCAACGATTCCGATACGGACGGAATTCATAAAGACGGTCAGCGGCGCGGCCAGTGCAAAAAGCGCAACCTTGTGCCAAAAGGGGCCCCGATAGAGGATTGCCATCAAGTAAGAAAACGAAAGGATTGGAAACAAGTAACGTAGACCAGAGCAGGCCTCCGCGACCTGAAGCTTGTAGACTCCAAGGTCGATTATGTTTCCTTCAAGGAACACCGGAATGTCCGCAAGCCGGATAAACCAAACACCCAGCTCCGATGAGATCAGCTGCAACTGAATCGTCAATTGCCAGTAGAGGATCTGAGGCAACGGAAGCATGAATATCAAGTGCAAAACGGGAGCCCAGTGATGCTTTCCGTGATCCCAGCCCAGCACCGTCAGCATCACGCCACCGATCCACAGGATCAACGCATAGGTCACGATATCTGGGATCGAGATCAAGTTTCCAAAGACACCCAATGCAAGGGCGATGGTCATCAATGCCAGGCCTGGGCTACTTCGGCGCGGCCCGGAGATGGGTCCCGCTGCTTTTCGCTCCCGCAAAAAAAGATAAAGCGAGATCAGCGGTATCAGCGGACCATGACTATACTCAGGTGTGATCCACGCTCTGCCAAGTGACGCCAAGCCGTACCAAAATATCGGGGCCGCAAGAATAACAAGCGCGCATGCCAAAAGCAGACCCGGCCCTATTGTAAGACCTAAGAAACGCGGAGATTGCAGATCGGGTGTCGCTGTCATCACTTGTGCGGATTAGGCGACAATCTGGGCAAAAGCATGGCCAGATCCCAAAGATTACAAAACAGGTCGCAAGCGGCTTTCTGCGCGTTTTGTTCAGGAAAACAGAGCTTTTGTAGTACGACGCTGAGGCTCGATTGTTTCCCATACCGCAACAAACCCGACACTGATGAGAAACGTCAAAAGAGCGAGGAGAATGCTGCCTTCTGCAGCGGCCCCAGCGCGAATGAGCAGTGTCATAGCAGCCGGGTGGACAAGGTAGATCCAGAGGCTTGCCTTTGCACACCACGTTGAAAGACCGGTTGGGTGCATGGGGTAGGCCAGGCAGGCGATCAACATAAATCCAGCGCAGCTGATCTCCAAAAGACCAACTGTCACATCTAACGCGAGCGCGGAAAGGATAAAGAGAGCCAACATCGTCGGTAATAGACTCTTGTTTGTCCTGCAAAGCGCAAGACCCACGCCCAGAATGACAATTGGCGCCGCATAAGCCCATTGCGCAAGCGGGTCCGGCAAATCAGCGGTTTGGAGAAGGCTGAAACTCCATAGCGCGACACAAACACAGACAAGGCTAAGCCAGGGCCAAATCCGTCGCGGTATCCGTCGCGCCAACCGGCCTACGGGCCAAAGCGCGATGCAAACAGCGAAGGCGAAGGGCAGAAACCACAAGTGTTGCGCCGTGCCAGTAAGCCACATGTCCGTTGCGAACTCCGAACGCCACGCCCCTCCGCGAAAGACTTCGATCACCTTAAACCCACCGTAGAACGCAGAGGCGATCAACCAAGGTCCTAAAAGTCGAATTGCGCGGGCCGACACAAATCGCCAAAGCGGAAGCGCGCGATGGGGTTGGACCCGAGCGGCGATGATCTGCGGCCAAGCCAACAAGACGTTAAGCAAGAGAAAAAACGCTAAACCACTGTAGCCAATCAAAGCCCCTGGTGCCTTCGCGTGGAACCAAACGATCCCGGCTACTGCGAGCAAACGGGCAAAATCGAAACTGGCGTTGTGTTCATCTTTCCTAAGCAACATGCCGCTCCTAACAGGGTTGGACGAATGCTGCTAAGTGATGGTTACTGAGTTGTTAAATTTCGAATTGTGCTAAACTTTGAAGTCCCCAAAGGCGAACAAAAACTTTTTCGGGCCGAAAATCCACGCGACCAACAGTAGGCCTGCCCTGCACAGGGTTACTAGCGCGCCGCAGGATTTTTCTTGGGCTCGAGTCTCTTCAGAAGGACTATCGCCGCAGATCAAAACTGCGACTGAAGCTTAACGAAAGCGAAGTACTTTCGCTTGAGACATCGTTCGAGGGATCACGCCACTCCGTCCTCAGGCCTGCGCTGGCGCGCCAGTCGCGACTCAGGTCGTAGCCAACAGAAATTCTGGCTTGCGCCAAATCGACACGTTCACCAGTCAAAAGTGTCTCTGCTTGGGCAACTTGGGCAGTAATAGCGATCGTCGCCAGCGGTGACAGCGCGTAGTTGCTACCAACAGAAAGCGACGTCACAAGATCTTCGTCGGCGCCGTTGGCAAACCGGAGAAACCGTTCAGCACTCGCGGTGACAGTGCCGAGAACGCTTTGCTGGCCGAAAGCATAAGAGTATTCGGCATTGCCTGTCACATAGAAACCATCCGTCGCTGATTGGCTTAAGCCGAAGTCAACATCTACCGACATTTTTGGGCGTTCGATCAACCGGCCGAATGACAGCCCTGCCTGTTCGCCGCCGTCGCCGCCGGAAACGCTACCAGAGACGCGGTAGTTGCCATCTGGGCGGAGAAGTGTGGCTCGGCTGCTCAGGCCGAACCGCTCCACCAACTCTTCACCATCTTTGTCTGCGATATCGTACTGAAGACGCGATCGCACCTGCATCACTTTTGAGACGTCAAAGCGACCCACCGCGTACAAGCGACCATTCGTCCGGTCGCGCAATCCGCTTCCTGCTGGCAGGTTGGTGAAGCTAATGTCATTCACACCAGCGCCAAGTATGATCCCAAAGGGAGCATCGTCACGGAGTGATAGGCGTGCATCGAACCCAATCTGATCGCGGGTGCCAGCATCCGTCAATTCCGCAAAGTCTGGCGGAAGCGCGTCCTCTTCGTTTGTGGAGGCCTCAAGAGGGCTAATTTCAGAAAGCTCTGCCCGGGACGCTGTCGCCGAGACATCAAAGCTCGCTGTCGCAGCTGCCTGACTGTAACTTAGGTTCAACCGAGGGGACATGAACTCCCCAGTTACGCCATCGGTGGTGGGTCCGTCTATCAATCGATAGCCGGCATCGAAATCTGCGCTCAACGCTTCCGTTCTCGTCTCGGAGCTGAACGACAGACCAAGGTCCGTCGTCAATTGGGTCGTTTGGCCATTTTCTTCGGGGTCGGGGCTATCTGAGTCGCGGAATTGGAGACGCTCAGCAAAACGGAACTGAAACAGCATTCCGCCCTGTTCATTCTGTTGGGCGAAGGCACCAAAAGGGATAGCAACGCCAGCCGCTAGCACGGCGCACGCAGCCGTTCCGGCTGCGATCCGTCTAAAGATTGCTTTGCTCACCCGGGTGCCTCTTTCCCGTTATTCTTTGGCCCTTGTGGATGTGTTGGGTCTCGTGCCCATTTGCGTCATCCGGCCATCATCGAACTGAAGTGATCATTGACGAAGCGCCACGGCAAGTGGCGCGTCGCAATCGGTACAATTATTCGAACAAGCGTCGCTGTGGCACAACAATGACATCGCCAGGGGCAAGTACTGTCGACCCAGCATTGCTGCGGCCTTGCTCAATTGCTTTGTAATCCAGAGTGTAGACCTCCTCTGACCCATCTGCAGCCGGGCGGCGCAATTGCACCCGTGACGAGGCAGCAAAACGGGTGAACCCGCCCATTTGCGCAAAGGCCTGAAGTATGGTCGCGCCCGGTTCCAACGTCACTTTCCCCGGTTTGCCGACTTCGCCCATCACAAAGATATCCATAGTGGGGTCAGGCACTGGAGCCGCAGGAGCGACGGTGACGGCCCGGCGTTCAGCCAAGCGTTCTACGGCGACAAACACGTTGGGTCGCGCGGCAAAGCTGGCAGTTAGGCCCGAGGCCAGTTCACTTTGAATGTCTTCGATCGATTTGCCAGCGGCGCGGATTGCGCCGGTCAATGGCATTGAAATGCGTCCGTCGGGCGATACGAGGACGGTGCGATTCAAAGACGGATCTTCGATCACCTCAACACGCAAGATATCCCCGTTGCGGATCTTGTAAGTATTCTGCGCAGTAGCTGCTGTGGTCAGCACCATTGCGACGATGGCAGCAAGCCCAATCACCACCAAAAACCGTTTCATAGCACCCAGTATCATTCCCGTGTCTCCTGTAGGTCTGCGGGACCAGTGCCTGTGCTGGTCCCGCATTGTACGGACTTTCTGCTCAATAAGGGATGCATCATCATGCTGTGCGCCCCTGAGAAACAATTCGCAGACGACTATGGCCCAATCGTGGCGGATTTGGGGGCAAATCTAGGTAAAGTTTTAGCTAACGTCCGGGGCAACCTATTGTGGTGCGGCAGCAATCTCTGTCAGCAAATCCCGCGCGATAGCCATCTGCGGTATGGCTTGGTCACCTGCGATGTCTATCGCACGTGCCAATGCATCCTGTGCCTGTCGCTTTTGGCCCAGCGCGTGATAGGCGCGACCAAGATGGTACTGTACCAATGGGTCTCCCGGAAGGCCTACGGCTGCTGGTTTCAGGTAATCCAAAGCCTCGGCGAAATCCCCACGCCGGAAAGCAATCCAACCATAAGTGTCCTGAAAGGCGGGAACATCCATTCCCCGCAATCGGCGCGCAACGCTGAAGGCACGATCGAGGCTTGCTTCATCGTCCTTATAGGTGGCCAATAAACTTGCCAGATTGTTGGCGATGATCACATTGCTGCTGTCAGTCGTGTAAAGGCTCTCATAGATTGCAATGGCACCATCAATATCTGCCGACTGCTCCAAAGCGCCGGCCTTGATCCACAAAAGCGTCTCTGATTCAGGTAATTCGCGAAGACCCGCGTCAAGAACTTTTGCCTTTTCGTCGTCGCGGCCTTGCAAATGCAACAGACTATAGAGCAAGCGAACCGCTGCCTCCGTCTCTGGTGCGCGCGCCAGAACGGTCCGGAACGTTTCTTCCGCAGAGTCCGCATCGCCATCCATCATCGCAACGGAACCCGAAAGAAGGCTCAGTGTCAGGTCATCTGGCCGGCGCGAAGTCGCTTGACCCAAATAAGACCGGGCCTCAGCCACTTTGCCAGCACGGATCTGCGCAAGAGCGATTGTCAGCGTTGCACGTCCATCCTGATCAAGATCACTCAACTGTTCCTGCAACACAGAGAGGCTTTCGTCCGTCCGGCCTTGCCCAGACAGGATCGCGGCCTCCAAAGCTGTCGCAACTTGTTTCGCACGAATGTTGTCTTGTGATGCCTGCCGCAACTCTTGGAGCAGAGCCGTGGCCCTTGGCCAGTCTTTTTCTGCAAGGTAGAGATCAGCTAGAACGGAGACGAGCTCAAGATTTCCAGGCGCTTCACGCCGCGCATCTTTCAACACGGAGGCAGCCGCCTGTGTACGCCCATCACGCATCAGAAAGCGAGCATAGCGAAGCGCCGGTTCAGGTGTCGCACCTGAAACCTCAACAGCCAGCGCAAGCCGTTCACCAGCGAGTTCCGGGAAACCGGACCGTTCATGCGCTGTGGCCATCAAGAGCATAGTTTCGGGGTCACGAGGGTCTTGGCTAAGCGCCGTGCGCAAGTCGTTGATAGCCTGGTCAGGGGCATCCGCCTCTATCGCCCAGCCCGCCCGAAGTTTAAGCGCCGCAATGTTAGTTCGATCCGCATTGAGTATCTCGCCAACGAGTGCTCGCGCCGCATCAATCTGACCAGTTTCGTTGAGCATACGCGCATACATTGCCCGAATACGGTGACTCTGGTCGCTGCCACCAAGGCCGCCGACAAGCGACTTCATATCACTTTGACCTCGGCCCTCTGGATCCTGGTCAAATAAGATCATCGCAGACATGGCTCGATACAAGTCGTTGGGCTCTGAACCTTCAGTCGCCGCGATCAATTGGGCGAGTTCGTTTAAGGCCGCATCATCACCGGAAGCCTGGCGAAGAAATTGAACAACCGTCACCGCGCCTGTGGGGTCCTCCGCCGGATCACCAGCCAGATCACGCAAGATCTTTTCGGCAGCTGGGAAGTTCTCTTGGGACAAATGCCAGTTGACGAGCGTTGTCCGTACATCAGGGTTCTCGGGGAAACGCGCGAACATTGCCTCGAGTTGTGAGATCGCGGCGGGGTCGTCTTTCATCAGTGAGAAGATGCGCAGCTTCGCCGTATGAAACTCGAAAGACCCCGGATCATTGGTGAGGGCGCGTTCAATCAAGGGGAGTGCCGCGCCTGGCGTTGGTCCGCGACTTTCCGCATCGATCACAAGACGCAATGCGGTAACGTTGTTAGGGGCCGTCTCTAGGACACGCCGGGCTGTGGCGATAGCGGCGATCTCAGCTTGCGAATCCGATCTCCGCAATGCCTCACGATAGGCGACAGCCGCACGAATTGCATCGATGCGCTCACCCTCAGGAGCGATTTCAAATGCCGCATTGCTATGACGCGTCACTTCCCGCCAATCACCCCGCTTAAGCGCGAGCTCGGACAAAGTCAGACGCACTTCGACGGTGTTGGGGTATTGCTCAATCAGGCGCAAGTATTGCCCGTAGGCCTCTGCCTCCTCACCTGTCGCGACGAGTGTATCTGCATAAAGCAAGCGGGCTTCTTTGTGATACCCATCATGCTCAAAAACATTGCGAAGCTCGACCAGCGCGCGCGCCTGATCCCCCGCGTCCAAAAGCTCTAACCCAGATTGGTAGTAGCCATCAGCCCGCTCCTCTGCCGTTTGGCAGGCGGTCAACAACAACATGGCACCGAGGGTAAATCCCTTGATGAAAGGCGAGTTCATGATCTGCTCTTCTCGTTTGGCCGGTTTGTCCGGCTCTAATGACCGCAATCGTCTTTTACAGTCGCGGCAGGTTTATCGCCGCCGTATGGCATTTTTGGGGCGTTGGAACCCGGTCACACTTGGGAAACGTCAGTGTCCTGTTGCGCGCGTCACGACAAGCACGGTGGCAAGCAGCGTCTTGAGGTCCGTTAGGAACGACAGTTTAGCATCATAGCGGCTGTCAAAAAACGCGCGCTCTGCAAATGCGCTCTCATTCCGCGCTGAGATCTGCCACAGACCTGTGATGCCTGGCAGCATTCTGTAGTAGGCCGAACCGGGATAAAGAATCTGCTGTTCAGGCAGCATGGGGCGCGGACCAACCAAACTCATCTCACCTTTCAGTACATTCCACAGCTGCGGAAGCTCATCCAAGGACGACTGACGCAGGATCCGCCCGAACGACGTGATGCGTGGATCGTTCTTCAGCTTCTGGGTGCTCGCCCATTCTGCGCGAGCCGCTGGGTTTGATTGCAAATAGCGCGCCAAAGCGGCATCTGCATTCGGCACCATGGACCGTAACTTCCACATTGTGAAAGTCTTACCATGCAGTCCGACGCGCTCTTGGCGATAAAGTGGTGAGCCTTTGCCGGTCGCTGCAACGATTGCAACAAGGAGGACCAACATCGGCACAACAATCGGCGCGAAGAAAAGAATGATCGACACATCAAGGAAACGTTTCACCACATTGCGGTAGAATCCCTTGGCCCGTATCGCCGGTGAACGGACCAAATCTAGACCGTCAAGCGCAGCTGGCATCGCAATTGGAGCAGCGTGACGGTGGAGATCTTTATTGATGTGCATTGCGTCGTTTTCCCGGTGGCAGCGTCGTGAGTGCCTTCAAGGGGTACGCGGTTTGTCGCTGGTTTTAAGGGAATCTTAGGGACAATTTTAAGGTTAACTTCTGGTCCGTTAACACATTTCCGCCTTGGCCGCCTTATTTGCCCCCTGCGTTTTCTGAAGGTCGCCCTGAAAACCAAAGGGATTGTGGCAAACAGCTTACCGGACAGGGTTCATGAAGGTTAATTTTCCCCCCTGTTGCCCGCACAACAAAACTTTGCCCCATTCTCTGGCCAAACTGTCCGTACGCTTGCAATCATATGGTCAGCCGATCATGACGAACGGGCACAATGAGAATCTGGCCCAATCCGTTATGGATCTGAGGATCAGATCAAGAGGCAGAGAAAAGGCGCCCCAAGGGCGACAGGATTAACATGGGATCGTCAATCGATCTGTACACGGCCCATTTTGGGCTGACAGCGCGGCCATTTTCATTGGTCCCTGACCCAGACTTCTTGTTCTGGTCGGATACGCATGCGCGCGCATTTTCGATGCTTGAGTACGGGATCCTGACCCGCGCACCGATCACCTTGATCACAGGCGAAGTGGGAACCGGTAAAACGACCCTGATCCATCAATTGATCAGTGCGCAACGCGACGACGTCACAATCGGCCTCGTGGCCAACGCCCATGGCGATCGTAGTGAGTTACTGCGTTGGGTGCTGTTGTCGCTTGGCCAGCCGGTCGATCACGATGCACATTACGTGGACATGTATGGCCAGTTTCAAACCTATCTTGTGGCCGAATACGCTGCTGGCCGTCGCGTCGTCTTGATCTTCGATGAAGCACAAAACCTGACGCGCGATGTGCTCGAAGAACTGCGGATGTTTACGAACATCAACGCTGGGAAAGATGAACTTCTGCAACTGATCATCGTCGGCCAGCCGGAACTGCGGGATGTCGTTCTCCGGGCCGACTTGAAACAATTTGCCCAGCGCGTCGCGGCGAGCTTCCATCTTCCCGAAATGGAGGCAGCGGGTGTTGAAGAATATATCACCCACCGTCTTACGATTGCTGGACGCACTGACCCGATTTTTGACGCGGGGGCCTTAGCTGCGATCTATGAGGCGACCCGCGGCATACCGCGCTTGGTGAACCAATTGTGCGACCTCGCGTTGGTCTACGCCTTTACGATGGACCGCCAAGATGTGGACGTTGCGATCATCAAGCAGGTCCTGAAGGACGGTGTCTTCTTTGGCGGCGGTTTTTCCGCAGCACCACCAAGTTTCCGACGGGCCCGTATGACGGAGGCTTCATGAACCTGGATATCGGGTTTTATGTCGCCCTCTTTCTGCGGCGGATCCACTATTTTCTGATCCTAGCTGTGCTTGGGTCTGCCATCGGCATCACCTTGGCCGTTGTCTTACCTGCAGTATACAAGGCCGAAGCGCTGTTGATTGTGGAAAGCCAGCAGATCCCGGATGAATTGGCTGCGACAACGGTTCAAACAGAAACCACCGAACAACTACAGATTATCCAGCAACGCATTTTGACCCGCGATAGTCTTTTGGAAATGGCCAATCGACTGGGCATCTACGCGCCGCGTGCTGGAGAAGTCGCTGAACGCATGCCAGCGGACGAGATTGTCCAAGACATGCGCAACCGGATCACAATCGAAACCACCGGCGGCGCAAGCAGCCGCGGTCCGGTTCAAGCAACAATCGTGCGCGTCAGCTTTGAAGCCCCAACGGCGATTATGTCAGCGACGGTCACGAACGAAGTTGTGACACTAATCTTGCAAGAAAACGTTGAAATCCGTACCTCGGTGGCCGGCCAAACGCTGGAGTTTTTCACGGAAGAAGTGGCGCGCCTTGACCAAGAATTGGCGACGCGCGGGGCAGAGATTCTTGCATTCCAAGAGCGCAATTTGGAGGCGCTTCCAGACAGTCTGGAGTTCCGGCGCCAACAACAGTCTGCGGCACAAGAACGGCTGGCCCAAGTCGAACGCGACGAAGACATTTTGCGCGATCGGAGGGATCGACTGTTCGCTCTTTACGAAAGAACTGGCGATGTCGGCGGACTAAACACGCCCGTATCAAATCAGACCCCAGAACAACGTCAGCTGCAATCACTGAAGGACGAACTGAACACGTTGCTCGCTGTGCTATCCCCTGAAAACCCCCGCGTGAAAGTGATGCAGGCACAAGTCTCGGCGCTGGAAAAGACTGTCGCGTCCCAAACCGCTGCGGGCGTTGAAATCTCAGCAACTGGCTTGCCGCTAACGGCCTTTGAGATTCAGGTTGCAGATCTCGATGGACAACTCGATTTCCTCGCCGCCCAAAAGCGACAGATCAAAAACACGATGGAGGCCTTGCGCGTTTCAATCGAAGCCACACCAGGTAACGCCATCACGCTTGATACGCTTGAGAGAGACTACGCGAACCTGCGCGCGCAGTACGACCAAGCCGTCAGCAATCGCGCCCGGGCAGAAACGGGTGACACGATCGAGGCGCTCGCAAAGGGCCAGCGGATTTCGGTGATCGAACAAGCGGTTGCCCCGCGTGAACCCGTCCGGCCAAATCGAACGATTCTGGCCGCCGGCGGCGTGGGCGGCGGCATGATGTTGGGGCTCACGCTTGTGGTTCTGCTTGAGTTGTTCAGCAACGCCATCCGTCGGCCCGTCGATTTGACCAGCAAGCTCGGCATCACACCATTTGGCACCGTCCCTCTCATCCGCACGCGCTGGGAGGTGGTTCGTCGACAAACCATCATCTTTGCAAGTTTCGCGATCGCAATCGTTTTGATCCCAGCGATCCTTTGGTTTGTCCACGTCCAGGTGATCCCTTTGGACTCGGTCGTCGACTGGGTCAAAGATAAGGCGGGGCTCTAGCCATGGGAACAATCCAAGACGCCATCGCAAAGGCCCGCGCAGCACGCGAAGATGGGGCCAGTGCAGCGCAGCAAGCTACACCGGTTAGTTTGGCGAAACCGTCTCTGTGGCAGGACCTTCCGGCATTCAAACCCTCGATTCGCAGGCTGCGACGTAACCGGATTGTAGCGGCTGACAGCGGTCGCCCGGCCATGGACTTTGACGTGATCCGGACGCGGATGATGCAAGTCATGGCTGCGAATGGCTGGAAGCGCGTTGCAATCACTTCCCCAACTGCCGCGTGTGGGAAATCGACTATGGTGCTGAACTTGGCCTTCTCGCTGGCCCGGCATCACGAACATAAGACGATGGTGGTGGAGACGGACCTCCGCAAGCCGTCGCTTGCGCGGAGCATGCAGATCCCAGGGGAACATCAGATCAGTCGCGTATTTGAAGGCCGTGCGCCGTTTGAAGAGCATGCGGTGCGCGTCGGCGAAAATCTGATTTTTGCGACAAACGCCAACGCGGTGGCCGGGTCTGCCGAACTGTTGCAAAGCACCGGGACAGTCAACACGCTTAACGACCTTACCGCCCGCTACGCACCCGACATGATGATCTTTGATATGCCGCCAATGCTGACCGGCGATGACACGATGGCCTTTATCAATCAAGTTGATTGCGTTTTGCTTCTCGCAGCAGCTGAACACAGCACAATCAAACAAATTGATATCTGCGAACAAGACGTCGCAAGCCAGACAAACGTGATGGGTATCATTCTAAACAAATGTCGCTTTGTAGATCCTGATAATGCCTACGATTACTATGAATAGGCAGACGCCCGAGGTGCTGAGCGATCCGAAAATATCGGTCGTGATTCCGCATCTCAATCAACCGGAAATGCTCGCGCGCTGCCTCGCCTCGCTAACTGATAATACCCGTCCACCGGACGAGGTAATCGTGGTCGATAACGGATCACTTACGCTCCCCGAGGTCCCCTCTTTTGTCATGCTTCTTCAAGAAGACACGCCAGGCCCGGGCCCCGCACGCAATCTGGGGGTTGCCCATGCAACTGGGGATGTACTCGCATTCATTGATGCAGATTGTTTAGCAAGGTTCGATTGGCTTGAAGAAGCAGAACGGGCCATCGCCAACGCCGAAATATTGGGTGGGGATGTCCGCATCGGATACGTCAATCCGACCCGGTTGACCGTTCTGGAGGCCTACGAAAGTATCTACGCTTACCAAATGAAACGCTACATTGCAGAAGAAGGGTTTACGGGAACCGGGAATCTTGTGGTGCGGCGCGAAGTGCTTGAAGACGTGGGCCCATTCGCCGGGGTCACAGTTGCGGAGGACAAGGACTGGGGGCGCCGCGCGACAGGCTTGGGCTACCCGATCACTTATGTGCCGCGCATGCGGATTTATCATCCTGCACGTCGCAACTTTTTCGAACTTTATGCAAAGTGGGACCGCCAACTTGCGCACGAATTCGCCATGTTAGAGTCTTTTTCGGACAAGATGCGGTGGCTCGCGAAGACGTCCGCAATGGCAATTTCGCCCCTTGCGGAAATTCCACGGATAGCAGGGTCGAACCGCGTTCCAAACACGCGCTCCAAATTGAAGGCCTTTGCAGGGCTTTGCCGCATACGCCTTTACCGGACGGGACGTATGGTCGATCTCATGCTGCGCGGGCGACCGGAACGCTTGGCGGCCAAATGGAACCGTTAAGCGACCAAATCGGCTCTCGATAGCTTGACCTGATGTGTCGCGCCCTAACATCGCGCGCGACACAAGGGTTTATGTAAGACCAAACGCGATACCGCGCGACGCGTCGTCGCCCCCTGTCGCCCGAGCAACCGACCCCGCGATATTGGGGTGCGTACTATCGCCTGCAAAATAGGTGACATCCCCGGCGTCTGTTGAGTCAAAGAACACCGCCTCGCCGCCAGCCGTAATCAAATCAGTGTCGATGATTAAGATTTGGGTCGCTTGTGCACCAATGGCCGCAGCGAAACTCGGATCGCGGATAAGGCTTCGATAGGTTTCGATGACGCCTTCGTAGTCGATGGAAGAGGCGATGTTGGCCAAGATCCGCACGGACCATCCGCGATCAAGAACGGATGTCGTACTGGTTCCAACCGGGTCCGTCAAAAAGCTCACAACAGAGTCGCGCAGCTGGGTTGGCGTTGTGCCAAAGCTGGGTGCCATATCATTGCGGCCAATCTCAAACGCGAAAACATTCTGTCCGCCAGGAACTTGGATGTCGCGCCAACTTAAGTCGGCATCTCGACGGCTCAAAAGATGCGACATCCTGCTTCCGCTCGCGGCAAGATTGACCACCCGCCAAGACGGGCCAATCTGCGGATTTGCAGGGTCTGTTAGGATCATACCTGCGGATAGTGCCCCTGTCACATCCCCCGTTCCCTGCATGATGCTGTCGCCGTCCAACACCAATTGGTGCGCAACAGGGACGATATCGTAGGCGGCCATCAACGCAGCTGAAAGACTGTCGCCCTCGCTATCCGTCAGCCGGTAGTCACAGACAACAAGATCATACAGATCGAACGTTCCCCAATTGCCAGTCGCGCCCGGTGCATAGGCGTAACGTCCAATCTCCGCACCAGCCACGCCGGACCTGTTTAGCGGCTGCGGTGCAGCGAGGCGGCTGTTGTTCACCCAAAGGGTCGATCCGCCCAGTGCGCTCTCGCGACCGACCATACCAACAACCTGCATTTGAGACCCCGTCACCATCATCTCTGGCGTCGGATAGGCCGTCGTTGATGGTTTGGAAAAGCCTTGCAACAGCGGCATACCCTGGTTTGTCCGACGCGCCCCTAACGCTGGCCCGTTGCTGTTTGATGCCGTCCCGGCCTCCGCAGACCCCAACGAAAAGACATCACTCGTCACACCAATGCGATGGAACCGACCGACCATAAAGACAGCCATGTCCCAGCTGCCAAGTGTCAGCGTGTCAGCAACGGTCAAGAAGGCATCACCATCGAAACGCCAAAACCCACGTCCAAGGCCGTCTGTCATTGCTTTCGGCCCGGTGCCCGAAGCGGCGGTGAGGCCAGCGAGGTCGGTGACATCCGTGGCTGTCGCAACGCGGTCGCCGTCAAGCGTGACAATCGAAAAGTCCGGATGCCAACGCGACGTCGCAGCGAGGGGCAATGTGGCCAGTGTAGGTTCGGAGCCGCCACCTGAGCTTCCGCCGCCCGGATCACCGCCACTCGGATCAACCGGATCGTCTGGAACTGTTATGCCACCCCCCGCAACTGGCTCCCCGCCACCCAATCGGAAGTTGAGGCCAAGCGAGACCCCAATCATTACCAGCACCCTACCAGGTGATCCGCAGTGGTACCGGCCGCCCAGACGCGAGAGACACGGATCGGATGCCAGCCTTGGACCATATTCACAAAGGTTAAAGTGGTGCCATTTGCCAAGGTCGCCCGGACATCACCGCCGGTCCCGACATAAATTGCACGCGTGAGATGTGGGAGATCTCCCGTATCATCGGGCGCGATGGCCAAACCATGGGTGATGGGACTCTGCGGGCTAGGGCTGAAACCAGCAAAGGTATCAGTGATCGGCATGAAGGTTCTCCACTTAGGGTCAAGGTCGGCAGAACACTAAACGACCTTGGGGCACTGTTGCCGCAACGGCAGTCGTGGCGTGCGGCCGATCAAGGATTTGCTAATCCCTTGTTAACCATACTCAGTGTCTGTTGAGGTATCTCGCCAAGGTCAAAGCGGGGAACAAGGGCTGCCTCTGTCAATGTCACTCGTGCTACCAGCATCACGCCGCATTGCCCCTCGTCAGAACCTCACAACGGTCGACCGACCAGAGGCCCTGCCGCAGGTTGTGCGGCTCTATCTCATCTTGGTAATTGTCCCTATCGGCGTTCAAGTTGGTCCCCTCCTGCTGACGGGCCTGCGAATCTGTTTGTTGTGTCTCATTCTTCCCTTGCTGTTTCGGCTCTTTTCCAAAGAATTTGGGCGCGTTTTGCCCACCGATGTGCTGTTCCTCCTTCATCTGTCTTGGGCAACCGTCGCACTTGTCATGAACAACCCAGACGCCGTGGTTCAACAAGTGGGGTCCACCGGAATCGAATTTCTTGGGGGCTATGCGTTGGGGCGAGCGTACATCCGCAGCAAAGCAGCATTCATCGCACTTGCCAAAACCATGGTGGCATTGGTTTTGATGATGATCCCCTTTGCCGTGTTTGAAACAACAACGGGGCGGTCACTTTGGATCGAGGCCCTCCAGGCCGTACCAGGTGTGCGAACCGTAACGGATGCCCGATCAACGTCACGAACGTTGTTTGGCATGACCCTCGAACGCGTCCAAATGGGTTTTGCGCATCCCATCCACTTCGGGCTGTTTTGCGCGATTGCCTTCTCGCCTTGCGTTGTCGCATTGACTGACCAATTCAGCCGGGTACGTCGATGGATCGCGGGCAGTCTACTCGCGGGGTCGGCCTGTCTGGCGCTGTCTGCGGGCGCACTGATCGCAATTGCACTGCAGATTGGCCTCATCACCTGGGCCCTAATCTTTGCGAAGGCACAGCACCGTTGGTGGATTCTCATCGGGGTGATGGTCTCAGGCTACGTGGCAGTTGACCTTCTATCGAACCGTACGCCGATCCAAGTGTTCATGAGCTACGCAACCTTCTCGCCCCAAACTGCCTATTGGCGCGCAACGACCTTCGAGTGGGGCATGGCGAGCGTTTGGAAGCACCCCGTCTTCGGGACCGGGTTGAACGATTGGGTCCGCCCTGAGTTTATGAAGTCGGACTCAGTCGATAACTTTTGGCTGCTGATGGCAATGCGCTACGGTATTCCGGGCTTTGTAAGTCTTTTGGTTGGGTATCTTTGGTTGCTGTGGCGGGTCATACGCCGCGACCTATCAGGGGACGCAGAACTGAACCGGCTGCGCTACGCTTGGGTGTATACCTGCTTAGGCATGAGTTTTACGTTGTGCACGGTTCACGTTTGGACGGCGATTTTCTCTTTCACTTTCTTCATGCTCGGTGCGGGCGCCTGGATCGTGTCTGCAGACATATCCACCCTGGAAGACATCACCGCCTCACCTGATAAAATTCCCGATCGACGAGCAACCCAACCACTTGCAAATTGGCGCCAGCCCAGCGAGACGAGGGGGTCAAACCAGATCCGCTACACGCGGTTCGCGGATGTCAGCGAGAGGGAACATGCCCACAATCGAGCAAGAGCAACCAACGCTGGGCGTGGTTATCGTGACCTATGCCGCCGCCGGAGAGATCGCGACCTGTCTTGAAACCTTGCTCGGCGCGCAAGGCGTCAACTTGCGCGTCGTGGTTGTCGACAATGACTCGCCCGACGACACCCTCGCTGTGATCCGCTCCTGGGCCGACGGCACAACAGAAGCGCACCAGTCGCTTCCATTTGATACACGCCCAGTCGCCAAACCCATCGCCCTAGATGGCAGCGGGAGTGGCCACCGGGTGACACTTCTTCCCACGGGTACCAACGGTGGCTTCGCCGCCGGCGTCAACGTCGGCCTCGCGCACCTCGCGGCGGATCCTTCGATTGACCGTTTCTGGATCCTGAATCCAGATTGCGCCGTACCGCCCGAGACGCCATTGCGGTTTCTCAATGAAGCTGAGGCGTTTTCCATTATGGGTGGGCGGATCGTTTTCTTGGACGATCCGGACAAGATTCAAATCGACGGCGGGCGCATTCAGTGGTGGTCCGGCCTAACCAAGAACATCGCCCACCTGCGAGATCCGAAGACGACGCCTGCGCCCCCACCACAGGCACTTGACTTCATTTCAGGCGCAAGCATGGTGGTGAGCCGCGCCCATTATGAATGCATTGGCCCGATGTCAGAGGATTATTTTCTTTACTATGAAGAGGTCGACTGGGCCCAACGTCGGCAACTGCCGCTCGCCTATGCAGATGGCGCAATGGTTTATCACAAGGGTGGCGCATCTATTGGCTCGCGGACGTCGACGAGGGCAGCATCGCACTTGTCGACCTACTTCATTCACCGGGCGCGACTGCGGTTTTTGTGGCGGTTTTGCAAATCAGGCATCCCGGGTGCTCTTCTATATAGCTTCGCAAAAGCCGCTCAGTTGTGGCTGCATGGTAATCGGACAGGCGCAAAAGTGCTCCTGCTAGCAACGTTCCAAGTGCGACTTGATGCCGACAGTCTACTCAGAAGATAAGATCTGCACCTTTTTCGATGGTCAAGTTGGATGTCGCGCTATTTTGGTCATTTCTGCGAACACCGACAAATGGACAGAACGCTGCACTTCTCTCCTCCCTCACCGTCGGTGTGGCGGCCCTACATGCGGATCGCAACTGCGATAAGGGTCCTTCTAGGCCCCGAGGTCATCAAAGGGGCGCGTTTGTTGAGCCAAATGCGCTGCAGGGACATGACCTGCTTCTTCAATCTGCTCAACCCAACGTGACAAAGCAGCGCGCAAGGCGACTTCGTCCAAGTCATGTGAAGCAGTCCGAATAGCTTTCAACACGGACGCCACCTCGATCTCACTCAACTGAGGTTCGTGCGCACGGACAATTTTAGGATGAACTGTCGGTCGACTTTCTTCGCCGATAAGCAGTTCTTCATACAGCTTTTCACCAGGCCGCAGCCCTGTCATCACGATCTCAATATCGCCATTCGGGTTAGCTGCATCTCGTGGTTTATACCCCGCAGCTTCGATCATCCGACGCGCCAAATCGTAAATCAGGACAGGGTCGCCCATATCCAGAACAAATACATCACCGCCGACGGCCAATGCGCCAGCGGCCAAAACCAACCGTGATGCTTCCGGAATGGTCATAAAGTAGCGTGTCACTTCGCGGTGCGTCAGCGTCAACGGCCCACCTTTGCGGATCTGCTCTTGAAACAGCGGCACAACGGATCCGCTAGAGCCGATCACGTTGCCAAAACGCACCATGGAAAACAGTGTCTTGCCCGACCCAACCTGATTTGCCCGGTTGGCCAAATCCTGGATGACAATTTCCGCCAGTCGCTTTGACGCGCCCATCGCGTTGGTCGGGCGCACAGCCTTGTCGCTGGAAATCAGGATGAAAAGTTCAACACCTGCCTCAGCCGCCGCAAGCGCCAGAGTTTGTGTTCCAAACACATTGTTGGTCACACCCACAATGGCGTTTCGTTCCACAAGCGGTACGTGCTTATAGGCGGCAGCGTGCAGGACAATTTCGACCCCATAATCGCGCATTGTCTTGGTCACGAGGGGCCCGTCTGCAACGGACCCTAGGATCGGTTCAACCTCAACAGTCACATCGCGACCCATCAGCTCGCGCAGTTCCTTGTCGATGTTGTAGAGTGCCAGTTCACTCATATCGAGTAGCACCAACCGGGTCGGACGATACTCCAAGACTTGCCGGCACAATTCCGAACCGATCGACCCCCCTGCTCCCGTGATCATCACAGTCTTGTCGCGGTAGATTGTCGACCCATCGAGCAGATCGTCTTCGATCGCAGGACGCCCCAAGAACCGACCCGCGGCAACAGGCTCCAACTGATCGATCAACGTATTGCCTCTCGTCAACTGCGCAAATGACGGAAGCGCCTGCACGTCAAGGCCGAGGTCCGAAAGCTCATTCGTAATCTCAATTAACCGCGGACGCCCCACACCCGGCATAGCCAAGAGCACGCGTTCAATTCCCCGGCTGCGTTGCAGTTTGCGCATCTGGGTGGGCGAAAACACCCGTAGGCCCTGCACGATAGAGCCTTGAAGAGTGACGTTATCATCAACGAATGCAACCGGGGTGATGGATTCATCCATGCGCAAAGCAGCGGCGAGTTGACGGCCGGTTGGACCAGCACCATAGATCAGCACGCGGGATTCCTCAGTATCTTTGTCGCGATAGACACTGAGAAGGACCTGCAACAGCACGAGACGACTGGTTACCGCCATCAAGAAAAACACAATCCCAAAGATAATGAAACCGGACAGCGGACTGTGATGTCCAGCCAGCCCATCGATGACGATCGCGGCAAGCGCAAGCGCTGTTGCGTGGATAGCCGATAAACCGATCGCCCTATTTTCGTAAGCCTTCAGCTGAATTCGGTAGATATCCATCACGACAGCCAGAAGGCCAGAAATGACCATCATCAACGCGATAGCACGGAGACTGAAAAGCGGTGTCTGATCAAAAGAGAATGCGTTGTTGAACAGCGCGAAGCCGATGAATAGGGCCACCGGAGCGAGCAGGATATCCAAACCTAGGACAATTGCCCACTTTGCGGTCCGGGGCAGCCTGCTGACGAGTGAATACATTTGATCTTCCGTGCCGCAGTTTTCCGCAGCTTGCCTTTACCATCCGCCCATATCGTAAGCGCACCACTACTGACAACCATGACAGGGTTAAGATACGCTGAAATCAGCCTAAAATGGCCTTTCGGCCACAGCTAACGCATGCGTCGCGCCAAAATCCGCCGTGCCGTTCGCCAAATTAGTACAAAATCAAAGCAACCTGACTGATGTTGCTGATAGATGAGGTCTAACCGAGCTTTCCGTGGAACACAGCGGCGTCGATAAACTGCGTCGGTCTGTTCGGCGGAAGATGTTGTCGAGAGCACCAAGTCCTCGTGGCGGTGGAAATGTAAGGTGGCCAGGCCTGTCAATCCAGGCCGGTTTCGCAGGACGGCGGCATAAAGGTCGGGAAACGCTTCAACATAAAGCCGCAGCGGCGGCCGTGGACCAACAAATGACATGTCGCCGCGCAGAACATTCCAAAGCTGTGGGATCTCATCAAATCGCGAACGCCGCAAAAGCCTATAGATTGGCGGGATCCGGTCCGACTTGTCACCGCCTGTGACCCCTGCGTTTTCAGCTGATGGCCGCATAGTGCGCAACTTGATCAGCCAAAAGCCTTGTGTTGGTGTCTTCATCCGCTCCGAGATGTAGAGTATTGGACGACCTTCTCGGAATAGGAGTAGCAAAACTACCAACGTCAGTGGAACGATCAAAAGTAGGCCAAAGATGATCGCGAGCCCAACATCAACCGCGCGCTTCGACCAATTCATTTGTCCATACTCCAACCCGCACGTTTAGCCTCTTTGATCAACTGATCTGGTCTAGCCGGAGGAAGATCAATGTGGCGCAAGAGTGCCGAAAGATCTAACGCAATCGATGGGATTGCCGTCGCAGGCGCGGGTTGCCATTTCCAGTTCACGCCTGTGGCCAGAAGCAAATCCGCCATGGCTGTGATGCCAGGTTGGGCCATGTTCAGAATGGGATCCTCAATCGTCCCCCGGGCAATGAGGTCAATGAACGCCTGCCCGAGGGTTTGCACACCAATCATCATACGAAGAGGGCTTGTTCCATCCGGAAATTGATCCAGAACGACCGGACCTTTTTTGCAGGCGCGCATGAGTGAATCGGCCCCCACAACATTCGCGACCCGCAAGCAAGTGGCGTTGTGATAAGGTGCTAAGGCGCGCTCTGCCGCAAGTTTTTGAACACCATAGGCACTTGTGGGCGCGCAGACATCCTGTTCCGTCAGTTCGCCGTCCTGTCGTTCGTAGACCGCTTGACTTGACGCATAAAGAAGCGGGGCGCCCTGGGCGATTTCTGCTGCTCTTTTGGCAATCTCCGGGTTCGTGTTCACTTGCGGACCCCCAGCCAAACAAATGACCGCAGAAGGACGAATGTTAGGGGGCACCTCCCTCAAGATATCCCAATGCAGACCCAGTTTCAGGCCACTTGCTTCGCGCCTCACCTGCCAGACGGGCGGCTTAGCACCAAAGTCCAATGCTCGGACCTCCCACAAATGGTAAAGCATTCTGCCCACTTGGCCGCTGGCGCCCATGATCAGGGGGCCGGTTTCAATAGCTTCGCTCATCTGGTGCCTTGTCTCACCGTGCTAGCAATAGTCTCTCCTCTTAAGGTGTCAATCGACCCACAAACGCTTTCGGACTTGTCGTCATGCAAACAACCATCATATGTAAGCTGACCAACCAAAAAGGGCCCCACGTGCGACATGTCGCTCTTTAAACGACTTCTCTCAAAGAAGGACGCGCGAACCGCAGGGTTCTCCGCACCCCTGACACCCAAGAACCCGGTTTTTATCATCGGGGATCTTCACGGCTGTATTCGGCAACTCCGGGACATTCAGTCGCAAATGGCGGCCGAGAATCCGACGGCGCAGCAAGTTTTTGTCGGCGACTACGTTGACCGCGGTGACCACGCCAAAGACGTTTTACAGACACTCTACGCGCAACGCGGCAATCCGCAGATAACCTGCATACGTGGAAATCATGAGGATATGATGCTTGGCTTTCTGCAAAACCCCGCCGAAACCGGCGGACGTTGGTTACGACACGGGGGTCTCAATACGCTTGGAAGTTTTGGGATCAGTGGGATCCCGACAAACAGCGATGCCGATTTGCTTGAGGCAACAGCGACGAAGTTAAGAGACGCAATCGGGCAGGGTATTCTTCGGTGGCTCGATACGCTTCCAACGCAATGGCAGTCGGGCAACCTTGCGGTCGTGCACGCAGCTGCAGATCCGAATCTGCCGATGGCACTCCAATCTGATCAGACCCTAAAATGGGGTCACAAGGATTTCATGACGACGCCACGCGAAGACGGCATCTGGGTGGCTCATGGCCATACCATCGTAGAAGAAGCCAAAGCGGAAGCTGGCCGGATCGCCGTTGACACCGGAGCCTATGCCACCGGGCGGTTAACAGCAGCCTACGTGTCTGACGGTGACTTGAGGTTCTTGCAAGCAGGGTAGCGCCACGGTTATGACGGCCGCAAAGTAGTCATCACCCCAAGGTTAATTTCATGCGTGTTCTTGTTACTGGCGGCGCCGGCTATATCGGCTCCCACACTTTGGTAGAGCTCTTGGGGCAGGCACATGAGGTCTGCGTTCTCGACAGCTACGACAACTCATCACCTGAGGTACTGAACCGGGTGCGCCAATTGACCAACGGGAACCTTACCGATTTTGAAGGTGATGTGCGCGATGGGTCTAAACTCGACGAGGTGATGGAAGAGTTCCGCCCAGACGTCGTCATTCATTTTGCAGGGCTGAAAGCGGTTGGAGATTCCATGACCAACCCACTCGGCTACTACGACGTCAATGTGCGAGGAACGCTGCAATTGCTCAGCGCGATGGACCGACACAAGGTCCGCAAGGTCATCTTTTCATCTTCTGCAACCGTCTATGGCGAGCCAGAGTATCTGCCCTATGACGAAGCCCACCCCACAAACCCAACGTCGGTCTACGGGCGCACAAAATTGGTGGCAGAGCATATCATCACCGATTGGGCCGCAACCCACTCCGATGCCTGCGCGATCCTGTTGCGGTACTTCAACCCTGTCGGCGCCCATGCCTCTGCCCGCATGGGAGAACATCCCGACGGCGTGCCCAACAACCTGATGCCTTACATCGCCCAAGTCGCTGTGGGCAAACGGGAGGCGCTACAGGTCTTCGGAGATGACTACGATACACCGGATGGCACCGGCCTACGCGACTACATCCACGTGGTCGACCTCGCTCGTGCGCATGTCTCGGCCGTGAACTACTGCGCGCAGCAATCTGGCGCGCAAGTGTTCAACATCGGTACGGGGCAAAGCTATTCCGTGAATGATATGGTGAAGGCGTTCCGCGATGCATCCGGCCACCCAATACCCTGTGTGGTCAAGCCGCGCCGTGCCGGTGACATCGCCGCAATGCAAGCCAACGCCCAGCAGGCGAACGAGAAGATGGGATGGACAGCGTCTCATACTCTGGATGACATGGCGAAAAGTACATGGGTCTGGCAATCTCAGAACCCAGACGGGTACGAGACGAAAGACTCTTAGCGCGCACTACTCTTGCGCGGCGACAAAGCCACCATCGAAGTCGAGCGCCGTCGACCCTGCGGTCACGCGACCAATGGCCTCGCCCCCGACGGCATCGGCTGATGGCCCTAAAAAATCACCTTCAAGTTGGATACCCACCGTCCAAGTCGTATTGTCGCTGTCTTCCAAGGTACCATTGAGACCAATGCCGCGCAGCGTCGCATCGCTGGCCGGGTTACCGTCGCGGTTGAAGCTTCCACCACTTACCGTCAAAGTTCCGTTCAAAGCAGTGTCGTCCTGGTCAACAAAGTCGGATGCCAACCCACCAAATGCGAAGTCGTCGGCCGCGAACGTCACGTCGATCGATAGACGTCCAACAAGACTGTCAACAACAGATTCGTCCGAGAGCTCACCATAAATGAAACCATCGTAGGTGGCCGAACCACTTGATGGAACGTTCGCCAGTGCCGTGTAATTCGTGACGCCACCAGGCGCCCAAATGTTGAGGAGATCTTCCGCACCGTCGCGCAGACCAGCCACCGTGCGCGGAACCGCCTCATCGGTCTCGCTTGGGCCGGGTTGCACGGGACCCTCGGTCGGGCTGCCGCCGCCGCCGCCGCCGCACGCGGTAAGAACACCGGCCAAAAAAACCGAACAAACGGTTCGAACGTGATTTCGGGCAAAATAAGTCTGCTGCGTCATAGCGATGTTGTCTCAAGCGATAGGGCCGCGAGTTGGGCCAAAGCCGGGCAATTTGACGTTACGCTGTCAAACACCCCTGATCCCGCCTAATGCAGCAAGATTGCTATGCCCTTAAGCATATGGACGTATTGCCCCGACGTACGGCCCCGCATAGTGTCACCGCAAATGCGCAAAGACGCTCCAAAGGGACGTGCCGATGGCTCAAACCACGACGTTAATCGCAACGGCCCGAAACGAAGGGCCGTTTTTATTGGAATGGGTGGCGTACCATCGCGCCATTGGGTTCGATCAAATCATTATCCTGTCCGACCCGTCGCACGATGGGACAGAAGCGCTGCTTGATAAGCTCGCCAGCACACGCGCAATCACGCATATTCCACGCGCCGCTCAGGCCGAGATCGATACAAAAGGGTTCCGAAACAGAGCCTACGCGCACGCCCTCACGTTGGACGCTGTGCAATCATCAGATTGGGTCATGGTCCTCGATATTGATGAGTATCTGAATATTCATGTCGGCAGTGGAACACTGACTGATCTCTTCAACGCGATGGAGAAGCACGGCCATACTGACGTCATCAGCCTAAGCTGGCGGATTTTCGGCAATGCAGGGCAAACCGAATTCATCAACCGACTGCTTTTACCCCGATTTGTGCGGGCCGCACCCGGCGACCATGTGGTTGACGAGAAGCACCTTGGCGTGAAGTCGTTCTTTCGCCCCGGCCCCGTTGTGCGCATTGGACCTCATCGGCCGCGCCTTGGACCAGATCACCGCAACGGGCACGCGTCGACGATCTGGCGGAATGGGTCCGGGCGCGATGTCACGGAAGTGCTGCTCGAAAATGGTTGGGCGCTGACCGAAGCGACGCGCGGGACGACCCTTGCTCAAGTCAACCATTATCCGGTGCGCAGCAATGCTGTCTTCGCCTTGCATCACTTGCAAAAGCCCGCCCTGACAGGTGAACAGCGCGCTCTGACCTTGGCGGAGCATGAGATTTATAACACCAACCATGTTGCAGACAGCTCCATCACGCGCTGGGCGCAATCGACCACGGCAGAAATCAAACGATTGCAAAGCTTCTCCGGCGTCCAATCCGCACACAAAGACTGCGTTCTCGCGTTTCAAAGTCTCATCGCACAAATGAAATCTCAGGAAGCCCGTGATCCAAACAGCGCGGTTCTCAGGCTGCTTGACCCAGACATTGCAAAAGCTGCTGTGAAGCGGCAAAGCACGAATACCGCTACCGCCCCCAAAGCGCCTGAGAACGCGGCGGCCATGCAAATGGTTGATCCACAGGATATTGCACCCGCTTGGCTCTCAGATTTGCGACGCTCAGCAAATAAGCGTGGATGGTACTATTCTGACGACACATTCGCGATGCAGATGACCATGCGCAGCAATGATGTTCTTGTGGTCTCTTTTGACAACTTGTCCGACGTTTCCGAAACGTCGCTTGCGCGGACCACGTGGGGCTACACCTTCTACCGTGATGAAGGGTGGTCGCATATGGGTGTGATGGCCTACGAAAAGAACTGGTTTCGCGATCCGCGCCTGTTCAACTTTCTTGAAGGCCAAGTGAAAACCGGGATCTTCAAACGCTATCGGCAAGTGGTATTTACCGGTACGTCCATGGGGGCCTATGCCGCGACGGCCTTCGCGTCGCTTTCGCCTGGCTGCACGGTGTTAGCTTTCTCACCGCAGTCGACCTTGGCCGAAGATCTGGTGCCATGGGAAGACCGGTTCGGATCGGGGCGCCGACTAGATTGGACCGGGCGCTACCGCGACGCAACAGAGCATTGCACAAAAGCAAAGAAGGCCTTCATTGTCTTTGATCCCTACTTTGCACCCGACAAAATGCATGCGGAGCGTTATCAAGGCGACAACATCGTCCCACTCAAGAGCTGGTACGCCACACATAAGTCAGCTCGTTTTATGCGTCGTGCCGATATCCTCAAAGACGTCATGCGCTCTGCCGTTGCAGACACTTTGACTCCAGCAAGTTACTATAAACTCTATCGCGCCCGCCGAAGTTTGCCGTGGTACGTCGCAGGACTAACCGATCATTTGTTTGACAAAGGGCATACCAAACTCGCCGCAGGCCTGGCGAACCATCTGCATGACATAAACCGGCACGGCTTGGCACAGGACATCGAAAACCGGCTCTAAACCAAGGTGTTGCGGTATAGCGGTGAATGCGCACGGTCAAGCAACGCAGACTTCACGCATCGAACGGCATCTTGCGCCGGTGTGATTTGCAGAAGGTGCCGCCATGTCCCAAACCTCCCAACGCCTCGCTTTGCCCCTGATCCAACCGGCACAAGCGCAAAAGCACGTCACCCACAATGAAGCGATAGAGCTGCTGGATCTGATCGTGCAACTCACCGTCGCCGCGTTTGACGCCACCACGCCACCACCGTCACCGGTCGAGGGCGAATCTTGGGCGCTGGGCGCGTCTCCAACCGGTGAATGGGCAAATCATCCGGGTGCCATTGCAAACTTTCGGGGCGGAGGCTGGCTTTTCGTGACACCGCAAGTCGGCTGGCAGGCCTACGGGACAGGTGAAGGCGAGATTAGAGTCTATTCCGGCGTGGATTGGGCGTCTGCCGGAGCCGACGTCGCGAGCTATGATAATCTACCAGGGGTCGGTGTAAACGCCACATCAGACGCGACAAACCGCCTTTCAGTCGCCGCCGACGCCACGCTTTTCAACAACGACGGCGCTGGGCATCAGCTGAAGATCAACAAAGCCGCGACGGGTGATACCGCGAGCCTCCTTTTCCAATCCGCCTTTTCAGGGCGCGCGGAAATGGGCCTTGCCGGGACCGACGACTTCGCCCTGAAAGTCAGTGATGGAACGACTTGGTTTACCGGCCTCACCGTGGTCGGGGCATCTGGCGCCGTTAGGATTAATGAGGTGCTGTCGCTTTCCCCCCGGTACGGAACCGGCCATTAGTGCGGCGGGCGACGTTTACTTCGATACAAACACATCAAAGCTGCGCTGCTACGATGGCAGCCAATGGCAGGATTTATTTTAGCCGCGCAGCGCTTTCGCCAATACCGCAATACCGAGGGACAACGCCTCCTTGGCCGCCTCAGCAGTTGCTGCCTCTGCGTAGAACCGGCACTCAGGCGCGTTTCCTGATGGGCGCAAATGCACAATACGCCCGTCGACCAAGGTCATCCGCAAACCATCGGTCGTATCGGTCGCAGCCTCAACACCGTCCATGGCCTTCAAAAATGTGCGACGCGCATCCGAATCCGTCTCTAACTTGGCGACAAAGGCCAATGAAATCTCGGTTGGCACATCTTCCACCCTGCCCGTCGCAGTGAAACGCTGTGGTTGTGCGGCGACCATATCCGCAACACCCCGCGTTCGGGCCTCACAAAGTGGAACAATCAATGGCAAGACGGCGTCGCGCGTCATCAGTTCCGCCAACTGACCTTCCGGTCCGTTCGCCGTAAACCCAAGCAGAAAGCCCCCGTTCGCTTCATAGCCAACAACAGAACCAGTGGCGCTTTCCATTCCTGCAATTACGTATGGGGATCCAATTCGGGTGCGAACCACTTGGCCAAACACCTGCTCTGCACCCGTGTTAGAGGAAACGGGTGTCACAGCCACTTCCGCCTTCAGGGCAGCCCCGGTGATCTGACCCAACACATCGCCAGGCACAATCCGACCTGCGGCATCCGTCATCAACGGGCGGTCCCCGTCACCATCAAGTGAGATAATGGCGTCAAGTGCGTGTTCTGCCGCCCACCCGGTAAGGAGGGCCTGCATCTCATCCGATACAGCCTCTGTATCAACCGGAATAAAGGTGTCGGAGCGACCCAGTTCAACAACCGCCGCGCCCAAACGCGACAAGATTTCCATCAGTAGATCCCGCCCAACCGTACTGTGAGTATAAACGCCAACTGTCATCCCAGCGAGAGCGTCGCTGCCGAAAGCATCTGCATATCGGCTGACGTATGCAATACCGGTGGCAAGGTCAGCGTGCCGGCTTCCTGCCAGTTGCGGATCTTTCGACCCTAAATTGGCCAAAATCGCTTGCTCATCGGTTTTGCTGATCTCGCCTGTGGGCGTGTAGAACTTTAGCCCGTTGCGATCTGCCGGAATATGGCTCCCCGTCACCATCACAGCGCTGGCGCCAGCCTTCATCGCCGCCAAAGCAAGTGCAGGTGTTGGGACCTCACCGCAATCAATGATGCGATGACCGGTCGCCATCGCCGCTTCTATGACCATCTCGGCAATCGCCGGCGATGACGCGCGTAGATCACGCCCAACCCACAGTCCCGTGCCGACCGGACATGCTGACAAAAAGGCGCGAACATGATCGCTGACCAAGGTTGGTGTGAGCTCCACAACTAAGCCACGAAGGCCGCTTGTGCCAAACTTGGGGGGCATTGGATCATACTTTCATTTGTCACTGCTTGCGCCTACCCTGCCGCAACCGCCGGCCCATGAAAACCGCAAACTTGCGCAAAATCCTGGGCGGCTTTGAACGAAAATGCGGGCAAACGTCCCTGGGGGGACATAGTTGCGCCGCGGCCTTGCCAGCGCGCCCAAGCATGGGAAAACCATGCTGGCCCTTTCCGTCACACACATGGTCGTCCGCCCATCGGACTTAACAACGTCGCGGATCACAGACCTCATGTTTGGGCCAGGAGACTGGCTCTACAGTACAACTCGTTTTGATGGGCAAATTACGGCGTGGGACATCTCCGGCACCAATCTCATACCAACAGATGACATCGCATATCCAGGACCGCTGATCGCAGGGAATGACCCGGCGATTTCACTCATTGCAACAATGGACGGGCCAGCTGTGTTGTCGGCCGGAGGCGCTGACGGGGCACTGACGTTGCATCCGATCACAACAGGAACATTTGGTTCAACTCAGACTCTAAATCAAGCTTTCGACCACCCACTTGTCCAAACCATTCCCATTCCGCTAAGTGACGGAACCACCCGCGTTTACATGGGCAGTGGCGGCGACGCCGGGCTGGTATGGGTCGATTTAGACTCGGCAGGAACGATCACGGCCGCCAACACGATCGCTGACTCTGAGTCCGTGGCGATCGGCGATGTCACAGCACTTGGTTACGCAACTGTGGATGACAGGCCGTTCTTGTACGCTGCCAGCAGCCAAGATCTTGGGCTCACCACATTTGAGATTGCAGCCAACGGCACTTTGATCGCGCGGGAGACGCTGCGGACCACGGATGGGCTCCGTATCGCCGCACCAACGGCTTTGGAAACCGTCACAATCGAAGGTGAGACCTATCTCATCCTCGCTGATGCGGGGTCCGGCTCTTTGACTGTAGTGAAGCCTGATTCAACCGGCGGGCTGACAATCATCGACTATATCATCGACGATCGCACAACCCGTTTTGATGGCGTTACGGATGTGACATCCGTTGAGATCGGTGATGACGTCTGGATCTTCGCTGGTGGTGCCGATGATGGGATCAGCATTTTCCAAATGATACCGGGTGGGCGGCTCATTCACCGTGGGGCCTTCGCCGATACGATCGAAAGCACCTTATCTAACATCGCAGCGCTCGCCGCACGTGAAGGGTCCGGCGGTATCGACCTCTACGCCGCGTCTGCCAGCGAAGCCGGGTTGACACGGCTGCACCTCGCTCTGCCGCCAGAGGACGATCTGATCGTCGACGGCGCAGGTGTCGATGTTCTCACAGGCGGCGATGGTGCCGATCTTTTCGTGCTCAACGCAGATGGAAATCCCGACACCATCACTGACTTTGCAATTGGTGAAGACAGCCTCGACCTAAGCGCCTGGAACGGATTGCGCAGCAAATCTCAGCTGTTCTTTGACGATCGTCCGGATGGGATCCAGATTACATATGGCGAGGAAGAGCTTCGCGTCATCGCGGATAATGGTCAGCCAATCAGCGAAAGCGCCTTAGACGAGACGGACATCTTTGGCGCCGTCCGGATCCCACAAACCATCACCGCAGGTTTGCCAGGTCCCGTTACACAACCGCCAACTTTGCCGGACCGATACGTCTCCCCTCCTGTCACTCCTGCGCCCCCTGCCCCCATCGACCGCATGGAGAACTATGGCAGCGGTGGGATCGACAATATCAGGGGCGGACCGGGAGATGATCTACTCTTTGGCCAGGCTGCGAATGATCAGCTGCTGGGGCTCAATGGCGATGATCTCCTTTTTGGCGGCCCCGACGCCGATCGCCTTGAAGGTGGCGCCGGGGATGACCAGCTGTTTGGCGGCTCCGGACGCGAAGTCGCCTGGACGACACCGTCAAAGCCAGCGAACCCACAATATCAGCCAGATAGCCTTTACGGGGGCGCTGGCGATGATCTCTTGGTAGGCGAAGCAGGGCGCGACCTGCTCGACGGTGGCGCTGGGAACGATCATCTACTTGGCGGATCCGGCAGAGACACTTTTGTCTTTCGAAGCGGCCATGACGTCATCGCCGATTTCTCGGCAATGATGGATTTGGCGATGATCGACCCAAGTGTGTTGAACGGTCAATCATCCGGCGCCCAAATCATCACGGCATTTGGCACTGTTGAAGGGGATAATGTCGTTTTGACGTTCAGCAGTGAAAATACACTGACCCTGGAACACTTTTCAGATCTCGACTTACTGCAAGACGTGATCAGCCTGCTTTAGATACGGGGCTACATCAGCGCCAGATCGTCGATCAGGATCGCTGTGTTAGAAACGTCAATAATACGAAGGACGTTACCGCCGCCGAAATCTAAGACAGCATCACCGTCGACCACTATCGCGTCAGCGACGATGTCAGCCACCGTCGTCCCGCCAGGCAAGCCTAATGCGCTTTGATCAATCACAATCAAGTCGACATTGTCTGTGAAGTCAAGGATCCGATCCTCCCCGCTATTGAAGACAAAGGTATCCCGGCCGCCACCGCCTGTCAGCCGGTCGTCTCCACTACCCCCATCCAGCACATCGCGACCTGACTGCCCATGCAACCTGTCGTCACCGGCGTCACCGCTCAGTGTGTCTGCATTGGTCGTTGACGCCGTGCTTCCCCCCTCCAAACTATCCCATTGCATGTCGCGGCCCTCGCCGCCGCGCAAAACATCATCGCCCGCACCGCCCGACAATGAATCCGCGCCGCCGCCGCCGAGAAGCGTATCATTTCCGCCTTCGCCGTTCAGTGCGTTGCGGCCGGCGTTTCCTGTCAACGTGTTGTCAAGATCGGTCCCCGTCAGATCAAGGTTCGCAACCCCCAACAAAAGAGCGTCAGCAATTCCAGATTGAAGCACTGCCGACGCGGAGAGAGCGAGCACTTCATTCCCATCCGCTTGCGTGATCAGATCAAGCTTCGCGTTCCCGGAACCAAGATCCACTGACAGCGCTGCAACTTGGGTACCTGCTTGGCTGACAGTCACTGCGACATTTGAGTCGGGCGCCACGGCAATTCCATATCCGCCCGAAAGGCTCGTAACCGCGGAATCCCCATTAGCCGTGAAGGTCACGTCACGCACGCCTTCGCCGATGGAATAAAATTCATCGTCGTCAATGTCGTCGTAGACAACACCGGTCAGGAAGTGGTCGGTCCCTGATCGCGCAAAATTCAAGGTCAGCATCGATGTGTTAAAGTCAGTCCCGTCGTCGGTGAACACACCCTCGACCTGAGCGATGCCAATCTCGCGGATGTTGGTTCCAAAGGTGTTTTGTCGGTGGCCCGCGCTGCGGTAAAGGCCCTCATGGTGGTCCAAAATGGCCTGAACCAAATCAAGCGTGCCCGTCGTACCTGACCACGCCAAGTTCTCTCGCCATGCCCACGACCCGACGAAGTCATACCCCGCTGCGGCCATACGATCACCCGGGTCAGAATCAAATGCGCCATCATGCGAGAAGATATTGTTGGTCAACATCCAGTCGGAGTGAAACAGTGCTGCGTCTTCGAGCAATTCGTTGGGTGCGAGAACCTCGCGCGCGGCGCCATCAATAGTTCCAGCCGGAAGACCATCATTAAGATCGAGGTTGTATCTTTCAGCCTCTGCGTATGGATCAAGGCGCGCACGGTTGATCAGCTCAATCAAAAACTGCTCTGCAGCGGAAACAGCCATTCTTAGTCCTCTTTGCGGTCCCCAGTGCGGTCACTGACCTACTCGGGAGAGTCTAAGATCCCGTAAAAAGGCGACAGGGTCGGGCCAAGCCTAGGGCGACAGGAAGGCATTCAGGCCCGAAGCAGAAACAGTCTGTTTCCCGACACGAACACCCGCGTTCTGGCCAAAAGGCAACTGCCAAGAGGTTTCATTTCGCCAAGACGAGTCGTGACTTGTTTCATCAAATCCATGCAACTACGGCTAGGGTATCTGCTCTATTTAATTAAGGTATTATGGTTCACACACCCTCACTGAACATGTCGGTGGTAACTGCGGTTTATAACCGCAAAACAACCATCGAAAGCGCGCTGCGCAGCGTGCAGGAACAGACGTATCCGCATGTTGAGCATGTGATCCAAGATGGCGGGTCGACCGACGGAACGTTGGACATCTTGCGCAATTTCAAAGCACCCAATCTGGAGATGGAAAGCCGGCCCGACGCAGGACTCTACGATGCGATCAACAAGGGGATCGCCCGGGCGAAAGGCGATGTCGTAGGCTTAATGCACTCCGACGACTATTTCGCATCTCCGGAGGCACTCAGCGATATTGCAAACGCTTTTGAAGACCCAGACGTTGATGGCGTTTACGGAGACCTCGACTACATCTCCGCCGACGACACCGGGCGGATCATTCGAAAGTGGCGCTCAGGTCCCTACCAGTTTGGCAATCTCAAGCGCGGCTGGATGCCGCCTCATCCGACACTATACCTGCGCCGTTCTGTGTTCGAGACTTGGGGACTGTACGATACGACATTTCAGATTGCGGCAGACTACGATGCGATGCTGCGCTATCTGGTGCAGGGACGTATCAATCTTGCCTACGTTCCAAAGGTCATCGTGAAGATGCGGGTTGGCGGCGAAAGTAACAGATCGATCGGCCGTATTGTTCAAAAAAGCCGCGAAGACTACCGCGCACTTCGCCGGAATGGTGTAGGCGGTCTCCAGTCTTTGACATCCAAGAACTTGTCCAAGCTGCGCCAGTTTCTGTGATCCTCGTGTGACGCTCAGCCACGGCATTGCCGCAAGGTTTGGCTTTGGCATTCATCCTTTTCGCGGTATCCTGTCTGGCACCACAGCAGCCTGGAGAAGTCGATGACCTACCCCGTGAATATGAACATGGTCCCTGATGTTTCGGCTCACTTTGATGAGGCGACGAATACGATCACTTACATCGTCGTCGATCCAGAGACTCAGCACTGCGCCATCATCGATAGCGTGATGGATATCGACTATGCTGCAGGTCGCATCACACACGACCACGCGGATGGGCTGATTGAAGAAGTCACATCGCGCGGCTTAACGCTCGACTGGATCATTGAAACCCATGTTCACGCTGATCATTTGAGCGCTGCACCCTATCTGCAAGAAAAGCTCGGTGGGAAGATGGGTGTCGGCGAGAAGATCATCGATATCCAAAAGACCTTCGGTAAGATTTTCAATGAGGGGACAGAGTTTCAACGCGATGGCTCTCAGTTTGATGCGCTGTTCCAGGATGGGGATACCTATCAGATCGGGAACATGCAGGGGTTCGCAATGTACACCCCGGGTCACACGCCAGCCTGCATGGTGCATGTCATCGGGAATGCTGCATTTGCGGGCGACACGCTCTTCATGCCCGATGGGGGGTCGGCACGGTGTGATTTCCCGGGCGGCGATGCTGGCGAACTTTATGACTCTATTCAGAAGGTCCTATCCCTCCCCGATGAAATGCGCCTCTTTATGTGCCACGACTACGGACCCGGCGGGCGGTCGATTGAGTGGGAAACCTCGGTCGCTGAACAAAAGGCAGAGAACATCCATGTCGGTGGCGGCAAGACCAGGGAAGAGTTCATTGCGTTCCGCACCGAACGGGACGCGCAATTGGCGATGCCAAAGCTGATCATTCCGTCACTACAGGTGAACATGCGGGGCGGCGAAGTCCCAACGGATGACCAAGGCAACCCAGTGCTAAAAGTGCCGATCAACGGCCTTTAGTTGGCGATAAAGCTGCCCGTTAGTTGACCGGAATCTCCACGAGCGTGAACGATGCCACCCACTTCGAGCGGCGCATCGCCTGTTGCCGTGGTTCCAAAGAATTGTCCCTCGGACAGCACAGTTTGGTTTCCGCCCGTAATGTCGCTAAGGCTTTGGCTGCCAGTCGTCGTCAACGTTCCCCCCGAGAATCCGTTGCCGCCGATGATAGCATCGGTCAGCACAACGCCATCAATCGGTGACGTCAGCGGCTCTGTCGGAACATTCCCACTCAGCTTGCTGATTTCTAGAAAGTCGCTCAACTGAGCAGTGACGCGTCCACTTTCAAAATCGACGTCGACAACACTTTGTCCATCCAAAAGATCAAAGCCGCCATCAGGAATAATGAAGGTCACGATTGCCCCACCATTGAACTGCGCAGTTCCGATCGTCGGCATCACGGAAACATCAGTGGGCGTACCCACGATTCCGGTCGTCCCGGTCAACTCCTGAACATAGCTACTGGTGACCTCGAAATCGCCCGATACGTCATTGGTCAGATCGATGGCAACGCCAGCCAAAGTGCGTGTATCGGCCGGCAGAAGGTGGATCCCATCTTCACGGACTAAGACGCGCTGTCCCGTCGCTTCATCCACGCGGATGCCAATGCCAACCAGGGCAATCAGCTCTTCTTCAATTTCGGGAGGATCAGACGCCTCTTCCTCGTCAGTCGGAGGATCCGTTTTGATAGAGCCTTCGTCAACCGCGGGGTCATCACCTTCAAAGACAACACCCTGATTGTTAGGATCCGCGACCTCGGAAACAGAGTCACCTTCATTACTGGCCACGTCTGTCTCCATATCGGTTTCTGGCGGGCGATCTGAATCAGACTGCAGCCCACTTTGGCCAACAGGGTCAAGAACAGGGCCGCCGCCGCCACCGCACGCAGCTACAAGAGCCAGCGCAAAACAGGATGCAAAAACACGCGAAATCGTCATAGGAACATGAAATCCTCTGCAGCTATCTGATCCATTGTCAGAGCAAAGAAGTGGACAAGCGTCCCCTCGGCCGAGAAAACAGCGTGACCCGTGTCGGGGTCATCTGCCACGAACGACATAACGTTTTCTTCCGTCACGTCGACAAAGTCTTGCAGAACAATAAGGTCGATACCGCTGCGGAAGTCAGCACCCTCCGGTGCGACACTACCGATCTCACCAGGGGCGAGATCGGTCGATTTGACCGCAGCAATAGTGTCCTCTCCGGAATTTGGGGTGAAGATAAACTCATCCGCGCCCCGACCCCCCATCAACAGGTCGTCGCCGGTTCCACCAATCAACTGGTCAGCACCAAAAAGAAAGGCATGCCCCGCATCGCCGCGCAGCACATCGTTTCCGGCACCACCATCGAGAACATCATTGTCGATGCCGCCAACCAATATGTCGTTGTCATCGCCACCAGTCAGGGAACCAGTCCCTGACAGCACGATGACAAAGTCGTCGCCCGCATCACCGGCCGCGGTTGTGTCACCGACACCGTCAATGATCAGGTCATTCCCATCACCGCCGATCAGCTCATCATCGCCAACTAACCCAAAGATGCTGTCGTTCCCACCGCGTCCTTCCAACCGGTTGTCCGCGACATTGCCAACAATTTTGTCCGAGAACCGCCCACCAATCGCATTCTCAAGCAACGAACTTGTGTTGCCCTGGTAAAGGTACGGATTTGCTAGATTCCCTTCTGCATAGAGGGCCTGTCCCTGTTCATTCTGACCTTGGTACGCCAAGAACATGTCACCGAAACTTGTGAAAGCGCCTGGCTGGAGATCAATTTCGAGTCGGGACAACGCATTTGACAGGTCGAGTGTATCATTACCTGCGCCATCCCAAATCGTGCGTAAGACTTCGCGGTTGATCGGCACACCCTGGCCAACGCCGTCGATGAAGAACTCGCCCGTAAGAAAGTTCACGGTGTATGTTGTGTCGCCCGCTTGTGTTTCAAAATTCGCCCCGTAGAGGTACTGCAGCGCCGCAATATCGGCGATCATGTAAGTTTCTGGACCGTGGCTATCGGTGTAAAACAGGCTTTCGGTGTCGGGATGCGCGCGATATGACATCACGCTCCAAGAATGACCCTGGTACTCGCGCGGGGTGCCATTGAACTCGTGACCGTGCTCAAGCCCAAGTGCATGGCCGACCTCATGAAGGATCAGGTGGTCGGTGTAAGAGCCAAGCTCTGGCTGATCCCTTTCTGGATTGTAGACATGTAAGGTACTTCCCTCAAAATCGACGACATAAGCAGTCGCAACATCTTCGAGAAAGGTAAAAGTAAAAGAGGGGACTTCTTCGATCGGATCGACTTCACGAAACGTCGCGCCAGTAAATGTCGAAACGCTCGCGAAGACAGCAAGGTGCCGATCAATCGACGCTTGATTCAGTGCGGAATAACCCTCAACACCGGCCAGTGACGTTGGTAACGCAAAAGTATATGTGATCTCGGTCGACTCAACGTCGGTCTGACCGTGCAACAAACCGTCGACGATAGCGTCGAGATTTGCATCCCCAGTATCAATCACCCAAACAGCCTTTCCGGCGTACTCCCCAGTGGAACAAGGTTACTGTTTGGTGAACAGCCTCGCAAACTGGGGTCCCGCCCAAATGGGGGTTTTTCGCCGAATGTCCACGAAGCCTTAAGGTGGGTGTTTTATGGTGCAGTAGCAGATACTTAACACCGAAAAACGCGCCAGAATCGGGGGCAAATGTGGCGAATTACTCGTTACCCGCCTTTTTTGCGCCTCGATTGTGGCGGAAAAGTGGCAGAAATGTCGCATAAGTTGGGCTGGTAACGCTTCTTTAAGCGAGTAAGAGCGTATACGCTCTATTTTTAAGGGGATTAACGACGAAGTCAGTTTCGTTTTATGTGGCCGACGAGCTGCCAAATGTGGTCATCAGCAGACGAATCGAAATCACTACCGCGTAATGGCAATCGCGCCCTTGGGTGGCCCGGCGATCAATCCTATACCAAAATCTCTCCAATAGGACCGTGATCAAGCCGCGTGATATGTTCGGCAATATCCTGGGGAAAGCACTGTCGCACAAGCGGGTCGTGACCTGGGATGATCAAGTCAGGATGGCTCGCCAACGTTTCCAATGTTTGAAACCCATTCAGCATGTTTTGCAGATCCACGACGATTGGAAACGGCTTACGCACGCGGACATTCTCCCAAAAATGCGCGGCGTCAGAAGCAAGGACAAGCCACCCGGCTTTGGTCCGGACCCGCACTGCCTGCAACCCACGCGAATGACCACCGATACAATGCACGGTCACGCCATCCGCAATCTCAGCTGAACCGTCATGAAAGACCACCTTCCCGGCATATAGCCGCTTCACGACCGTGCAAATGTGATCCGCCGTAAAGGGCATGCGCAGCGTGTCGTGACACATGCACGGCCCTGTCGCATAGGCCATCTCGGCGGCCTGCATGTGAAGCTCGGCATTCGGGAAGAGTGATAGTCCACCGGCGTGGTCGTAGTGCAAGTGCGTCACGATAAGCTTCGTGATCCCTTCCGGCGTCAGCCCAAGCGGCGCTAAGGCCTCTGCGGGATCTATCCGGATCGGACGATCACGGAGCGCCGCCTCTGCCCCATCATACCCGGTATCGACCAAGATCGTTTGATCCCCTGATCTCAACACCCACATGAAATAGTCCATCGCGTGCGGAGCATCGTGGTTGTCATCAAAGATAAAGCTGTCAGCCCGCGTGCGCGCATTGCGGTCAGCATATTTGACTGCATGAACCTCCCATAGGCTCATGCCTTAACCTGCCGATAAGTTGTTACGCTTTTATCGGCGATCATGGGTGCGGACGCCGTGTCAAAGGCCTTAAAATGCGCCGTCGCGAGATGCGTGTCAAAAGCCGCAGCATCCGAATAGAGTTCATACAAAAAAACTTCCCCTGGACGTGAAGGGTCCGTCAGCACATCAAATCGCAAACAGCCAGGTTCATCACGCAGAGATTGTGCTGCGTTCTCGGCAATTAATGGCAAAAAAACAGAGGTGCGATCCTCGTGGATGTGGAATGAGACACAAACAGCAAATGTCATTGGAACCCCCAAATTATGCTATACTGCAAATTGCGCCTGATCGAGCAATAGATCTTTACTACGCATACATTAACGTATACATTAAGGATGTTGCCGTCAACTGACGATGCGGCGGGAGGACAATACACATGGCACGATCATTTCAAATCGCTGTTTTCGAAGGAGACGGCATCGGGCCTGAAATCACGGGTCCGACGGTGCAACTGTTGCGCGCCTGTGCCGCGCAAGCAAAGACATACGTCTTCGACTTTCGCGCGTTGCCCGCCGGTGCTGCACATTATGCGAAGACTGGTGAAAGCCTACCGCCCCAAGCGCTCGAGGCCGCAACACAAGCTGACGCTATCTTACTCTCTGCTATGGGCCTACCAGACGTGCGCTATCCCGACGGGACGGAGATCTCTCCACAGATCGACTTGCGGAAGGAACTGGACCTTTTCGCAGGCGTCCGGCCAGTCCGCGTTCCACCCGGCGGCCTCACGCCACTGAATTTGCCAGATGACACAGGCATCGATTTTGTCTTGATCCGCGAAAGCACGGAAGGGCTCTTCTTTAGTCAAGCCAAAGGTGATGTGAGCGAAACAGAAGCAACAGAAACACTGCGTATCACGCGTGAAACCTCGGAAAAGCTATTTCAGTTTGCGTTCAATCTTGCCAAGGGGCGCCGCGCGAAGGGGCATGGTCCTGGCCGCGTCACCTGCGTCGACAAAGCGAACGTCTTCCGCGCCTTCGCCTTTTTCCGCGGTATCTTCGATGAGATCGCGAAAGAACATCCAGACATCGGCGCAGACCACGCCTATGTCGACGCGACCGCACTATGGATGGTTCAAAAGCCAGAGACGTTCGACGTCCTCGTGACCGAAAACATGTTCGGCGATATTCTGTCAGACCTCGGCGCGGGGCTGATGGGTGGCCTTGGCCTCGCCCCTTCTGCGGATATCGGACTGAAGCATGCGGTGTTCCAACCATGCCATGGATCTGCCCCGGACATCGCAGGGAAAAGCGTCGCCAACCCGTTCGCAATGGTCTTGTCCGCCGCCATGATGCTTGACTGGCTCGGGGACCGACACGGCATCCCAGAGATGGTAGAAAATGCCGACGCGATCCGCGCAGCGGTCGACCACCAGGTGCTGACCCGCGGAACCGTGACACCAGACCTTGGTGGTACCGCGACCACGGCACAGGCCGCCGCAGCGATCCAAGAAAGTGTCGCGCCAGGGGTCATCGCTGCATGACGGTGAAGGTCGCGTGCCTTGGGGCCGGATACTTCAGCCGCTTCCACATAGATGGGTGGGAACGGCTTGATGGCGCAAATCTGGTTGGTGTCGCGGACAACGATCTGCAACGGGCGACAGAGACAGGGCACCCGGCCTTTTCGGCGCTGTCGCCCATGCTGGATGCCACTCAGCCCGATATCCTCGACATCATTGTCCCACCTGCCGCACACGAGGCTGCGATCCAGACCGCGCTGGATTACGGCATCCGGACAATTGTCTGCCAAAAGCCGTTCTGCGGTGATCTCGAAACAGCAACGCGGGTGACATCGGCAGCCAAAGCGCAAGGCGCGACGCTAATTGTGCATGAGAACTTCCGCTTCCAACCCTGGTACCGCGCGATCAAGGCTGCCATGGAAGCGGGCGATATTGGCGACCCGCTGCAAGCGTCCTTCCGCCTGCGCCCAGGGGATGGCCAGGGCGCGGATGCCTATCTGGCCCGCCAAGCCTACTTTCAAACCATGCCACGCTTTCTGGTTCACGAAACCGCCGTCCATTACATCGATGTGTTTCGCTACATGTTTGGTGACTTCGCAAACGTCTACGCCGACCTCTATCGCGACAATCCAGTGATTGCCGGAGAGGACGCAGGGATCATCCAGTTCCAACACCAAAGTGGCCCACGCAGCCTGTTTGATGGGAACCGTCTTCTCGACCATGCGGCCGAAAACACGCGCTGCACAATGGGTGAAGGACTCTTCGAAGGCACCCAAGGGTCGCTCACACTCTTCGGTGACGGGTCCGTCTATTTGCGCCGTTTTGGGTCCGAGTCCGCACAAGAGATTCTGTCAAAAAGTACCGCCACCACGTTCGGCGGTGATTGTACTTACCATCTGCAAGCGCATGTTTTGCGTCACCTTCTCAAAAATGTTCCCCTTGAAAACGTCGCGTCAGATTACCTGTATGTGATGATGGCGGAGGGCGCGATCTACCGATCGGCGCACGAGGGACAAAAGGTAAAACTAGATGGTCAAAAGTGACGTTATTGTCGCGGGGTCGAACACAGCAATCGCAGTGGCAAAATTGCGTGCGATGATCTTTTCAGGAGAACTCGGCGCTGGCACAGACCATCTCGAAAGCGAATTAGCAGATCGCCTAGGCATGTCTCGCACCCCCGTCCGCGAGGCCCTGCTGCGCCTCGAGGCGCAGGGCCTGGTCGAGGTTCGCCCCCGCAAAGGCGCTCGCATAAAACCTTTGTCGCCATCCGACATGGCAGAGATATATGACATTCTGACAGAGCTGGAGAGCCTCGCCGCGGCGAAAGCCGCTGAACGCAACTTGCCAGAGGCAGAGCTGATGACGCTGACCTCAGCCATCCAAGACATGGAAGATGCACTGGCCCGCGACGATCGCGAGGCTTGGGCCGCAGCCGACGATGTCTTCCACCACGCGTTGACCCACCTCAGTGGCAACGCACGTATCGTTCAGATCAGCGGCATGCTGGCTGACCAAGTGCGCCGCGCGCGGATGGTCACGCTCTACATGCGGCCTGCGCCAACACGGTCAAATGAAGATCACGCCAAAGTGGTCAACGCGATCCGGCAAGGCGATCCCGTTGCTGCACGAAACATTCACCGCGCCCACCGCATGGCCGCGAAAGAGATCTTGCTAGAGCTTTTGCAGCGCCACAGATTGAGCAGCATTTAACCCATTCGCGGACTTCTCATTGCGCCGCAGAGCCCTGCAGCTTATCTGCGGGGCACCGTTGTAGTGAGGACAAAGATGGCCAACCACCTATATCAAAACGACCTTCCCGATGGGCTGGACCTTGGCCCAATCGTGGCCATCGATTGTGAAACCATGGGCCTCAACCCGCACCGCGATCGTCTGTGCCTTATCCAGATGTCCGGTGGTGACGGTGAATGTCACCTTGTCCAAATTGCCCAAGGCCAGACCGAGGCACCAAACCTTTGCAAGATGCTCGCCGACCCAAATGTGCTGAAGCTGTTCCACTTTGGCCGCTTCGACATTGCCGCGCTGGAACATACTTTTGGGACGCTCACCGCACCGGTCTACTGCACGAAGATCGCCTCAAAACTGGTCCGCACGTTCACGGACCGTCACGGCCTCAAGATACTGCTCCAAGACATGCTGGGTATCGACATCTCTAAACACCAACAGCAAAGCGACTGGGGCGCTGCGGATCTAACAGATGCGCAACTCGACTACGCGGCCTCCGATGTCCTTTACCTGCACAAACTGAAAGATGCCTTTGATGCGATGCTCGCCCGCGAAGGACGGACAGAGATGGCGCAGGCCTGCTTTGACTTCCTCCCAATGCGCGCCAAGCTTGATCTGGCCGGTTGGCCCGAAACAGATATCTTTGCGCACTAAGATGACTGACCCCACCAAACTCCTCACGGCCGGCAAACGCGTCATTGCGGACGAGGCCACCGCGATTGCCAAATTGGGCGAAGGGTTGGGTGATAGCTTTGTTGCAGCGATCGAACTGATCTTGGCAGCTCAGGGGCGCGTCATCGTCTCCGGTATGGGCAAGTCGGGTCATATCGCCCGCAAAGTCGCAGCAACCTTTGCAAGCACCGGCACACCTGCTCATTTCGTTCACCCTGCTGAAGCCTCCCATGGCGACATGGGTATGCTGGCGGTGGGGGACGTTGTGATGGTTCTCTCCAACTCCGGCGAAACGCCAGAACTGGCAGATGTAGTCGCTCACACGCGCCGCTTTCAAATCCCATTGATCGGCGTGGCGAGCCGCGCAGAGAGCACGCTGATGCGGCAAGCAGACGTGAGTATCGTTTTGCCGCAACTGGGTGAGGCGTGCGGAACAAACGTTGTCCCCACAAACTCCACCACGATGACACTCGCCCTTGGTGATGCGATGGCCATCGCGCTGATGGAGCACCGGGACTTCACGCCGGAAAACTTCCGCGCCTTCCACCCTGGCGGCAAACTCGGCGCGCGACTTTCGAAGGTCAGCGACTTGATGCACACGGGTCAGGCGATCCCACTTGTGGGCGTCGGAACACCCATGTCTGACGCCCTGCTAACCATTAGCCAAAAAGGGTTTGGCATGGTCGGCGTCTTGGACGACGACCACCGTCTTGTGGGCATCGTCACCGACGGTGACCTGCGTCGCAATATGCATGGTCTCCTCGAAAAAACCGCGGGCGACGTGATGACACCTAACCCAGAAACCATCGCCCCAGACGCGTTAGCGGAAGCGGCCGTTGCGATCATGAACGGCAGCCATGGCCGTAAGATGACCTGCTTGTTGGTCGTCGACCCGAAGCGCCCTGGCGCGGTCGCGGGCATCCTGCATATCCACGACTGCCTGCGCGCCGGCGTGGTTTAGATGGCGACCGACGCCAATTTCCACACCTGGCTTGTCGGCTGGCTCAAGATCCTCCTGCCCATCGGCGCGCTTGCTCTTCTCTCCACACTCTTCCTGTTTGCGCGCAACCCGGCAAACCAAACGCAAGAAATCCCCATCGCGCAGATTGAAGCAATCGCGCAGGAACAGCAGATCACCGCGCCGCAGTTTTCTGGCCTCACCGACGACGGATCGATTGTTGCCGTGCAGGCAGTCGAAGCAAAACCGCAAGCGGACAACCCTGATACCCTTCTCGTCGAACGCCTTACGATCGACCTCGACACACCGGAAGGCACCAAGCTCAACATCACCTCCGGCACAAGTGAACTGAACACAGTCGACCAGACCGCCCGGCTCAACGGTTTGTCACGCGTCATCACGTCGACGGGCTACACCATGGAAACCAACGGCCTGACGGCAGACCTGAAAACCGGGGAAATTGTCTCTGACGGCGAACTTGCCATTCAAGCCCCTTTCGGTGACGTCACTGCAGGCAAAGTACGCATTCACGTCACAGCTGATGGCACTGGTCAGCAGATGGTGTTCACACAAGGGGTGCGGCTGGTGTACACCCCAGGACAAGACAGCCCATAAGGACACCCCATGAAACACTGGATCATCTTCACAGCCCTTATGCTGGCGTCACCTGCCCTCGCGCAGACCAACATCAACCTCGGTGGGATCACCACAGACCCTGGCGCGCCAGTTGAGGTTGCGGCGGACAGCCTCAGCGTCGATCAAGACACCGGTACCGCCATCTTCGACGGCAACGTCGTGATTGGTCAGGGTGATTTACGCATCGCAGCCGCCCGGGCGCAGGTGGTCTACGACGCGACCTCTGGCGACATCGCCAGCTTTGAGGCGACAGGCGGCGTGACCTTTGCAAACGGTGCCGAGGCTGCCGAAGCCCAGAGCGCAACCTACGATTTGCAGAACGGCAATCTGGTTCTGGTGGGCGAGGTTCTGCTAACCCAAGGCGCTTCCGCCCTTTCTGCTGATCGTATGACCATTGATGTGGCAACCGGGAATGCCCAAATGGAAGGACGGGTGCGAACCGTCTTTCAGCAAGGAAACTAGACAATGGCGAATTTGACAGTCCAAGACGGCGGCGCCGGGCTGCGGATTGTCAACTTGCGCAAGAGCTATGGCAAACGAACCGTGATTTGGGACGTCAGCATGGAGCTTGGACGCGGAGAGGTTGTTGCCCTTCTTGGGCCGAACGGCTCCGGCAAAACCACTTGTTTCTATTCTATCGCTGGCCTCGTGACACCCGAAGGCGGTCAGGTCCTGATCGACGGACGCGATGTCACAACACTTCCGATGTATCGCCGCGCCAAACTTGGCATCGGATATCTCCCACAAGAAATGTCGATCTTCCGGGGTCTCTCGGTTGAAGATAACATCAAAGCGATCCTGGAAATTGCGGTCGAAGACAAGAAAGCGCGACGCGACAAACTGGAATCACTGTTGTCGGAATTCTCAATCGAACGGCTGCGCCGCGCACCTGCATTGGCGCTTTCGGGCGGGGAACGTCGCCGGGTTGAGATTGCGCGATGTTTGGCCGCAGGCCCAAAGTATGTCCTTTTCGATGAACCTTTTGCGGGAGTTGACCCAATTGCGGTCGGCGAAATCCGCCACCTCGTGGCTGACTTGAAGAACCGGGGCATCGGGGTCCTGATCACCGATCACAATGTGCAAGAAACCTTGCAGATCGTCGACCGCGCTTACATCCTGCATGACGGTAAGGTGCTGATGAGCGGAACAACCGAGGACGTGATCAAAGACGAGAACGTGCGGCGCGTCTATTTGGGCGATAGTTTCCGAGTCGTGTAAGATTGTTAACGGCTCCTTCACACTAAAACATTTGACAAAAGCTCAGCCAAAGCGCCCAATGGCGCAGATGGCAACACGTGTTTCAGATTCACGGATCTGCCAGGCAACACCGCCTGGGATGGTGATCAACACCCTGAAAACACCGACGTTATCGCACTTCCACGCGTGTAGCTAGGCGGGCCCCACGGGCATACCCGCCCGTTTTCCGTCCGGTGCACACCGACAAGACAGGAGACCAGATGCGGTATCAGATTAGCGGAAAACAGATTGATATCGGTAATGCACTGCAAACGCATGTGCAGACCGAAACAGGCGACATGCTGGCGAAGTATGCTGGTCGTCCCACCGACGCCAACATCGTTTTTTCGAAGTCAGGGCACGAGTATGTCTGCGAAACCGTTATTCATTTATCGACCGGTCTGACAGCACAGGCCCGCGGCCATGAGCCTGATATCTATGCAGCTTTTGATTCCGCACTGGAAAAGATGGACAAGCAATTGCGCAGATACAAGCGTCGGTTGAAAGATCACCATAAGGAGCGCCAGCAACCGGTTGAACTCTCAGACGCGGGGTCCTATATCCTCGCCCCATCAGACGAGTCGGGAGAGGCCGAAAACGACACAGTCAGCGCAATGATCATCGCTGAGACGGAAATGAAGATACCGTCGTTGTCAGCAGGTGAAGCGGTGATGCAGATGGAGTTGGCCAATGCCCCCGCATTGGTGTTCCGCAACGAGAAACACAACGGCATCAACGTCGTCTACCGACGCGAAGATGGCAATATCAGCTGGGTCGATCCGAAAAACATGGGTTGATCTCGACCCAGTCGGAAAGCGAGAGACATGCAAATTTCGGACATTCTAAAGCCGGAAGCTGTGAAGACGTTAGGCGCTTGCACTAGCAAGAAGCGCTTATTCCACGATTTGGGCGATATCGCTGTCTCTGCCTATGGCCTTGACGCAGGAACCGTCATTGACGCATTGGCCGAGCGTGAAGCGCTCGGCCCCACCGGCGTTGGACACGGGATCGCACTACCGCACGCGCGGTTGGGCGAACTCGAAAGCGTTTGCGGCATGTTCTTGCGGATCGAAAAGCCGATTGATTTTGACTCGGTGGATCGCCAGCCAGTCGACTTGGTCTTTGCATTGCTCGCCCCCGAAAACGCTGGCGTAGATCATCTTAAGGCCCTGGCGCTCGTCTCACGCACGATGCGTGACGCAGATATGCAAGCTAAGCTACGCGCCAACGCCGATCCCGCAACGTTGCACACGATCCTGACAGAGGCCCAAGCCCAAGCGGCCTAGGCCCAATCCCCAAATCCGAATGCTGTGAAGTCGCGTGCATAAGCGTCACGCGCAGCGCTCTGCAATTCCGCATCAACGATCCGCGACAAGCGCGCCGCATAGGCGTCCGTCACATCCGCCACGGCCGGCATCGTCTCTCGCCCAATCTGGGCCGCCAGGATCGACAGATCGGCTTCTAACCGGTCTTCCCGCATCACAATATCCGGCAAGCCAACCTCGACCTTGCCTTGCAACAGTGTCAGTTGACTGGCCCAGGATGGATCAATCCTCAATCCGGTTTGCCCCGCCAGGTTCCGTTTCAAGAAACGCAAGAACGCGAGAAACGCTGTCCGATGGGCGGCGTCATCGTAGCCTCCGTCGGGGTCCCGAAACGGATCAAACGCCGGCAGCGGCACGCTGAACTGCTTTGACAATGCGTTGCGCAAGTCTGGAAAGCTGTCTGCACCGGTCGGTAGGATGTATGCGCAAAAGGCCCAATGGGCGCGCGCGAGCGGATGGCGCAACACCGTGAATGCCCGATGCCCCACCATAGCGTTCTTCCACTGTTGAAGGGTTTTCTGGCTAAATCCATCCAGCACCGGCGCGCCATCGTCGAGGCCAGACAACCAGGCCGTAACGGCTTCCGTCGGACCACCCGCAAGCGGTAGAAACAGGAGCGGCGCGCGCGGGGCAGCGACATAGGTCGGCACCTGTGGCCCCCGGCGCGGTTCAAAGTTTGGGGTCCGGTTGAGGTTAAAACGATCAAGCCGCGACAGCGACTTTGCCATCTCCTCAAAGTTCATAACCTTTGCATCAAGACCATCAGGGTTCTGACGCTTAAGCCTATCGTCCAAAGCATCGATCCGGGCCTCAACCCCAAGAAACGCAGCCAGCCCGTTCATCACTTCGAGATCCTGTAGGTCTTCGTAAGCAACATAAAACGCGGTTTGGCCGGACTTCTGCAGGGCGTTCAACAAGGTCACTTGGAAGGCCTGCAGCCCTTCCAAATGGCTTTCAAACGCCGCCACGTCAAAGCTGATCTTCTGCTGACGCGCATGTTTCACATTCGTCAGCTTCCACTGCCCCGTGGCTTTCGCAATCTGCAAACTGACAAAGCTGTCCAACGGATTGCGGGTCAAGATGATCTTAGCACAGCGCGGATCTGACAGAATGATATCAAGCGCACGTGGATCATGATCACTGAAATATCGAAAACCTCCCATACCCGGCGTCTTTGTCTTGATTGCATCAATCAAATGGGCCGGGTCCGCCTCCCGCTCCGTCTGGGTGACACCCAGAATGTGGTCCTGGTTGGGGTAGCCGATGAAGGCGCCGTTAAACGCCTCTCCATGGCAGGTCAGCCCGTCAAAGCTGTTGATGTTCGCCTCAAGAAAGTTCGATCCGGTTCGCATCTCCGCAAAGACAACGAAGTAGTCGAAACGCCCGGTCACTTCCGCACCAGATAAGGCTTGCGCACCTTCTGTTTCGGTGCGGGCATCGCGTTTTCGACCGGGAAGTCGCCCATCAAATAAGGATGCATGCCTTGGTTCTTCAGGTTCTGCAAAAACTGGCCAAACCCTTGCAAGTCCACCATGCGCGGCGCCTCAGTCAGCCGTCGCACCGACGTCCCAGTCATTTCATCGACAATGGTCTGCAAGGCTTCCATCGGGTTATCGACGAAATCCGCCATCGTCCAAATCCGGACGCGGGCCTTTGTATCCGGGCTCCGCAGCTCTTTCAGATGGGCGTTCTCGATTTGCTGGAGCCGCGCTGCGTCCACTCGTATGTCCGCGAAGTTCCGGTTTGACAGAAACAGCGGCACAGCCCAGGCGCCCGAAATGACGGAAATCTGCGCGTTGCGATCCCTCGCCATGATCGGCCCAATCTTCTGCAAGTCGCTAGGGCCAAACTGAAACGCTTGCTGTTCCCCCCGCGTATTCCAGATCAGGTTCGTTAGGAACATCTGCGGCTGGTAGTCACGCAAAGCAGCGCTGTCCGACAGCGCACCTTGGAAGTGATCCTGTCGCCCGTCAAACATCACGCGATCGGGGTGAAACAGGTGGCCATGCACCCTGGCAGAGGTTTCACGCGCAAGCCAAAACTCAAAGTTCTCAAAAAGCTCCGTGAACCCTTCGAACACCGAATAGGGGAAGGATGTAACGCTGTTGTCCCGCTCTTGCCGTGGCCAACGACTTTGCATGTAAAGCCCGGGGCGGCCCAGCGTCCGGCGATCCACCGCCTTCGCAAAGATGCGGTCAATCTTACCCGGGTTCGGCTCCGCAGCCTTCAGCGTGGCGGGGTCTTTGCTGAGGAATGTCGCATAAAGGCGTCCAGCGCGCGGCCAGACCTTCCGCGCAACAAAGCAGTCAGAGCGGCGCAGCAATTGCAAGTGGTCGTCATAAAAGATGTGTGGTTTGCCCTGAAAATCAAATTTCGACAGGGTAAGCGAACGGCTTTCAATATTCTGGGAATAGAGCCTGGCAAGCGTTTGGAAGTAGCTCTCATCCGGAATCCAGACCCGCTTGAAGTAGGCATCATAGGCTTTACGGTCCGGGTCTTGCAGGATCGCGGAAAGTGTCTGCCGCGTCAGGCACCACCATTGCGACCCCATGTGCGGCACCAATCCTTCGGGGATCTTGCGTCGATAGCGGAATGAACGCTGGAGCCCGACGTAGAAGTCAAACATGCGCCTGTTACTCTTCCACGCAAATGGGAAGCGGAGCGTAAACCGCTCATGGTCCAAGCCGCCAACGGTCCACGGCACGTCAGCTGTTGTAGCGCTTTCGATAAAGTCTGTCCGCGGGCGCCCATCAAGATAGCTGCGCAGTTCTTCAACCGGCCGCAGAGGCAAACAAGCACCGGAAGCCAGGTAGGCATGGCGCACGTCAGGAAACTTTGTCAGCAACATCTCGGCGGCGTCTTGGGTGGCAGAAACCATGCCCCAAGTCCCCCACTCGCACCGATGCCGCGTCGAAAACCGGACCATGACTTTCAGATCCGCTAACGCCTCTTGAAACGCCATAAAGGTCGCGTCGGGCACGTTCGTGTCGACATGGACAACAACAGGACAATCGCCTCGCACCCAATGCCGGATCACCTGTTCGGCCCGCTCAAAGGCCGTATGCACTAGCATGATGATCCCGACGCTGCTCATGCCCAGTTTCCTTTAGACATGATCCCAAGGATCTCAAGCTGGCGCCAGTTGATGTATTTCTCGCTCCACTTGCACCACAGGTCGGGACTAGTTTTCATCCCATCCACATACGCCATGTATTCCGCGCTTTGAGCGTAGTGTTCCTGCCGCGACAGCTCTTCTTTCGCTTTCGCCCCAAAAGTATCGAGGAACTTCATGTGCAGCAGCACACCAGATGCTTTCTCGCCTCCCGCCTCATCGTACACCAGGTTCAATCCGCGGGGCAGCAGCATGTGGGTGGAGCTCACATAGGTGTAGGCTTTCGACCATTTCACCAAAGGCACCTTATTGAGTGCCGGCGCCTTCTTCGGCTTGTCTGCAAAGAAGACACGTGCGCGTGGGCCACCCTGGATCCACAGGTTCCGGTATGCAGGGTTCCGACTGATTGTGTAGTTACCGGCATCAAACCACGGCGCGATGTCCAGCGGATTGCCATCCCGCTCATACGGCACATCTGTGATTTTCCCTTTGGGATACATATCCAGCATCACCGCACCGAAAGACCGGATGTTTGAACTGTCCAGCCAATCGGTCAACGCTGCAACGGGCCGCGTGTCGCAAAACGGGAAAATAAAGAACTCATCTACATCTACCGTGAGGCACCAATGCCCCTCGGCATATTTCATTTGCAGATAGGTGAGCCAATCAATGCCGAAGCGCGCCTTCTTGTAGCTGCCCTTTGTCGACCAAACCGACACATCAGGTTGGCCAGCCAGATACTCCGCCCCGCCATCATCACTACTGTTGTCGACAAAGAAGAAATGATCGACTCCCAGATCGCGATAATAGCGCAGAAAGTATGGCAGCCGCACATCTTCGTTCCGGCAGGTACAGAAAAGAAGGATCTGACCCGCTTCGATCTGATCCGTTCGATTGGCAAGCGCCTTCAGCTGCAGCCCCTTTCGGCGGGCACGCAGTTTGAAACGCTTGCGGCGCAAGCGGAGCCGATATGAATTCATCAGGCCCAAATACCGTCCGTGCCCTGTCTTACCGCTCTGTTGACTCCGAATTTGCGTACACCTGTGGCACGCGCCTCGGATTGCTGATTTGGAAACAATCAATACCAAGGTCGGCTGAATCCACAAGCACGATGCGGGTGGATCAGTCCGGCCAGTTACCTTGTGACATTAACGCGAGGTCCACAAGCTGCTGCCAGCCCATGAACCGTGTTGATCCTTCATACCATAAGTCAACGTCATCAATGAGTCGTTGATAATAATCGGCATAGAGATCGGAGTTCTCAAAATGCTGGCGCCGCTCCCGCTCCTCGGCGGATTTGGCGCCAATCGTGTTAAGAAACTTACTGTGCAGCAGAACCCCTGATGGCAGACCGTCAACTTGGCTGTCAAAGACATGATTCAGATGTCGTGGCAGCATATGATGGGTTGACGTCACATAGGCGTAAGACCTGTGCCAGTTTACTAACGGAACCTTATTCAAGGTCGGTGCGCGCTCTGGACGATCTGCGAAGAAAACACGTTCCCGTACGCCGCCTTGAATCCACTCGTTTTGAAAGTGCGGGTTGCGGCGGCGACGGTAGTTATCCGCGTCAAACCAATCCAACACCTCCGTGGGGTCTTGACCGGCAGTATAGGGTTGAGTCGACAATGGCCCCTTCGGATAAAGATCTAGCAATATAGCCCCAAAGGATCGGACATTCTGGGCGGCAAGCCATGCCGTCAGGACAGACAAAGGGCGTGTCGTCCATTCCGGATAAATCAACGCTTCATCCACGTCCGCCGTCAGGCACCAGTGGCCATGACCGTATTTCCACTGCAGGGCCGTCAGCCAATCCATTCCGAAGCGGGACAGTTTGTAGCTTTCGTCGGTCCGCCAAAGCGACACATCCGGTTGCTCTTGCAGCATCTCTCGCGTGCCATCTTCACTTCCGTTGTCAACGATCAGAAAGTGATTGATACCAAGCTTACGATGGTGCGCCAGAAAAAACGGCAATCGTAGCGCCTCATTCCGCACGGTGGCGAAACATAAAATATCGGACGAACCAATCTGGCCCGTCCGATCTGAATCCTTTGTTAGCTGTTTGGACTTTTGATAAGCCCGAGCCAAGTACCGTTTCCGACGGATCCGCAGGCGATATGCATCCCATGCAGACCCGATCAAGGGTTACTCAGCAGCCATTTTATGGTTGATGACGCCATCCAGATACAACGCGAATTCATCGCGCAGTTCTGGGTTGTTCAATGCAAACGCGACGGTGGCCTGCAAATAGCCCGCTTTGGACCCGCAGTCGTAACGCTTCCCTTCAAACTCGAAACCGTAAACCTTACGGCCTTCTTTGATCTCTTGCGCGATGGCGTCAGTCAGCTGAAGTTCTCCGCCTGCACCGGGCTTGATGGTGCTCAGGTTCTTCATCACGTCCGACGACAGGACATAGCGACCAATGACAGCCAAGTTAGAGGGTGCAGTGCCCAGCGCGGGCTTTTCAACCATGCCAGCAACATCGTTGACGGGTCCGTCTGTCGCTTTCACATCCAGCACACCGTAGGCTTTGGTGGCTTCAGGCGAGACTTCCATTGCTGCGACCATAGAGCCGCCGGTCTCTTCGTGCGCTTCGATCATCTGTGCGAGGCACGACTTCTCAGATGCAATCACGTCATCTGGCAGCATCACCGCAAAGGGCTCATCAGGGCCGACAAGGTGACGGGCACACCAAACCGCATGACCAAGACCCAAGGCCTCATGCTGACGCGTATAAGCAATCTCGCCGCTGTCCATGTTCGTGGCTTTCAGAATGTCGAGAAGATCATTCTTCCCTTTTTCTTCCAACGACCGTTCCAACTGCGGGGCTTTGTCAAAGTAATCTTCCAACGCGCCTTTGCCGCGGGAGGTTACAAAGATGAATTCCTTGATCCCGGCTTCGCGGGCTTCGTCGATGGCGTATTGCACCAACGGCTTGTCAACCAAAGTCATAATTTCCTTCGGTACGGATTTCGTAGCCGGCAAAAAGCGCGTGCCGAGTCCCGCAACGGGGAAAATAACTTTTGTAACTTTTCTGGTCATCAGATTACCTAACTCGTATTGACTATCACCGGACGTAGCGACCGATTGCGACGTTCTTATGGCAAGCTATCACAATTCCGCCGCTGTGTGCAGGTCGGATTATCCCGACCTTTCCCCCTTGATGACCATTTCGACACGCTCGACGTCTTCCGGATTGTTCACTTCCCAAAAGATTCGACCTCTCGCATCGACCAGCACGCAAAGCACCGGTTCGCCATTTTCGAGGAAACGTAGCTGCTCCAGCCCCTCATTCTTTTCGAGTGGCCCAGCCGCCCAAAGGTTGTAAGCCTCCAGTGCTTCCGGCCGATACGCATAAACGCCAACATGATGAAATACGGGCGTTTGCGCATCGCTTGCATAATTTTTGGGCAAAAAAGGAATAACTTCTTTGGAAAAGTAGAGCGCGCGATAATTGCGGTCAAACACTGCGGTTGTACCACCGACGCGCCCAGCAGCCCGGTCTTCCTGAAACCGCCTAAGCGTCGCGCCGTCCGTCGCCAAGACGGGCGTCGCAATTTGCGCCCAAGAATTTTCGCGCAATCCTGAGATGAGTTCTTCGACGAACCATGGTGGCGTCAATGGCGCATCGCCTTGCAAATTGACGACAATTTCGAAACGGTCGGCGATTCTCCGAAGCACGTCTGCGCAGCGTTCCGTCCCATTTTGGCATTGCTCAGAGGTCATGACGACCTCAGCGCCGAATCCCTCTGCGGTTGTCTTGATGCGATCGTCGTCGGTCGCAATAACAACACGATCGACACCCGACACCGCCATAGCCGCGTCCCAGCTCCGTTCGATCAAGGTCTTCGTTACGCCTTCCGGGCCCGTAATTGGAACCAGCGGCTTTCCAGGGAAACGCGACGACGCGTAGCGTGCAGGGATGACGATCAAGACCGACATTAGGCTGATTTAAGATCGACACCTGGGGCGTAAGCGATAAAGAAGGGGTTGGCGAAGGTGTCTTTGCCATAGCGCAGCGGCGTATGGTCATCAAAGCGCACGACGTCACCACCAGCCCCGACAAGCACAGCGTGACCGGCGGCGGTATCCCATTCCATTGTGCGGCCAACGCGCGGATAGATGTCAGCTTCACCTGTCGCGACGAGGCAGAATTTCAAAGATGACCCTGCGCTTGTCATATCTTTCACCTGATACTTTGCGATGTAGTCATCTGTTGCTTGATCCCGGTGCGACTTCGACGCCACAACCATCAAAGCAGCGTTATCCGGATCAGTCACCTTGATCGGCGTCAAGGTTCCCACAGACTCCTTCGCAAACGGGCCTGCTTCTTCTACGGAAGTGCCATCAGACTGCGTAAAGAACATGCGGTTCTTGGCGGGGGCGTAAACGACCCCGCGGATCGAAACACCATCAACCACGTAGGCAATGTTGACGGTAAAATCGCCACGGCGGTTAATGAACTCTTTTGTCCCATCAAGCGGATCGACGATCAGAAAGGTTGTATCGGTGACGCCGTGAGAGGCCGCTTGCTCTTCCGTCACCAAAGCAACGTCTGGGAAAGCTGTGCGCAAACCGGCGCTAATGATCGCGTCTGCAGCCTCATCAGCAATCGTCACTGGGCTGTCATCGCTCTTTGATTTCACTTCAAAGTCGGGACCGTCGTAGAATTGCATGATCTTGTCGCCTGCCTCAAGCGCGAGCGTCCGCATCACTTGCGTCAGTTTGTCGAAATCCATCTGCATGCCTCTTGTTTCGGTCTGCTGTGCCATCGTCAAAGTTGAATTTGGCCTTTGGGCGGCTTATGGTCCGCTTATAAGCGAACGGCAAGAATTTCGTGTCAGAAAACAAGTGGGGCTGAAGAACCCCGCGACGCATATGGGCAGGACGGCAACGATGTTTGAAGTTGAAATGCGGAAAACCCGATCTCGCACCGCCTTCGGAATGCTTGAGCTGATCTATCACGCCACGGTCCGCGAGATCCGTAAAAGCCACCGCAATCCGCTGATCGGTTTGCTGCTCAACATGTTGCAAACCGTCATCTTCGTGCTGACGTTCTACCTGCTGTTTGTTTTCCTGGGCATGCGCGGCTCCGCTATTCGCGGCGATTTTCTGCTTTATATCATGTCAGGAATATTCTTGTTCATGTGCCATACAAAGGCGATGGCTGCCGTTTTTGGTTCCGAAGGACCAGCATCGGCAATGATGCACCATGCGCCCATGAATACGGCGATCTCGATTTCTGCGGCGGCGTTGTCTTCGCTCTATCTCCAAACGCTTTCTCTGATTGTTGTCCTTTTCGTCTACCACGTCGTCTTTACGCCGATCGTCATCGAAAACATGGTCGGTGCCTATGCGATGGTTCTTGTCGCCTGGATTTCTGGCGTAGGCGTTGGGATGGTGTTTCTTGCGCTCAAACCTTGGATGCCGGACGTGGCAAGCATTGGGTCGAGCATCTATGCCCGCGCCAACATGATCGCCTCTGGCAAGATGTTCGTGGCAAACTCGCTTCCATCAAGCATGCTAGTTCTCTTTGATTGGAATCCGCTTTTTCATGCGATCGACCAAGCGCGCGGCTTCATCTTCCTGCACTACAATCCACATTTCAGCAGCTGGACATACCCACTTTACGTGACCGCGGTTTTAATCACGATTGGCCTGATGGCTGAGTTTTATACCCGCAAACACGCGTCTTTGAGTTGGAGCGCCGGCCGGTGAAGTGGGCCGCTGCGTTGATTTGCCTGGCAGCGACGGCCAGCGCAGAGGGGTTTCTTCCAACATACCAAGTCACGGAAGTTTCTGCAGATGACGTCTTGAACATCCGCGCAGAGCCTGATCCGCAAGCGGACATTGTCGGTACCTACGATCCTTACGTGCAGCATATTGAGGTCTTGCGCACCTCGCCTGACGGCATGTGGGGCCTCGTCGGCGTAGCGGAACAAAACGGTTGGACGGCTATGCGCTTTCTTGAAGAGATGCAGCACCCGGCTGACAGCATATTGCGGCCGCTCCACTGTTTCGGAACGGAGCCGTTTTGGTCGCTTGAGCTGTTTCTGCGCGGTGATGCGTACCATGCATTCGGAGATACCCGCCGCACACTGACTCAGGTCAGCGAACGTCTCGCATCAAACGGTGCGATTGCCGTATTTGAAGAAGGTCCATCCCTGACAAGGACGCTCATTGTTGAGCGCGGATATTGCGACGACGGGATGAGAGATCGGGAGTTTGGGATGCGTGCCACGCTGTTCAATGACACGCCTGACGGCAGCACTGTGCAGTCTGGATGCTGCACAGGCGACGCCAGCCGTTAAGCCAGTTTGAACCCCAACTTGCGCGAGTACACAGGGATGGTGAGCACAATTCAGTTTTTTCACTAGAAAAGTGGTCTGATCCCCCTTTTTTGGTGCGTTCTGACGCTTGCAGCCCCCGGGGGCCGACCCTATATACCCACCGATCAACGGCGTCGGTCTATCCAATGCCGTCTCAAACCAATCCGGCACAGCGGATGCTGACGTCAGGTCCGCACGCCTCAAACCGCCTCGAAGAAGGGATTTGAAAACATGTCCAAAGTCATTGGTATTGACCTCGGAACCACCAACTCATGTATCGCGATCATGGATGGCTCAAAGCCGCGCGTGATCGAAAACGCCGAAGGCGCACGTACAACGCCTTCTATCGTCGCCTTCACCGATGAAGAGCGTCTGGTTGGCCAACCTGCAAAGCGTCAGGCCGTCACAAACCCCGAAAACACTATTTTCGCTGTGAAGCGCCTGATCGGTCGAAACGTCGACGACAAGGCACTCGCGAAAGACAAAAAGAACATGCCGTTCACGGTCATCGACGGTGGCAACGGCGCGGCATGGGTGGAAAGCAAGGGTGAGAAATACTCCCCATCCCAAATCTCCGCTTTCATTCTCGGTAAGATGAAAGAGACCGCCGAATCCTACCTCGGCGAAGACGTGACCCAAGCCGTCATCACCGTCCCCGCTTACTTCAACGACCAACAGCGTCAGGCAACCAAGGACGCCGGTAAGATTGCGGGTCTGGAAGTGCTGCGGATCATCAACGAGCCGACAGCAGCTGCGTTGGCTTATGGCCTCGACAAAGAAGACACACAAACCATCGCGGTCTACGACCTTGGTGGCGGTACATTCGACGTCACCATCCTGGAAATCGACGACGGTCTGTTTGAAGTAAAGTCCACCAACGGCGACACGTTCCTTGGTGGTGAAGACTTCGACATGCGCATCGTCACCTACCTGGCGGATGAGTTCAAAAAAGAACACGGCGTCGACCTGACCAAAGACAAAATGGCGTTGCAGCGTCTGAAGGAAGCTGCGGAAAAGGCAAAAATCGAATTGTCGTCTTCCAGCCAGACAGAGATCAACCAGCCGTTTATCTCGATGGGGTCAGACGGCCAGCCGCTGCACATGGTCATGAAGCTGACACGCGCGAAGCTGGAAAGCCTTGTGAATGACCTGATCAAAGCCTCCATCAAGCCATGCCAAGCTGCGCTCAAAGACGCGGGCCTAAGCACCAGCGACGTGGACGAAGTGGTTCTCGTCGGTGGTATGACCCGGATGCCAAAGGTCATCGAAGAGGTGACAAAGTTCTTTGGCAAAGAGCCACACAAGGGCGTGAACCCTGATGAAGTTGTGGCCATGGGCGCCGCTATTCAGGCCGGCGTTCTGCAAGGCGACGTGAAAGATGTTGTTCTGCTTGACGTGACACCATTGTCCTTGGGTATCGAAACCCTTGGTGGTGTGTTCACACGCCTGATCGACCGCAACACCACGATCCCAACGAAGAAGTCTCAGGTCTTCTCAACCGCCGAGGACAACCAGAACGCTGTGACACTGCGTGTGTTCCAAGGTGAACGTGAAATGGCGGCCGACAACAAAATGCTCGGCCAATTTAACCTCGAAGATATCCCACCTGCCCCACGCGGCATGCCACAGATTGAAGTGACCTTCGACATCGACGCAAACGGAATCGTATCTGTGGGCGCGAAGGACAAAGGCACCGGCAAAGAACAGACGATCACCATTCAAGCCTCTGGCGGTTTGTCTGACGATGATATCGAAGCGATGGTGCGTGACGCCGAAGAGAACGCAGACGCCGACAAGGCTCGCCGAGAACTCGTCGACGCCAAAAACCAGGCAGAGAGCATGATTCACTCCACCGAGAAATCGATGGAAGAGCATGCCGATAAGGTCGATCCAACAACCATCGAAGCCATCGAACTCGCGATCGCAGCGCTGAAGGACGATCTGGAAACCGACAACGCCGACAAGATCAAGTCCGGCATCCAGAACGTGACCGAAGCGGCCATGAAGCTGGGTGAAGCCATCTACAAAGCCTCGCAAGACGAAGAAAACGGCGAGGAAGAGATGAAGGGCGCGGATGAAGGCGACGAAGATATCGTCGACGCCGACTTCGAAGACCTGGGCGACGACAAGCGTGACTAAGCCTTTGGGCTGACAAGCATCGACCGGCCCGAAACACCCGGGCCGGTCTTTGTGTTCCCAAAGGGGAGAAACCAGACATGGCAAAACGCGACTACTACGAAACGCTTGGGGTCACCAAAGGCGCGAGCGCCGATGAGATCAAAAAGGCCTATCGCCAAAAGGCGAAAGAGCTGCACCCGGATCGCAATTCAGACAACCCCAACGCCGAAGCACAGTTCAAAGAAGCGAATGAGGCTTACGACGTCCTGAAAGACGCCGAAAAGAAAGCCGCCTATGACCGCTTTGGCCATGCAGCCTTCGAAGGTGGCATGGGCGGTGGCGGAGGTGGGCGCGGCCCGCAAGGCCACGGTGACTTCGCCTCTGCCTTCTCAGACGTCTTCGACGATCTATTTGGCGACATGATGGGTGGCCGCGGTGGCGGTGGCCGGTCTCGCGCCCAGCGCGGCAATGACCTCCGCTATAACCTGCGCATCAACCTCGAAGATGCCTACAAGGGCCTGCAAAAGACGATCAACGTACCAACCGCTGTTGGCTGTGAAGCCTGCAACGGGACCGGCGCAGAAGACGGCTCTGAACCGGCCACCTGTCCAACCTGTAACGGCATGGGCAAGGTTCGTGCACAACAAGGGTTCTTTACTGTTGAGCGCACCTGCCCGACCTGTAACGGGGCTGGTCAGATCATTAAGGACCCTTGCAAAGTCTGCCATGGCCACGGCCGGGTTGAGAAGGAAAAAGCACTGTCGGTGAACATCCCGGCTGGCGTCGAAACCGGCACACGCATTCGTCTTGCTGGCGAAGGCGAAGCTGGCATGCGCGGTGGTCCCTCTGGCGACCTGTACATCTTCATCGAGGTCAACGACCACAAATTGTTTGAGCGCGAGGCGACGAACCTCTTTTGCCGCGTGCCCGTGTCCATCACCTCTGCCGCTTTGGGCGGAGAGATTGAGGTGCCAACCATCGATGGTGGCCGTAGCCGGGTGAAGATCCCAGAAGGCTCGCAATCCGGACGCCAGATGCGCTTGCGCGGCAAGGGCATGCCCGCCCTGCGCGGTGGCGGCCAAGGTGACATGTTCATCGAATTGGCGGTGGAAACGCCCGTGAACCTGACGCCCCGGCAGAAGGAAATTTTGCAGGAATTCGATGAAATCGCCGCCGAGAACAATCCAGAAGGATCCTCCTTCTTCAGTTCGGTAAAGTCCTTCTGGGACTCGATGAAAGGTTAAGCCGTCGCGCGGGGCAGTGCCCCCGCGCGGCCTGACGCTTTAACCCCCAATTCACCAGAATCGCGCGATCGTTTCGGCATGACCCACTTTGCCGAATCCCAATCCGCGTTTGACCTCGATGACGTCATCTTGCCGCCAACGGCGGTCGCAAAGGCGCCGTCTTACATCCGCGGCCACCGCAAACGACTGCGCGACCGGTTTCTGAACGGCGGGGCTGATGCCGTACCTGACTACGAACTGCTTGAGCTGATCCTTTTCCGCGCCATGCAGCGGTAAGACGTCAAGCCGCTCGCGCATGCGCTCATGACCCATTTTGGTGATTTCAACAGGGTCATCTCTGCCCCCGTATCCGAATTGAAAGACGTCGACGGCGTCGGTGACGCCGTCGCAACCGAGATCAAGATCGTGGAAGCGTCAGCCCACCGGCTCGCCCGCGCAAAGGTTTTGCAGCGCCACGTCGTATCAAGCTGGGATGCTCTCCTTGCCTATTGTCAAACTGTGATGGCGCACCGTACGACAGAGCAGTTCCGCATCCTATTCCTCGACAACAAGAACGCGGTCATTGCGGATGAAGCACAGGCGCAAGGCACGGTCGACCACGTGCCGGTTTACCCAAGGGAGGTCGTCAAACGGGCGCTCGATCTCCACGCCAGCGCGCTCATCCTTGTGCACAACCATCCTTCGGGCGATCCGTCGCCAAGCCAAGCGGACATCGACATGACTCGCGCCATTCAAACGGCAGCCATCGCCTTGGGGCTCACCTTGCATGACCACCTCATCATTGGGAAATCAACCGAACTGTCTTTTCGGGGCCAAGGCCTGCTTTAACCTTGATCAACCCACAGCTCGACCCGGTTGTTGCGCTGCTGCCCCCACACGGTGTCGTTACAGCCCATCGGAAGGGCAGGTCCAAAAGCTGCCGTCTCGACCCGTACCTCATCCGGCAAAGTACCTAACGCTGCGATCAAGGCCGCCTTAACTGCCGCGGCACGCGACCACGCCTTTTCCGGCGGCGTCGCCGCATCCCCAAACCCAACAAGCAACAATTCTTGGGTATCAAAGCGACCGTCCCGGATCGCTTGGCCCAAAGCCATCACGTTAGACCGCGACACAGCGTCCAGTTCATCCGTTCCTGCGAGAAACCGAAAGCTTGTCGACAACCGCGTACGCGGCATCAAAACGCGCACCATCCGCTGCAGGTCGCCCAGCCGCACATCGCCTGTCGCCTGGTCAATCGCATTCGCAAACCGCTGACCCTGCGCATCAAGCGGGATCGGCACGGCGCCTTGATCAACAAAGCCAGCCCGGCGAACAACCAACTGCGCCTCCGGCCCCCGTAAGAAGGCAAGAAAATCCGAAATGATCGCCGCATGCCGCCGGCCGGGAACATAAAAGAACAACGGCTTCGTCAGGGGATAGTCCTGGGTCTTGAGCGTGGCGTTCAATGGCGCAGCCGTAAACCCACAGGCATCACGCAGCGCAACAGCACGGCTATTCGCGGTCCCACCGTAAGGCAGAACCCCCAACCCACCCGGGTCACTTGCAACGGCAGATGCAAGGTCAGCCGCCGTTTCATGCCGCGTCACGCTTTCGGTCATTTGCCCACCATCGCGTGCGACAACTTGATCCGCAAAAAATTGCCAAGGGCCTTCCGATGGTGGCCCAAGATGCAGGCTGATCGGCAAAGGTGGTCCACCGATTTCATCCCACTGCGTCACATCACCTTGAAACGCACGTGCCATATCACGGAGCGACACATGTCGAATCCCCAAACCCGGATTGACGACAGGCACAAGTGCGTCAAAGCCAATGATCCGAGCCTGGCGCGGGTTGGTGATATCCCCCAACCCAACCAACGCAGCCCGCTCCGCCTCTTCCGCACGTACTTCGCGAAGCGCCATCACAACATCCGCCTCAAATGCGATCAGATCGGCGAACCCTTCATCTGTGTTCGACAACCGCAACTTAAACTGCGCCTGCGCCCTTTCACCTTCTGACAGCGTCACCGTCATGTGGTCGGCATCTTCGCGGTTCACATCGGATTGGAATCCCTTCTGTCGTGCAAATGCATCAATCAATGCGGGTACCATCACCTCGCCCATCCGCGCGGCACCGGACAAGCGAACCAGAGGGACATAGGTGTCCGGGTCCGGGCAGGCCGCGCCTGCGCAGACCACCTCATCGTAGCGCAGTGTCATCAGACCGTAGGCACTGTCGAGCTGCAAATGCGTACCGTCAAAGCTCACTACACGCCCCGTCAAAGTGATCCCATCATTCGGCGTTGTGATGGTGACATCCTGGGCCAACGCCCGGCTGGCCAAACACAGAAAAACCGCAGCCGCGCGGGCTGCAGTGACGAAACAGATTTTGACAAGGCGTTGGCAGTCTTGCGTCATTTCGGCAAGAGTGTCTGTCCCCCCAATACCTTTTTCAACTCAAGAAACGTGCCAACGTACTCACACCCAGGAAGTGTGATCTGAAAGTCCTTAAACTCCGCTGCGGCCCCCTGGATCACACGGAATGTTTGACCAGTGAGCGCTTTCCCGCACGTGCCATCAGAGACTTGGGCATGCACGGAAAGGTTTTGCAGCCCCTCACCCGCAGGCACGCTCGCCGGAAAGGTATAGACTTCTGCAAAGTGCATATCGTCGCCCACCGCAGTGCCAAGGCGCTGCAAGGTGCCCAGACTGCTGGCTTCAATATCGGTCGGCTGTAACAAATCAGTCGCCAGTGCGTCCCACTGCAGAACAACCCTATTTAACTGTTCGGCGTCCGGGACGACTTCTGTCGCGGTGGCGCCCGCTCCGTCTGCGAAGGTGACAAACAGGGACGCATTCACGCCCAAGGCCGGCACGCTCACGCCGGCCTGTCCAAATTCATCCGTGATCGCTGTAAAGACCATGCCATTGTGCTGCACCTCAAACGGGGATGACCCGCGGCAAGGCGATTGCACCGTCAGAACGATAGTCGCGTCATCCGCAATCGCTGTGCTGAGAAGGATATCGCAGGTTGGCTCGTCCTTCGACTTCTCTGCAACGACCTCATCGGGCACGGAAATGACAACAGACTCTGACACAAGCGCCGTCAATTTCACCGAAGATGGATCAGCACGAAACACGTTCTCGTCGACTTCAGGCGCGCGTTGTACGACCACTGACTCTAGCTTTGGTGCAAAGTCTGAAACAGGCTCAAGCGGTGAGGCGTCCAATGCGGCCGGAAGAATGTTGCGAAGCTCAGAAAGGCTATCGCCGCGCGAAGCATTGGCGCTGTCGTATTGCATGACGTAGCCAATCGACAGCGCAAAGGCGAACGTCGCCGCAGCCATTGCAACTCTTTTTAATTGTCGAAACTGCGCCATACCCAAGCACCCCGATTCCCGTAACGGAAACAATTGGCCCGCGCAGCGTGGCAACAGCGTGTCGGACCAAGGGTATTAACGTGGCGCAAATGTGACGGGCGTTAACCGATCCGTCCGTGGCAATGTTTGAATTTCTTGCCAGAGCCACACGGACAAGGGTCATTTCGGCTCGGATTGCCCCACGTTGAGCGGTCATTTTCGTCAAACCCATCGGCGGGTTTCCCCGGTTTTGTTGCGGGATCAGCAACAGCTGGCGCGTCACCCGTGGCGGCGGCCGCAGCGGCAGCTTGCTGTTGCCGCATTTGTTCGACGAGTCGCTCTTGTTCGTCCTGCGTCATCGGGCGGATCTGACCCAGTTTTTGGGTCACGTCAGACCGCAGACTGTCAAGCAAGCGCTCAAACAACTGAAAGCCTTCAGATTTATATTCGTTCAGCGGATCGCGTTGGGCATAGCCGCGGAAACCGACAACGGACCGCAAGTGTTCGAGCGTTAGCAGATGTTCACGCCATTTCGCATCGATTGTCTGCAGGATCACCTGCTTCTCGATACTACGCATGGTCTCTGCACCAAACGCCTCTTCCTTCTCTTCCATGAAGTCAGCACTGGCTTTCTCAAGCCGCTCTTGCATCACTTCATTGTCGACGCCTTCTTCCTCAGCCCAGGCCATCACCGGGACATCAATACCGAGGTGTTTGATCGTTGCGGCATAAAGCCCTTCGGTATCCCACTGATCCGCATAAGACTTCGGCGGCATGAAGTCGGTAACGATATCTTCGATCACCTGCTCCCGCATGTCCTTCGTCATGTCAGACAAGTCACTGTCCTCCATGATTTCCAGCCGCTGCGAAAAGATCACCTTCCGCTGCTCGTTCATCACGTCGTCGAACTTCAGCAGCTGTTTGCGCATGTCAAAGTTGCGGCCTTCGACCTTTGCCTGGGCCTTCTCAAGTGACTTGTTCACCCACGGGTGTTCGATCGCCTCTCCATCCTTCATGCCCAACGTGCCGAGTACTTTATCGAGACGTTCAGACCCAAAGATCCGCATCAGATCATCTTCCAAGGACAACAGGAAGAGCGACCGACCGGGGTCACCCTGACGGCCAGAACGGCCACGCAGCTGGTTGTCGATCCGGCGGCTTTCATGGCGTTCTGTGGCCAGCACGAACAGACCACCGGCGTCTTTCACAGCCTGCTCTTCGCTTGCATGCTCCGCCTCGATTTTTGCGCGGACGGCATCCGGGTCGGCTTCGGGATCAGCCGCTAAAGCCTCAATCACCTTGATCTCAACATTGCCGCCCAGCTTAATGTCCGTCCCACGCCCTGCCATGTTGGTCGCGATCGTCACGGCGCCCAGCTTCCCCGCGTCCGCGATGATCTGCGCTTCCTGTTCATGCTGGCGGGCGTTCAAAACATTGTGCTGCACGTTTTCGGCCGTAAGCATCTGGCTCAACAATTCTGACTTCTCAATCGACGTGGTACCGACAAGAATGGGTTGCTGGTTGCCATTGGCCTCTTTGATCGCTTTGACGACACCCTCGTATTTCTCACGCGCGGTGCGATAAACCTGATCGTTCTCGTCCAGTCGGGCGATCGGCTTGTTCGTCGGTATCTCAACAACACCAAGGTTGTAGATCTCTTTGAATTCGTCGGCTTCGGTCATGGCTGTCCCGGTCATGCCGGCCAGCTTTTCATACAGACGGAAATAATTCTGGAAAGTGACCGAAGCGAGCGTGACATTCTCCGGCTTCGGCGGCACGCCTTCCTTGGCTTCAATCGCCTGGTGCAAACCGTTGGATAGGCGCCGGCCAGCCATCATCCGGCCCGTAAACTCATCGATTAGAACAACCTCACCGTCGCGAACGATATAGTCTTTGTCCTTCGTAAACATCTTATGGGCCAGAAGGCCCTGATTCACGTGGTGGACCAAAGTCGCGCTTTCAGGGGCATATAGCGACTGATCCTCTGGCAGATGCCCAGCCAGACGCAGCTTGTCTTCGATGAAATCGTTTCCTTCATCGGTAAAGCTCGCCTGTCGCGTCTTTTCATCCAACTCATAATGCTCTTCCGAAATCTCCGGAATGAACCGGTCAATCGCGATATAAAGCTCGCTGCGGTCCTGCGCCGGTCCAGAGATGATCAGCGGCGTCCGCGCCTCATCGATCAGGATCGAATCCACCTCATCCACAATCGCAAAGTTGTGGCCACGTTGGGACATCTGGTTCAGCTCTGACTTCATGTTGTCACGCAAGTAGTCGAAGCCAAGTTCGTTGTTTGTGGCAAAGGTGATGTCGCAGCGATAGGCCGCGATCTTCTCATCCTCCGGCTGCTGCGGGTAGATCACGCCAGTTGTGAGGCCAAGGAAGCCATAGACATTCCCCATCCATTCCGCGTCACGCCTCGCAAGGTAGTCGTTAACGGTGACGATATGGACGCCCTTACCGCTTAACGCGTTCAAGTAGGCCGCAAAGGTCGCGGTGAGTGTCTTTCCCTCGCCCGTCTTCTGCTCAGAAATGTTCCCCTGATGCAGGAAAATGGCGGCGGTCAGCTGCGTGTCAAAGGCGCGCAACCCCAAGGCACGCCGCGCAGCCTCACGACAGTTCGCAAAAGCCTCGGGCAGCAGATCATCCAGGCTCTCACCTGCCATGGCGCGCTTCGCCAAAGCCTCGGTCTTGTCCTTGATCTCACTGTCGCTCAGCTTCTCAAACTCAGGCTCCAGCGCATTGATCTTTGCCACCAGCGGGCGGGCCGCTTTGACTTTGCGGTCATTTGCGGTGCCAAACACCTTCTTCGCGACGGTTCCAAAACCAAGCATTTGCTCTCCGGGCGGCGCAGGTCGCGCCTGTCTAACATCGAATTGAGAGGAGGTCGCTTGTAGCCCCTGAACAGGCCACCTACAAAGGGCCAAGACCAGCCCCCTCAGGGTCTGCAACGCATGTAAGGGTGGGCCATACCCGTGTCAACGTCGCGCACCCGCGCGGCCAATCAAGGAAACGTTTGATGACGAAAATTACAACAACATTGGGGTCCGCATTGCTTACCCTGACGATGGCAACAGGCGCCTTGGCACAAGAACCAACGGCAGATTCCGTGGTGGCCACAGTCGGCGGCGTCGACATTACCCTGGGTGAGATGATCATCACGCGGTCTCAGCTGCCAGCGCAGTACCAATCACTTCCCGCCGATGTGCTCTTCACCGGCGTCCTGGACCAGCTCATCCAGCAAGAATTGCTCGCAAGTGCTGTTGAAGACGTGCCCTCCCGCGTCGATTTGGCTCTCAAAAACGAACGCCGCTCGCTTCTCGCTGGCGAAACGATCAATGACCTAACGATCGAAGCCACCAGCGAAGAAGCGGTCCAAGCCGCCTACGATGCACGCTATGCAGATGCAGAGGCGGAGACGGAATACAACGCCTCCCACCTTCTCGTGGAAACCGAAGAAGAGGCGCTCGCCGCAAAAGAACGGATCGATGGTGGCGAGGACTTCGCGGAAGTCGCCAAAGAGGTGTCCACCGGCCCAAGTGGCCCGAACGGCGGCAACCTCGGCTGGTTCGGCGCAGGCCAAATGGTCACTGAATTCGAAAGTGCCGTAGTGGCGATGGAGGTCGGTGAGGTTGCTGGTCCCGTCCAAACCCAGTTCGGCTTTCACGTCATCCTGCTCAACGAAACCCGCCTCAAAGAAGCCCCCGCATTGGAAGAGGTCCGCTCCCAACTTCTCAGCGAAGTGCAGGAGGCCGCAATCCAATCCAAACTGGCTGAGTTGACCGCCCAAACCGATGTCGTGCGACCCGAAGATGGCGCATTTGACCCTGAACTCCTACAAAACCTCGACCTCTTGGAACGCTAGTCCATGACCGTCTCGCCCCTCGCCCCCGCCAGCTTCCCGGATCTGCCGGTCATTGACGGTGCGACTTTCGCGACCGCTGCAGCGGGCGTGAAGTATGAGGGGCGTGACGACGTCATGCTCGCACTCCTGACCCCCGGCACCACCATCGCCGGGGTCTTCACCACCTCATCGACGCGCTCATCCAATGTGCTCGACTGCCAGGCCAAACTCGGCGGGGATGACAGCGGCCCTGCAGCGATTTTCGTGAACGCCGGCAACGCCAATGCCTTCACCGGCAAGCACGGCGACGGCTCCGTGGCAGCAATCTGTGACGCCATCGCAGCAGTCTCCCACGTCGACCAAACCCGCATCTTCACGTCCTCGACCGGGGTGATCGGGGAACCGTTGCCCTACGACAAGATCACCTTCCAGGTCACGAACCTGCACGAAGGCCAGTCAGAAAACAGCCTCTCCACCGCCGCCAAAGCGATTATGACAACCGACACCTTCGCCAAAGGCGCTGGCACAACGGTCGATCTTGACGGCAAGCAAGTAAACATCGCCGGCATTGCCAAGGGCTCCGGCATGATCGCGCCTGATATGGCGACGATGCTAGTCTACATTTTTACTGATGCAGCCATCGGGCATGAGGCGCTGCAATGGCTGGTTACCGATCTCACAGGCAAAACTTTCAACAACATTACAGTCGATAGTGACACCTCCACCTCTGACACTTTACTCGTCGCAGCCACTGGGAAATCCGGCGTCGATGTCACCAGCAACAACGCCTTCGCACTGGCGCTGCATGCAGTAATGGAAGACCTGGCACACCAAGTCGTGCGCGACGGCGAAGGGGCGACAAAATTTGTCACCGTATGCTGCAATGGGGCCGAAACCGACGCGGACGCGCGCAAGGTCGCGATGTCTATCGCCAACTCCCCCCTCGTCAAAACTGCCATCGCCGGGGAAGACGCCAACTGGGGCCGGGTCGTCATGGCCGTCGGCAAATCCGGTGCGAAAGCTGACCGCGATCTGCTTTCAATCTCCTTCGGCGACATCCTTGTGGCCACAGAAGGTTGGCGTGCGCCAGATTACTCGGAAGAAGCCGCAAGCGCCTATATGAAGAACCAAGAGATCACGATCACCGTCGATCTGGGCTTGGGCAAAGGCAGCAGCACCGCTTGGACCTGCGATCTGACGCACGGCTACATCTCCATCAACGCGGACTACCGTTCATGAAAATCATTTTGGTTTCGGCGGTTGCGCTGATCGACGTTGACGGCCGTATCCTGCTCGCCCAGCGCCCCGAGGGCAAGTCGATGGCGGGCCTTTGGGAATTCCCCGGAGGAAAAGTCGAACCCGGCGAAACGCCCGAAGTCGCGCTGATCCGGGAGCTGCAAGAAGAACTCGGCATCAACACCTGGGAAAGTTGCCTCGCGCCGCTGACCTTCGCGTCCCACACCTATGACGACTTCCATCTCCTCATGCCGCTCTTCGCCTGCCGCAAGTGGGAAGGCGCACCACAAGCGCAGGAGGGTCAGACGCTGAAATGGGTCGCCTCCAAGGATTTGCGGGACTACCCGATGCCACCCGCCGACGTGCCATTGATCCCCATCCTACGGGACTGGGTCTGACACCGTCTTCATCTGGCCAAAACAACTCGCGCCGTAGGCGTCCCGCAGATGCACCAGACGGTGCACACCTGGTGCACAGCCAATTTCGCTTTCTATTGGCGCTCCAAAACGAAAAAAGGCGGCCCCAACAAGGACCGCCTCTCGATACTTCGGGTGGGTGAAACCCTCGCGTGCCTAAAGGTTCCGTTCAACCTCTTCGCGCTCAAAGATCTCGATGACATCATCAGGCCGGATGTCTTCGTAGTTCTCAAACGCCATCCCGCATTCCTGACCGGACTGCACCTCTGGCACCTCATCTTTGAAGCGTTTCAGCGTTTTCAGCGTCCCTTCGTGGATCACCACGTTGTCCCGCAGCAAACGCACCCCGGCCGAGCGACGGGCGACACCTTCGGTGACGATACACCCAGCAACTTTCCCAACGTTAGAGACTTTGAAGACCTCTTTGATGTTGGCGTAACCGATGAAGTTCTCGCGGATCTCGGCAGACAGAAGGCCAGAGGCCGCGGCTTTCACATCATCCACGAGGTCGTAGATGACGGAGTAATAGCGGATCTCAACACCCTTCTGGTTCGCCACGTTCCGGGCCGTCGCATTGGCACGGACGTTAAAACCAAACACGGGTGCACCGGACGCTTCGGCCAGACCGATATCCGTTTCTGTGATCGCGCCCACGCCAGAGTGAAGCACGCGAACGCGCACCTCGTCGTTGCCGATCTTCTCCATCGCCTGAACGATCGCTTCGGCAGAGCCTTGCACGTCAGCCTTCACCAAGATTGGCAGTTCACTGACATCCTCATCAGCCTTGGCATTCGCCATCAGCTGTTCAAGGGTCGTTGCCGCACCCGCAGCCGCGCGTTTGTCTTTCGCAGCCTTCTCGCGGTATTCAGCGATCTCCCGAGCCTGTGCTTCAGTTTCGGTCACGTTCAGAACATCGCCCGCCTCCGGCGTACCGTTGAGGCCAAGCACCTCAACCGGAACAGACGGACCAGCTTCTTTCACGCGATCGCCCTTGTCGTCGATCAGCGCGCGAACCTTACCCCACTGCTCACCCACAACAAAGATATCGCCCTGCTTCAACGTCCCGGCCTGAACCAGAACGGTCGCAACGGGGCCACGGCCCACATCAAGCTGCGCTTCGATCACGGCACCTTCAGCGGCGCGATCTGGGTTGGCTTTCAGTTCCAGAATCTCCGCCTGCAACGCGATCGATTCAAGCAGTGTATCAAGACCCTGGCCGGTGATCGCAGAGACCTCAACATCCTGCACATCGCCGGACATTTTCTCAACGATCACTTCGTGTTGCAGCAAATCTGTGCGGACCTTATCGGGGTTCGCTGACTCGCGGTCGATCTTGTTGATCGCCACGATCATCGGCACTTCCGCCGCTTTCGCGTGGTTAATCGCTTCAATCGTTTGCGGCATCACAGCGTCATCTGCAGCGACCACCAGCACTACGATATCGGTCACCTGCGCCCCACGTGAGCGCATCGAAGTAAACGCGGCGTGGCCCGGTGTATCGAGGAACGACAGTACCTGCCCGCTCTCGGTCGTCACCTGATAGGCGCCGATATGCTGGGTGATCCCACCAGCCTCACCCGCCACGACCCGCGTTTTGCGGATCGCGTCCAAGAGCGAGGTTTTCCCGTGGTCAACGTGACCCATGATCGTGATGATCGGCGCGCGTGGCTTGAGGTCTTCCTCGTTGTCATCCTTTTGCTGGATAACGTCTTCCACATCCGCGTCAGACACGCGGACAACCTTGTGACCAAACTCATCAATGATCAGTTCAGCGGTATCTGCGTCAATTGTCTGGGTCTGTGTCGCCATGATGCCGTTCGTCATCAGGGCTTTCACCACGTCAGCGACCTTTTCGGACATCCGGTTCGCCAGCTCGGAAACGGTGATCGCCTCTGGCAACTGCACGTCGCGGACCACCTTTTCACGCTCAACCTGACCGCCCATTGCCTTCTGGCGGGCACGGTCCTGTTTGCGCTTCATCGCAGCCATTGACCGCTGACGGCCACCTTCGCCACCGCGCATCGCGTCGCTCAGGGTCAGTTTGCCAGACCGGCGGCCATCGTTGCCACCGCGACCTGGCTTGCCAGACTTGTTCTCGCGTTCCCGCTCAGGCGCTGGTTTGCGTGGGCCAGAGTTGCGGCCAACATTTGTTGGAGCTTCTTCAACAACCGGCGCTGCAGGCGCAGGTTCCGCCTTGCGACGCTTAGCTTCCTCGGCTGCCGCTTTCTTGGCGGCCTCTTCCTCGGCCTTTTGCTTGGCACGTTCTTCGCGTGCGCGATCTTCGGCCTCTTTGGCCTCTTGCTCCGCACGGCGCTTGGCGCGTTCTTCTTGGCGTTCCTTTTCCTCAGCCTCACGCTTGACGGCTTCTTCCGCCTCGCGCGCTTTGGCCATGGCCAGCGCCTTCATCCGGCGCTCATATTCCGCATCCGAGATCCCGGCAGGCCGCTTCGACGCACCCCCGCCCGCGCGTGCGGTCCCATCGCCAGTTGGCTTTGCGGTGCCAGGCTTTGGCACAACGACACGCTTCCGCTTCGTCTCCACCACGACGTTCTTCGTCCGCCCGTGGCTAAAACTCTGCTTCACGTTACTTGGCCGGGAGCCGCCCAAACCAAGGGTCTTTTTGCCGTCGTTTTCGCTCATTTAGCTTCTATTTCCTTCCCGATGGCCGCTTTGCCACCGTCAATTCCGCGTAAGCCCGCCAGCTTTGAGGCTTCCTCTACTACACGATTGCTGAGTCCGCCAGCCGCAAGGGCGCAATGTACTACACTTCCCCGGCCAAAGGCCAACCCAAGCTCTGCGGCTGTCAAACAACCAAAGTAGCGAGCCCCTTCCGGAGTCCAAAGTTTCGTTTTCCCCCGGGCAGAGCCATCACTGGCCTGCATCAAGACCCGGACATTCTCGTCGCCCGCAAGCCAGGCTTTGACCTTTTCAAAGCCGCAGACAGCGCGACCCGACTTTCGGGTCAACGCCACAAGATCAACCACATGTTTGGCAAGAAGGCGTTCCACCTCATCCGCCAATCCATCTGGCACCGTGACAGCCTGCTTAGCGCTGCGCGCGAATTGGCCCTTGCGGGCGTCTTCCAAAGTCGCGCGTTCTGCACTGACATACATACCACGCCCTGGCAGTTTTCCCAAGATATCAGGAAACACCATTGCGTCAGGCCCGACCACGAACCGGATTAAACCCGGTTTGGGTTGCGCCTCACCGGTGACGATGCAGGTCCGTTCCGGATCGTCACCAGGGGTTTTATGTTTGCCGCCGCGTGCCATATTCAAGGGTCCCGGCCGAAATTAAGCCTCGGCCTCCTCTGCGGCTTCGCCTTCTTCACCGTCCGCTTCTGCAGCAGCAGCTGCTGCCAGCTCCTCTGGGTCCACCCAGCCGAGCATGACGCGGGCAGTCATGACCATGTTCTGAGCCTCTTCCAGGGACACATCGAATGGCTCCAGCACACCGTCGTCTTTCACGCGCTGCCCATCAACAAGGGTCCAGCCACCGGCCAATTCCCAGTCCGCACAAGTGGCAAAGTCTTCTAGCGTTTTCACGCCATCGTCACCCAGCGCTTCAAGCATTTGTGGTGTCAGACCTTCGAAATCGATGAGGGACTGTTCGACACCCGCGGCAATCGCAGCATCCATGGCCTTCTTCGCTTGCGCATCAAGGTAATCGCGCGCACGGGCTTGAAGCTCCCCGGCAGTCCCTTCGTCCACACCTTCGATGACCAACAGCTCTTCGATTTCAACGTAGGCGACTTCTTCAAGGCTCGTGAAGCCTTCAGACACCAGAAGCTGAGCGAAGAACTCATCAAGATCGAGCGTATCCATGAACATCTTCGTCCGTGCCTCAAACTCGGCCTGACGACGCTGCGATTCTTCCTCTTCGGTCATGATGTCGATGTCGAGGCCAGTCAGTTGCGACGCCAAACGAACATTCTGACCCCGGCGACCAATGGCGAGTGATAGCTGCTCTTCCGGCACGACAACTTCGATCTTCCCGGCTTCCTCATCGAGAACCACCTTGGAAACCTCGGCCGGCTGCAATGCGTTCACAAGGAACGTCGGCATGTCTTCATTCCATGGAATGATGTCGATCTTTTCACCCTGCAGTTCGTTCACAACCGCCTGCACGCGAGAGCCGCGCATACCGACGCAGGCGCCCACAGGGTCGATAGAACCGTCGTAAGAAATCACGGCAATCTTCGCACGTGAGCCCGGGTCACGGGCCACCGCTTTAATTTCGATTACACCTTCGTAGATCTCTGGCACTTCCATCTTGAACAGCTCCGCCATGAACTCTGGCGCTGTCCGGCTCAGGAAAATCTGCGGCCCGCGCTGTTCGCGGCGCACTTCTTTGATGAAGCAGCGGATACGATCGTTGGGGCGGTATGCCTCGCGGCCGATCTTTTCATTGCGGCGCAAAATCGCTTCACCGGCACCCACGTCAACGATAACGTTGCCGTACTCTTCGCGCTTGACCAATGCGTTGATAATCGTGCCAGCCTTGTCCTTGAACTCTTCGTATTGCTTGTCACGCTCGGCCTCGCGGACCTTTTGGAGGATCACCTGTTTCGCGGATTGTGCAGCGATCCGGCCAAGCTCCACCGGCGGCACCTCTTCAGAGAAGATGTCCCCAACTGCGGGGTTGTCCAAGTACTGCTTGGCTTGCTCGACCGTGAACTCCGCTTGGTAGTTCTCTAGCAACTCTTCCTCAACCACCGTGCGGACCCGCGTAAACGCCGCGCGACCGGTCTTCCGGTCAATCGACACGCGAATGTCCATTTCGGAGCCGTAGCGCGACTTCGCCGCACGCGCGAGGCTCTCTTCCATCGCCTCGATCACCAACGATGGGTCGATGTTCTTTTCACGGGCTACCGCTTCTGCAGTCTGCAAAAGCTCCAGCTGGTTGGCAGAGGTAATCGCCATCAGTTTTTCTCCTTCGTCGCGCGGCTTGGGCGCTTCTTCGATTTGCCCGATTTAGATGGGGCAATGTTCTCATCGCTATCAATTATGGTTTCGATCTCGTCGAATTGGCTTTCGTCGATCTGGCCTGCGTCTTTGCGGCCTTTCAGAACGTCGCGGATCAGCTCATCGGTCAGCACCAGTTTGGCGTCTTGCAGCCAGTCGAACTTCAAGCCAATCGTACCTTCTTCGATCGTGACAAGGATCTCATCACCCTCTGTCCCGGCCAATTGGCCTTTGAATCGGCGACGGCCTTCGATCAGCTGTTCCGTTTCAATCTTCGCTTCAAACCCTTCCCACTGGTCGAAATCCTTCAATCTGGTGAGCGGGCGGTCGATGCCGGGGCTGGAGACCTCAAGGTTATATTCATCCATGATCGGGTCTTCGACGTCGAGCACAGCAGACAGCGCGGTGGATACATCCGCGCATTGGTTCACCTCAATCGTCCCATCAGGTTGCTGGACCATAATTTGAAGCACATGGTCCTTGCCGCTCATCAGGCGAACGCGCACAACCTCAAACCCCATGTCTTCGACAACGGGGGTGACAATTTCAGCGATGCGGCGGTCGATGGCCGCTTTGGCAATCAGATCGTTCATGTCATCAGCCTTTTGCCAGGCACAAAAAAACGGGCGCGCGGCCCGTGGATGTTTCTCGGTGGTGCCGGGGGTGGAGGCCGGCGCCGCTGTTAGCGATGACATAGAGGGTGCGAGGTGAGTCTGCAAGGGGGGACCTCGCAAACCCGTGAACGTCTGCGGCTTGCAGCCGGTTGCGGGCCTGTCATCGTCGACAAAACGCCATGGCAAGGGAATCACGACTATGAAAACGTACATCCTCTCTGCGGCGCTCGCTCTGATCGCTTCCTCTGTTTCCGCCCAAACTTGCGGTGATCGGGAAACACCCTGTGTGATCGACAGCGGCACATACTATACCGTTCTGCCTGATGGCGCACCGCAAGGCGCCGTTATCATGCTGCACGGCGGGGGCGGACGGGCCGAAAGCCAGCTTGGTTCCGGCCTCGCGCAGGAAGCAACCGCGCGCGGTTTCGTTTTCGTCTCACCCCAAGGGTTCCAAGAGGGCGCGCGATTTGAACGGGATTGGGCGGTAAAATCCGACGGCTATACGCCACCCCACGATGACCTGACGTTTCTTGGTGAGGTCATGGATAAGGTCGCGGCAGATCACGGTGCCCCACGCGATGCAATGCTGCTTGCTGGGTTTTCGCGCGGCGGATCGATGGTCTGGAACGTCGCCTGCGACGTGCCAGGTTTGGCGCGGGCCTATGCGCCTGCCGCAGGCGCACTTTGGGACTCACAGCCCGAAACATGCGCCGGTCCAGTCGATTTGTTTCACACGCATGGCTGGGACGATCGGACCGTCCCGCTTGAAGGGCGGTCGTTATTCGAAGACACGGTGACGCAAGGCGACGTTTGGGCGAGCCTGAAAATCTTGCGGGAAACCAACGGCTGCCGCGCACGCCAACCGTCAAGCTCAGCAGTTATCGGAGATCGGTGGTGGCGCTATTGGGATGACTGCGACGCCGGACGAATTGATTTGATGCTGCACTCCGGCGGTCATGGCACGCCCGAGGGATGGGCCGGTACGACAATGGACTGGTTTGAAACACGTCTGACTGAATAGTCATTGCCACCAGGTGCGCCCGCCCATGTGGCGGCGCAGCCAACCACCGACTGAAAAGTGATCTCGGTGAATCATCAGAATAAGCGCAACAAAGGCGGCCATAACCGCAAGGTCGATCACTTGGTTGCGGTTCACCGGAAAGCCACGGTCATTCAATGCGAAGGGGTCGAAAAATCCTTCCCAACGCCGTGTGATGGTGAAGAAGTGCATCACAGCCAGGCTGCTATAGCTCACCAAACGAAAGAACCCGATGGCCGTCAAAACGCAAAGCCCAATCTGCACACCGGCGACCGCATAGATCTGCGAGAAAGAGACCTCGACGCCATCAAAATGGCGCGCCAGATTTTGGTATTGGCCGGGCGTAATGATCTTGTGAGCAGCCCAAAGAAAAATGAACCAGGCTAAGCCGATCCGGAGAATGAAGAGCGCGAACGCATCTTTCCGGTCATCAGTCGTCATCGCCGCCTCCCGTTACTTGCCACACTTAAGGCGGGCACCGCGGCTTAAGACAACCCGATCTCACACAGAGGTGATCAGTCCGTGTCGCGCCATTTGGCATCGCGATGCGATCCATCGCAAAACGGCTTGTTCCCCGATTGCCCACAACGGCAAAGCACATACTTTTCTTCGGTGCCACCTTCCGCAACCATCGGAACGGGCGGCGCGATATTCTTCACCCAGTAGGGTCCGTTCGGCTCAATCTCGATCTCGACATCCTTCGTCACCAGATGCGCCACTGCGCCGTCGTTGGGGGCAAGGGATAAGGCGCCAGATGGGCAAGCTTTGACCACTGATTCGACCTCTTCCACCGTGCCTTCGTCGGGGGCAATCCAAGGGCGTTTGGTCGAATTGAAGATATGGCCGGCGATACGGGCGCATTCTGCCGCGTGTGCGCAGAGCATCGGGTTAAAGTTCACCGTCACATCCGTGCCTTCATGAGCGATGATCCGGTTGCGACCAGCAGGTTTGCCGCCACGGCTCTCAAAACCGGTCTCGTTGTGGGTACCATCGCAGAAGGGCTTGTTTTTAGAAGCACCACAACGACAAAGGGCCATGACGGGCTTTGTCTCCAGCTCACCCTCCGGGCCGCGCAATTTCGGGGCGCCACTGACGACCAGGGGCCCATTCTCACGCTCTTCGATCTTTGGTGTCTCAGTCATTGTGTCCCCCAGCCTAAAAACCCGCGCCGAAATCTCTTTAGCGACGCAGCAATCGTAGCGTGGGAGACGCAATTTACTAGGTGTTTAGACGCCCAAGAGGCTGTGCAATGCGCGCACGGCTGCGACGGACAGCGGGGTTCCGCCAGAGATTTCCAACAGTGTTGTTTGCGTTTCTGTCTGGCGACGATCCACGGCTTCTCGCAGGGTGAAGAACGTCTCACGGGCCTTCAGAAGTTCACCGTCAAAGGCGCCGTCAGGATAAAGGGTTGCAATCGCCGCACTGTCGAGACCCTGCATGTGTAAATAATTTTCGTAGGCATTCATTTGATGCTCTGCGGCGCGGAAGAGGGCCAATCTTTGGGTACGGTACTGTGCAAGTTGGGCCGAAAGTGACCCAGGTGCGGGTGCTTCCAGCGCATCAGGTGTCGCGGCAGTAAAATCAAAACCTGCGATTTCTTCCGCAATCACAAGATCTGAGCGCGACAATCCACTGGTACCGCGCAAGCGCGTGCTGCTGGTCACTTCGCGTTCAAACTGCAACAGAATCGGGCCATCAGCATCGGCGACCACCTCTGGTGCCGGCTCGGTATTGCGCGCACGCCCCATACTTCCCGATTTCCGCTCCCCGATCTCGGCCACCGATGATGTCGCATTGGCGTCGCGGCCGTTCGTTCGCTTTGTGCGTGCGGTCTTTTCAGTACCAAGAATTGCGACGTCTTGAGCGACGGCAGGTGTCGCGGCCAAGGCAACAAAACCAGTTGCGGGGAGAGCCAAACTGGCGATGACAAGACCTTGAAACAAGGCGCGAGGACACATGGATCGCATAACACACACTCCGGTACATTCTTAACAGAGATGCGTAATATTTGATCAGTTTGGCAAAAGTTTGACCGATTCAATTATGCTGAAAAATTGTGCATAAAACTGAAAAACGCCCCACCGTTCCCGGCGAGACGTTTGATTTTCAACGGTTATTTCTCGCTTATGCGACGGACCAACGTTCGGCCATCCGCGCGTTATCCATCTGCCAGAGGTTACCAACCGTGTCAGGCGACACGATGCGGTTGTTCACGGCTTGGACGTAGTTAGCAAACATCGGAATGATGGTACCGCCTTCGTCGCGCATGATCAGCTGCATCTCTGTATACTGCTCGCGACGTTTGTCGCTATCGAGCTCTGCACGCGCCGTCAGCAGCAATTCCTGGAAGCGGTCATTGACCCAGAAGCTGTCATTCCATGGCACGCCAGTTTCATAGGCAGTCGAGAACATCCAATCCTCTGTCGCGCGGCCAGACCAGTAGCATGCGCAGAATGGCTTCTTCAGCCAAACGTTTGACCAGTACCCATCAGCAGGCTCTTGAACCACATTGATGTTGATCCCAGAAGCACCTGCAGATGCCTGATACAGCTGAGCCGCATCAACAGCACCTTCAAAGGCCGCTGAGGAGGCTGACAGATCGATGTCGATGCTGTCGACGCCAGCTTCTTTCATGTAGAAAGATGCCTTGTCTGGGTCGTATTCCAACTGCTCCATATCTGCAGCAAAGTACTGGTTGGCAGGGCCGATTGGCGTATCGTTCGCGACAGCGCCGTGACCAAGCAAGATCTTGTCAACCAATTCCTGGCGGTTGATCCCGTACTTCAATGCCTTCCGCACGTTGACGTCATCAAATGGCGCCGCGTTGGTGTGCATCGGGAAGGTGTAGTGCTGGTTACACGCGACCTCTTGAATACGCACCTGCGGGTTCGCGTTCAGCAACCCTTCGGTTTTGAAGTCGATCCGGTTAATCGCATCGACTTGACCGGTCATCAGCGCGTTCATCCGAGCAGTGTTGTCGTTAATGGCAACGTACTCAACTTCATCAAAGAAGCCGACGCTGTCACCTTTATAGTGATCTGGGTAACGCGTCGCGACCATGCGCACGCCAGGATCGAAGGACTGTACCTGATAAAGGCCCGTACCGATCCCATTCTGGATCGCTTCTTCGACTTGGCCGGCCGGGAACATGCAGATGTGATAGTCGGACAGCAGATATGGAAGGTCAGCATTACCAGCGGCCAGTGTCAGCTCAACTTCATGCTCTCCGACCTTTTTCATCTCTGTGATAGCAGAGACGATCGGCTTCGCGGCAGACTTCGAATCTTCGCCGACGTGCATCTGGAGTGACTCGATCACGTCGTCGGCGCCGAATGGCTTACCATTGTGGAAGGTGACGCCCTGGCGCAGCTTGAATGTCCAAACCTTGGCATCAGCGGAAGCGTCCCAACTTTCCGCTAGCTCGCCCTGGATGGAGCCGTCCGCAGCAACTTCTGTCAGACAGTCAAAGACCGTACCGTGACCAGATGCGATCATGAAGATGTCAGAGTGGGTGCGGCTGTCCCAGCTGTCAGAGGTGTTCGCGCCACTCAGACCTGCGGTGAACTTGCCACCCTTTGTTTGCGCGCGCAGGGGCATCCCTGTCAGACCTAGAACACCGGCGGCTGCACCGGTTTTCAAAAGGCCGCGTCTGCTAATTCCATGCATACTCATTTCTCCCTAGTTGAGTTCTTTGGCGTCATGTGACGCTCTTTTCGTCCGGCCGAAACCGGGAAATCGGGTTAGATCTTCCCCGAGGCTGCATCGCCGATGTTATCAACACCCCGCTCAGCAAGCAAATTGGTGAGCCAGTCTGGGTCCATTTCGGGGACCGAGGACAGTAACAAATCGGTGTAAGGGTGGTGCGGCGGCTGGAACATCTCTTCTTTTGGGCCTTGTTCCACGACTCGTCCGTCTTTCATTACCACAACCTCATCTGCGATGGCCCGTACCGTTGCAAGATCATGAGTGATAAACATGTATGAAAGCGACAGCTCATCCTGCAGGCGCGCCAAGAGACGCAGGATGCCTTCCGCGACCAACTGGTCAAGTGCGGATGTCACCTCATCACAGATGATGAACTTGGGGTCTGCAGCCAAGGCACGCGCGATCCCGATCCGTTGCTTTTGACCACCCGACAACTCAGACGGCAGACGATTATAATATTGGTCCGCAGGCAGTTCGATTTGGTCCATCAAGTAATCAACACGTTTACGCAGGTCACCGCCGGAAAGGCCGCTATAGAACTGGACAGGTCGTGCGATGATGTTGCCTACAGTCACCCGCGGATTTAGCGCCGTATCAGCCATCTGATAGATCATCTGCGCTTGTTTCAGCTGTTCTTTGTTCCGCTTACGGTAGTCGCTTGGCAGCGGGACACCATCAAACAGGATCTCACCGCTTTTGGGCGGAAGAAGCCCCGTGATGCAGCGTGCCGTCGTCGACTTACCGGACCCGGATTCGCCTACAACAGCGACGGTGCGGCCTGCGTGCATGTCGAAGCTCACGTCATGCAGCACCGGCACTTTGCCGTAAGCCGCATCTACGTTTTTGATCGAGACCACAGGTGTAGACCCCGCCACAACAGGTGCTTTCAACGGACGCTCAAAACTGCGCACCGCCCAAAGTGACTTGGTGTAGTCTTCCTGCGGGTTTGACAGCATTGACCGGGTGTCGGAGGTTTCAACCTCATCCCCCTTCAATAGCACCTTAATCTGGTCCGCCATCTGCGCCACAACAGCAAGGTCATGGGTGATGTAGATCGCGGCGGTGTTGAACTCTTCCACGATCTCGCGAATAGCTGCGAGCACCTCAATCTGCGTGGTCACGTCCAAGGCGGTTGTCGGTTCATCAAATATGATCAGATCGGGGCGGCAGGCCATCGCCATCGCCGTCATGGCCCGCTGCAACTGACCGCCCGACACCTGGTGCGGATAGCGAAAGCCAATCTCATCAGGGTTCGGCAGCCGCAGCTTGCCATAAAGTTCCACCCCATCGTCCGCGCTCTCCGACCGTCCTCGCACGCCGTGCTGAACCGGCGCCTCGACATGTTGGTCGATCAGCTGATGGGCCGGGTTAAAGCTCGCCGCGGCAGATTGCGCCACATATGCGATCCGCTTGCCTAAAAGACCTCGTTTCACCGACGCAGAGGCTTTGATCAGGTCGATCCCGTCGAACTCTACTGTACCTTCGGAAATCCGCACGCCGTCCCGGCAGAAACCCATCGCAGCGAGGCCCAACGTGGACTTACCAGCACCGGACTCACCAATCAGCCCCAATACCTCGCCCTTATGCAGGTCGAGGTCGACACCGTTGATGATCGGGTTCCACTTTTCGTCAGACCGGCCTTCCAGCTTGAGGCCCCGCATTTTGACCAGCAGTTCGCTCATTCTTTTAGCCCCGAGGATTTGTGCAGCATCCAGTCGACAACGAAGTTCACGGCGACCGTCAGTAACGCGATGGCCCCTGCGGCCAAAAGCGGCGTGACCGACGCGGATGGCGCAAATTGCGCGTAGTTAATAAAACCAGCCAAGTCGCGCACCATGGTACCCCAGTCCGCCAACGGCGGCTGGATCCCCACGCCGAGGAAAGACAAAGCCGCGATTGTCAGGAAAACGAAGCAGAAGCGCAGGCCAAACTCGGCCAACAACGGCGCTGTCGCGTTGGGCAAGATCTCCCGGAACATCAGGTACCCGATACCCTCACCGCGCAGCTTCGCCGCCTCGATATAGTCCATCACCACGATGTTCTGCCCAACAGCACGCGCCAATCGATAGACACGCGTGCTGTCGATCACTGCGATGATCACGATCATGAAATAGGTGAGCGGGATGCCCCATTGGTTCGCCCAGACACTGGCGATGGTCATAAGCAGAAGCGCGAAGATCAGCGACGGAATCGCCATCAGCACGTCGACCATTCGTGAAAGAATCTGGTCAAGCCAACCGCCAAACACAGCCGCCAAGAACCCAAATGTGCCGCCCAGGAAGAACGCAAGCAGCGTTGTCACGAATGCAATACCGACGGTGTTTTGCGCGCCGTAGATCAAACGGCTGAGGATGTCGCGACCGATTTGATCGGTGCCCAATGGATACTTTGGGTCACCGCCCAGCGCCGGGTCACCACCTGCAACGACATTGGCGGCAACGCCCTGCAAGATTTCGTCCTGGCCGTAGGGCGCAATGATACCGGCAAAAATGGCGACAATGACGTAAACCAAGATCACGAGGATCCCGAAAGACGCCGTCAAAGGCATCGACCGAAACAGCTTCTTGCTCCCCTCGGTCCCGACGGCCTTGCCGATCTGCTTAAAGACCCAAGCGGCAACCGCGAAAATTATGAACCACTCAATCGCGGCCTTCAGAAAGAAGAACTTATTGGCGACGAGCGGATCGCTCGACAACGATTGGATGTAAGCCCAGACCAGCCAAATCAGAATGGCCGCGCCCAGGACATAACCATACGCAACCCCATATGACATATCGCGGAAAACCGGCGCGTTCCCCGTCGCGGTTTGCCCAACATACCGCATCCCCCAGGCCAGCCCGGCAATGACAATCAATGCTCCAATCAACCACATCATTTTGGATGCCTCAGACGTGGGTTCGACAGGATCGACATGATATCAGCCGTTAAGTTGAGAAGGATGTAGGCGGCAGCAAAGATCAGGCAGCAAGCCTGCACCACCGGGATGTCGCGGATCTTCACCGAGTCGACGAAAAGCTGGCCAATGCCTGGATAGACAAACACCACCTCCACCACGACCACACCGGTGATCAGATAGGCGAGGTTCAGCGCGATCACGTTGATGATCGGTGCCAAGGCATTCGGCAGCGCGTGCTTCACAATCACCCGCATCGGCGACATGCCCTTCAAGCGGGCCATTTCGATATAAGGGCTGGCGAGAAGGTTAATGATCGACGCGCGGGTCATGCGCATCATATGCGCGGTCACCACGAGCGTCAGCGTCAACGCCGGCAGCATCGTTTTTTCTAACCGCTCTCCAAACGGCATCCCGTCGTAGATGTTCGACAAGGACGGCAGCAGCGGGTTGATCACGGCAAGGACCAGGATCAACACATAGGCCATGAAGAACTCTGGCGAGGAGATGGAGCTGAGCGTGGCAATATTGGCCGCCCGGTCAAAGACGGTATTGCGATAAAGAGCGGCCAAAACCCCGAGCGTCACCGCAATCGGCACGGCGATCATTGCTGTAACGCCAGCTAGGAACATCGTATTGCTCAAGCGCGGTAAAATCTGATCAAGAACGGTGACGTTATTCACGCCGCCGAGGCCTGTTGTGAAGTTCAATTGCGCAAAGCTGGTACCAAGATCGCCAGTGACCATGCCACCCAGCCAATCAAAGTACCGCACAACCAGCGGTTGATCCAAACCGAGATCGCGGCGAATCGAATTCACAGATTCTTCAGTTGCCCCTTGGCCCAGTATCAATTCCGCAAAGTCACCCGGTAAAAGGTTAACTGCGACAAAAATGACCACCGAAACCACCAAAAGCGTCACAAGTCCAAGCAATAGACGCTGTGCGATAATCCCTAAGACGTTATTCAAAAGTCCGATATCCCCCTGGCTATCGGTAGGTTAACGGCTCGGACCTATCTGTAAACCCTAGAGACCTAAGAATTTTCTCTTCTGGGCGAAGGTATCCATCGTATGGACCAGCTCACGGCTGATGCCAGGCTCCGACAAAGCATGCCCCGCTTTGCCAATCATCACGAGCCGGCCTTTGGGCCAAGACTCCGACAATTGATAGGCCGATGTGGGGGGGCAAATCATGTCATAGCGCCCTTGCACGATGACACCTGGGATATCAGCAATGATGTCCATTCGGTCGAGGATTTGTTGGTCCTCATTCAGAAAACCGCTGTTTGAGAAGTAGTGGTTTTCGAGCCGCGCAAAGGCGCGGGCGTAGTCAGACGGGCTTTCGCCACCAGCCCCGTTCGATTCAATCGAGGCAAGCGCGTTTTCCCATCCGGCCCAGGCCCGGGCAAAACGTGCCTCTTGCACCAGGTCACCACAAAACAGGCGCCGGTTGTAGGCCGTGATCAAATCGTGGCGCTCATCTTCGGGGATAATACTGACGAATTTCGCCCAAAGGTCCGGCCAAAACTTTCCAGCGCCGCCACCATAGAACCAATCTAGCTCTGACTTGGTCATCAGGAACACGCCACGCAAAGCAAGCGCAGCAACGCTGTCTGGATGGGTCTGCGCATAGATCAGCGACAGCGTTGCACCCCAGCTGCCGCCAAACACAATCCAGCGATCGATGCCAAAGGTGGTACGGATCATCTCGATATCCGCCACCAGGTGCCACGTTGTATTATAGACGACGCTCGCATGTGGCCGCGACCGGCCGCAGCCGCGCTGGTCGAACAGAACTATCCGATAGATCGCCGGGTCAAAGTAGCGGCGCATCGCAGGGCTACAGCCGCCACCGGGGCCACCGTGGAGCACCACAACCGGGATACCCTCAGGATTGCCGCACTGTTCGACATAAATGCTATGCCCGTCACCCGTCTCCATCATCCGCTGGTCAAACGGATCGACGGGCGGATAAAGGTGATAGCTTGCGCGTTTTTGTCCTAAGGCCTTGTCCATATCCAACCTATATAGAACCCTGCGGCCGGAAACCATGCACGCGCAGCGTAAATTCGAGACCAATTGGAAAGATGTGATGACAGAGGCAGCAACCAATACCGTCGATGAGGCCGAAATCGCCAAGTTTGAGGCGATGGCCGCCGAATGGTGGGATCTTGAGGGCAAGTTTAAGCCGTTGCATATGCTCAACCCCTGCCGGTTGGACTATATCACCAGCCAAATCGCGGCAGAGTTCGGGCGTGACCTGAGCACGCCGGAGCCGTTCAAGGGCCTGCGCATTCTCGACATCGGGTGCGGCGGCGGATTGCTTTGTGAGCCGATGGCGCGTCTTGGGGCGACCGTTGTTGGCGTCGACGCTGCCCCACGCAACATCCCTGTGGCCGAACTGCACGCCAAGCAATCGGGGCTCGAGATCGACTACCGGCACGGCACGGCAGAGGCGTTGGCTGCGGATGGCGAGCAGTTTGATGCGGTATTGAACATGGAAGTTGTTGAGCACGTCGCTGATCCCCTAGCCTTCCTGACCGCCTGCCAACAACTGCTCAAGCCAGGTGGTTTACACATCTGTTCCACCATCAACCGCAATCCCAAAAGCTACATGATGGCAATCGTCGGGGCCGAGCATGTGATGCGCTGGCTGCCAAAGGGGACGCATGAATGGAATAAATTCATCACGCCAGATGAGCTGTTTGACCTCTTGCGGAACGCAGGCCTGAACCCAGTGGACCGAAAGGGATTCCAGTTTAATCCGCTGGGCTGGAACTGGCGGATCTCAGACCGGGATTTGTCGGTGAATTATGTGACGGCGGCGGTTAAGCCTTAAGGCTAAGAATAGACGGGCCACTTCTGAGATCCACTGAAGGCCCGGAACAAGCCGCAGGCGCCGGGCCATCGCCGGTCAGGCCCTGAGGGCCGGCGATCACGCTACGGGCACACCGGCTTGTGAGCAGCCCGTATGAGCGGACGGATAAATTGCCAGACTGATGGGCTGGTCTCGCCGCCCCCCCTGACCGGCACTGGCCCTTGTGGCAGACAACTTGGCAGTATCTCCCAAGACTACACGCCCTCTAGCGAGTTGATTTGGTACTTTCAGCTTCACGTGCGGATGGAATGTTATCGTAGAAACCATCAAAGACGAACTTTACAGGGTCGCCTTCATAAAAATCACGAAACTCCGCTGCACTATCGCATCGCTTCAAATAGCCAGAGAGTCTCTCACGAAACTTCAGCGACTTGGATTTTTTTGGGAGTCTCGCAAGCCAATGTCTATTTGGGCGACCGATAGCGCAGTCGGGTTCAAGTGAGCGACCAGACGGTAATGGGTTTCTCGAAAGGACATCGATAAACTGGTCAAGCTCTCGAGGCGTTGCGAATATAAGATCGAGCCCATCAAAATGAACTTCTAGCATGCACCAAACTTTTCGTTGGTCCAAAAAAGGATGGCGAACTTGCCTATGTCTTTTGAGGTTGCCCGCGGCGTCAATCTCGCGAGTCCATCCATACCACCTGGCTCCAGCCCACCAACTGACTGGCGTTCCGGGAAAACTGGAATGAAGACTGGTTTTGGCCGATTTCATTTTCGCAGTTTTAATGTGATTTTTGGCGACATTAAGTCGGGACTCGTAGGTATTCCTACAATCTCACCAGACACTCCAACCTACTCCCCATCCGTCAACGCCTGTCGCATCGCGCGCAGCACTGGCAGCGCCGCCCGCACCTCTGCTTCGCCCACTTCTTCCACGATCCGCGCGATGATCGGGGCGATGGCCCCTAATGCGGCATCCCGTGCCGACCGTCCGGCAGGGGAGATCGCCACCATCTTGCGGCGCGCGTCGTCCCAGTCGGGGCGGATATGCACCCATCCGGCCCATTCCAGCTTGCCCAAGGTGTTCGTCATCGCCCCGCGCGTCAGGTGAAACGCCCGCGCCAGCTCCCCCGGTGACCGCTCTCCACCGGAATGCGCCAGATGGTTCAGCACCGCGAAATGCGACAGCTCCATCCCCTTGGGCAGCACCTTTGCCACGCTGCCGCGCGCCAAATGGTCGACGGCCAATATCTCGCTAAACAGCGTGACGGCGAGGTTGTTGGTACTGTCTGACATCACTTAAGGGCCTGAAAAAGCACGATCATGGGTGAGCGCCGCAATGCGCCCCCGTGCTTTTGACACCTCATCCAAGTCAAGATCAACCATCACGACGCCGTGATCAGTACCAGCATCCACTAAAACTTCACCCCAAGGCGCCACAACCAGACTGTGCCCATAGGTCTCACGCAGTGCACCTGTGCCTGACCCGGCACCTGTTTGCCCCGCCGCGATCACAAAACAGCCGGTTTCAATTGCACGGGCACGCAAGAGCACCTCCCAATGGGCTTTGCCCGTGGTCGCTGAAAAGGCCGCGGGCACGAGCAGCACCTCTGCCCCCGCCTGCGCTAAGGCGCGATAAAGATAAGCGAAGCGGAGGTCGTAGCACACCGACAAACCAAAAACCGTCAGCGGGGTTTCTGCAACCACAGCTTTGTCGCCCGGACGATAGCCAGCCGATTCCCGATAGCTTTCCGTTTCACTGACTGTGACATCAAACATATGGATCTTGTCGTAGCGGGCGGCGATTGCCGCATCCGGACCAATCAGAAAGGACCGGTTTGCAAAGCGCCCATCTGCATCGTCCGTTTTCAGGGCAAGTGAGCCGATAGAAAGCCAAATGCCCAGCGCCTTGGCCGTCTCACGCAGCATCGCAAGCGTCGCATCGTCGGCTTCGTGCTGCAGCACGGACTCTTGATGTGTCCGACTGCTCGACAAGCAGTTTGTCACCTCTGGCGTCGCAACGAACTGCGCGCCCTCCGCTGCGGCCTGCCGGATCATGCGATCCGCTACAACCGCATTTGCTGTCGGATCGTCCCCGGCCGTCAGTTGGACAAGACCGACCCTCACGCCGCCAAGAGCGAGTCGAGCTGACCACCCGCGTTCAACGCGCTCAAATCGTCGTAGCCACCGATATGCTGACCATTGATGAAGATCTGCGGCACGGTCGAACGGCCGCCAGCCTTCTGAATCATCTCTGCGCGCCGATCCGGCTGGGACAAAATATCAATTTTCGTGAACGCCACGCCTTTGCTATCAAGCAACCGCATCGCCGCGTGGCAGAACCCACATGTGGGCTTCATATACATCTCAATCTGAGCCATCTCGGCGTCCTCTATCTCGTATCGTCCCGCACTTAAGTGTCTTTGACGACCCGTGCTAGCGTAACCGTAAACACATCTTTGGCACCAGCCATCTTTGCGGCTTCGGCGCAAGCCGCGAGTGTCGCGCCAGAGGTCATGACATCGTCAACCAGAAGGACCGTCTGATCCTTCATGAGCGCGCCGCGCTTTGGGTGCGGGGCGATCACCTGCGAGAGGATTTGAAACCGTGCGTCTCGCCCATGTCCTTCAAGGGACGGCGTCCGCGTATGGCGCACCAACCCGTCGACAAGAACAACCGCACCAAGGTGTCGCCCAAGGTCGAGCGCCAAAACGGCCGCTTGGTTATACTTTCGGCGCAAAAGCCGGGACCAATGCAACGGCACCGGCACGATAAGTGTATCGCGCCGCATCAGGTTTTCCACGCGCTGCGCCATCCATCCCGCCGCCGGCCAGCTCAAATCCAGACGATCTCCATGTTTGAGCGACAACACCAACTTGCGACCCACACCATTGTACAGAAACACCGCCCGCCCTCGCGACCAGGGCCGGGCGATCTGCATGCAATCGTCGCACTGCAAGATCTCGCCGTCATCAACACCCATCAATGGCGCACCACAGGTGTCGCAGGCCGCCCCCGTGATGAACCCGGTTTGCGACCAGCAGGACCCACATAAACCATGCTCCTCCTCCGTCATAGCGTCGCAGGCGATGCATTGTGGTGGGTAAATTGCGCGAATGGTTCTTTGCAAGACAGCGTGCACGGCTTAAGTCCCCCGTATGACGACGCCACCCCTCCTCACAGACAGGGCAGCCCTCCTCACAGACAGGGCAGCCCTCGCACGCAATCGCGCACGGGCAGAGCCTGATGCCATGTTCCTGCATCAATGGGTGGCAGATGAGGTCCAAGAAAGACTGAACGAGGTTAACAAGACGTTTAGCCAAGTCGCCATCGTGACAGGCGCCCCGGCATTTTGGTCGACCGTGTTTCCTCAGGCACAAGTCGTCAGTGACGAAGATGCGTTGGGCCTCGACGAAAAAGGCTTCGACCTGGTCCTGCACATGATGGCTTTACATTGGGCCAATGATCCGGTGGGTCAATTGATCCAGTGTCAGCGGGCGCTTAAGCCGGATGGCCTGTTCATCGCCTACTGCCTTGGCGGTCAAACACTCCACGAGCTCCGCACATCGCTGGCCGAGGCAGAAGTCGCAGTCCGCGGCGGGCTCTCCCCTCGGATCGCGCCTATGGGCGAGATTCGGGATCTCGGCGCGCTCCTGCAAAGGGCGGGCTTTGCATTGCCCGTCGCTGACGGAACACCACTGACCGTCAGCTATGCAAACGCGTTCCACCTCATGCATGACCTCCGCAAAATGGGTGAAAACAACGCGCTGTCGACCCGCATCCGCCACGCCACGTCGCGCAATGTCCTGACAGAAGCGGCGAGCATCTACGCCCATAACTTTCGGGCGGACGACGGCAAGCGCGTGAACGCGACGTTTGAGGTGATCACGCTCACCGGATGGGCCCCGTCAGACAACCAACCGCAGCCTTTGCGGCCCGGCAGCGCGACCACCCGATTGGCGGATGCATTGGGCACAAAAGAAACGCCGCTGAAATGATCCAGACCAAGACGTGAACCGTATCTCATTTAACAGCTGTGAATTTCGCTATACTGACGGGGCATGACCATGTTTGACGCGCAAAACCCAACCGACGTTCGCCCCGCTGTATGCCCGGCACACGCCAATGCAGACCACCCTGCGGTGAAACCCGCTCGGGTTGGAATATTGATCGCGAACCTCGGCACACCAGACGGAACCGACTATTGGTCGATGCGCCGTTACCTGAACGAATTTTTGTCGGACAAGCGGGTTGTCGATTATTCGGCTTGGATCTGGCAGCCGCTCTTGCAGTTGGTCATCCTTTCAAAGCGTCCCTTCACATCTGGCGAGGCTTATAAGTCGATTTGGAACGAAGAAGACGACGAAAGTCCGCTCCTGACGATCACAAAGAAGCAGACGGCAGCAATCAAAGCCAAGATGATGGCGCAATACGGGGACGACGTGCGGGTCGACTTCTGCATGCGTTACGGCAACCCATCAACCAAGTCCAAAGTGCAAGAAATGGTCGACGAGGGGTGCACCAAGATCCTCTTCTTCCCGCTCTACCCGCACTATGCCGGGGCAACCTCGGCGACTGCGAATGACCAGTTCTTCCGTGCGCTCATGGAGCAGAAGTGGCAACCGACCGCCCGCATCGTCGACCCCTACTTCGCGGAGCCAGCCTATATTGAGGCACTCGCCCAATCGATCGAACGCGCCTACGCAGACGCAGAGACGAAACCAGAGGTTTTGGTCTGTTCCTACCACGGCGTGCCAGAACGCTACCTGCGCGAAGGTGATCCGTACCACTGCCAGTGCCAGAAAACGACGCGCCTTTTGAAAGAGCGTTTGGGATGGGGCGACACCCAGATCCGCACGACCTTTCAATCGCGCTTTGGCCCAGAAGAGTGGCTGAAACCCTACACTGTGAAAGAAGTCGCCAAGATGGCCGAGGAAGAGGGCATCAAGAACATTGCCGTCTGCGCGCCAGCCTTCTCATCCGACTGCATCGAAACGCTCGAGGAGATTAATGAAGAGATCAAAGAGAGCTTCGAAGAAGCGGGCGGCGATCACTTCACCTACATCCCATGTCTGAATGATGATCCCGCGCATATCGATGCGCTCTGCGGCGTGATTGACCAGAACTTGGTGGGGTGGGTCAAACCCTAACCGGTTTTCAGCGCCACGCCTGCCATTTCAAACACACTCAGATCGGGGCCCGGTTCAGCGATCAAGACATTGAGCCGTGAGAGAGAAAGTACACGGTAGGACGCGGCGGTTCCCAACTTTTCGCACGTCACAGCAGCGGCGATTTGATCGCTCGCTTCAGCCATGGCAACTTTGACAGCTGCTTCACGTTCATCAAAAGCTGTGACGCCATTGTCCCCGTCCAGACCACACGACCCAAGGAACAGCCAGTCTGCTCGCAAATGCGCCAAACCAGCTTCCGTCTGTGGCCCAAGACATGCCCCGATGTCACGATCATAAACACCACCGAGCATCACCAGCTCGATATCTGGGCGCAGTGCGAGGATCCCCGCGATGTCTGGCGCATTGGTGATGACGGTGAGGTCTGCATCCTGCGGCAAGGCACGCGCGATGGCGGAATTGGTACTCCCAGCATCAATAATCAGTGTCTGTTTTGGGGAAACAAGCGATACCGCGAGGTCCGCCAAACGCGCCTTTTCTAGTCTTAGGTGATCATGTCGGATGGAAAGTGGTCCTGCATGAGGTGCAACCGCACCGCCGTAAACACGCTGGCACTGACCATTTGCCGCCATCTGCCGCAAATCGCGACGGATCGTGTCCTCCGAAAGACCAAAGCGCTGCGCCAAATCTCCTGACACCACGCGACCGACACGATCAAGTTCGTCTTGGATCAGTTTCTTGCGTTGTGCGGTGAGCACCCAAACCTCATAAGCAGCCACAGTTTCTTGTTGCACGTTTTGCACGTTCATGCAAGTTCTTGCACGAAACAAGTGAGTCTGACGATGTCCCTTTCCACGCGCCTAAGCCCTCACCACCGCATCTTTGCGGCCTTCGCAGTCTATGCATTTGCGCTGGGGCAGATCTTTCCACGCTTTCCAGATCTCAAGGCAGCGATGGGCGTCGAAGAAGGGGCATTTGGGCTATCTCTGATGGGCACAGCGGTGGGCACCCTCATCGCCTTAACACTGAGCACCGCCATCGCAGAGCGGATTGGACATCGCATCGTCTTACTTGGACTAATCCCGTTGATGTCTGTGTTCTTTGCGGTGGCAAGCTTCGCGACAGGCCCTTTGGGATTCTTCCTGTTGCTCATCCCTGCGGGGCTGACAGTGGGCACCATCGAAATCATCATTAACGTCGAAGCGGACAGGGTCGAAGCCGGGCTGGATCGCCGGATCATGAACCGGGCCCATGCATTTTGGAGCTTTGGCTTCTTTGGCGCCGGCATCTTTGGTGCCGCAATGGTCCAGCTTGGGGTGTCCCCGCAGGCCCAACTGATCAGCATGATGCCACTGTCATGCATCGCTGTTTGGCTCTTTTTGGCAGACTTTCAACCAGCACCCAAACGATCCTCGGACAAGGAAGAGACACCGCCAATCATCGCCCGCCCAACCGGCGCAATCCTTGTGCTCGTCGGCGTTTCGCTGTCCGCGATGTTGCTCGAGGGCGCCTACATCGATTGGTCAGCGATCTACATGACCGAAGTTTTTGAAACCGCAGCAAGCCTAGGTGGAATCGCGGTCGCCACGGCTGCCGTGTCCCAAGCCATTGTCAGATACTACGCTGACGGTTTCGTAGATAAATTTGCACCGACCAATGTTGCTCGCTTTATGCAAGTGGCAATGGCAATCGGGGTCGTCCTTGTCTTTGTGGCGCCAACACCTGCCATTAGCCTCATCGGGTTCGTGTTTATCGGCGCAGGGTGCAGCGTGATGTTTCCACTTGCCATGTCAGCGGCAGCCCAGCGCACTGACCGGCCCGCCGCCATCAATGTCGCAGCCCTCGCGCAGTTCAGCTTTGTAACGTTCCTGCTCGCCCCACCTTTGCTCGGCTACGTGGCCGAACACTTCGGGCTCCGCTGGACCTTTGGCGTAGGCCTCCCCCTCATCGCGCTCAGCTTTGCGCTCTGCGGTGCGCTCGGCCAATCCCCGGAGGCAAAAACGAAAAAGGCCGCGTCGTAGGACGCGGCCAATGCGGGTGCTGTGCGAACTTGGTTCAGAGCAGCACGACCTGCGTACCGTTCCCCGCAAGCCCATACAGCTCTGCGATGTGCTCATTATAGAGACCAATGCAGCCGTTTGACGACCGCCGCCCGATCTTGCGCGTGTCATGCGTTCCGTGGATCCGGTAGTACTGCCACGACAGATAAAGCGCGTGAGACCCAAGCGGATTGTCCGGGCCAGGACCGATCCGATCCGGCCATTCCGGGTTACGGGCCTTCATCGCAGGTGTCGGCGCCCATGAAGGCCCCTCCACCTTACGGATCACTTCGGTCCGGCCACGACGCGTTAAGTCTTCGCTAAGCGGCACTGAAGTTGGGTACAGCTTATAAACACTCTCATCGGCAGACCAGAAGTGCAGCGCGCGGCTGTCGATGTCGCACAGGATCGCCCCACCGGCGAGCGTCGCGAAGTAAGGACGCCAATCCAAACTGCGGAACGCAGCAGTGTTGCGCGTAACCGAGCTACTGATGTCACCTTCCACTTCTGTTGTATTGCCCGTTTGGGCCACGGCCGCTGTCCCGACAGCAGCAGCACCTGCGGCGAGAAAGCCGCGGCGTGATAGTTCTTTCTTGTCGAACGTCATTCTTTTGCGCTCCGTTCATCCACTCGCATCTCAGATGCACTATTATCGCAGTGTGGCCGGGACAAATCAAAGAATTGTCATTCAGGCGTTCTTCCGCCACGGCCAGTTTGAAGTGTATCTAGAATACCGCTAATACAGGCCAAATTATGAAAAGAGCAGTGATGAAACGACGCATTGTGTTGATCGGCCTTGCGGCCACGGGGCTCGCGGCCTGTACAAGCGGACAACCCGTTGCCCGCATCGGGGCCGACGGGCTGCCACTACCGACGGTCTATTGGATCCGGCCAGATGACGTCGATGCGATCCAGTTTCGCATGGAAGAAAGCATCAATGCGCTGCGCAACTCGAACGGGCAGGCCCCAGTTGCCTTGGACCCGAACCTGATTGCCTCCGCTGCAACACATGCCCGCGACATGGCGGTACAAAACCGTCCCTGGCTTTTTGGGTCTGATGGGTCCTCCCCCCTCACCCGCGCCACGCGCGCTGGGTTTCAAGGCCGTTTCGTGGGGGAGCTAATCTCGGAATCCTATGAGACAGAGCTTGAAACCCTTGCCGCTTGGATGAAAGAGCCGGAAAAGCGCGCAATCATCTTGGATCCATCCGCCAGGCGCATGGGCTTTGCATGGTACCAAGAACCCTCAGGCAAACTCTGGTGGACATTGACTCTTGGCGCCGACCCAAGCGCCGGAGGTCTGCAAAACACGACCAGCGCCCCACTGGGGGCACCTGTCACTGGTAGCAGCTTTCAGGGATAGATCGTAATCAAGGTGCCTTCGTTCACCATCGCGTAGATCTCTTCGATCTCGGCATTCGTCACGGCGATACAGCCCCAAGTCCAATCGTCTTGGCCGGAAAACGGGTTCGGCGTGCCGTGAATAAAGATGTCACCGCCGGGGCTCGTCCCATGAGCCACCGCATACGCAATATCATCGGCATTCGGATATGAGATCCCGACAGACAGGTGATACCGGCTATCTGGGTTCTTTCGATCGATGATGTAGCTGCCTTCCGGCGTCCGCCCATCACCTTCAAACGCTTTGTGCCCAGTCGGTGCGAAACCCAACTCAAAGGCATATGCCTTCAAAAGCACGTTGTGATGCAGCAGCTGCAGTTGACGCTTGCCCTTGAACACCTGAACGCGCGTCACCTCTGGCCCGTTGTAGGTTTTGAACTTGCTCGAACAAGCGCTCAGGGCCACAAGCCCTAACCCTGCCATCATTGCACGCCGTGAAATCATCATATCTGCCCTCAACCGGTCTGCGCCGTTTTATCCACATTGGCGTGACGAGGGAACAGAGGTCAATGAAGGGCCGCTCACGACCGTGTGAACGCCCCGACCACTTCAACATGGGCGGACCAACGGAATTGATCGACGACCTGAACCCAATCGAGCCGGAGCCCAGCATCAACCAGCGTCCGCGCATCGCGGGCAAACGTAACCGGGTTGCAAGACACCATAGCGATCGTCTTAACCGCACTGCGCGCGAGCGTCGCGATCTGCGCTTCCGCACCTGCCCGCGGCGGGTCAATCACGGCGGCATCGAACCTTTTCAGCTCGTCCGGCTCCAGCGGTCGCCGAAACAGGTCACGCGTCTCCACCGATACCTTCTTCAGTCCCTGCGCACCGCGCCACGCGCGATCCAAAGCCTCTAACATCTCCGCCTCACCTTCGACGGCGTGGACCTCAGCCTGGCGGGCGAGTGGCAGGGCGAATGTCCCGCACCCCGCAAAAAGGTCAATGATAGAGCCTGATCCGTGCACAATCTCCGTCACCGCGCGCCGCAAGGCGGCCTCACCATCGGGCGTCGCTTGCAAGAACGCACCAGGGGGCGGCACCACGCGAACATCGTCAAAATCTTGCTCTGGCGGATTCATCGTGACGACAATTTCATCCTGCCAAGTGAGGCGCGAGACCCGTTGGGCCTGGGCAAAAGCGGCCAGCTCCACCCGCAACGGCGGATCTAACGCGCGCTCCGTCTCAACCACAATATCCGGACCATAGGCCGTCTCAGTGACCGTCATCGCGATCTTCGACTTGCGAGAGGCCGCCAAGAGGATCAGTGCCTCAAGTGCCGGAAATGCAGCTTTCAACCCAGGGCTCACCAACTGGCAATCCGGCACAGCGACGATCGTGTCCGTCCCCTTGCCATAGAACCCGAGCATGACGCCCTTCTTTGTCCGTTGTCCAGCGAACTTCGCGCGGCGACGGGACAGGGGAGGCGAGATATGGATCGGCCGGAAATCGGTTGACAACCCCTGTGCAGAGACTGCTTTTCGCACGATATCTTGCTTCCAATCCGCAACAAATCCGTCCGAGGCATGTTGCATCGCGCAGCCCCCACAGCTTTTGAAGTGACGGCAGGGGGCCGCGACCCGATCTGCGGACGGCGTCACAATCCGCATGGTGCCATCTCGCGCGACGACAACTTCTTCGCCCGGCAACACGCGCGGCAAAAGCGACCGTCCGTCGTCCAACTTGCCGAGCCCCAGATGGGTCAGCCCTTCGACCAGTGCCATGCTATTCCGCCGCGTCTTTCACGTTGATGAAGCCGCCAGACTGCCGGTTCCAATAGCGGGCGTAAAGTCCATTTTGGGCGAGAAGATCCGCATGAGACCCCTCTTCCACAATCTGCCCCTGATCCAACACAATGATCCGGTCCATCCGGGCAAGCGTGGATAGCCGGTGGGCAATCGCGATGACAGTTTTGCCCTCCATCACAGTCTCTAACGCAGTTTGAATTGCTGCTTCGACCTCAGAATCCAATGCAGAAGTCGCTTCATCCAACACCAAGATCGGCGCGTCCTTCAAGATCGCGCGCGCAATCGCAATCCGCTGACGCTGCCCGCCCGAAAGCTTCACGCCACGTTCCCCAAGGAATGCCTCATAGGCCTCGCGCCCTTTGAAATCCTTGAGGCCGCCAATAAAACCATGCGCCTCCGCCTGCTTCGAAGCCGCGATGATCTCCTCCATCGTCGCATCAGGCGTCCCGTACTTGATGTTGTCAGCGGCCGATCGATTGAACATCGCAGTCTCTTGCGTGACCATAGAGATCTGCCGCCGCAAACTCTCTTGCGTGACTTTCGACACCTCCTGCCCATCAATCAAAACGGCGCCAGACTCACTGTCATAGAGCCGTAAGAGGAGGGCCACTAAGGTTGTCTTCCCAGCGCCAGACGCACCGACGATGCCAAGCTTCTCGCCGCTCGGCACCGAAAGGCTCACCCCCGACAACCCACCAGGACCGCCACCGTAACTGAAGACCACATTGTCGAATTGGATCGCCCCTGCACCGATCTGCATCTCAGTCGCGTCGGGCGCATCGACCAATGTGTGCGACGGCGAGAGGGTCCGCATGCCGTCCTCAACCTCGCCCACGTTCGAATACATCGCCATCAGTGTGAAGCTGACCCACCCGGTCATCTGGGCAAGCCGCATGCCAATTGTGCCCGCAACTGCAATGTCGCCTGCACTTGCACCACCAGCGTTCCACTGCACAAGGCTGACCCCAACTAGCAGAAGCGGCACGATCCCCGCCAAGGCCATCAGCCAGAACCGGAATGAGGCGGACACCCAGCCCCATCTCACGCCCGCAATCCGATAGCCCTCAATCGCGTCATTCGCGGCCTGATCTTCGTGGCGATCATGAGCGAAGAGCTTCACCGTTTTGATGTTTGTCACGGTATCTACGATTTGGCCCGTCACCATCGCCCGTTCCGCGGCGCGTGCCATCGACGCTTGGCGCACCCGCGGCATGAAGTACCGTATGAAGACCACATAGGCGCTAATCCAGACAACCAGCAACGCGGCGGACCAAACGCTCATCGACAAAGCAAGGAAGATCGACCCAACGACGGTGGCGAGCGCAAAGACAACCGCATGTACGAATTCGACGACAACATCTGTCAGGGCCCGCGCGGCCTGCATCTCTTTCGCAGCAATGCGCCCGGCGAAGTCGTCGTCAAAGAACGTCACAGATTGCCCGATCGTGTGCTTGTTGATGCGCGACAAAATCAACGGATAGATCTGTGGGCCCAAGATCACCGATTGTAAGACGCCGGCAATGCCCAGAATGATCGGGCGCAGGATCAGGAAATAAGCGATGACACCAATGACGAGACCTGAATTTTCACCAAAGAAAACGCCCGGCGTGGTCGCCAAGGCCGCATCGATGACCCAGCCCAGAATGATGGCGGATGCCACTTCGATGACCCCAGCCAGGATCGAAAAAAGCGAGGCGAAGGTGATCTGCGGAAAGCTACCGCGCAACGCCCAAGCCATAAACCGATAGAGCGTCTGTGGCGGTGGCCCATCCGCAGGCTGGAAGGGTGCAAGCCATTCACTGGGGTTGATGTATTTATTCAGCTGCATCGCGGCCAATGAAACCCCCGGACTGGCGCGACCACAAGCGGGCATATTGGCCGCCAGCGCTCACAAGCGCGTCATGCGCGCCATCTTCGACAACGCGCCCATCTTGCATCACGACGATCCGGTCCATCTGCGCGATGGTCGACAAGCGGTGGGCAATGGCAATCACGGTTTTGCCTTCCATCATTTCTTGCAGCGCAGATTGAATGGCCGCCTCTACTTCTGAATCTAGGGCCGAAGTCGCCTCATCCAACAGTAGGATCGGTGCGTCTTTCAAAATGACCCGCGCGAGCGCGATCCGCTGGCGCTGACCGCCAGACAGCTTCACGCCCCGTTCGCCAACCAACGCGTTGTAGCCTTGGCGGCCTTTATTGTCTTCCAGCTCCATAATGAACTCATGCGCTTGGGCCTGCATCGTCGCGGCGATCATCTCGTCTTCGGTGGCCTCAGGTCGTCCGTACATCAAGTTCTGCCGCACCGACCGGTGGAGCAACGATGTATCTTGCGTCACCATGCCAATGGCCCCACGTAGACTCTGTTGTTGGACATCTGCGATGTTCTGGCCATCAATACGGATTTCACCTTCTTCCGCATCCCGAAGCCGCAGCAGCAAGTTCACCAGGGTAGACTTGCCAGCACCCGATGGCCCAACAAGACCAACTCGCTCGCCACCCTTGATGCTAAGATCAACGCCGTTTAACCCACCGATCCGCCGCCCATAATGATGCGCCACACCCTGAAAGTCGATTTGACCCTGCTTGATCTGGATGGCAGGTGCCCCGGGCTTGTCTGTCACCGAATGAGGCACCGCGACGCTTTCTAAACTTTCCGCGATGTCCCCCAAATGCTCAAAGACACGGACAGTCATCCAAATGATCCAACCAGTCATCATGTTTAGCCGCAGCGCCATCGCAATGGCCGCCGCGACCTCGCCAATCGTCAGCGCACCATTCGTCCAAAGCCAAAGCGCGGGCCCGATGATTACGAGCAGGGCAAAGGCATTGAAAATCGCCATCGCCCCGGTCTGCACCGCAAAGAACCGCATCAACGCACCAAACCGAAGCTGAACCCGCTTCATCGCGCTCAGCACATAGCGGGTCTCATCCTCATCCCGCGCAAAAAGCTTGATGGTTTCAATATTGGTGTAACTATCCACGATGCGGCCAGATACGCGCGATTCCGCGCCGCTAAACTTCTGCGCGTAAACGGCCGTTTTCGGGCCGAACCAGATCACAACAGCCGTGAAGACAATGATCCAAATCGTGACCGGCACCGCCAACCACACAGACATCTGCAGCATTAAAAGGACCGTCACGACCGCAAACATTGCCGACGACCAAAAAGCCTCAAATACGATGAAGACACCGTCTTCCGTTGCATTGCCCAGCTTAAGAACCCGGTTCGACAGCCGTCCTGCAAAGTCATTTTGAAAGAACCCAACGGGCTGACCCAACATCCAACGATGCGCGCGCCAGCGGCTTTGTGGCAACAAGTGGGTCGAGATCCCACTGAAATTCACCATGGAGCTGAAGGTGACAGCGATGGGGCGCAGAAACACCAAGAGCAAGGTCGCCAAAAGCACCTCTGTCCCGTAGTCGGCCCAGAAAGTCTCCGGCCCAGCGGCCATCAGGTCTACCAGTCGTCCGGCGTACCAAATCAGTCCCAGTTCCAGCAGCGCGACAAGCGTTCCTGCTGCCGCAGCGATCCATAATATCGGGCCCAGCGTCAGTGCTTCATTGATGAAATACCGCCAAGGACGTTTGTCTGGAACAGTCTCTGTATAAGGCGCGAATGCATCAACATGGCTTTCGATCCAGGTAAACACGCGGTTAAGCCACATCGAGGAACCCTCCCGATTGGCGCTGCCAAAAGCGGGCGTAGATCCCGCCCTTCGCCAGCAACGCTTCATGTGAACCGTCCTCGACAACACGGCCAGCATCCAAAACCAGGATCCGGTCCATCTGTGCAATCGTCGACAGCCGGTGGGCAATCGCAATCACGGTCTTGCCGTCCATCATCTGATAGAGGGTCTCAAGGATCTCCGCCTCGACCTCAGAATCCAAGGCGGATGTCGCCTCGTCCAGCACCAAGATCGGCGCGTCTTTCAGGATGACCCGCGCCAATGCAATCCGCTGTCGCTGGCCACCCGACAGTTTCACACCGCGCTCACCGACTTTCGCGTCGTATCCAGTGCGCCCTTCACTATCTTCCAACTCAAGAATGAACTCATGTGCAGCAGCCTGCTTGGCCGCCGCAATCATCGCCTCCTCAAGGGCATCATCGCGCCCATATAGAATGTTCTCGCGCACCGACCGATGGAGCAAAGCACTGTCCTGCTGCACCATCCCAATTGCGGCGCGCAGGCTGTCTTGTGTGACTGCATCAATCGACTGGCCATCAATCCGGATCGCGCCACTCTCAACGTCATAAAAGCGCAAAAGAAGCTTAACAAGGGTCGATTTTCCCGCACCCGATTGCCCGACCAAACCGATCTTTTCACCCGGCTTCACGATGACTGAAACGTGGTCCAATCCACCAGTTTGCCTGCCGTAGTGATGGGTCAAATCGTCAAACACGACTTCGCCTTCCGTCACCTGCAACGCCCGCGCATCTGGCCTGTCGACCAAGGCAATTGGCTGCGCGATGGTTTGCATACCTTCGCGGATCACACCCAGTTCTTGATAGAAGTTCGAGATGGCTCCCATGATCCAACCGGACATCGCCTGCAGCCGCAGCACAATGGCTGTCGCTGCAGCCACCAAACCAACTTCATGGTTGCCCTGCATCCACAAAAACAACGCCCAACCCACCAGCCCGACAATCAACAAGCCGTTCAGGATCGTCAGACCGGCGTCCATTAACGTGAACAGGCGCAATTCGACCTGAAAGGTCTGTCTCGTGTGTTCAATACTATCCTTCGCGTACGCCATCTCGCGATCGTTTTGGGCGAACATTTTGACAGAGTGGATATTGGTATAGCTATCGACAACCTTGCCAGAGACGGCAGACCGCGCGTCGGAAAAAGCCTGTGAGGCGGGCGTCACTTTTAATACCACCCAGCGCATCAGCAAAAGATAGGGAACAAGCCACAACAAAAGGGGAATCAACAGCGTGGTCTCGGCTTGGGCCAGCAGAAATGCGGCCGCAATCACATAGGCCCCGGCGAAAGCAAACGCGTCAAAGATCTGAAAAGCAACGCTACCCGTTGCAGGTGGTGTTTGCATAACCCGGTTTGCGATGCGCCCGGCAAAGTCGTTCTCAAACCACCCAACTGATTGGCGCAGCACATGGCGGTGCGCCCGCCACCGCACCAATGTTCCAATGTTTGGCAAGATCGTTTGGTTCAGAAGCATTGTGTGAACCAAATAGACGACGGGCCGCAGAAACAGCATGGCGAGGCCGACAAGTATGAACTCCGCTCCGTGGTTGGCCCAAACGTTTTCCGGGGTACCAGCACCAAGAATGTTCACCAAACGACCAAGGTACGCCACCAAAAGCACCTCGACCGCAGCAATCACTGCAGCAGCAATCCCACAGATGATGAACACGGTCCGAAACGGTACCATATAGGCCCACAAAAACGCGCTGAGCGTCTGCGGGGGAGAGTCGTTTTCTGGATAGGCGACGTATGGGTCGACTAGGGACTCAAAATAGCGAAACATCGAATCTGCCTTGGGGCTATGCGGTCACGCTACGCCTCGCACAGTCAGATGAAAACCAGAAGACTGAAGACAAACAGACCAACGGCCATGATCCGCAAAAAGAGGGTCCAAGCGGCGGGGTTATTCAGCAGATACGACAGCAATGTCCCGGCATAGTTCCAAAACAAGCAGACGCAAAGATTGATGCCCGAGAAGGCCAGTGCAAGGGCCAGCGCTTGGGTGCTTGGCGGATGGGTCGCGACGTAGGCAGTGGCGGAAAGCCCCACGGCCCAAATCTTCGGGTTTACCCATTGAAACAGCACCGCTTCGATAAAGGTGAATGGCCGGTCGCCCGCTTGGCCCTCGCTTGGTTTGGCGTTCCACAGCTTGAAGGACATCCACAGAATCCAAAGGCAGGCGACGACCTTCAATATCGTCTCTAACGCGGGCAAGTTGGTGATGAGCGCACCAATCCCAAACCCGGTGATCCCTGCAATAATGCCAACGCCCAGCGCGACGCCAAGGACATGCGGCAAGGTCGGACGAAAGCCAAACCGCGCACCCGACGCGGTGAGCAGGATCACATTTGGTCCGGGGGAGAAAAGCCCAAAGAAAACGAAGCCGATCAGGGGGAGGAATTCAGCCAAGCAGGTCGTCCTTGGTCAATGTGAAGCCAGACGCGATCCAGCGGGCCTCGGCCTCCTTCAACGCCCTGCCCAACGCTGGGCCAGAAAACGACCCAGTTAGATCAACGGCCTTCAGTGGGAAGGTCTGTTCGGCTGCGTAATCTACCATCTGGCCCGCTGCCGGATCAATCAATTGGCCAAGCGATGCAGCTTGGATCGCAAGCAGGTCCCAGCCAGCTTTTGCATCAAACCGATAAGCCAGTTCTGCCGGATCCGTCGCGGCCTTTAAGGCCTCCAAACCGCGCGTTTCAGCTTTTGAAAGTCGCAGCGCTTGATCGACCTCGTCGCCTCCCAGCACAGCAAGGCGACGAATAAAATCCGGCTCTAAATCGGCGCTTTCTTCGACATGAACCAAAATCGCAAGGGCGCCAGCATCAGCGCCCGGCAAAATCTGTGCGAGACCCCCGGTCGAAGCAAAGGACGCAAGGGCCGGCGCTGGATCAGACGCGAGCAGGAGCTTCCGGAATTCCTGCCCAATCCGTTCCCGCGACAGAGTCGCGAGCCCGTCGACATTGTCAGCGCAAGCCGCCAAGCCGTCAGCATCAATCCCCGCGTCAGCGTCACCGTACCAAGCATGAAACCGGAAAAACCGCAGAATGCGCAGGTAGTCTTCTTTGATCCGTTGGTCCGGATCTTCGATGAACCTGACGCGCCGCGCCATAAGATCCGGTAAGCCATCTAAAGGATCAGCAACCCCGCCCTCTTGATCCGCATAAAGGGCGTTCATCGTGAAATCGCGACGCCGCGCGTCGCTGTCCATGTCGTCGGCAAAGGCCACCGTCGCCCGCCGGCCATCAGTCACGACGTCTTTGCGAAAGGTGGTAATTTCGAACGGCTCACCCCCCGCCACAACGGTGACTGTCCCATGGTCAATCCCCGTCGGAATGGCCTTCAATCCTGCCTTCTCCGCCAGCTCAACAACCACGCGCGGTCGGGCGTTCGTACTCAGATCGAGATCAGACACAGGTGCATCAATCAACGCATTCCGGACGCAGCCACCGACGAACCAGGCCTGATACCCCGCATCCGTCAACATCCTGCACACCGCCCGCACGGCGTCAGACGAAAGCCAATCGGCGGTGATCTTCGTAGTCATCCCGCCACCCGCGTCGCCAGGCTTTGCAGGATCCGCGCCGTCGCGCCCCAGATGTAATAGGGGCCATAAGGGGCCACATAAAACTGTCGTCTTTGACCACGCCAACGCCGGCCTTCCACACGAAAATTGGCGGGGTTTGAGACATGACCGAACGGGACATGAAAAACTTCGGCGACTTCGCCCGCCTCCGGAACCACAGTGAAGTTTCCCTTAATCAGAGCCACAATTGGCGTGACGGTGAAACTTGTCACTGTCTCATGACAAGGCAGCGTACCAAGGATCTTTACCTGCTCCGATGGCAATCCAATTTCTTCCCGCGCTTCTCGCAAGGCGGTGACGGTCAAGTCCACATCTTCCGCATCTTGCTTGCCACCTGGAAAGGCAATCTGCCCCGGATGATGCTTCAACCGGGCGGAGCGTTTGGTGAGCAGCAGATCGCCATTTTCGCGAAAGGCGACAAGGACAGCAGCGGGCGTCAATTTGCGGCCTTCAGGCAGGACGACACCTGGATTGAGGTCAAAATCAGACGACGCGCCGCCCGGTTGGGACAGCGCGTCGCGCAGGATCTTGGCGTAATCAGTCGGCACTTTTCTCAGCTTCAAACCCAAGGGTCTTTGGGTCGAACACATAATGCGCGCCGCAAAACTGGCAGTCGGCGGTTACCGTGCCTTCATCGGTCGTCATTGTATCGATGTCTTTGGCCGAATAGATCGACAAAGATTGACGGACCTTATCTGCCGAACAGGTGCAGCCGAACCTGATCTGGTTCGCATCGAAAACACGCGGCTCTTCCTCATGAAACAACCGGACCAGAAGGTCAGTGGGCGTCACGGTTGGACCAATAAGCTCCATGTCCTCAACGGTGTCGAGCAACGTGGTCGCGCGTGTCCAGTTTTCCCCATCATCCTCAGACAGAAAATCCATCGGATCGGTCAAACCATCCTCGCGCACAGGTTCCTTACCCGACATTTCAGGAGAGACCTCCGGCATATGCTGCAGCATGATCGCGCCTGCCCGCCATTTCACCTTTTCGCCGGGCATTTGGTTTTGCCCATAGGAAAGGGAAAACTTCGTCGGCAACTGTTCGGACTGTGCGAAGTATGTCTCCGCACAAGCAGCAAGCGAGCCACCCGCAATAGGCGTGACGCCCTGATAAGGCGTCATGTCCGGCCCCTGGTCGATCAAGATCGCAAAGTAGCCCTGCCCGATCTGGCTGAACGGTTCAGCCGCTTCATCCAACTTTTCTGCATCATAGCTCGCATAGGCCCGGACACGTGCAGCCGCGCCTTCGCTTTCGGGCGCGTAGTAATCCGTCGCGATCAAGCGCGCCGCGCCAGAGCCACGCACTTGTAGTGAAAGTTTCCAACGCAGCTTCATCGACTGGCCTATCATAGCCGTCAACAACGCCATCTCCGCCACCAGCGCCTCAATGACGGGTGGGTAATCATGTTGTTTCAGGACCTCCTCCAACACACCATCAAGCCGCGCGACGCGGCCACGGATATCGGAGCGGTCGAGTTGGAATGGCAGGACAGTATCGTCCCAGGTGATAGCACCTAAGGTCATGGGGTTTCCTAACGTGTCAGGATTGGGCATATCGCGGCTATATAGGCAGGGCAAGTTTGCGGGCCAAGGGGGTAGCAATGATCAAACGGTATGGCAGACCGCCTGTGAGCGGGCAGCGCTATAAGATGCGGCCGGGGGCGTATGCCATTCTCCCGCGTGACGGAAAGGTTTTGGTGACCTATCAAGGGGATCCTCATGATGAGATCCAACTGCCAGGCGGCGGAATCGACCCAGGCGAAGGGGCGATTCAGGCTCTACACAGGGAAGTCTTTGAAGAAACCGGATATCGGATCGCAGCGCCGCGCAAGCTTGGGGTTTTCCGGCGCTTCGCCTACATGCCGGAATACGACCTTTTCGCAGAGAAAGTCTGCCACATTTTTCTGGCCTATCCCGTGCGCCCCCACGGTCCGCCAACCGAACCGGGACATGTCGCGATGTGGATGCCGCCAGAAGTGGCTTTGGCGGAATTGTACAACGACGGTGACGCTGCATTTCTGGCAAGCTTATTCTAGTTATTTCGCTGCGAAATTCTATTATTTAACAATAAGTTAACTAACAAGCGGCCGCCCTTCGATCACATGTCCGTAGATCGTCGTGAGGATCGAGATACTGAGCATCATCGTCAGCCATGATGTGGCGATGCCAATAAGATCTGAGATCAACGGTAGCGGGCTGAGCACCGTCACAATCGATTGCAGCAATAGATTGATGGCCATCAAGATCACGACAACGCCAAGAGCAATCAACGCAACAGGCTTGGTTTTTCCCCAAGCTTCAAAGAACCCCATCTGTTGACCTAAGGCGGTGCTGACAAGCGCAACACCCCAGCGCATTGCCACGTATGATACCGGGATCGCGATCAGGCTAAACAGAAGCATCGCGCCGAAACCTGCACCGCCGCTCGCGTCCCACCCATCGGTGGCGATGACAGCACCATCTGCAACGGAATCAGCAGCCGTCGCGCCGATGATCCCTCCAAAAACCAGCATGATAGGCAAGACTATCACCATCATCGTGAGCGCCAGCAAAATGGATTTCCAAACATAGGGCCAAATCGGACGGCCTGCCAGCGCTGGCACGATCCCAGCATACTCTTCCAGCAAGATGAAACGGTGCCAGCCAACCGCGATCCATGCGAAGATGAAAAGGCTCAACGGCAGCAACAGTAGCGACATAAGAATGCCAAATCCTGTCGGCACGGCAGTCGGCGCGGCTCCAGCGCCCCCATAAACCCCCAACCCGAGACTGCCGATCGCAAAAAACGTTGCGACGATCAGGATGAGGTTTGGCACGACGGAGACGCGCAGCGCCTGCCCGATGTTGCCGAAGATCATGCGAAACGTGTGCAGAACAATTTGAAGGGCCATGGCCGAAATTCCTTAGGAAACTATTAACCACTGCGTGACACAGCCGATGGTGGTCGGTCAACGCTGCCTGACTTGCTCCTCCTGCCCAAACGCAGTATCGCCCTTGCCGACTAATTGTTTGATCGAAGGCTCATCCCATGTCCGCTCCAAAGAAAGTTGTGCTCGCCTATTCTGGTGGCCTTGATACCTCGATCATCCTGAAGTGGTTGCAGACCGAATATGGCTGCGAGGTGGTGACCTTTACCGCTGATCTTGGTCAGGGAGAGGAGTTGGAGCCAGCGCGCGCAAAAGCAGAGATGATGGGCGCGAAATCCATCTACATCGAAGATGTCCGCGAAGAGTTTGTCCGCGACTTCGTTTTCCCTATGTTCCGCGCAAATGCCCTTTATGAGGGTCTATATCTGCTTGGTACATCAATTGCCCGCCCTCTGATTTCCAAGCGACTGGTTGAGATCGCGGCCGCGGAAGGCGCAGACGCTGTCGCCCATGGTGCAACCGGCAAGGGCAACGACCAGGTCCGCTTTGAGCTGGCCGCCTATGCCCTAAACCCAGACATCAAAGTAATTGCACCGTGGCGCGAGTGGGACTTGTCGAGCCGGACAAAACTGATCGAGTTTGCTGAGGCACATCAGATTCCGGTCGCAAAGGACAAGCGTGGCGAGGCGCCATTTAGTGTTGACGCGAATCTGTTGCATACGTCGTCCGAAGGAAAGGTCTTGGAAGACCCTGCCGTTGAAGCACCAGATTACGTTTATCAGCGCACGGTTAATCCAGAGGACGCACCTGACACGCCCGAGTTCGTTGAGATTGGTTTTGAGCGCGGCGATGCGGTGTCCATCGATGGTGAACGAATGTCGCCCGCGACTGTCTTGACCAAGCTGAACGAACTTGGTGGCAAACACGGCGTTGGACGTTTGGATCTTGTTGAGAACCGCTTCGTTGGAATGAAGTCGCGCGGGGTCTACGAAACCCCTGGCGGCACGGTGCTGCTGGAGGCCCATCGTGGGATTGAACAGATCACGTTGGACAGTGGCGCAGGACACCTCAAAGACAGCATCATGCCGCGCTATGCAGAACTGATTTACAATGGCTTCTGGTTCTCGCCAGAGCGCGAAATGTTGCAAGCGCTGATCGATAAGAGCCAGGAGCATGTCAGCGGGACTGTTAAGATAAAGCTGTACAAAGGCAGCGCGACGACCGTGGCGCGTTGGTCAGAAAATAGTCTCTATTCCGAGGCCCATGTGACCTTTGAGGATGATGCGGGCGCCTATGACCAATCCGACGCGCAAGGTTTCATCCAGTTGAACGCACTGCGCTTAAAACTTCTGGCGGCACGCGACAAACGGAAAAGCTAATCACAAAGGCCCCCGTACATCGCACGGGGGCCTTCGCACTCTCTCACCTTGCACTCGCTAATGGCGATTCACCTCAACTGGCCAAAGAACGCGGCACCGGGGGAAGTGACAAACGTCTTCTGGCGCGGTGAATTCAAGGCTGTTCGTGTCTGTCCGTTTGCTACGGCAGTTTCGTGGACATTCGGTAAAGCCTTCAGCGTCTTTCAGATTTTTTCACGGGCGAGCCGTTCGTAGTGCGGCATGGTCTGATCGAGCAAGTCAGCTTCCGCACCTGATAAGGCGGGCAACGGACCCTCGGGGCCGGCGAACCCTGTTGAGGCATGCACCGCCCCATACCAATGCGGCGCCCATACGCCGTCACTTGCGTGCCCCCCCAAAGGCCACGACAACATCGCCGGGTCGAAAGACAAACCGATCGCATCACACATGAGATGCAGCATTTCTTGGGGGTCGTCGCGAATGTCGGCACTGTCGATCACAAGCCCACCCAACCGGTCAAACATGGCCACCTGTTGCGCAAAACCGAGGTCCTCCGCCGTCACCGTTTCGCGCTTTGCCGCATAGCTGGCAATCACGCGAGCCGGATGGCGGATCAGGTGGATGTTGACGCAGTCTTTCGCCCACGCGACGGGAAAGTCTGCGACCATGTGGTGCGGCATGACTTTTAGGTAGAAATGAGGCAAATCACCTGGAATAGGGCCGATACACCGCGCAGCAACTTGCGCGGCATCGTTTTCATCCGCGGCGATGATCTCCTCCCGCATGGGGTGGTTGAGACCCGTCGCCTTCAGGTAGGCTGCATAGAAGGGTTCGTCCCAAACGGCAAAGTCCGGTCGATTACCAAAGGCATACATCATCGCGGTCGACAGGTTTCTTGGCCCTGACCACATTGCAATCCGCATATCGCCCGATTCCCCCGGTTCCAAGTGGTCCATCGAGTTGACGGTTCTCTCTGACAAGTCAGGTTTTCACACCTATGTGTCTTGCCAGTGACGCCATAAACTGCTGTTTTATTGCCCCAGAAGGAGGCAGACCATGCCACGAATTCCAAACAAACGCATTTACGCAGTGAAGGCCACCGCTTTGATCGTTTTGATTGCGATCGGTCATTACCTTCAAACCCATCCCATGGACCAGCATGCTACGGCTGAAATTGCTGAACCTCTAACAAGTCTGGGATAACATCAGCTGTGCCGTGGCGTGTGACCATCAGCGCCGCGGCCTTGCCCGCCATTTTGAGCGCTTGTTCCATCGGCATACCCCGGTCGAGGCCAGCGAGGACGTAACCTGTAAACGTGTCACCGGCCCCTGTTGTATCAACTGGATCGACCGCAATGGCGGGAACATGCGTTGTCGTCCCGCCTGCATACCAGTCCGCGCCGTCGGCCCCGAGGGTGACGATCACATCTTTGACGCCGAGAGTCTCTGGTCCCTGCCCCACCGCAGAACGCAGCTGTTCCGCCTCAACTTCATTGAGGATCAGAAAATCAAGGTGTGGAAGCACGGCCTGAACACGCTCCGCATCAAACGGTGCGGCGGCATAAGCAACCTTGAGGCCCATTTTCTTGGCGAGCCCGGTCCCCGTTCGCTGTAGATTGGTTTCATTTTGCGTGACAAACCAGTCGCCCGTCTGCGCCTCCGACAATGCATTTTGAAGTTGCGCGTGCGGGATCTGTCCGTTTGCGCCAGGGTGCAGAATGATCATGTTTTCGCTGTCAGTATCGACGGCGATGATTGCGTGGCCCGTCGCCGCATCGATCTGGTCGATATTGCGCGTGTCGACGCCCCATTCCAGCAAACGTTCAACTGCCCAAGTCCCATCCGCACCAACACAGCCAATATGCCGGACCTGCGTTCCCGCCCGTGCCGCCGCAACCGACATATTGGCACCCTTCCCGCCCAGAAAAACCTGACGATCAGTGGCGGCCAGCGTTTCGCCCGGTTTCGGAATGTGCGGGACAGAATAGACGTAATCGGCGTTGATAGAGCCTAAATTCCAAATGGTCATGGTCTTAGCCGATTTTGCAAGCCGCAATGACGGCCATGTTAAGGATGTCATTTGCCGTCGAAGTCGTAGAGCAGATCTGCATCGGTTTATCGACACCAGAAAGGATCGGGCCAATCACCGTTGCACCGGCCATTTCTTGCATCAACTTGACAGAAATCGAAGCCGAGTGGCGGGCTGGGACGACCAGGATGTTGGCGGGGCCTGTCAGCCGCTGGAACGGGTATTGCGCTGCGGCTGTTGGGTTCATCGCGACGTCGACTGTCATTTCCCCTTCGTATTCGAAATCAACGGCGCGCTCATCCAAGATTTTTGGCGCGATGTGCATCTTTTCTGCCCGCTCTGACACAGGGTAGCCGAACGTAGAAAACGACACGAAGGCGACCCGCGGTTCAAGCCCAAGATCGCGGGCGACGGCGGCACCGCGTTCGGCAATGTCGGCGAGATCTGTCTCATCCGGCCATTCATGCACAAGCGTATCGGCGATGAGCACGATTTTCCCTCGATTCAGGATCGCCGTAACGCCCACGGCCCCATCATGCGGACCAGCGTCGAAGACGTGGTTGATCAGGTCGAGAACATGCGCAGATTTCCGGGTCACACCCGTCACCATGCCGTCTGCATGGCCATGCGCGAGCATGAGCGCTGAAAACACATGCCGGTCACGCGCCGCAAGGCGGTGAACGTCTTGCATATCGGACCCTTTGCGCTGAAGACGCTGATACAGGAAGTCCTTATAAGTCTCTAAATGGGGCGTATTCGCTGCGTTCACGATCGTCAGCTCTCCGATCGCATCTTCCATGCCTTCATTTTTGAGCTTGGTTGCAACATCATCCTCGCGGCCCACCACCAACGCTTTTCCGAAACCGGACCGTTGATACATGACCGCAGCGCGCAGCACGCGTGGATCATCGCCCTCAGCAAAAACGATAGTTGATTGGCTGGCCCGGGCGCGCGCATTTAAGGCACGTAAGATGCTCGCGGTCGGATCCATCCGTGCTTTGAGCGAAGCCTCATACCCTTCCATATCGACAATCGGGCGACGCGCGACGCCTGTATCCATGCCTGCCTGGGCGACCGCAGTCGGGATCATATGGATCAAACGCGGATCAAATGGCGTCGGGATGATGTAGTCACGCCCAAACGTTAGCTTTTTGCCATAAGCCATCGCGACTTCATCTGGGACGTCCTCGCGCGCCAAAGCAGCAAGCGCATGGGCACAGGCAATCTTCATTTCATCATTGATGGCGCGGGCGTGAATATCCAGCGCGCCGCGGAAGAGGTACGGAAAGCCCAAAACGTTGTTAACCTGGTTTGGGTAGTCTGAGCGCCCGGTGGCGACAATCACGTCGTCCCGAACAGCATGCGCCTCTTCCGGCGTGATCTCGGGATCCGGGTTCGCCATGGCGAATATCACAGCATTGGGCGCCATGGATTCCACCATGTCTTGCGTGACCGCCCCTTTTGCAGAGACGCCAAGGAAGACATCGCAGCCATCCATGGCCTCTGCCAGGGTCCGCGCGTCCGTGACAGCCGCATGGGCCGATTTCCACTGGTTCATGCCTTCACTGCGACCTTGGTAGATCACACCCTTGGTGTCGCACATGATGCAGTTGTTGTGCGCCGCGCCCATCGCCTTAAGCAGCTCTAGGCAAGCAATGCCAGCGGCGCCGGCGCCATTGAGAACGATTTTGACGTCCTCGATCTTCTTGCCGGACAGATGCAGCGCGTTGATCAACCCCGCCGCACAAATCACCGCGGTCCCATGTTGGTCATCGTGGAAGACCGGGATGTCCATCTCTTCCTTAAGGCGCTGTTCGATGATGAAGCATTCAGGGGCTTTGATGTCTTCAAGATTGACACCGCCGAAAGTGGGGCCCATGAGCCTCACGGCGTTGCAAAAGGCGTCAGGGTCTTCGGTATCGAGCTCAATATCGATGGAGTTTACGTCGGCAAAGCGCTTAAACAGAACCGCCTTTCCTTCCATCACTGGCTTGGATGCGAGGCCGCCAAGGTTGCCAAGGCCCAGAACGGCGGTACCGTTTGAGATCACGGCGACCAGATTGCCCTTGTTGGTGTAGTCATAGGCCGTCGCTGGGTCTGCCGCGATTTCCTCGCAAGGGATCGCAACGCCAGGGGAATAAGCCAGCGATAGGTCGCGTTGGGTAGTCATAGGTACGGAGGCTTGAATGTCCCATTTGCCAGGCGTTGGCTGCAGATGAAACGCAAGCGCGTCTTCGCGAGTGACTTTGGTGTTTGGCATCGGCTCTCTCCCCAGAACGTTCCGCCTTTTTGAGGGGATTCAAGGTTGAGGGCAACAGCCCGCTTTCGGGGTTTTGTCGCTAACATCTGACCGTTAATGTCCCGATCAATCGTCTGGGGGGACGCATGAGCAGTAAATCCGCCACAACGCCCATGATGGCGCAGTACCTTGAGATTAAGGCGGCCCACGCTGATGCGCTGTTGTTTTATCGCATGGGCGACTTTTACGAGATGTTCTTTGACGACGCGGTCGCGGCGGCAGAAGCGCTGGACATCGCGCTCACAAAACGCGGGAAGCATGACGGTGCAGATATCCCGATGTGCGGGGTGCCTGTACATGCGGCTGAAGGGTATCTGCTGACGTTGATCCGTAAAGGGTTTCGCGTCGCCGTGTGCGAACAGATGGAAAGCCCGGCGGAAGCGAAAAAGCGTGGCTATAAAGCCGTCGTGAAACGCGACGTTGTGCGTTTGGTAACACCGGGCACGCTGACCGAAGATTCGCTTCTTGATGCGCGGCGCCACAACTTTCTAGCCGCCTATGCGATGGTGAGAGACGCGGGCGCTTTGGCTTGGGTCGACATTTCTACCGGTGCATTTCACGTCATGGCGTGCCCACGTGTCGCGCTAGGACCAGAATTGGCGCGCTTGACACCGCGAGAGGTGATCGTGGTGGATGGAAATGAGGGTGATTTTGCTGAGTTAGTCTCTGAAACAGGCGCGGCGCTGACAACGCTGGGCGCCGCCGCTTTCGACAGCACATCGGGGGAAAAGCGGCTGTTGTCGCTCTATAAAGTAGGATCTCTGGACGCCTTCGGCGCCTTCGAACGATCGGAAGTGTCGGCGATGGCCGCGGTGGTCGAATATCTCGAAATCACCCAGAAAGGGAACCTCCCGCTGTTACGCCCACCCGTGCGCGAAGGGCAGCGGGCCGCGATGCAAATTGATGCAGCGACCCGAAAGTCGTTGGAACTGACCCATGCGATGGCAGGCGGACGGTCCGGGTCCTTGTTGGGATGTATCGATCGGACGGTAACGGCGGGTGGGGCACGACTGTTGGAGCGACGGTTGTCATCGCCATCCTGTACTTTGAGTGTCGTCCAAGAGCGACAGGCCGCGATTGCGCATTTGGTAGATCAGTCGCGTTTGGCCGCCGACGTGCGGGAAGAACTGAAGGGTGTACATGACCTTGACCGCGCGTTGTCTCGATTGGCGCTTGATCGGGGCGGGCCGCGAGATATGGCGGCGATCCGAAACACGATCGGTCAGGCACGCGCGTTGCACAGCATGTTGGCAGACGGACTTCCCGACATATTGTCTGCAGCCAAGGCCGATCTCGCGGGGCACGACGATCTGCTGGAATTGCTGGATCAGGCATTGATCGCAGAGCCACCGCTTTTGGCCCGCGATGGTGGGTTCATTGCGCCGGGTTACGACGCCGCGCTGGATGAAGCGCGCATACTGCGCGACGAAGGGCGCGGCGTGATTGCGGGAATGCAGGCGGATTATGTTGTCCGATCAGGCGTGCAATCGCTGAAGATCAAGCACAACAATGTGCTGGGTTACTTTATTGAGACGACGGCCACCCATGCCGACAAGATGATGGCCCCACCGTTGAATGAAACTTTCATTCACCGTCAAACGACGGCGAACCAAGTGCGGTTTACGACTGTTGAGCTATCCGAGATTGAAACGCGTATCCTCAATGCAGGCGGACGGGCGCTGGAAATTGAAAAGCGGCTCTATGCAGCGCTGACTGAGGCGATCGTGGCTAAGGCGGGACCGCTCGGCGCCCTGGCACGCGCGTTAGCTGAAATAGATCTGGCAGCAGGGCTCGCGCACCTGGCGACCTTGGAGAATTGGAGCCGCCCGAAGCTCGACGATGGCCGGGCCTTTACGATTGAAGGTGGGCGACATCCGGTTGTGGAAACGGCGTTGCAGCAAAGCGGCACGCCGTTCATCGCAAACGATTGCGATCTGTCAGATCAATCCATCTGGCTCCTCACCGGGCCGAACATGGCCGGTAAGTCCACATTTCTTCGGCAGAACGCATTGATTGCCGTACTGGCACAGATGGGAAGCTTTGTGCCTGCCACGGCGGCACACATCGGGATTGTCAGCCAGATCTTCAGCCGTGTGGGGGCATCGGATGATCTGGCGCGCGGACGATCCACATTTATGGTCGAGATGGTCGAAACGGCCGCGATTCTTAATCAGGCGGATGATCGGGCGCTCGTGATCCTCGACGAGATTGGGCGCGGGACGGCAACCTATGATGGCTTGTCGATCGCCTGGGCCACGTTGGAGCATCTACATGATGTGAACCGCTGTCGCGCATTGTTCGCAACACATTATCACGAGATGTCAAATCTGTCGGCAAAACTCGATGGCGTAGATAACGCGACGGTTGCGGTGAAAGAGTGGGAAGGCGACGTGATCTTCCTGCATGAAGTCCGTAAGGGCACCGCGGACCGGAGTTACGGCGTACAAGTCGCGCGGTTGGCGGGGCTGCCGCCATTGGTCGTTGAACGGGCCAAGGTGGTTTTGGAAGCGCTCGAAAAGGGGGAGCGTGAGGGCGGGACATCCCGACAAGCGGTGATCGACGATCTGCCATTGTTCGCGGCAACGCCTACGCCAACCAGCACACCTGTCCAGGAATCCGCAGCCGAAGAGAGACTAAAACAGGTGTTTCCAGACGATCTGACGCCAAAAGAGGCTTTGGCGTTGATCTATGAATTGCGGGATATGGTGAGTAAGTCGGAGTAAACTCCGACCTACGATGCGGGTGTCGAAGACACGCCGACCTGTGCGGCGCGCAGGAGGCGGTCGTGCAGCATAAAGCCTTCGGCAGAAACCTGGATAATATCGCCAGCGGAGGTTCCGGGCACGGGGGCCTCGAACATCGCTTCGTGCAGCGCCGGGTCAAATTTGTCACCAACTTGAGGCCGGATCACATCGATACCGTGCTTTTTGAAAGTATCTTCCAATGCGCGCATGGTCAGCTCAACACCTTCCAGCAGCGCAGCATTTGCCGCACCTTCTGCTTCTTCAGTGGCATTCAATGCGCGGCGTAGATTGTCGTAGACCGGGAGCATGTCACGAGCCAGCTTGGAGCCGCCATAGTTCTCGGCCTCGCGGCGATCGCGGTCAGCACGTTTGCGAACGTTTTCAGCATCTGCCAGGGCGCGCATGAACTTATCTTTAAAATCATCCCGCTCCGCTTTGATCGCCTCGATCTCTTCAAAGGCGCCAGGATCAAAATCGGGTTCGTCGGCTTCGGCGGCCAATTCATCCAGCGACATTGGTTCAGCGTTCTCGTTACCCATTTTCAATCCTTCTAAGAGCGCTCAGCAATCATTTTGCTGACCAGCTGCGCTGTGTAATTCACGATGGGCACAATGCGCCCATAGTTGAGCCGCGTGGGGCCAATGACACCGACGGCACCAATGATCTTCTGGTCGGCGTTCATATAGGGAGAAACCACCAAAGAGGAACCCGAAAGTGAGAAAAGTTTGTTCTCTGACCCAATAAAGATCCGGACGCCGTCGGCGTCATCTGTCAGGTCTAGAAATTGGGCGATATCACGCTTGGCTTCAAGGTCATCGAAGAGGTTGCGGATCCGCTCAAAATCCTCCTCGGATTCTTGTTCTGTCAGGAGGTTACCGCGACCGCGCACGATCAACCGTTCTGTGGTTTCACCTTTGTTTTCCCACACGGCCGCACCGGTCTCGACAAGTGCGGCGGCGAGCGCATCAATCTCTTGCCGCCGTGTAGAAATTTCCCGCGCGATCACCGCACCCAACTCGCGCAGGGTCCGCCCCTCAACGATGGCGTTGAGAAAGTTGGCCGCTTCGCGCATGGATGACGGTGTTTGGCCGGGCGGGGGCGTGAAGAGGCGATTCTCAACATGGCCGTCTGCGAAGACCAGTACGACAAGGGCGCGTTCCCGAGAGAGCGACACAAAGTCGATATGACGAATGGGCGCTTCGTGCTTTGGGGTCAGAACCAAACTGGCGCCATGGGTCACTCCGGAAAGCGCGGTGCCAACACGATCCAGAACAGCAGTAACGTCTGCATCTTGTTCGCCAACAGTCTGATCGATTCTCTCGCGATCTTCGGGCCCCAAATCCCCAACCTCAAGGATACCATCAACAAACATGCGCAGACCCAGTTCTGTCGGGACCCTACCGGCACTCACATGGGGAGAGCCGACGAGGCCCAGATGCTCCAAATCTTGCATGACGTTGCGGACGGTCGCAGCGCTGACTTTTTCTGACATGCTGCGCGTTAAGGTCCGAGAGCCAACCGGAACGCCTGATTCCAGATACCCTTCGACCACGCGCTGAAACACCTCGCGTGAGCGGTCGGTCATGTCTTCAATTTGTGGCGTTCTATCGGTCATGACTCGTGACAGCTGCGACGGGGCCGGGCAATTAAAGCGAATGCGTGACGGAGGTCAATCAGGCTTGGATTTCGGCGAGCGGCAGCGTATCGGGAAGTGGAGTTGATTGAGGGAGAAAGAGAATGCGTCCATCTGGCCGGAAGACAGACGAAATGCGATCCGTTGCTATTGAAACCGGTGTCACGATGCACGCCGAAGGGTCATGCCTGATCAAGATGGGCAATACGCATGTGTTGTGCACAGCATCCGTTGATGAAAAGGTCCCGCCTTTTCTGCGCAACTCTGGCCTGGGGTGGGTGACCGCAGAATATGGAATGCTGCCTCGTGCAACGCACACGCGCATGCGGCGTGAAGCAAAAAATGGGCAATCGGGACGGACTCAGGAAATTCAGCGTCTGATCGGGCGATCCCTTCGCGCTGGGGTTGATCGGGTCGCTTTGGGGGAACGGCAGATCCAGGTGGATTGCGATGTCATCCAAGCGGATGGCGGGACCCGCTGCGCGGCCATCACCGGCGGTTGGGTTGCATTGAAGTTGGCTGTGAACAAGCTGATGGCGGCAGGAGAGATCACGTCAGATCCATTGTCAGAGCCTGTTGGTGCAATTTCATGTGGAATTTATGCGGGACAAGAGGTGCTGGACCTCGATTACCCAGAGGACAGCGAAGCTGGTGTGGATGGCAACTTCATCATGGCGGGTGATGCACTGATTGAGGTGCAGATGTCAGCAGAGGGGGCGACATTCTCGCGGGCACAGATGAATGGGCTTTTGGATCTGGCGCAGGCCGGCGTGGCGGAATTGCGCACGGCGCAGCTGGCGGCGGTTGGCTGATGCGGCGGTTTAGCGGTGATCAGCTTGTCATTGCGACCCACAATCAAGGCAAGCTTGAAGAAATGCAGGCATTATTGGCCCCGTTTGGAATCACGCTGACATCAAACGCGGATCATCATTTGCCTGAACCGGACGAGACTGAAACCACCTTTGTTGGGAACGCACGGATCAAGGCCCATGCAGCGGCGCAGGCCACGGGCCTGCCCGCGCTGGCCGATGATAGCGGGATCACGATTGATGCTTTGGATGGTGCACCGGGTGTCTACACGGCCGATTGGGCAGAAACGCCAAATGGTCGGGACTTTGTAAAGGCCATGACCCGGACCCATGAGGCGCTAGAAGCGAAAGCCGCACCACTGCCACGCACAGCACAGTTCAACTGCACCTTAGTGTTGGCCTGGCCGGATGGACATGACGAGGTCTTCCCAGGGGTCATGGCCGGCCAGGTGGTTTGGCCCATGCGGGGTGATCAAGGGCATGGATATGATCCGATTTTCCAACCCGATGGATACACCATAACTTTCGGTGAAATGGATCGCTGGGAAAAGAACAAGATCAGCCATCGGGCAGATGCCGTCGCCCAGCTGGTGAAGGGCTGCTTTGCCTGAAGCAGTCTTTGATTGGCGCCCGGGCGGCTTTGGCCTGTATATCCATTGGCCCTTTTGCCAAGCGAAGTGCCCCTATTGCGATTTCAACAGTCATGTTGTGGCGCAGATTGATCAATCTGTTTGGTGCGATGCCTACCTGCGGGAAATTCGACGCGTGGGTGCAACAACGGGTAAGCGCGTGTTGCGATCAGTCTTTTTCGGAGGTGGGACGCCAAGTTTGATGGATCCAGCAGTGGTCGATGCCATCCTGCGAGAGGTACGTGCAACTTGGCCATTGAGCAACGATCTTGAAGTGACGCTCGAGGCCAATCCAACATCGGTCGAAGCGGGGCGATTTGCTGGCTATCGCGATGCAGGTGTGAACCGCGTCTCGATGGGGATCCAGGCGCTGCGCGACGGTGACCTCAAGGCCCTGGGTCGCCTGCATTCTGTTGATGAAGCCTTGCGAGCGTTCGAGATTGCGCGACAGGCTTTTGACCGAGTCAGCTTTGATTTGATCTATGCCCGGCAAGACCAGACCGTTGCGGACTGGGAAGCAGAGCTCCAACAGGCGCTAGCACTCGCGGTTGACCACCTGTCACTCTATCAATTGACGATCGAACAGGGCACAGCCTTTCATGACCGTTATGCCGTCGGCAAACTTCGCGGCCTACCAGAAGAGGACAGCGCCGCGGCGATGTACGAAGTAACCCAGGCGATTTGCAGCGATGCAGGGTTTGCAGCCTATGAAGTGTCAAACCATGCAAAACCGGGACAGGAAAGCCGACACAATCTGATCTATTGGGAAAGTGGAGACTATGTAGGGATCGGGCCAGGGGCCCATGGGCGGGTGACAGAGGCTGGCGTGCGCTACGCCACAGAGGCCCCGCGCGCGCCGGGCGCCTGGTTGACGGCCGTATCCTGCGGTTCAGGGGAAAGCATCAAGGATCCTATTTCAGAACAAGACCAAGTCGCAGAATTCGTCCTGATGGGGTTACGCACCCGTAATGGAGTGTCATGGGACCGCGTCTCGCATCCAAGATTTGATGCTTTGCATAATAATATCAATTACTTAGTTGATATTAGGATGCTTGAGAACACGGATACGCACCTGCGTGTCACACCAAAAGGTCGACCAGTTCTCAATGCAGTTCTCGAGCGGCTTTTGCGGGATTAACCGGCAAGCGCCTGAAGAAGATCATCAAGTTGCTCAAGGGACCGATAGTGCAAAACCATCTTTCCGCCTTCTCCACCGGCAGCGTGGTCAATTGTCACTTTCATACCCAAGGTCGCAGAAAGCTCGCCTTCGATCTGGAGGGTGTCGGCATCTTTGACCTCCCGCGGTTTTTGGGGCGCTTGTGTTGTCGGCGTATCGGGCTTCTTAACGAGACGCTCCGCGTCCCTCACGGACAGGCCCTTGCTGATAATCTGCTGTGCCAGTTGACTTGCGTTGGGATGTCCGACCAAAGCGCGCGCGTGGCCAGCCGTCAGATCGCCCTTGGTGAGAAAGGCCTGGACATCGGTGGGGAGATTCAGAAGACGCAGGAGGTTTGCGATATGGCTTCGACTTTTGCCAAGCGCACCTGAGAGCTGTTCTTGGGTATGGCCAAACTTATCCATCAGCTGCCGATATCCCGCAGCTTCGTCGACGGGATTCAGATCTGCCCGCTGGATGTTTTCAATGATCGCGACCTCAAGCACCTCAGTGTCATCAAAGGTCCGAACGATGGCGGGAACGGAATGGAGCTTCGCCCGCTGCGCAGCACGCCACCGACGCTCACCAGCAACAATCTCATAATCGCCATCCCGGCTTGGGTGGGGCCGAACGATGAGAGGCTGTATAATGCCCTTTTCAGCGATGGATTGGGCCAGCTCTTCTAACGCAGCATCGTCAAAAGCACGGCGCGGCTGATCCGGATTGGGGTGGACCCGCTCGATCGGAAGATCTGTTTCAGCTTTCCGCGGCGCGCTCGCTTGGGCCTCGCCCACATCAGACATCAGAGCAGACAGACCGCGCCCAAGGCCCCGTGATTTGTTTGGCTTTTGCCCCATCCTTAATCTCCCATTTCGCGCGCAATGACTTCTTGCGCCAAAGCCTGATACGCGATGCTGCCTTTTGAATAGCGATCGTATTGCAATACCGGCATCGCGTATGACGGTGCTTCGCTCAAACGTACGTTGCGAGGAATGACGGCGCGGAAAACAAGATCACCCAGGTTCTCGCGCGCATCCATTTCGACTTGCTGTGACAGGTTGTTGCGGCCATCAAACATCGTCAGCACAACACCTTCGATCCGCAGATCCGGGTTTGCCGTCTCGCGTACGTCACGAATTGTTAGCATCAACTGGCTTAACCCTTCGAGCGCGAAGAACTCACTTTGAAGCGGAACAATAACAGAATGCGCGGCGATCATTGCATTGACGGTTAGAATATTGAGCGACGGTGGACAATCAATCAAGATGTAGTCGAAGCCTTGGCGATCGACATCAATATCTCGTAGCGCATCATGCAAAAGAAAGCTTCGCTTTTCATTTGCGATCAGCTCAATATCGGCGGAGCTGAGGTCAGTTGTCGCCGGAACAATCGAAAGATTGTTCACCTCCGACGCCTGGATCGCCTCGCCCAATCCGACGTCACCCGCAAGCAGATCGTACGTCGTGATCTCTCGCTGATCGAGCTCGATCCCCAGTCCGGTGGACGCATTCCCTTGTGGATCCAGATCTACGATGAGGACATTGCGCTCCAACTGGGCGAGCGCCGCGCCAAGATTGATTGTGGTCGTGGTTTTTCCCACTCCACCTTTTTGGTTCACGACGGCGACGATTTTTGGACCAGCAACGCGAGAGTTAGGCGGCACGGGAAATCCCTTTGAACTGTAGGATGCGAGAGTGTGGGTCTGTGATACTGGGGTGTTCGGCGAATTCATAGGTCCAATCCGCAGAAACCGCATCAAGTTCAGCTTGAGCTTGGCGACCTTTCAGGAAAAACGCTGTTCCAGTTGGTTTCAAGTGTCGGACCGTCAACGCAAAGAGTTCCGGAAGACTCGCCAGCGCCCGTGCTGATACGATATCGGCCTGCTGAGGCGGCGTTTCTTCAATCCTTGACGCGTAAACAGTTGCTGATAGATCAAGTTCGCGAATGACGGTGCGCAAAAAGGCGCATTTGCGGGCGTCGCTCTCGATCAAGACAAACTCGGCATCCGGGGCGCGCTCTCGGGCAACTACCGCAATGACCAATGCCGGAAAGCCTCCACCGCTGCCCAGATCGACCCAACGGCCGAATGGCGGTGCAAGAGGATAAAGCTGAAGTGAATCTTGGATATGCCGTTCCCAGATGTCGCCCACCGTGGATTTAGAAATCAGATTAATCCGGGCGGTCCACTTCTGAGTAAGTTCCGCATATACTTGGAGAGCCTCCAATGTTTCACGTGAAACATCCATGGACGGAACACCAAGCGTCATGAGCTACCCGTCTTCGGGCGAGAACCCCTCTTCAACGCGCTGAGGATCAACATAAGGGCCGCAGGCGTAACCCCGTCGACGCGGCTTGCTTGTTCCAAAGTCTGAGGTCGCGCTTGCGTAAGCTTCAACACCATCTCGCTCGACAGCCCATTGATCGCGCGATAATCCATGGACTTTGGTATCTCATGCTGTTCATCCCGGGTCATCGCTGCGACATCTTTCTCTTGTCGGGCAATATAGTGGGCATACAGCGCGTCATTCTTGATCTGTTGCGCCACTTCCGGGTCAATCTGCGGTGACTGTTCCAGCAACATATCCAAGTGTGCAAAACTGAAGTCGGCAAGCGATAAGGCTTCAATCGCGGTCCGGCGCGGCCCATCAGAATTCAGCTTGATTCCCAGTTCCGCAATCTGCCGTGCCGAAAAGGAGATCTGCTCCAGCGTCTCGCGTGCCGTTGAGATTGCACTCATCTTCTCTTCGAACGCCGCCCAGCGCGCTTCGCCCACACAACCGATCTCATGACCAAAGGGGGTTAAGCGCTGATCTGCATTATCAGCCCGGAGCGAGAGCCGGAACTCCGCCCGGGACGTGAACATGCGATAAGGCTCAGAGACACCTCGGGTGATGAGATCATCAATCATCACACCAATGTAAGAGCTCCGCCGACTGAAATGGAGTGGCGCCTCCTCCTTTACCGCGCGTGCGGCGTTCAGGCCCGCCACCAAACCTTGGGCCGCCGCCTCCTCATAGCCAGTGGTCCCATTGATCTGCCCGGCCAAATACAGCCCCGGGACATCGTTAAGCTCCAGCGACATCGAAAGGGATCGCGGATCAACGTAATCATATTCAATTGCGTAGCCCGGCTGCATGATATCCACATTTTCCAATCCCACAATTGAGCGGACGTAGTCCTCCTGCACCTCAACTGGCAACGACGTGGAAATCCCATTCGGGTATACCGTCACATCATCTAAGCCTTCAGGCTCCAAAAAAACTTGGTGAGATGTCTTATCAGCAAAGCGGACGATTTTATCCTCAATCGAAGGGCAGTAGCGCGGGCCAACGCCCTCAATATGCCCACCATACATCGCCGAACGGGAGAGATTTTCGCGAATAATCTCATGCGTCCGCTCGTTTGTATGTGTAATCCCACAAGAAATTTGGCGCGCGCTTGGGGTCATCGACAAGAAAGAGAATAGCGACGGTACGTCGTCCCCCGCCTGCATCTCAAGCCCATCCCACTGAATGGTGCGCCCATCTAGCCGCGGCGGTGTGCCGGTTTTCAAGCGCCCAAGGGGCAGCCCAAATGCGTCCATCCGTTCTGCAAGCTTGATCGAAGGTTGCTCGCCCATTCGCCCTCCTGGCTTGGCCACGTCCCCGATATGGATCGTCCCACGCAGAAATGTCCCGGTCGTCAGGACCACGGCACCTGATGTAAGCTGTGATCCGTCAGCCAGCACAATGCCCGTCACCCGGTCTTTCGCCATCATCAAATCGGCAACCTCGCCTTCGACAACGGTCAAATTCTCTTGCGCTAACGTCAGCGCTTGCATTTCGCGGCAATAGATCTGTCGATCCGATTGCGCTCGGGGCCCCTGCACTGCGGGTCCCTTTGTACGGTTAAGCAAACGAAATTGGATGCCAGCCTTATCAGCCACCACACCCATGACGCCATCCATGGCGTCAATCTCGCGGACAAGATGGCCCTTGCCCAAACCACCGATAGCAGGATTACATGACATCACACCAATCGTGTCAGCGCGGAGCGTCACTAGGGCGGTTGTTGCCCCTGCCCGGGCAGCAGCGTGGGCTGCCTCCGTTCCGGCATGTCCACCACCAATGACAATGACGTCAAAATGTTTCACGTGAAACACTCCTCACTTCCCGATACAAAAACTTGAAAAGATCTCACCCAAGACCTCTTCAACATCTATCCGCCCCACCAACGAGTCAACGGCCCGAATGGCGGACCGGAGATCTTCCGCAATGAGGTCGATCATCCCGTCGCCATCCACGAGTGCTGCGGCAGCCGCTTCCAAATGCGCAGTCGCTCGCACCAGTGCAATCCGATGCCGCTCTCTAATCGCGACACCGACGGTGGCAACGCGCCCACTCAATTCATCAGCGATCCGATCGAGCAATACATCGACACCCGCACCAGTCTTTCCCGAAACGCCCAAATCTTCGGCAACCCCAAGATCGTCTTTGGCCCGTACAACCATATCACCCGCCACCACATCTAGCTGAAGCTTGTCACCCTCCCCCAGCATATGGATTCTCAAATCTGCCAGTCGCGCACGATCGCGGGCCCGTGCAACGCCAATCTGTTCCACCTCATCCTGGCCGTCACGTAAGCCGGCCGTATCAAGGAATGTGACAGGCATGCCGCTCAGATCAAAACGCACTTCGATCACATCACGCGTGGTTCCCGCCACCTCCGATGTGATCGCCGCCTCTCGCCCTGCAATCCGATTCAGCAGCGTTGACTTCCCCACATTAGGCCGTCCAACAATTGCCACCTCAAACCCATCTCGCACCCGCTCCGCAATGCGGACCCCTGCGATTTCACGCCGCATCTGCGATTGCACCTCCTCAATCAACGCCGCCACTTCAGGTCGCGTATCTTGAGGCACCTCCTCATCCGCAAAATCGATCATTGCTTCCAACAGCGCAGCGGCCCGCAGAAGCGACCCCCGCCATCCATCCGCAAGCTGCCCCAGCGCCCCTGACAGGACCCGTTGCGCCTGCTTGCGTTGATCTTCCGTCTCGGCATCAATCAGATCCGCCAAGCCTTCGACCTGAGCCAGATCTAACCGTCCGTTTTCCATGGCCCGCCGTGTGAACTCCCCCGGCAGTGCTGGGCGCAGTGCACAGTGATCCCCAAGCAGACCAAGAACCGCCGCAACCACAGCAGGGCTGCCGTGCAAATGCAGTTCTACGATCTCTTCTCCCGTGAAGCTCGCCCCTTCATCAAACCGCAAGATAAGCGCATCATCGAATACCTCGCCACGCGCATTCCGTATCTGACGAACGCCGCGCTGGGTTGGAACATCTCGCATGAAATCGGCAGCAGCGGCAACAGACTGGGGCCCGGATAGGCGTACAACCGCTACACCCGCCCGCCCCGGCGCTGTCGCTAAGGCAAATATTGTATCCATCGCCTTAACCTATTGAACGTAATATAGAATTAAGTATTCATGGAGTCGAAGAAATCTTCGTTCGTCTTCGTCTGCTTCAATTTCCCGATTAAGAACTCAATCGCATCCGTGGTACCCATCGGGTTCAGAATACGCCGCAATACATAGGTCTTCTGCAGATCAATCTTGTCGACCAACAGCTCTTCCTTCCGGGTCCCGGACTTGAGGATATCCATTGCCGGGAAGACGCGCTTGTCTGCCACTTTCCGATCCAGAACAATTTCAGAGTTACCGGTGCCTTTGAATTCTTCAAAAATCACTTCGTCCATACGGGAACCCGTATCAATCAACGCCGTGGCGATGATGGTCAGTGACCCACCCTCTTCGATGTTTCGCGCCGCACCAAAAAAGCGCTTCGGCCGCTGCAAGGCGTTCGCATCGACACCGCCGGTTAACACCTTACCAGATGATGGCACTGTGGTGTTAAACGCTCGGCCCAATCGCGTGATTGAGTCCAGCAAGATCACAACGTCCCGCTTGTGCTCCACCAATCGCTTCGCTTTTTCGATCACCATCTCAGACACAGCCACGTGGCGGGTCGCCGGTTCGTCAAAGGTTGAAGATACAACCTCCCCCTTCACCGACCGCTGCATGTCCGTCACCTCTTCCGGCCGTTCATCGATCAGCAGCACAATCAGGTAACACTCCGGATGGTTCTTCTCGATGGAATTCGCGATGTTCTGCAACAGAACAGTCTTACCTGTCCGTGGTGGCGCAACGATCAAAGACCGTTGACCTTTCCCAATCGGTGCGACCAGATCAATAATCCGGGCGGACCGGTCCTTGGTGTTGTTCTCAGATTTGACTTCCATCTGAAGCCGCTCATCCGGATACAGCGGTGTCAGGTTATCAAAGGCAACTTTATGCTTCGCCTTTTCGGGCTCTTCAAAGTTGATTGATTCCACCGTGACCAGCGCGAAATAGCGCTCATTGTCGTTTGGCTCTTTGATCACCCCCTGCACAGTATCACCTGTCCGCAGGGAATGTTGCCGGATCATCTCGGGTGAAACATAAATATCATCCGGGCCTGGCAGATAGTTCGCCTCAGGCGACCGTAGGAACCCAAATCCGTCCTGAAGCACCTCCAGCACACCATCGCCACCAATGACCCACTCTTCGTCCGCTCGTTCTCGCAGGATGGCGAACATCATATCGCCCTTACGCATGGTGGACGCGTTTTCGATGTCTAGCTCTTCCGCGAGCGACAACAGGTCCTTCGGGCTTTGCGCCTTCAGGTCAGCAAGATTCAATCGTTTTGTCATATCACATCATCGCGCCCTTTCGGTCAGGCGCGTGTCTTCTCTCTAGTCTGGAAAATGCGATCCTCGGACGAGGGGCGTCTTTGCTCTAAGCCCTCAGCCACGCTAAGTCAATCAAAACGGCCGTACAACGACCGCAACCAAGATCACCAACATCAAAACAGTCGGGATCTCATTCGCTAAACGGTATTGGCGTCCCGTCAGTCCGCGGCCATCTGCAACAGATTTGCGCTGCCGACCAAGCCAGATATGAAACCACGTCATCGCCACGACCCCGAGAAGCTTCAACCAAGCCCAAACGGCACCAAAATCGAACCCTCCTGCCAGGATCATCAGCAAACCGCAGACCCAAGCAACCATCATGGCCGGGTTCATAATCACCCGATGCAACTTCTCCTCCATCATTTGAAAGGTCAGATCCATCTCATTGCCTGTCCCGGGCTGCGCCCGCTCCACGTGGTGCACAAGAAGTCTTGGTAGATAAAACAACGCCGCCATCCAGCTGATCACCGCCGCAAGGTGCAATACTTTGATCCACGGATAAATCGCAAAAAGGACGCTCATCTCAACTCACACGAAAAATTTTTTGTCTTCATAATATATTCATACTTAAGAAGATTGATGATGTTGATTGGGGCGCCGATTTCTGTGGTTTCTTTCCTTATACCCAAAGTTATCCACCGAACAGGCACTCTTTCCACTAAGAAAATGATATAAGGCCACGGCATAAAATAATTATTTATCAATATCTTATCGCCCCCAATATAGGCCGAATAACCACCGTCATTCTCTTGACTCCTAAAAACGATGTGATTCCTCCACACCGCTGACTTATCCCTATCCACCGTGGACAAAACCCGGTGAATCAGCGCAAAACGTGCTGGTTGTCCTCAACACACTTCTGCGATGTGCTTAAACACTGAATAACCCTCAGGTGCACACACAGATTCTCCGGAAGGTTTTCCCTATGGTTATCCCCATTGTCCTTGCGTCAGGTTCGCGCATTCGGGCCGACCTTCTTCGCAACGCGGGGCTCACTTTTACGACGGATATCGCACGTATCGACGAAGAGGCAGTGAAGTTAGCGTTAGTAGCAGAAGCGGCAGCACCCCGCGACATCGCTGACACTTTAGCCGAGATGAAAGCACAAAAGGTCGCCACGCGCCATCCAGATGGGATCGTCATTGGCTGCGATCAAGTCCTCGCATTTGATCGACAGATCTTATCGAAGCCACAACACCCGGATGAGGCCTTGGCGCAACTGTCCCTGATGCGCGGGAAGCAGCATCAACTTCTCTCCGCCGCAGTTGTCTACGCAGATGGAAAACCGCAATGGCGCCACGTTGGTGTAGTTCGTCTTCAAATGCGTGAGGCGTCAGATGCCTATCTAGCCGACTACGTCGCGCGGAACTGGGACAGCATCCAACATGCTGTTGGCGGCTATAAGCTGGAAGAGGAGGGTGTCAGATTGTTTACCCGGATTGACGGTGACTATTTCAATGTCCTCGGCCTGCCGCTATTAGAGCTTCTATCCTATCTGTCACTGCGTGGGGCCATCGACGGATGAACACCAAAGTTATTCCTCTGGCAGGTGTGATCGGTCACCCGATCGCCCACTCAAAATCCCCACGGATGCACCGCCACTGGCTCCGTCGGTACGGTTTATTGGGACACTATGTTCCACTTCACGTGCAAGAAGAGGATCTGGAGCAGGTGTTGCGCACCATGCCCAAAATGGGATTTGTCGGGGTCAACGTCACAATCCCACATAAGACGAACGTTATGGCCATCGCAGATCAAATCAGCGATCGGGCGACCTTGATCGGTGCAGCCAACACGCTCAATTTTCGCGAAGACGGGTCTATCTACGCCGACAACACAGACGGCTATGGTTTCATGGCAAGTGTGAAACAGGGCGCGCCACAGTGGGATCCAACAGCTGGACCGGCCGCGGTATTCGGGGCAGGGGGCGCCGCCCGCGCCATTATCGTTGCCCTTGCAGATGCAGGCGTTCCCGAAATTTATCTGTCGAACCGGACCAAGCCAAAGGCCGAAGCTTTGAAAGCGGAGTTTGGGGCGCGGATCACGGTGGTCGATTGGGTTCAAGCAGGGAACATGTTGGATGACGCGACCACAGTCATCAATACAACGGCGCTTGGCATGGTCGGCGCACCGGAGTTTCGTGTTCCACTCGACGGGCTGCGGCCAGGAATGGTCGTGACAGACATAGTCTACACCCCACTCAGAACCCGTCTTTTGATGGGGGCGGAGCGCGCGGGCTGCACAGTTGTTGATGGGCTCGGCATGCTTTTACACCAAGGTGTTCCTGGGTTTGAACGCTGGTTTGGCGTTCGCCCGGACGTCGATGAGGATCTGCGACGGGTCATGATGCCATGATCACGCTCGGCCTGACCGGTTCTATCGGCATGGGCAAATCGACAACGGCAAAGATGTTTGCGGACCTGGGCGTTCCAGTTTGGGATGCTGATGCGGCCGTTCACAGGCTTTACGCCAAAGATGGCGCTGCGGTTGCGCCCCTTGCTGCCGTCTTTCCCGATGCCATCATCGACCTGGCGGTCGATCGCGCGAAATTGAAACACCATATCAGCGCCGATCCAGCCAATCTGGGCAAAATTGAAAGCATTGTGCATCCACTGGTCGCGCGGGACCGGCAAATTTTCTTAGATCAAAACAAGACAGCGCCCTTTGTCCTTCTGGATATCCCGCTGCTTTTTGAAACAAAGGCAGAGGCGTGGCTCGACGTCACGATCTGCGTCTCAGCCCCCGCAGATGTCCAAGCCACCCGCGTACTCGCGCGGCCTGGTATGACGCGAGAGACTTTTGACCTGATTCTGACAAAACAACTGCCCGATTCTGTTAAACGCGAGCGCGCCGATCATGTCATTCCAACAGTTGATCTTGCAGAAACCCGTTCAGCCGTGGAAAACTTGCTGAACAGGCTCAAGGACCAATTTTATGCGTGAAATCGTGCTCGACACGGAAACAACAGGTTTTGAACCCGCGGAAGGCGACCGGCTGGTCGAAATTGGGGCCGTTGAACTGATGGGCCATGTCCCGACGGGGCGCACGTACCACCAATATATCAACCCGATGCGCAGCATGCCTGCAGAAGCATTTGGCGTGCACGGGATCGGGCCAGACCTTCTGGAACCACCGCAAAAACCCGAACCTGGTCAGGTGGTGCTCAAGGATAAACCGGTATTTGCCGATGTTGCGCAGGCGTTTCTAGATTTCATCGGTGATGCGACATTGGTGATCCACAACGCAGCCTTCGACATGAAATTCCTGAACGCAGAACTCAGCTGGATCAACAAACCGCCTCTGCCGATGGACCAAGCGCTTGATACTCTTGGGATTGCACGGCGGAAGTATCCTGGATCACCGGCATCGCTCGATGCCTTGTGCCGGCGTTTTGGCATCGACAACTCCAACCGCACTCTTCATGGCGCATTGTTGGATAGTGAGATCTTGGCAGAGGTTTATCTTGAGCTGATTGGCGGTCGGCAACCGGACTTCGCGCTCGCCACGCAGGCCGCGGCCGCCGCAGGGCAGGGGACAACGGAGGAATGGCGCCCAAGCCGTCGGAACAAAACCCTGCCACCCCGGATCACTGAGCAAGAGGCCAGCGCCCACGCAGAATTTATCGATCGCCTTGGTGAGGAAGCGGTTTGGAACAAGTTCGCATAGAAAAACGCCCCGCGCTGGGCAGGGCGATTCTTTGAGTCCGAACCAGACTTACTGAACAGGCACTTCTTTCTGCTCACCCTTTTGCGCTTCAACCCGGCGTGCCAACTCCTGGCGATAAAGCGCCATAAAGTCGATTGTCTCAAGGTTCAGCGGCGGAAAGCCACCATCGCGGGTCACATCGCTCACCACCCGACGCACGAACGGGAATGTGACGCGCGGGCATTCGATCAGCAAGTACGGGTGCATCTGATCTTCGGGCACACCTTCGATGTGAAAGATGCCAGCATATTCAAGCTCACACACAAACAACGGATCACCGGATCCTTTGGCGTTGCTGGTAATGTTCAGTTTGGTGATCACCTCAAACTGATTGTCGACTTTGCGTTTGCGCGCATCCAGGTTCACCTGAACCTTGATCTCGGGCTGGGCGTCAGGTGCTGAACCTTTCTGTGCGAGAATGTTCTCGAACGAGAGGTCGCGCACATATTGTGCCAGAACGCGTGAAACCGGTGTGGCTGGGGCAGCCGCAGCGCCCTCAGCAGGTGCCGCTGCTGCGGCGTCGTTTTGATCGTCTTCGGCCATGGGATGCTCCGGGGCTTGCGTCATTGAAATTCGGACACGTCCTAGCAGCCTGATACGACGGCCTCAACCACCCATATCTATTGCTGTGTCCATCCAGATGGCCCCTTCGGCCCCTGATCATTCGGGGTGACGTCCTCAAAATCAGCATCGATGACGCGATCTTGTGGTTGTTGGGGCTTTTGATGCGGGTGGGTCTGATCAGGCCCGGGACCCATTGAAAATGACTGAACCTTCACCCGTTCCCGCAATTGTTTGTAAACTGCGGCCCGAACCGGTGGCAGCAAAAGAGCAAAACCGACAAAATCCGTGAAGAAGCCAGGCGTCAAAAGCAATGCGCCAGCAAATAATATCATCGCCCCGTTGGCCAAAGGCTCCGTCGGATCTCGCAAATCTTGAAATGATCCGCGCAGGTTTTGCAGCTCACGCGCGCCCTGTGATCGGACCAATGACGATCCAATGATTGCCGTAACCATGACAATCAGCAGGGTTGGCCACAGCCCAATCCACCCGCCAACCTGAATAAACAGGGCGATTTCGATCAATGGGACCGCAATAAACGCGATAAGTAACCACATCTTGGTCATCCTCTGCGACTTCTTAGCGGGGACGGTGGACTCATCGCCGCCCCACACCTACATAAGTGCCGTAGTTTGCATTTCTATGCTGAAGTTGTCACGAGGCCCTAATGAACTCTCCGATTATCCAGCTTCTGGTGCTCGCCGCCATTGCTGTCTTCCTGATCATGCGGTTGCGCGGGGTCCTTGGGACACGTGAAGGTTTTGAAAAACCACAGGTCGAACAACGCACCCAACGCAAAGGACCAGCGCTGGAAGTGATCGAAGGGGGCCCTGACCTCGACATCACGGATCACGCCGAAGAGGGCAGCGATACAGCCGAAGCTCTGACCGAAATGAAGAAGGCAGACAATACCTTCCACGTTGGGGAATTCCTCGGCGGCGCAAAGGGTGCCTATGAGATGATTTTGATGGCCTTTGAAAAGGGCGATCTGTCCGAGGTCGTGCCGTTTATCTCGGAGGAGGTCTATGAAGCCTTCCAAAGCGTGATTGACGACCGGGAACAGCAAGGTCTAACCGTGGACGCAACATTCGTCGGATTGTCGGAACTAAACTTGGCTGATGCCGCGTTTGACCAGGGCTCCAAAGAAGCGGAAATGACCGTGCGCTTTAAATCGGAGCTGGCATATGTCGTGCGCGACAATGCAGGTGATATTATCGAAGGCGATCCAAACGGGATCAAACGTCAAAAGGACGTTTGGACCTTTGCGCGTGAAATGGGCACCGATGACCCGAACTGGCGCTTGGTTGCCACGGGCGAATAACACGGCATGTGGGCGCGCGCCGGCATGTCGGGGCTGGTCGGCCTTTTGCTCGCCGGGGCAGTAATGGCGCAACCAACGATCAAACATCTGGACTTTGCAGATTTGGATGGTTGGGCTGATGATGATCATCAGGCCGCTCTGTCCGTTTTTCAGAACACCTGCGGTGACATTCGCGATCAAGAATGGGAAAGCCTGTGCGCATTGGCGGCTGATGTGACGGATGCTAAGGCGTTTTTTGAAGTCTTCTTTCAGCCCGTCATCTTTGAAGATGGCGAAGAGATGCTTTTTACAGGCTACTACGAGCCTGAGATCAGAGGTGCCCTGAATCGCGGCGGCCTCTATCAACATCCGATCTATCGCGTGCCTGATGACCTCATCGTGGGTGAAACCTATCTCTCCCGTCGCGAGCTCGAAGAATCCGAAGCGTTGGCCGATAAAGGCCTGGAAATCGCGTGGCTTGCAGACCCCGTCGACCGATTCTTTCTGCAGGTCCAAGGGTCTGGCCGGATCATCCTGCCAAACGGCAACCGCATACGTGTCGGATATGGGGGTAAAAATGGGCGGGAGTATTCATCCATTGGCCTCGAACTCGTCAATCGCGGGACATTCGAAGCGCATCAAGTGTCTGCAGACGTGATCCGCAACTGGGTGCGCAATAACCCTGAAGAGGGGCGCGAACTGCTCTGGACCAACGAAAGCTACGTATTCTTTCGGGAAGTGAATGAAGTTCCAGCTGATCGCGGGCCGCTTGGCGCAATGAATCGGTCGATCACCGAGATGCGCTCAATCGCCGTTGACCCGTCGATTACCAAACTCGGTGCGCCGGTGTGGATCGAGAAAGAGGGTGAAACACCACTGCGCCGCCTGATGGTCGCCCAAGATACCGGCTCTGCCATTAAAGGGGCGCAACGGGCCGACATCTTTTTCGGAACCGGCGATGAGGCAGGCCGTGCCGCTGGCCGCATCAAAGATGGTGGCCGGATGGTTGTTCTCCTGCCGATTCAGCGGGCCTATGCGAAACTACCGGATGAGTTGATCGAGTGAAGCGCCGACCTCGGCATCTATCGCCAGACGAACGGGCGTTGTGGGATCAGGTTGCGGGCAAAACCAAACCGCTCGATCCAGCGCGCCCAGCCCTTCCGACGCCAACCGTCCCCCCAAAAAAGACGAAACCGCGCGACCCAACCGCAATTCCACCGTTTGATGTCGGTATGAAAGCGGACGTGCGCCGTCCGAACGATCTGCTGCGCCCGATTGGTGAGCGCCTGTCGACCGCGCCAGTCCAGATGGATCAAAAGAACTACGGCAAGATGACGAGGGGCAAGCTGAAGCCCGAAGGACGGCTTGACTTGCACGGGATGACATTGGCCGAGGCGCATCCCGAACTTGTCGCTTTCATTCTTGGCGCGCAGACGGTGGGAAAGCGGTTGGTTTTGGTGATTACGGGCAAAGGCAAAAACAAGGACGACGGATACGCGATCCCGGTCCGCCATGGCGTCTTGCGCCACCAAGTCCCGCAATGGTTGGCCTTACCGCCGTTGAAACAGGCAATCCTCCAAGTCACGCCTGCTCATATCCGCCACGGCGGGGAAGGGGCGTACTACGTTTATCTACGCCGCCGCCGCTGAGCGGTGGAACAACCGCGCTGCGATGGTCATCAAGACCGCCGATACGGCAAAACAGGCCGCAAAGCCCAGCATTTGGATCTCAATACCAACGCCGTAGTCGATCAAGATGCCGCTGATTCCAGGCCCAATAGCGGACCCAAACACCATCGCGGCGGTGGCTGCAGCCTTAATCGCGCCGATGTGGTTCGTCCCGTAAAATTCTGCCCAACACGCATTGATGATGGTCCCGTTGCCAGCCTGACCGGCGCCCATCAGCATGACGCCCAACCCAATCCAAAGAAGCGACGGTGCGTACCAATGCAAGACAAACGCCAGGATGTAAGGGATGATGTAGAAGGGAAGCAAGCTCACCGCTCCAAACCGATCAATCGCCCAGCCATACGCGATGGTTGCGGCCATCAAGGTCGCCGTGCCCAAAGGGAACACCGCCACCAGCGCCAAATGCGACCATCCCTTTACCTCGGCAAAATGCACTTGGTGGAACCAAAACGCAGTGCCGAAGGCCGAAAAAGAGATCACCCCAGGCATAATAAGCCAGAACATCGGGTTGCGGAGGGCATCGCCCCGCGTCCAGTGCCGCCCGGTCATTCCGGCGCTGCTGTTTTCTTCCGCCTCGGCTTGTGGGGTGCGTTCGAGGCGGAGTAGGCGGAACAGGATAATAGCCATTACAAAGCAAAAAACCCCGAAACAGACCCATAATATGCGCCAGTCTACGACGGATTTAAGCCAGACCATAATCAGTGGCAGCGTCATCTCCCCAATCATGAAACCCAAGCCCGAAACGGCAAGCGCGCGTCCGCGTGAGGCCACGAACCAGCGGGACATGGCAACGGTCGCCATATGCATCGACATCCCCTGACCAAAGAAGCGGAGCAGGAAAATGATGCCGATCAGGATTGCAACAGATGTGTTCACGGCCATCGCAAGACACGACAGGCCAAGACACACAACGACGGCGATCCCCAAGGTTCGCACCCGAAACTGATCTGCCAGGCCGCCAGCAAAGACCATCAGAGCGGCAGAGGCGAGCGTGCCGACCATATAGGTCACACCCCAATCACCGTTTGATAACCCAAATGCGCTGCGAATCTCACCGCCGAAGATAGAGATAAAGAAAGTCTGCCCAAAGGACGACAACAACGCCAACAGGGCTCCGACACCAAGGAAGGGAGCGTTGTCGCGGATAAAGCTTAGGTAGCCGGTTTGCATTGCCGCAGAAACTGACGTTGCCTGTCAAAGCACAAGCCCAAAATGTGTTGGCGGACGATTTCTTTAAAAGATTTCGTCTACCGGCGGGTCAAAGAACGTATCGGCTTATATCCGTGGACCGCGCCAGTTCGCCCAAGTGTTCTTCGACGAACGCCGCATCGACGGTAATCGCCTCACCCGCTTTATCCGGCGCGGTGAACGACAGATCCTCAAATACGCGTTCCATGACGGTATAGAGCCTGCGCGCGCCGATATTCTCAACGCTTTCGTTCACCTCTGCCGCGATCTTGGCAAGCGCTTTGATCCCATCTTCAGCAAAGCTGACCGTCACCTCTTCGGTCCCCATGAGGGCGGTGTATTGCAGGGTCAATGCGTTATCTGTCTCCGTCAGGATGCGAACAAAGTCATCCTCTGTCAGGGCTCGCAGCTCCACCCGGATTGGCAGACGGCCTTGCAGTTCTGGCAGTAAGTCAGATGGTTTTGCGATGTGGAACGCGCCAGAGGCCACAAACAAGATATGATCCGTCTTGATCGGCCCGTGTTTTGTGGACACGGTCGTCCCCTCTATCAAAGGCAGCAAGTCCCGCTGCACCCCTTCACGGGACACATCTGCACCGCGGCGGTCTGCATTGGCACACACCTTGTCAATCTCATCGAGGAAGACGATGCCGTTCTGTTCGACGGCTTCCAGCGCTGTCTTCGTTACACTTTCATCGTCCAGAAGCTTATCTGCTTCATCCGCGATCAGCACGTCGTAGCTTTCAGCGACGGTCATCCGTTTCTTGACTGTGCGGTTCATGCCCATTTTGCCGAACAGATCGCCCAGGTTCATCATCCCGCCCATCTGGCCCGCGCCGGGCTGACCAGGGATCTCAAATCCACCAAGCGGGTTCGACGAATCCGCCAGTTCGAGCTCAATGATCGTGTCATCGAGCTCACCAGATTTGAGCTTCTTACGAAACATGTCGCGCGTGCCTTCACGTGCATCAGTGCCAGCCACAGCGGTGATCACACGGTCTTCGGCCGCTTCCTGTGCCTTTGTTTTCACATCATCGCGCATGTGTTCGCGCGTATCGTTGATCGCAATTTCAATCAGGTCGCGGATGATTTGTTCAACATCACGGCCGACGTAACCAACCTCGGTAAACTTCGTTGCCTCAACCTTGATGAAGGGCGCACGGGCGAGTTTCGCCAAACGCCGCGAAATCTCGGTCTTCCCAACGCCAGTTGGCCCGATCATCAGAATGTTCTTTGGATAGACCTCATCCCGCAGATCGTCTTTCAACTGTTTGCGCCGCCAGCGGTTGCGCAAGGCCACCGCCACAGCGCGCTTGGCGTCATTCTGGCCAATGATGAATCGGTCGAGCTCAGAGACGATCTCGCGTGGGGTCAGGTCAGTCATAGTCAAATCCCAGCAGGGGGGAGGCGATGGAGGGGAACGAAACCAGGCATCATGCGCAACAAACGCGCCCGGATGCGTTCCCAAAACGCCCCAAGAAAAAGCAAGATGATCCCAAGGATCAGGATCGTGGTGAAGGTACCATCACCGCCAAAGATCGTGCCAGCAAGGGCGACGACGTAGCCAATGGCCGCCGTGAGGAAAGACCGACGGTCAATAACAATCGCAATCAGCGCGAAGACCACAAGCACTGCGATCAGTGCGGCGAATTGGTCCGCCGCGATCAGCGACAGGGCGAGCGTGCTGACAAGGGCTGGGGCGGCAACCACATGGAGCCAGAAACCATTTGCGGACCGCCGCGTCACACGGTGCGGGTCGGACATATCAAACGTCATCGCGGCAGCAAAAATCAGAATTCCAAGACCCAAAGTGATCCAGGCAAAAGGGCCCCCAGCGGACAGCAGGAAAAGGTCAGACACGCTTTCCGGCGTACCACGCTGAATCGCGGCCAGGATCATCGACACGACAAAGAGGCTCAGCGCGATCATTGCCATGGCAAAGGGCACACGAAAGCGGAGCCAAAAGAGAAACACCGCGATGGTTGCGAGCAAAAGCGGCCACGGCAGGCTGGTGAAATCTTCTTGCGCCAACATAAACGGTTCGGCGTAATAGCTGACCAAAGAGATGCCGGCATTCACCGCAAAGAGGATTGACAGGAAGATCGCAGGACCCACCATACGACGCCGCCAAATGAAGTACTCAGCAAGCAGCCACAGCACGATGGCCCCGGGCAATCCGTACCACAGGGCCGCATCGCGCACGTTCATGATCGTCTCGGTAAAGAAGGCGGCAACCATGCCGGCCCAGCCAATCGCCAAAATCGCAAGACCGGTGATGATGAAAATCTCGTTGAACCCTTTGAAGAGCTCAAACGGCTCGTCCCCTGGTGCAAGACCTTCGCGCGCACCTTTGCGGCTTTGCGCTAAGGCGGTCAAAGACGCGGCCTGCTTTTCATTCAGGATGCCTGCGGCGACACTTGCCCGGATATCGTCGGTTTCGATCATGCCCACCCACTTATGGTCTGCGGCCCAAAAGGCCAAGGGATGACACCAAAATGCCGAAACTTCACAAACGCGTGCAGCCTGTATGCGGGCCGACAGTAGGGCGCTAGGGTCCGGCCAACACAACAATGGAGAGTCGCATGGACCGCCGTACATTTATCGCCACCGCCCTTGCCACCGCAGCAGCACCAGCCGCTTTTGCCGGGGGCCATGGCCGCTTGTTTAGCTTTGTTGGGCTGAGCAATCATACCGTCACGGGCACAGCAGAAATTGCAGGGACAACCGTGAACCTGCTGGACGATTTCGTGTTTGACGGTGCACCAGACCCGAAAGTGGCGCTGGGCAAGGACGGAACCTATGATCCGGCGACGCTGTCTGGTCTGCTGAAGGCCAACTCTGGTGCTTCATCTTATGAGCTGCCAGCTGGGGTCAACCCGGATGACTACAACGAGGTCTGGATCTGGTGTGAGCGGTTTAACGTGCCGCTGGCGGTTGCAACCGCCAAGTAAGGTTTTGCGCCGCGCGATGCGCGTCGCCCCGCTAGGGGGCTTTGCCCCCCAGACCCCCCGAAGGTATTTTTGTCCAAAAGAAAATCAGGATCCGCCAGCGGCGATCGTTTCGACGGTCAAGTTGCCGTTGGTGTAGACGCAAATGTCGGAGGCGATGGCCATGGCTTTGCGTGCCACCTCTTCTGCTGAATTATCCGATTCCATCAGCGCCCGGCCCGCCGCCAGCGCGTAGTTGCCGCCAGAGCCAATGGCGGTGACGTCATGCTCAGGTTCCAGCACATCACCCGCCCCCGTGATCACCAGTAGCTCCTTGCCATCGGAGACGATCAGCATCGCTTCGAGCTTTTGCAGGTACTTGTCGGTGCGCCAGTCTTTGGCCAATTCAACAGAGGCGCGCGCGAGTTGGCCAGGTGTTGCCTCAAGCTTTTTTTCGAGCCTCTCCAGCAGCGTAAATGCGTCAGCCGTTGATCCCGCGAAGCCACATACCACGTCGTGCCCACCGGGGGACAACCGGCGCACCTTTCGGGCTGTGCCCTTGATGACCGTCTGCCCAAGGCTGACTTGACCATCGCCTGCAATGACCACTTCGCCGTTTTTTCGGACGCCGATGATGGTGGTGCCGTGCCAGCCGGGGAAGTCGTCTTGGGTCATGCGGATCGTCCTCTTGGTTTCAGCCGTATATGGCGACAGGCGCGATGGCTGACAAGTGGTGCACAGGTTGTGCACATGCGGTGTACGGGCTGTGCACAATGGATGAAAGGGAGCCAAGATGCAAAAAGGGCGCCCAAATGGACGCCCCAAGTTCGCGATTTCTACAGGTTTAGATCGACTCTTCGATCCAGCCCTGCAGGGCCGCCTTTGGCGCCGCGCCGGTCTTGTTCGATACGACCTCACCACCCTTAAACATAAAGAGTGCTGGAATGCCGCGCACACCCATCTGGGCTGGCGAATCTGGGTTCTCGTCAACGTTCACTTTGACGATTTTGACCTTGCCGTCCATCTCAGCGGACAGCTCCTCCAAAGCGGGGCCGATCTGCTTACATGGGCCACACCATTCGGCCCAAAAATCAACGACGACGGGGATGTCAGACTGGCGCACTTCGGCGTCAAATGTGGCATCGGTAACTGCGACTGTGGCCATCACGGCTCTCCTCAAACTCTGCGGTCGTTTGAACGTAAGGACCCCCCCGGGGAGGGTCAAGACGCGTTCACGTGTCGGTGACTTCAGCCAGCGCCGCCGCTGTGAGATCGGTTGGTAAAGGCATTAAGCTTGCTGTTTCCGTCCAAAGGATTGCAGTGGAAATGGTATGGTCTGGGAAGATCTGCACGAGGGCAGCCCGGTAAGCGCCCATTTGGCGCAAGAGGCCAATGGGAACGCTGTCTGCGGTCATCGGAACGGACCGGTTCGATTTGTAGTCAATGGCCAGAACAGTGGCATCATCCACCAGTAGCCGGTCGACGGCGCCGTGAATGCGTTGATGGCTGAGGACGGGCAAGTTAGCTGTGATATCAACCTCTGTCAGGGCTTCAGGCACAAAGAGATGGGATAGGTGGGGAGCGCTCAACAAATTGAGCACCTGCGGGATCACATCTGCAAAGCTGTCTTTTGATGGAAAGTTTGCCAGCAGTCTTTCGGCGACTTTGGGTCTGTCTGCGATGGCGATGCTCGGCAGATGTTCTAACAACAGATGGAGTGCTGTCCCGCGCGCAAGCGCGACGTCTTTGTTTGCCTCGCCTTCTTCCCCTGGAAGCGCCTTTGGGCCGCCAAGGTCAGACGGTGACAGGGGTTTTGAGGGTAGAACAATTGGAACGGGGTTGAGCGCAATTGGCGGCAGGTCGTCCGCGCTCATGTCGAGATGTGTTACGATCTCGCCGTCGTGCCATTCACCATGCTCGACCCGGCGGATTGTCCGGTCGCCAATGGAAACAGCGACATCCCCAGCATGCCGCAGCCCATCCGCCACAATCGTATACCAGCTGTCATCACCTTCACCGACGTCACCGGCGGCTGCGACGATCAGCCATTTTTCTGCGCGTGTCATCGCAACATAAAGGAGACGCATGCGCTCCTCATTTTGCTTGCTCCGGATCGCATCGAGTGCGGCGCCAATCTGACTTGGTGTTGCGTCCGCCTTAGGTTTCCAAACCGGGACGTCACCAATTGCGAGAATGTCTTGACGTACCAAATTCGGGCGTTTCGCCGTTTCGGGTAAAATTACAATTGGCGCTTCAAGACCTTTGGCCCCATGTACCGTCATGACCCGAATTTTATCGCCCTGACTGTCCATTTGGCGTTTGATCTCCAGATCATCCGCCGCCATCCAGGCCAAAAACCCTGTAAGGCTTGGCACGCCGGTGGATTCATAAGCCAGGGCTTGGGTCAGCAGCGCGTCAATCCCATCTTCGACCTCGTCTCCAAGTCGCGCGATCAGCCTTTTGCGGCCGTCGTGGCGGATGAGGATACGCGCGATCAGATCATATGGTCGGAGGAAATCGGCGGCTTGACGCAAATCGTCCAAGATCGCCTTAGTCTTAGCATGGCCGTCGTGATCTCGCAAAGCTGCCCACAGATAGCCCTTTTCTGGCCGATGATGAGCGAGTGTAAATAGATCCTGCTCTGACCATCCGAACAACGGAGATTTGAGCGTTGCAGCGAGCGAAAGATCATCCTCGGGCAGGGCGAGAAATGACAGCAACGCGGTGAGGTCCTTGACCGCAAGTTCGGCGCCTACGCGTAGCCTGTCCGCGCCAGCGACCTCAAGTCCCGCCGCCTTACAAGCGCGGATGATCTCGGTAAAGAGTTCTGACCGGCGTTGGACCAAGATCAGAATATCACCTTCTGTGACCCGACGGCGCTGATAGGCGCCGGAGTCGTCAATTTCGACGGGAAGCGTTTCCGTCGCGATCATGCGCTTGATGTCGGCGGCGATTTGATTGGCGAGCTGGACAAAATGGTGTTCCGGGGAAATCGTATCAACTGGCGCCGTCCAATCCACGTCCAGTTTGTGGTCATCAGCTTCTATGACAGGCCATAAGTCAACGCGACCAGGCATATTTGCCTTGAAAGACACGTGTTGGACATTTGGCTCGAGCCCTTTAGCCCGGTCCCTTTGGAATGTTTGATCAACCACGCGCAGGATCGCCTGCGACGATCGAAAGGAATGAAGCAGCGACCCCGGGTGTAAGCGGTCCCCCACGGCCGCGAGTCCCACCTCAAAATGATGGCGCATTTCGTCGAATGCATCCGGGTCGGCCCCTTGGAACGAATAGATCGACTGCTTTTTGTCGCCGACGACAAAGATGGTCCGCGCGCGCGACGGGTCTGCGCCCTCGCCCGCGGTGAATTCTTGCGTAAGCTGTTTGATGACGGCCCATTGATCTGGGCTGGTATCCTGTGCCTCATCCACCAGAACATGGTCGATGCCGCCGTCGAGGCGGAACAAGACCCATTGTGCCACCCGGCGATCCGTTAGCAACGCCTTCGTCTTTTTGATCAGGTCGTCGAAATCCAGCAGTCCTAGGGCTGATTTTCGGATTTCATATGCCGGAACGAAGGCTTTTCCGAATGCCATCAGCGCTGTTGCGCGGTCATATGCCTGAAGCGCCAACCGCGTTTCGCGCGCCTCTGCAACATCTTCCATCATCGCATTCAGATCTGCGATGAGGCCTGGGTGTGCCTCTCTCGTGGCTTTCGTTGGAAAGCTATCGATCTTTGGGCCAAAGGGAGACTTCGCGGCGCTTCCGAAAAGAAGAACCGTCTCTAACTTGGACAAGTCGGTAAGATTACCTGCAGGTGCGAAGGCAACCTCAGACAACGCTTCCGCAGCCTTCAGTTCGGTTTTGCTGCCGGTTTTCAGAACCGCAATCAGGTCTTCAAGTAGGCTTCTGCGATCACGGGAGAGAATGGACTCATAAAGCTTGTCAGCGGAGGCATCTGTGCTCAGGCCAGCAACGCTCCGGATATCGTCGGTCGAGAGATCTGAGTCAAACAAGCCGCGTTTGCTAACACACTCACCGACGATGTTTGAAAGGTCTGCACCACTGAAACGCGACAACAACTGGTGAACCGCGACGGCCTCTGGCCCGTCTAGTAAATCGTCGAGCACGTCTTGCCGCAATATTTCTGCCTGGCGATCCTCCATTTCTTTGAATTGTGGGCTGACGCCTGCCTCCAATGGAAACCGGCGCAGGACGCTGGCACAAAAAGCATGGATGGTTTGGATCTTTAGGCCACCTGGTGTTTCAATCGCTTGAGCGAACAGGGTGCGCGCGCGCGCGAGTTCTTCCGCTGTGATCGCCCGTTCAAAGCCGAGCGTTTCCAAATCACGCCTTAGCCTTTCATCGGGCATCATCGCCCAGTCACCCAAGCGACGGAAGAGGCGGTTTTGCATTTCTGCAGCCGCGGCCTTTGTGTAGGTTAGACAAAGGATATTTTGCGGATCGACCTGTTCAAGCAGAAGGCGCGCGACCCGGTCTGTGAGTACGCGGGTTTTCCCAGAGCCGGCGTTCGCTGACAGCCAAGTGGAATTGCGTGGGTTTGCGGCATCCACTTGCCGCTGGGTAGCGTCATCACGCATCATTTCAGGGTCACCGTCATGGGTGGCTGCGCCATCGTCCATTCGCCAAAGCGAGACAAGTGATCATAGTCGCTGGCCTGATCCCGGGTGAACATTGCCGTGCGCGCAGTGAAACCTAAAGATGGGTCAGCCCATCGACCAAAAAGCGACACTAAACCTGAATAAATTGCGGTGGTGTCTGTTTCGTCGAGCGGGGCAGGGACGACTTTACCATCTTCTTTGATCCCCAGAAACGCCGCCCCGCCGACGGACTTTTCACCGAGATCCCGGAAAGCGCCACGTTCCACCATGACAGCCTCAGCAAGCAGCTGCTTATCGAATTGCAATTGCATGTTTTTGGAAGGCACCGTCCCGGTCTTATAGTCGTAGATCAACGCGGTGTTTTCAGGGGTCAGGTCAATCCGATCTGCTTTGCACGTGAGGCAGATGCCAACCTCGGGGATTTCGAGAACGCCCCAGGCTTCTGACAGCGCAAAGTTTGCGGCGCTTTGGCGCGCGGCTTCCGCTTTAAGAAAGACAGGCGCAAGACGAGCCATCTGTGCTATCCAAAGCGCCCGCATGGTGGGCCAAGGGCAGTGTATGTCGAAGTGACGCTGTGCGATTGCAAGAAGGGCTTGCTTTGCCTCCGGTTCTGACGCGTCGGGTTGGGCACTGATGAATTCTTCGAGAATCCCATGAATTATGATGCCCTTGAGCGGGGCATCCGCTTCTGGTGTCAGCGGATCGAGCGCGCGCAGGCGGAGCACCTTATCAGCGTAGATCGCGTAGGGATCCCGGATGAGTGTTTTGATTTGCGTCACCGAAAAGGTCTCTGGGCGCGCTGCAACGGGCGGCTTTGGCGCGGGACGCGCCGCCGGTTCCATCGGTGTTGTCGGTTCCGATAGTTGTGCGGCCCAAGCAAGCCACTTGTCACCTTCGGTTTGCATTGCTTCTAGCGCCGCCGGTCCATTTTGCGCGGGCAGCCCTTTGAGTAAATTGGTCAGGCGGTTCACCCAGCGGGACGGAACGGTTTCCGCGTCGCTTGACCGCTTCGACCGTGTGATCCAGACCTCCTGACCTGTTACTGCTTGTTGATAGTCGTGCGCCGAAAGCCCGATCCGTCGCTCGGGCAGCAGCAAGCCGGCTTTGGCACGCATGGCGCGGTTGAGCCAGGGGTCGGGCGGCGGGGCCTCCGGCCAGACGCCTTCGTTCATGCCGCCAAGGATAACGATGTCGGCCCCTTGGACCCGCGCTTCGAGCGTTCCCCAGATCAGTATGTTTGGGTGCCCTTCGTCTCTTTCTCGGACAACATCGTCTGCCAACGCGGAAGAAAAGAACGCAGCAAATTCTGCCGCCGTCATGTCATTGGCGGCATCGGACTCCGCGTTGATCGCCGTGCACAGGGTTTGCGCGGTGCGTCCCGCCGCCTTGTCCCAAAGGCCCCCTGCACCGTCCACATCCTGACCCCGCGCAAATGCCGCGGCGCAGACAATCAATGCGTCCAGGTGCCTTTTTAGAGACTGCTTTTGCCCTGTTTCAACCCCATTGAGAGTGGACACGAGCCACTTGGCCCAATCTGTATCGATCCGCCTTGACGTGTCATCAAGCGCAGCCTGAACCGTTGCGCTTGTCGGGAATGGTGTTCCCCGTCGGCGAAGCGCGAGTTCAAACTCACGCGTGCTGCGCAGGTGCTCCCCGCGGCCATGCGCGCCGGAGTGGCACAATGGGTGCTTGAGTAGCGCTAAAAGCGTCTCACCCGTTGCCGGAGACGTGAGCACATCCAAAACATGGCGGAGGAACCGGCCAGGTGGTGATAGCTGAAGCGGCGTTCCGGCGCTATCATCCGGGACGATATCCCACCGATCCAAAGCTGCAGCGACTTGGCGGGTGAGCATCCTATCAGGGGTGATCAATGCAGCAGTTTCCGCGCGTTGTGCGGCCTGACGCAGGCGAAGCGCGATGGCCTCTGCCTCCGCCCGTGGGCTTTCGGCCTCGACAAGCGTTAGGCCCGCTGTCGCGTCGTGCAAATCGCCCAAGGCGGGTCCATCGTACAGCCATTGGTCCGTCACGGGCGCGGGGCGGAGCGAGAGTGAGATGAGTTGGTTGCGCGCTGGGTGGGATGCGGTCGTCGTACCCCAACGCTTGATGTCTTTCGGCTTCATTTCAAGCTGCTGTAAGAGCGCGCCAAATCGATATTGCGGATGATCCTCGCTCATCTCACCGAGATTGCACCAAACGTGGTCTGGGAGGTCGAAATCGAACCCTGGTAGAACAACAGCGCCTTGCGGAAGCCGCGCGACGGATTGCAGCAATATCCCCGTTGCACCGCGCGACCCAGTCGAACCGGCAACGATGATCGGATGGTTCGGGGGTGTGTTGCGCCACGTCGCATCAAGCGCTTCGATGACGCGACGTTGGCGCGCCTGTTCATCGGTCGTGCTGGTTTCGGACGAAAAGTACGGCGTGATGATCGATAAAAACCGAAGCGCCCTGTCCCAGTGTCCTGATTGATCACTGACATCGAGAGCTGCGATGTCTGCTGGTGTCACGCCTTCGCCCTGCATTTCATCCATCAGTCTCGCGAGACTATCCGCCAGATCATAGAGCGCCGCCCGCGGGGCAAGATCTGGCTCTTGATCCAGCAATGCAGACACAAACCCAGCGATTTCGAGACGTCGTCGCAGGGGTGTGACTGTTGGCACCGAATCTTCAGAAATGGGATCTCGCGCTAAGTCCGTGATCAGACGGATCCGCGGCAGCAACCGCGGCGGCCCGGCATCAAAAACCTCCTTCAAGCGGCGGCGCATGCGACTGGTGTTAACGAAGATCTGGATCTTGGCGATCTGCTCTGGCGGAAGCGGGTCGATCAGCGGCGTGAGCCCGTCAACGAGAGCTTGGGTAAAGTCGACACCTGGCGAAAGGCCGAACACGCGGGGTGTGGTAGATGGTTCAAACACTAGCCGCACCCTTGTGACAGCAATTGTTCAGCTAAGGGGATGCTATCCGGCTGACCCACATCGCACCACGTACCAGGGTAAACGATACCAAAAAGACCATCTTGGGCGGCTGCGTTGTTCCAGGCGACGTTCATTGAAAACACGGCTTTCGGGACCGTTTCGAGCACGTCGCGCCGCGCCAATTGCAGCCCTGTGTAGATCGGGCCGGGCCCCCGGGTGAGCGCGCCGTTTGGCGCCAACTCAAAATCTCCGCTTCCCTTGTGACCTAGGGCGCGCTCTTTTGGCACCACCATGAGAAGACATGTCATGTGGTCCTTCCAGGCATCCATCAGCAAAGGGATTGGATTGGGCCCTGACCAAACTGCGTCGGTGTTGAGACCCATGACGGGATTACCCTTCAGAAGCGGCAGGGCTTTCTTGAAACCGCCGCCCGTGTCGCAAAGCAGGTCTGTCTCATCCGAAATTGATACATTGCGGTCGCTGAGGTACCGCCGCAATTTGTCAGCCTTGTAGTGAACATTCACAACACGCCCTTTGATGGCAGTGTCTTGCGTGAGCTCCAACGCGTGATCAAGCAACGTCGTGTTGCCGACCGGGACGAGCGGTTTTGGGATCTCATTTGTCAGTGGCCGCATGCGCGTCCCAAGGCCTGCTGCGAAAAGAATGATGTCAGTCATAGAAGCTCTTTGATGCGGGAGCGATCAGGTGGTGGCAAGATAGCCTGCACGATACCGCGCAAGTCGGACAGGGCAGGGTGCGCCAAATCTTGCAAAACCATGGTCCACACGGTTGGGACCATTGCGAGGTACCTTGGCTTCTTATCGCGTTGGGCGAGGCGAGCGAAAACACCAAGGATGCGGAGATTGCGTTGGACCGCTAAACAGGCGAACGCAGCGCGTGAAAGCGGCCCAGTTGAAGAGATAAAGTGGCGAAGTGCGGTCTCGCTGACTTGAGGATCAACTGATCGCCTGACATCACGCAATAGCGACACGAGATCGTATCCTTTGGGGGCCAAGATCGCGTCTTGGAAATCAAGAAGGCCGAGGCGGGAAAGGCCAGATTTGTCTGCCCGCCAGATCAAGTTTTCTGCATGATAGTCCCGCAAGGCCACGATGTTCGGTTGATCGCAGTGCCGCTCAAGACAATCTCTCATGGCAGCGAAAAGGGGATCACCATCGCGAGAGTCTGCGTACCATTCGACCGTAACATCGAGCATTTGGCTTCCGACTTGAGGCGTCAGAATTGGCAATCCTAAGAGCGGGTCACTGGCCTCGAGGTGGACCAGCACATCCACCGCGGCTGTGTAAACCGATTGGACGTGCTGCGGCTTTTGGCGGATGAAGGATGCAACATCGAGATCGCCAAGATCGTCCATAAGCAGAAGACCATTCGATGTATTGTCCTTGAGAACTTGTGGCGCGCACAGACCCTGATCCCGCAACCAAGTGCCGATCGTGCAAAATTGCCGTGTTGAGTCGGATCCCTCGGGCCCGGCGTCCATCAGAATAACGCTCTGTTTGCCATGCTGAAGGCGGAAATATCTGCGGCTGGACGCGTCCCCGGCAATCGGCTCCGACGACCACGTGGCGTAAGGGCTGTCGCTCAGGAAGTCAGCAATGACGTCATCACGCTTCACGCGACAGATCCTTCAGTCGATCTCGCCAAGCTGGCGGTTCTGCAAAGGTGATAGCGTGATGATCGTCGCGTGCCGCAAAGGTCAAACGCAATGCGCTGGGCGGGGCGGCGTCACCTAGTCGATCTGGCCACTCGATCAAACAGATTGCAGCTGAAAAGGCGTCTTCGAGGCCGAGTTCTAGCACCTCATCGACTTGGGAGAGCCTATAGAGATCGCAGTGCCAGACCTCGCCCTGCGGTAACTCATATGTTTGCACAAGCGTGAAAGTGGGTGAGGGGACCTCAATCTCCGCCCCCGCTAGGGACCTGATCAGGGCCCGAGCGAAGGCGGATTTGCCCGCGCCGATAGGGCCCTCCAACAGGAGCGTATCGCCATTGTGCAGCAAACGCCCTAAGCGAGCCGCAAATCGGGCCGTGTCGGCTTCTGTTGGAAATGTGAGAGTTGTTTGCCCCGGGACCATGGCGCCAAACTATGGTTTGGGCCAGCACCTGCAAGGGGTTTCAGCGCTTTGCGCTGCGGAACGATGGGTCCTTCATTGTCAGCTTATGAATGATGGGAGCCATCTTTCGATCCACGTCGGACTTGAAACTAATCAGGCTCATGTTCGCGTTGATCTTTTCGGCCTCGCACTGAATGTGACGACCGTCTTCATGGATCAGGTGGTCGACCCATTTGGTCGACCCGCAGGAGCCAGCGATGAAGTTTCGCAGATCACCCCAGGCTGGCGCGGCCGCGGCGTGTTGCTGCCACGTCGCGATCTCGCTTCGCAGTTGGTGGCTTGTCATGATACCGTCGTGGTCGCTTTGCCAAAGGTCCTTATAGGCTCGGTTCGACATCACCAAAGTTCCGTTATTGGTGAAGACCGCGAGTGCATGGGATTGCGCGTCCATGACCCCTTGGCCTGTCTCGATATCTGTCTTGAAGCGGCGCGTCAGGTTTACCTCTGCCGTGATGTCGTCAAACAAGAAAACAAAGGATTTGTCCTCATACGGTTTTCCAGTCACGCGGAAGGTTTGCCCGTCGATCAATTCCCAATTCTCACAGTAGGTGCCAGCCCGCGCGGCATCCTCCAGTGCGGAGAACTGTTCCCGCCAGGATGCATAGTCTTTTGGTTCCGGCAAGACCCGCGACTCCCGCAGCGCATCCAAAAAACGGTCCAACGTCGGCCGCGCCATCAGAAAACTCGGCTGCAGACGTGTGAGGTCGGTTAAACGCGGATTAAAGATCGCAAGTTGGCGCCGTTGATCAAAGATCGCCAGGCCGGTTGCCAAGTTGGCAAACAGCCGCCTCGAAGTCTTCATGGCTTTGACCTTGCTTTGCTCCGCATTGACCGCGGCGCCTGCATTGTTCGCAAAGTGGACGATGTCTTTCCCGAGTTTGCGGGTTGTGACATCGTACCAGATCTCTTTTCGCGTTTCCGCTTCATGAAGCATCACGCGTCGACTGACAGCCCTTCTTTGCGTTGCGTCGAGGTGCAGGTCAGGAAAAATGGGCTGATCTGGCCATTTTTGGGTACAGGCGAAACTGTGGCCAAGCTGCTGATCGGAAAACTGCATATATGCCGCGTTGGCCCAAGTGAGGCGCCCTTCGCCATTTTGGGTCCAAACCAATTGCGGCGCATTATCCATCAGATCACGGAGAAACTTCAATTCGCGCAACAAACTTTCCTGAGCAGCACCTGCGCTTAGGTTCTGGTGATCTTCCGGCGTAGCGCCTTCCAAAGTCACGCGAACTTGCCCCTCGGCGTCTTCGACTGTCAGAGCTTGGCTTGCCGCATCAGCTGCGTTCAGAGTTTCGCACCCGCCGGCAGCGATGTGGCGCATGACGTAGTCAAGCGTGGGAAAACGGTCTTGAAAAACGGCGATGACGGCTTGGCGTTCTGTCAGGTTCTTCGGGGAGTCTTTGATCATCTGATGCGCATCAAGCGTTGCGTCTGCCAAGCGGTCGCCATCAAAGAGGAATACCGTCGCGTTTTTTACTTTAGAATGCTGTATGGCCGCGCTTGCCCTTCGCGAAATCCAAACGCCCAGAAGATGGATCAATGCGACCCCACCCAACGCCGCGCATATGATCAGCGCGAGGTCAAAGAGTTTGAGTGATTCCATTGCCGCGACCCTCTTCAGTGTTGCGACTAGCCTCTTCTTCCAAAGTTAATGTTCAGTAAAGCTGCGGAACGGGCTAAGAAAACTGTTTATTCTCACCCAACGCCGAATTGGTTTCTGGTGAAGCAACTGCAGGGGCATTGCGCGCCCATTTGACGGTGACGACTGCCCCACCCGTCGCCTGTCCGGCCCAGCCGGCCTGACCTTTGCGTCGCCCGTTCGCAAAACTGAGTTGCGCGCCCGACCGCTCAAGCAAGGTTTTGGCAATAAACATACCCAGACCCATCCCTTCATATCCTGGTCGGTCGTTGACGGCCCGCCGCCGACGCACAAATGGATCGCCTATTCGGCCAATGACGGACGGCGGGAAACCTTCCCCGTCATCAGAAATGCGAATGTTAAGAAAGTCGGCGTCCCAACTGACACGAATCTTCACCTCTGCATCGGCGAAATCGACCGCGTTTTGGATCAGGTTTCGCAGTCCATGAATGATCTCGGGCCGACGTGGAATTTGCGGTTGAGTGAGCGCGGCGTCGCTGAGCGCCACAACGTCGAAGAGTACTGTCTTCCCGCGGTTGAGATGGGGCTCTGCTGCCTCGCGCACCACGGTTTCCAGAGGTGCGCGGCGCATGTGAAGATCGTCTTTACCGGCCCGGCCCATCGAGTGGAGAATATCACGGCAGCGGTCGGCTTGTTGTCTGATTAGAGCCACATCTTCCAAGGCATCTGGGTGGTCATGAAGGTCATCGATCAATTCTCCGCTCACCAGTTTGATGGTTGCCAGCGGCGTCCCGAGTTCATGGGCGGCTGCAGCGACGACGCCGCCGAGGTCCGTCAGTTTTTGTTCGCGCGCAAGTGCCAACTGCGTCGCCAACAACGCTTCGGCCATGGTGTGCATCTCCACGGTGACCTGTCGTGCATAGATGGCCAGGAACGCAACGCCGATAATTAATGCCGCCCAAAAGCCAAACTGAAACAACGGCGGCAATTCAAGTGCGACGCCGTCGGCCGAAAGGATGGGAACGGAATATTGGCTCAGGAGTGAGATCAGCGTGATCGCGATCATGCCGAGTGTTAATGTGCTGCGGAGTTGCAGAACGGTTGCGGCAATCGTCACCGGCGCCAGGATCAAAACGGCGAACGGGTTTGACAGACCGCCCGTCATGTAAAGCAGAAACGCCAGCTGAAAAATGTCGATGATCAACATGAAAAACGCTTCAGACTCAGAGAGACGCTTGGTTTCTGGATAGACAGAACTGAAATAAAGATTTGCGACGATGGCCATCCCAATCGCCATGATCGCATAGCCCGTTTCGAACTGAAGCCCATAGAATTGGACCGCCACAATCATCGCTGCAGATTGACCGATGATGGCGACCCATCTCACACGGAGCAGGGTGCGCAGTTTGACCCAATTGCTGCGCTCGCGGTCTTCGCGGAAAGTATGTTCAGCAACGCTCATGTGATCGCGGTTTACCCGTCTAAGGCTGGACCCTACATAGGCCATAATGGCACAGATGGGCCATGCCACCAGAAAGGACAGTTGATGTCAAAAGGACTTGCGATCGCCGCCGCAGCAGTTGTTGGGCTTGGTTTGAGTGGAACCTATGCCTACACAACACTTGGCGGATCGGATTTTGGAAACTGCAGCACGTCCGCGGCGACGACTGAGATTGGCGGTCCGTTTGAGCTTCTTGATCAGAACGGGGACCTTGTGAAGAGCGAGGATCTGATAGTTGAGCCGGTCCTGATTTATTTTGGATTCACCTTCTGCCCGGACTTTTGCCCAATTGATATGGCGCGCAATGCGGCTGCGGTTGATATCCTGGCGGAGCAAGGTATCCCCGCTACGCCGGTGTTTATCTCTATCGATCCAGAACGGGATACGCCTGAGATCGTCGGTGAGTATGCTTACAATTTTCATGATAAAGCCGTCGGCTTGACCGGATCCGCGGATCAAGTGAAGGCTGCATCGCAGGCGTACAGAACTTTCTATCAGAAAGATGGCAGTGGTGATCCGGACTACTACCTTATGCAGCATACAACGTTCACCTATCTGACGTTGCCGGAGCACGGGTTTGTCGAGTTCTTCAGGACGGATGTGCCACCTGAAAAGGTCGCGGAAACTGTGGCGTGCTTCGTCGCGGAAGCATAAATGTCGCACCCTATTTGACCCACTTCAGCCCTGACCTATCTTTCGAGTGAAGGTAGGACATGTCATGACTGTAGAGACTGCAGAAGCAACGACCCGCGCAATTGGGGACGATCCCTCTTTGCTGCTTGTCGACGACGACGAGGCGTTTTTGAAGCGCCTAGCGAAAGCGATGGAGAAACGCGGCTTTTCCGTTGAGATGGCAGGCTCTGTCGCCGCTGGGAAAGCGATCGCGACCGCACGACCGCCTGCATATGCAGTTGTAGACTTGCGGCTGGGCGATGGAAACGGGCTCGACGTTGTCGAAACCCTGCGTGAGCGGCGCCCAGATGCCAGGGTTGTTGTTCTAACCGGCTATGGGGCGATTGCGACGGCTGTCGCGGCCGTAAAAATTGGCGCGACCGACTACCTGTCGAAACCAGCTGACGCGACAGATGTCACGAACGCGCTTTTGGCAACATCGGATGAGTTGCCGCCTCCACCGGAAAATCCGATGAGTGCGGATCGCGTGCGTTGGGAACATATCCAGCGGGTTTACGAGCTGTGTGATCGGAACGTGTCTGAAACGGCGCGGCGGCTGAATATGCATCGGCGGACCCTTCAGCGCATTCTGGCGAAGCGCAGCCCGCGCTAATCCACTTCTCTCTGTGACAAAACCCATTTGCGGAAGGTTCTCACCTTATCGGGCAGAACCCCCGCGGCGGTAACAACATGGTAGCCGAGGCCTGGTCGGACGGCTTGTTCCACCACCACAAGATTGCCTGAGGCAATTTCGTCCTCCATAACGGCCCGTATCATCACAGATGCGCCTGCGCCTGACCGCACAGCCGATGAAACCATGCTCATAGTTGCGAGCTCATGTTCCGTGATTTTTTTGGGGTCCAGCCCGCTTTGCACCGCCCAGGTCCGGTAGACCGGCAGGTTGGAGCAGAAGACCCAAGGCACGTCCGTCATTTCCGACAGACAGGTTGGGCGCTGATCACCTAGCAGGTCGCGATGCACGATCACCGCGTAGTCCGCTTTCACGAGCAGGTCGCTTTCTGTTCCAGGCCAAGGGCCCTTTCCATAACGCAAAGCGACGTCACATTCGCCGCGCCCCAGCTCTGCCAGGTCGTTGCTTGGCGTGATCGACAATGTGATGTCAGGGTGCTGAGCCCAGAATGACATCAGCCGGGGCATCAACCAGTTTTCGGCGAAGTTGGGTGTACATGAGATCTGGATCGGCCGCGCGGCGGTATCCTCAGCGATTTTTCTAACGCCGCTGATGATCTGCTGAAACCCTGTCTCAAGATCTGCCGCCAACCGTGCGCCGGCCTCGGTCGGGACCATCTTTCGGCCCGCGCGAACAAGTAGCGACTGCCCGAGATGGGCTTCCAGGCTGCGGACATGCTGCGCAATCGCCGCATGGGTCACGTTTAACTCACGTGCGGCGGCACTGAAGGACCCTTGACGCACGGCAGCCTCAAACCCGCGGAGCGTAGCGAGTGAGGGGAGATCACGCCAATCCATATGAAAGCTCCACTAACATATACGAAGTCTTCCTGACTCGGCGTGACAACGCAAGTGGATTATTCATTGGGTGTCTCTCTATCGAAAGGAAAGCAGATGTTTAACTTTCTTACTGTCCTCTTTGACCGCTCCCATATGAATAAAAAATGGGATGCGCCTCAGCATTGGTCGGACCACCAAAGGCTGTCGGCTTATGACCGGCAGAAGCTCGAAGCCGAGCGACATCGTCTATATCTGATCCGTGATCGGAACGGTATGTGGTAGTTTAATTTAAATCATCAAACGTTTTGTAATCCGGTCCATCGGCGTGCCGTCTTTCAGCGGCACGCCTTTATCGACTTTGTAATCTACGAAACCCATTTTTGTGTAATAGGCGAGACCGGGAACATTATCGGCGCGGATTTTGGCGTCGATCCAAGCAAATTTGTTGGTCTCTGCCCAAGCGCGTGTTGCGGCAAACATAACCGCACCTGCACCGCGGACGGGATTGCTTTGGTCAGTAAAGCTGCCAATTGACAGGCCGCCGTCGTTGGCAAACACCGCTTGAAATCCGATTGGGTTTTCGTTGTACAAAACGGTATGCACCATCGCTGGGTCATCAAAATAATAGCTCTGAAATGTTGGGAGATCCCAAACATCTTCATGGGCTGTCGTTCCGCCCGCCTGAACGATCGTGTTGAAGAGGTCGCACAGGGCGGGCAGGTCGCTATCAGTTGCGGGACGGGCAGCAAGTTTCATAGTTGATCCAAAAGTTGGGCGTGACGTTTCGTGAACTCGCTGCGCACCTGAGGCGCCGGGCGGAGAGTAATCTCCATCCCTGCGATCAGGTCTGGGTCGACTTTTCCGAAGAACTTATCGGCCTCTTCCCGCGTGAAACCTGCGATTTGAGTGGCTTCCATCCAAGCGCTGACTTTGTCGGCCTTTTTGATTTGGCGTTTGATAGTCTGCGGGATTTTGGCGGGCAAGCCGAACCGGATGTGAATTGCTGCGGCGAGCCGTTCATCAAGCCCCTCGTAGCCGGGACCAACGGCGGCTTTGACCGGGCTGATCATATCTCCGATCACATATTCCGGGCCATCGTGAAGAAGTGCGGCCAACTGCCATTTTATCGGCGCATTCGGTTGCATTCGGCAAAAAAGGTCAGTCACCAAAAGTGAATGTTCTGCGACAGAATATGCATGATCACCCGCTGTTTGCCCGTTCCATCGAGCCACAAAGGCTAGTCCGTGGGCGATATCCTCGATCTCAATATCCACCGGAGTCGGGTCAAGCAGATCTAGTCTGCGCCCCGATAACATACGTTGCCATGCCCGTGGTTGCTTCATTGTTAACCCACCAGTAACCGTCATGTCTTTATGCACCCCATCGCCGCATTGTCGAGGCTGCGACGGCGTGGTAGGGCAACCGCAAATTTAACCTGAGCAGGACATACTCCCATGGCCAAAGACTACATAGTAAAGGACATCGCGCTTTCCGGGTTTGGCCGGAAAGAACTCGACATTGCTGAAACTGAGATGCCGGGTCTGATGGCCCTGCGTGCGGAGTACGGGGAAAGCAAGCCGCTGACCGGTGCGCGCATCGTCGGCTCGCTGCATATGACGATCCAAACGGCTGTACTGATTGAGACCTTGGTTGCGCTGGGCGCCGACGTGCGCTGGGCATCTTGCAACATCTTTTCGACCCAAGATCACGCGGCCGCCGCGATTGCCGACGCTGGTGTGCCTGTCTTTGCGATCAAGGGGCAGTCGCTGGAAGAGCATTGGGATTACCTCGACAAATCCTTCATGTTCCCGGAAGGCCCGAATCTGATCCTCGACGATGGTGGCGATGCGACACTCTATGTGTTGCTTGGTGCGCGCATGGAAGCAGGTGAAGATGTGCTGGCGGTGCCGACGTCCGAAGAGGAAGCGGTGATCAAAGCCCAAATCCAGAAACGGATGGCTGAAACCCCTGGTTGGTTTGCAAAAACCAAGGAACAGATCCTGGGTGTGTCGGAAGAGACGACCACCGGTGTTCACCGACTTTACGAATTGCAACGCGATGGCCGTTTGCCGTTCCCGGCGATCAACGTGAATGACTCTGTCACTAAGTCAAAGTTCGACAACAAGTACGGCTGCAAAGAGAGCCTGGTTGACGGCATTCGTCGCGCCACCGACACGATGATGGCTGGTAAGGTTGCGGTTGTAATGGGCTACGGTGATGTGGGGAAAGGCTCCGCCGCATCGTTGCGCGGTGCGGGTGCCCGCGTGAAAGTCACTGAAGTTGACCCGATCTGTGCCCTTCAAGCTGCGATGGATGGCTTTGAAGTTGTGACGCTGGAAGATGCCGTGTCTGACGCCGATATCTTCATCACAACCACCGGCAACAAAGACGTTATCCGGATCGAGCATATGCGCGAGATGAAGGATATGGCGATCGTCGGCAACATCGGGCACTTCGACAATGAGATCCAAGTGGCGGCCCTTAAGAACCACAAGTGGACGAACATCAAAGAGCAGGTGGATATGATCGAGATGCCAAACGGCAATCGGTTGATCCTACTGTCTGAGGGTCGCTTGCTGAACCTTGGTAATGCCACCGGCCACCCATCTTTCGTGATGTCCGCGTCCTTCACTAACCAAGTGCTGGCGCAGATTGAGTTGTGGACCAAGGGCGATGAATACAAGCCTGGCGTCTACATCCTGCCAAAACATTTGGATGAAAAGGTCGCGCGCCTGCACCTCGACCGGATTGGCGTGAAACTGTCAAAGCTGGACCCAGAACAGGCGGCCTATATTGGTGTGAAGCCGGACGGGCCATATAAGCCAGAGCACTACCGCTACTAAGAGGGTAGGGCGCTGAAACCACATCTGCGCCCGGAGCCTGAAAAAGAACGCCGGCCGTCGCTGTTTGCGCGGGCGGCGTATCTTTTTATCGTGGGTGGTTTGTTTTGGGGTGGCTATCAGCTGATCTACCATCCCAAAACACCGCTGCCGCGCGGATGGAACCCTACGGTGCCATTGGCGGTCAGTGATGACGTGACGCCGTTGACCCCCTGGAAAATGGAGCGCGCGCTTACGACGCCAGCAGCTTGTTTTACCACACTCGAAGCGGCAGCCACTTTTGCGACACTTCCTGACTTGGAAGCATCAGAGAGCTGCCATATCCGCGGTCGGCTTGATCTGAGCGGCGTAGCGGGCGCGGCTCTTGCGCCCGTTGAGACACGCTGTGCCATTGCATTGCGGATGGCAATGTGGACGACCCATGACTTAGCCCCAAAAGCGCGCGAGCTTTTTGGGGCCGACCTTACAGGTGTCGACCAGATCGGCAGTTATAACTGCCGACGCATGCGGACCTCGAGCGGTGCCTCAAACCGATGGAGCACACATGCCACCGCGGATGCCATCGACATTACCGGTTTCCGTCTGTCCGATGGAACGCGCTTGCGATTGATCGACGATTGGGACGATAGTGGACGTAAGGGCACCTTTCTCAAAGCGGCACGTGACAGCGCCTGCACCTGGTTCCGCGTCACCCTTTCGCCCGACTACAACACCCTGCACGCAGATCATTTTCACTTACAATCAAAGGGCTGGGGGCTCTGTCGGTGATCCGCCCATTAGGCTTTTCCCCGTCATTAAACCTTTACGTGCCGGAGTTACGCGGCATAACTTAGCGCCAATGTTTGCGGATACACCGCAAGCGCGACGCCAGAACGGCTTGGAACCACCAATGAGGGGGACACACGATGGGTAAAAGAGACGAGTGGATCGAGAAGTACGCTGACGATCTAAAGAATAAGTGCGGCATGACGCCAGACATGGATCTGCTGACCAAAGTGACGATCGGTTGCGGCCCATCCATCTACAACGCCGACGCATCCACTGTTGCCGGCAGCCAGCCATCTGAGCTGGAAACCGTTAAGAACAACTTCCTGATGAAGAAGCTCGGCCTTGCTGATGGCCCGGAGCTGATGGAAGCAATCGACAAAGCCATCGAAACCTATGGCAAGTCTGAGCGAAACAAGTACCGCGCTGTGATCTACTACATGCTGACAAAGCACTTCAGCAAAGAATCCGTTTACGGCTGATTGCCCAATTGACCGAAAAAGACGCCCGCCAAATGATGGCGGGCGTTTTGCGTTCTACTAAAGTTTGAACGAGTTTGCCTTTGGTTAAAGCTTGTTCAGTCTGGCAGTGTGCGTCTGAGGCCAGAAAGGCCGAACCGAGATTCGATACGCGTGTGGTGTAAGGGAGCACGCGGGGTGAAGAAGGGTTCGGCATGTGTCGCCGAACCCTTCTTCTTATGCAGGGGATGTGAACCTTTGGTTCATTCGCCACATACCCCACGCCATCGGAATGGCGACAAAACCACCGATAACGTAGGCAAGGGGCTCATCGTAGAAGCTTTCAAAGGCCTGCGTGTAAGCGTGAATCGCCAGGAAGGTGACGCTTGCGTTAAACAGGCCGCGCAGACCTTTGTGCGACGCCGCGAAGATGATCGTGACGAGTGCGAGGGCCCATAGCGCGCTGTAGATATCGGCGGAGATTGTGAACGCGGTGGCGTCGAATGCATCGGTCGCGGCATGATAGGCCGTCCAATCACCGTCGAATGCTTCGACGCCTTGAGCGCGAGGTCCCCAGATATGACTGCCGATCTTGTCCCCCCAAAGTGAGCCAACCAGCGCACAAAGGTTCGCCACCACGAAACCCATCACCGCTGTAATCCGCAGATGTCGACCGGTGCGTTCGCCAACCTTCGGCAAGAGCCAAAGACAGCCACAAACCAAAAGCGTCATCTGCAAGATGCTGAGCGTGCTTTCGGGGGAATAGAACACGTAGGCTGCGTGCAAGTAGCTCGTTGATGTGTCCAACATCTGCGCGAATGGGACGAGCGCAAGTGCAGTGACGGCGCGCGTGTCGGTCACCCAACCGCTGATAGCAATGATGATAGCGGCGTAAACGTAGCCGAGTGCCAAGGGAAGACCACTGATGTCGAACCGGTCCAACAACAAGCCGACGCCGGCGAGGTGCAGCGCAATGCCCATTAGAAAGATCGACCCAGCCACAAAGCGCGCGGTCAGCCCGCCAACAAGAAGGGATCGACCTGCCAGAAGGATGATCGGAAGGCCGAGGAGGAATGATGCTGTTCCTGCGATCTGTTCGTAGGACGTCAGCAATTCTGTAAAACTACCGCCGATCAGCATGCCGGACCCGATCAAAGCTGCCGCGTTGCCGAACATGCGATAGACGTCCGGGCTGCGGTGAAGAACGAAGAGCCCAGCCACGAGCATAAGAATGCCGGTGAATGCGACCGCGAATGGGTCCGCAAGGTATGCAATGAGGCCCAGCGTAGCCGCCAATACCCCGGCGCAAAGGACAATGTTGATTCCGGCATTGACCATCAACTGTCGGGCGCGGCTTTCGATTTCAGTTGCTTGTGCGGGTGAGATAACCGCGTCTGTGATAAGCGAATGTGTGTCAGCAAGGACGGGCATGTCCGGCTCCTTTTCGTGAACAATGTTCATGAAGTAGAATCAGAAGCCCTACGAGTCAAGAAAAATGAACACCGTTCAATATTTAAAGAAGCGTAAGTACTGCACCCATGATTGCGCAGCCAAAAGTTGCGTAACCACCGTCGATCAAAGTCAGCTTGAATGGGCGATCACCGTACGCATTGTTGATCATGATCCAAGGGCTGATGAAGAAGAGGCCAATGCCAAGGCCGGAGACGAGCCCCTTTCCAAAGGTATCGATGCCCGACAAGGCAAAGGTATGACGCATCATGCCCGCTACCAGAAGCATCGCAAAACCGGCCATGATATAGGGCAGCGGATTATCATTCACGGGCTGACCTTTCTCATCCACCTCAATATTGGCAGCTTCTACCCAGGGCTTTGACAATGCCATGTACCATGCCGCCCCAAAGGCGAATCCGGCCACAGCTGCGACGATGACAGCAAGAAGTCCCATGTTAGTCCCTTTCGTTCTCTTGGCTGTTGACAGTATGTGCCAACTGTCGCGTGTCGCCTAGGGCTGAGTTGGGACGCGTCCGAATGGGCGCAACTTGTCGATGATCGCGAAGAAGAAGAGGCCCAAACTAACACCGCTGATGACACCAATCACCGATTGGATGAGCGCGATATAGGCGGTGAGTGGATTGTTTTTGCCAAGCGCAATGTAGGTCACGATCAGTGTTGTCCCGATCACAATGGTCGCAGGACCGAACCTGTTTTCGATGCGATCCTCCGTCGCTGACGCACTCTTGATCGCAACAAGAACCCAAAGCAGCACTGCGGCAGTTCCCACACCGCCACTGATGTATTGGAGATACTTGTAGATGGGCAGTGGCCCGATCTCTGTGTCTAAGACGGGGAAAACCCGCACAAAATACCATCCCTCATGTGTGAAGCTGTCCCAAAAGACATGCGTTACAGCCCCGATGGCAATGCTGGTAACGATGACTAAGAAACGCTTTGCCGGAAAAAAAAGATATCGTTCGGGGACAATGCGCCCAAATCCACCCGGCGATAGGGCACGAAGCGGCCCAAGCATCACAGTGCTGAAAATTAAGAGGAGGCACAGCGATGCGGGAATGCCCTGAACAAGGATGCCAAATGCACTGTGCCCAATGTTGTCCATCGTGCGGAGGTGCAGGAAGTATTTGATGTCGGGGATCATGGAGCCGACAATCAACGCGGGCAAATCCAGCCATTTGCGGCTGGCATGCCATAGGGGCCCAACAATAATAGGATGTGCGGTTGTGAGTGGCATGCTTTAGGTGGAAACCCCACCAAGCGCACAAATGATCTTCCATTCTTCATCCGTAACAGGCTGCACCGATAATCGGGAATTCTTGACCAATACCATCTCTGAAAGGGCGGGATGACCTTTGATTTTCTCTAGGCTGACTGGCGTTACAAACGGCTTCACTGCGCGAACATCGACGCAATCCCAGCGTTCGTCATCGGTCGTGCTGTCTTGGTGTGACTCGGCACAAACCTCACAAATGCCCACGATCTCGAGCCCGCTGCGCGAATGATAATAAAATCCAGGGTCGCCAAGCTTCATGAGACGCATGTTATTGCGCGCCTGGTAGTTGCGGACACCGTCCCATTCTTCGCCTGTTTGGCCTTTGCTGACTAAATCGTCCCAACCGAAAACGTCCGGTTCTGATTTAAAGAGCCACTGGGCCATTACCCAATCACCTTGTTCCAAGCGGTGAGCTCAACACTCTCAAAAAGGCCCGCTTTGCCGTAAGGGTCGCCGGCTACAAACGCTTCTGCCTCTGCCATATCAGCGACGTCCAGAATAATGAGCGAACCACACATCTCCTCTGCATCGTTCAGCAAGGGGCCGGCCATTTCGACGCAGTTTGAGGCCTTTAAATGCGCCACATGGTCGGCGCGATTGTCTAATCTTGTTTGCAAGGCTCCCGCCTTGTCCTTTGCGACCAACGCCACACGCATCTCTATTCCTCCTTCAATGGTCTTGCCATAAACGAACCAAGTGTTTGCTTCACATTTGCCCGACCCGCAATCACATCGGTAACGCCACGCACAATCGGCATATCGAGCCCAAGGGACGACGCAAGACCAACAACGGCCTTTGCTGTTGCGACACCTTCGACCGTGATGGTTTCGTCAAATTGATCATTCCGCCCCAGCGCGAAGCCATAACTGTAGTTCCGCGACTGGTTTGAAGTGCAGGTCAGCACCAGGTCACCAAAACCCGATAGCCCGGCAAGCGTTTCTGGCACCGCGCCGCATCTTTCGGCTAAGAGCGTCATTTCCGTAAATCCACGCGTGATCAAGGCGGCGCGCGCGCTTTCTCCGAGTCCAGCACCCATTGTCATGCCGCAAGCGATGGCCATCACGTTTTTGAGCGCCCCGCCAAACTCCGCACCGACAGTGTCTAACGTGCGGTAAAGGCGCAAGTTTGGTGTGGAAAGCCCCTGTTGAAGCGCGACACCAGCCACCTCATCCGCGCAAGCCAGCGTAAGCGCGGTGGGCAGACCATTGGCGAGGTCCGCTGCAAAACTCGGGCCGGTGAGCATTGCTGTGGGGTTGTTGGGGAACGCCTTCTGTAGAACCGCAACAGGGCCCATCATTGTGTTTAGGTCGATACCCTTGCAGCAGGCTACGAGCGCCTGGTTCGCGATTGAATCATGCGTTTGCTTCAGAAGGCCAACCAGTTGCTGTGCGGGTATTGCGAAGATGAGCGTTTCGGCCTGGCAGGCTTCGCTCAAGTCGGATGTACAGGTGATTCCGACCGGGAGGGTTGCCCCCGGCAAGCGTCGCACCTCGCGTCCAACCTCTGAACGCTTCATCGCTTCCGCGTTGCGTCCATAGAGGATTACCTCTTGCCCGGCGCGCGCCCAAGTGATCGCAAGCGCAGATCCAAAGGCGCCTGCGCCGATAACACCAATGCTCATGCCTTCGCGCCCTTCTTGCCCGATCCCAACATTGGCGAGGCACTCTCGTCCAACGGCCATCTCGGCCTGGCCGACAGTCGAAGATCGTCCGCCTCTCCCGCCGATAAGCGAGTCATTCCGGCAAAGGCAATCATCGCGGCGTTGTCTGTGCAAAGGGCCAGTGGTGGCGCGACGAACTGTGTGTCCATCTGCTTGCAAAGTGTCTCTAATCCCGCACGAATGGCGCCGTTTGCCGCCACGCCCCCAGCGACAGCGAAAACAGGATGCTGTGGTGAGAAGGTATGATAGATCGCAAGCGCGCGCTTTGATTTTTCCACGAGTACATCAGTGACTGCGGCCTGAAATGCGGCGCTGAGGTCTGATTGATCTGATACGGTTAGGCCGCCCTTTTCCGAAACAACACCATCCCGTGCACGTAGCATTGCTGTCTTAAGGCCGGAAAAGGACATGTCGCAGCCAGGACGATCTAAGAGAGGGCGCGGGAGAGGAAAGCGTTTCGCATTTCCGGTTTGAGCTGAAGACTCAACTGATGGGCCACCTGGTTGAGGCAAACCGATCAAACGCGCCGCTTTATCGAACGCCTCGCCTGGTGCATCGTCGATTGTCCCACCGAGCCGTTTAAAGCGATCACGTCCATACACAATCAGGAACTGGCAATGTCCGCCAGAGACCAGCAGCATGAGGTAAGGAAAGGCGATGCCATCGGTCAGTTGTGGCGTCAGCGCGTGACCCGCCAAATGGTTCACTCCCACAAGTGGAAGTCCCGTTGCAGCAGCAAGACCTTTGGCGCACATCACGCCAGAAAGGACCCCTCCAATCAGCCCTGGCCCCGCCGTGACCGCGATGCCGTCGAGGTCAGCTAGACCAACATTTGCTTCCACTAGCGCTTGCTCGACGCAGTAATCAAGCTTCTCCGCATGGGCGCGCGCTGCGATCTCCGGAACAACACCACCAAACTCGGCATGCAGGCGCGACTGGCCGTAGACCACGGACGACAAAATTGCCCGATCCCGCACTACAGCAGCGGCCGTATCGTCGCAGCTGCTTTCGATCCCCAAAAGAGTCAGTGGTGCGGGCATGAAGGGCCTGTTGTGTGTTGTTGGCAGGCAGGTAACATTGCGCCCGGTCAAGAACAATCATTGAAGGCGGACAGCCGGTGGCGCCAACGATCATCATTACGCGCCCCGAACGGCAATCGCGGGCTTTTGCGAACGCCTTGGAGGCCGCGCATGGTGCGTCGCTTCCCATTTTGATTGCACCGCTAATGCGCATTGATCCTGTCGCGCCAGCTACGCCGATTGGCCCTGCAAGACATGTCATCTTCACCTCAGCAAATGCCGTTGCGCAAGTTGCCCGTCTTGGAATCGATATGGACGCGACAGCATGGTGCGTGGGTGATCAAACCGCGGAAGCGGCCGAGCATGCCGGTTTTGAGCTGACCAACGCAAAGGGCAATAGTGCGGATCTCATCGCGCAAATTATTGCGGCGCGACCGATTGGCCCCATGATCCATCTTCGTGGTGCCCATACGACCGGCGGCGTTGCTGAAACCCTACGAGGGGCCGGATTGGATTGTTCAGAAACTGTCGTCTATGCTCAGTCGTCTTGCCCGCCCAGTCCAAAACTTCGGGCCGCGCTTGCCGGCGATACCCCTGTGATTGCCCCCCTGTTTTCGCCCCGCTCGGCAAGGTTGTTTGCCGAATCTCTCCCGATCCGCGCGCCGATCACAGTCGTCGCGATCAGCGACGCTGTTGCGCAAGCTGCCAATCAAATTCGATCGATTGATGTGATATTGTCAAATTTCCCCGATAAAACAGCGATGATAGCTGCAACCATGCGTGCGTTCACCGGGCAATGCGGCCGGAAGACGCCTTGAGGGTCGGACCGCTGCGGTCTAACTTAAAGCGTCGGCGGATGCAGCCGGGTGTGGCATTTTTAAGGGGGCATATTCGTGGCCAAAAAACGTAAACCTCAAAAGACGAAAACCACTCCTGACAACGTCGAGGTCGCCATTGTGGAAGAAGTGGTGGCCGCTGAGGACTCCGTCGAGGACGTCGTCACCACTATCGACGATGCGATCGAGGTTTCTGACGATGCAATCGTTGAAGAGGCCGTTGCTAACCCAATCGAAACGGCCGTCGACGCGGCCGAAGAAACGACCGACGAACCTCAAGAGACCATCGAGGATAGCGTGCCAGACAACAATGAATCAGCTGTAATTGCGCCGATCCACCAAGAAACGACGTCGAATCGGGTTTTCGTCCCAGCGTTGTTTGGTGGCCTTGTTGCAGCAGCACTCGGGTTTGGTGCCGCCTACTTTTTGCTGCCGCGCCCTGACCCGATTTTGGGCGAGACTGTTGCAACTAACAGTAGTTCAGTTGCAGAACTTCGCGAAGAGATTGCAGCCGTTGCCGCAGTCGATCACAGCGTTGATCTGACTCCTTTAACCGATGAAATCGCGGCGCTGCAGGAGACCGTGACGACCGAATTTGGTACCGTGAACGAGCGAATCGCTGTGTTCGACGAGCGTTTGTCGACCCTTGAGAAGCAACCGAGCGGTGACGGAACGCTGCAAGAAGCGGCAATCGCAGCTTATCAGCGCGAATTGGATGAGCTTCGTGCAAAAGTCGAAGATCAAGCCAGCGCAGCATTTGATCAGCTTGAGGAAACCCGAGCTGAGGCCGAAGCGATTGAACAGGCTGCGCTAGACGCTGCGCAAGCGGCCCAAATTCGCGCGGCCTTGGCCCAAGTTCAAACCGGGTTGTCGAGCGGTGAACCGATGGAAACGGCGCTTGCGGATCTTGAAGATGCGCTGGGCGAACCTGTTCCAGACGCACTCGCCGCTGTTGCGGAAGGCACGCCGACTCTAGCTGGCTTGCAGGCGGCATTCCCCGAAGCCGCGCGCGCCGCGCTTGCCGATGCGCGGGCCGGCGGCGAATCTGGGGAGCAAAGCTCTGCATTCGGAGCATTTCTGCGTGAACAGCTCAATGTCCGTTCCGTTGCCCCTCGCGAAGGGGAAGACGCCGACGCTGTGTTATCTCGTGCTCAATCGGCGGTCAGCGAAGGCCAAATTCAGGCGGCCTTGGATGAAATAGCGGGCTTGCCAGATGTCGCAAAAGCGAAGCTAGCAGATTGGGCTGCAACCGCAGAAACCCGTGTTGCAGCGGTCAGCGCAGCTAATGAAATTTCACTTTCTTTAAACGTTAACTAAAGGCGGACGCGATGCTCTGGTCCCTGATCAAAATCCTAGCTTTTATCGCGGCGATTACCGCGCTCACCTTTGGTGCGACCGAACTTCTCAAAGTAGAGGGCGGCGCCACGATTAGCATTGGCGGTGTAGAGGCCAGCTTGTCGGTCCTTGAGTTAGTGTTTGCGGCACTGGCTGTGATTGTGATCGTTTGGATCGGTCTGAACCTGATAAAATTGGCGATTGCCACGTTCCGGTTCCTCAATGGGGATGAGACCGCGATCACTCGCTACTTTGACCGCAATCGCGAGCGCAAGGGATATCAGGCTTTATCGGAAGGCATGATGGCTCTTGCATCTGGCGAAGGGCACCTGGCGATGACCAAAGCGGCCCGTGCAGAGCGCTATCTAAGCAGCCCCAAGTTGACAAACTTGCTCACGGCGCAGGCCGCTGAAATGGCAGGTGACACGCGCAAGGCGGAGCAGACGTATCGGAAACTATTGGACGATGACGCGACGCGCTTCGTCGGCGTTCGCGGCATTCTGAAGCAAAAGTTGGAAGCTGGCGATACGGATGTGGCGGTCAAACTCGCCCAGAAAGCTTTCGCGTTGAAGCCGCGACATGCGGAAACCCAGGACGTCCTGATCAAGCTCCAGGCCGAACAGCAGGACTGGAAAGGGATCCGAGCGACGCTGGATGCCAAGCTGAAGTCCGGTGGCATTCCGAGAGACGTCTACAAACGACGCGACGCAGTCTTGGCGTTCTCCGAAGCACAAGACATGGCGGCAGACGGGGATGACGCAAAGGCGCAGACTGCAGCCATTGAAGCGAACCGCATGTCACCCGATTTGATCCCGGCGGCGGTCATGGCAGCGCGCGGATATATCACGCAGGGTAACGCCCGCTATGCAGGTCGCGTGATCACCAAGGCTTGGTCATCAACGCCACATCCTGACCTTGCCGCTGCTTTCGCCGAGATTGTCCCGAATGAAAGCCCAGTTGATCGCGTGAAGCGGTTCCGGGCCCTAACAAAGCTGAAGCCAGATCACCCAGAAACAAAGATGTTATTGGCTGAACTGCACGTTGCTGCTGAAGATTTCCCAGAAGCGAAACGGTCGCTCGGGACGCTTGTGAACGACGACCCAACAGCGCGGAACCTGACACTCATGGCTGCGATTGAACGCGGTGAAGGGGCTGACGATGACGTCGTGCGTGGCTGGCTGACGAAGGCGCTGACGGCATCGCGCGGGCCGCAGTGGGTCTGCAGTGTTTGCCAACATATTGAGCCTGCATGGACCCCGGTATGTGGCAGTTGTGGATCTTTCGACACGCTCGAATGGAAGACGCCTGCAAACACAGATGTCGCGATGCCAGCGGGTACTGAACTTTTGCCGCTCATCGTAGGCCAACTGGGTGCGTCCGACACCGCCGCTAAAGACGAAACACCAATCGATGAAGACGTCGTTGTGGTTGAGCTCAATGATGTTGAGCCGACTAAAGAACCTGAGCCCGCCACCGAAAAATAGCACTTTCTTAGCAAGTCTTAGGGTGCTAATTCTCCGGCCGCATTGCCAGCGTTGTTGAGCTGGCAACGCGGAACTTGTCGGACCATGCCAAGGTCCGGAAAGCCTCAATAGCTCAGCTGGTAGAGCAGGTCCTTCGTAAGGACAAGGTCGGGGGTTCGAGTCCCTCTTGAGGCACCACTATATCAATAAAAAACTCAAAAACTTAGGGAGTTCCTGATGTCTTGTAACCACCTATCTGACCACCTCTTATTGGCAAACTTGGCGGCGTGAGCCCGAATACTTCTAATAGAAGCCCGTGTCCGTCAAAAGCCCAGCGGCCACTTGCTCAAACTGCATCTCGAGCTCAACAACATCGAAACCCGTATAAGGCCTTGCGGCCCGATACGCGTCTTCGCTCATGGTCGGCTTGGGGTGAAAAGTAAAACGGTGAGTTGAAACGTCTAAGGTCGGCTGAGCGGACGAAGCCGATATTCATTCCAAGTGACTTGAAGTCTGCTTATTGTCGCAAATGCGACAGTGATCTTTCAATCTATCAATCTCGAGCGAAGGACCATGCGACCATTCTTGGGAACAATGTGAAGTTGGGTGTCGGATACAATTTCAGCGAGTTTTCAGACAATCTGACAGATCTGGTGCAAGACGACAGCAGTTTCTTTATCAACCTCGTCGCGAAGTTCTAAACTATTCTTTAGGGGTCAACAAAGTGGTGTCAGCTTCGGTCGCTAAAGAGCACTCGGGGCGCCGTTTGAAATCTGGGTTCAATTTTCACTTAGGTTGGGAATTGGCGATGGCTGCCAACCAATTCGAGAAACTGCCGCTCATAATTGGTCCGACAGCTCCACCGACGCTTCTTTGGCGGGTTCTCCAGCGCAACCACAATGCATAGCTTTTAGGCACACGGACCTTTTGACGTTCACCCAAAACCGGTCTGCTGACGTCCATTTGAAACAGCGTATACAATAGCAAATTTCTGAGCCCTCGAACGTGCTTCTCGTGCCACAGCTTCATTGGGAAACGCGGAAATTGCACCGGGAAGAAGGCGCCAATTGCATTTAACTCTTCACAGATATGCGATCATGTGAGACCGATAGCGCAGCTGCGGACCGCTCAACGTGTCCGCGAGCAGAAAAATAGTTTACGCGTAACGGCTGTGTGCCGAAAGGCAAAGAGTAAACGTCAAGTGAGCTGCCACAGCCTGCTGTTAGGCGAGGGGCAATTGCAAACCAATCTGGCGCGAAGCGCGTCGCGCGCAACAGCAGGGCGGTGAAGCCAAAGCACAGTTTGCAGAGGGCGTTTTGCCCGTTGAGGCTTCAAACGATTGGTGCCGCGGACCATTTTACCTACAATTCGATCAAGTCGGTACGATGTGTATCAAGTAAAACAAGCAACGCATTCAATAGAGTATACGTTGAATGTCAGCGGGCGTCGGCTGTTGTTTTGCCGCAACGGCCGTCTCATCTGACCAAATTTAATTCGCGGATCGCAGAATATTCTTGTCGCTTTCGCCAGAAATCTTGTGTTACCCCAATTCCCAAAATAGGCGGGCATGATCCCGCTAAAAGGTAGCAGACGAGTTTTCGGCCGCACAAGACGTGCAATTCAGCCGACGTACGGGACAATAAATCACGGCGACGGGCGATCGGGTCATTTATTGACCTGTGTCATGCGCTCAGGACAACCCGCAACATAAGCGGGGGAGGGGTGTAGAATGCGGGGCTTGCAGCGAAGACAGTCGTCAAACGATTGGTGCCGCGGAACATTTTACCGGCAATTCGATCAAGGCAGTATGATGCGTGATATCATGAAATTGTTTCACTGCCTATGGATGGCATTTGCCCTCGCTTTTGGCGCATCGGCTGCATTCGCTCAGACTTTCTCAATCGGCGATATGCTGGCTCCGGGGGGAGTGAACGTTGGCGGTGGTGTTGTTGCAACGGCCACTGAAATTGGGACAGGTACGGGTGTTCCGGGGGTGAACCATGGCGATACAGGCCTCACCAACCCGAACTTAGGTCGTACATGGCAGGGCAATGGTTTTGATCCAAATCGATCGCCTGGTACGATGCAGCAGGCAACACGCGTAAACGGAAACGACTTCTCTACTTTTGATGAAGGCATCGCAAAGGATTATGCAGACGCGATTGGGTTTCATATTGAGTTTACAAGAAATGGAGCGCCCTTTGCGGCGCCGGTCGAGTATTTTTATGCCCTTGACGTCGATGCCGGTGTGGAATGGAAGACTGCATTTGCCTTCAATGGAAACACCTTCGTCCAGCCCTCTTTTGATTTGGCTACACCATCCAACCTAGCGACGACATCTGAGACTGTGGATTCCACTACTTGGGCAACTTCTTTAGGGTTGGATATTGGGCAGAACATTCCGACTACATATCCAATTACGTCACCCACGACTACTAACGGTTCTGATCCTGATGATTCGCCCCACCAAATCATCTACGATTTTGGTGTTCTCGCTACAGATGTTGTATTCTTGTTCGGTTTGCAGGATGACCGGTCCGCGACGACAAACGGTTCAGCAAACAGTGGTATCAGTGGCATAACCCTTGCTATCCCCGAATTGACAACGACGAAGACGCTTGGCGCGACGGGCGCACTGCAGCCGGACGGTACATTTACGCAAGAATTTTCAATCCTAGTACAGAATACTGGCGCAACGTCGATCACTGATATCACTTTGGTTGATGATCTTGAGGCCCTTTTCGGCGAGGCCTATGACCCCTCTACTGTCGCTCTTGATGCAACATCGGGTGTGACAGTTGTTCCGACGCTTAGTAGCGTTACCGGGTCGACCGGTGTTTCGGCCAACCCCAATTACGATGGTGATTCAACTGACGCCTTGATTTCTGGCGTCGGTAGTCTGATGGACGTTGGTGACGAATTCACAGTGACCTACACAATTCTCCTGGACTCACTTGAGCTTGACGGTTCAGAGGCAAACACGGTGACAGCGAGTGGCACGCCCCCGGTTGGTGTACCGCTTGTCTTTACCGACGACGACGTTGGACCCGGCAATGACCTTGACGACGGTACAGCTGGCGTTGTGATCGTGCCGCCGGCTGCGCTCCCATCATTGGACATTGAAAAGCTTGTTGACGACGACGCGCCTGTCAGCGGTCAGACTGTAACTTACACTTATACGGTGACGAACGACGGTAACGTGAACATTGAAGACGTGACCGTATCCGATGTCCACGGCGGTGCGGGCACGTTAGGCCCGATTGAGATTGGGACTCTGACGAATACCAGTACCAACAGCTCTGACGATGGCGTTGATAATGCCATTGACCTTCTTGCACCGGGCGACGTGGTGACGTTTACGGCCGAGTATATGGTCGAAACTGGCGACGAAGGGACAAGCGTTTCGAACACGGCCACTGCGACAGGTGATCCTGTGGCCGGGACGTTGAACGACGTTGCCGATCGTCAAGACATCGAAGTGATTGTGGTTCCTGATCCTGTCGAGAACTTTGTCCTCGATACGACAAACGGGAACGAATGTACCGATCTTGGTGGAACATTGGCGGGTGGCAATGTTTTCACAGCATTCGACAATGGAACGCTTGGCTTTGCGCCAAACGGAGATCCGCAGTTTTCGACGGCAACCAATCCATTTGGCGCCAGCCTCGTTGGTGCAACTTATGACACTTATGGTAACGTTGGTTTCGGCGAATTCAGTGTCGTGTCCAACATTCAAACCGCGCGCAACAGGTTCCAGCATGACGGCGGGATCTATGACCCTGTGAATGGCGTCGCCGGTCGCTTCTTCCACATCGATCCGCAGAACTTTACCGAATTTCCTGCGGTGAACCTGTCTGGACTGTCATCTACCGATTTCTACGAAGTTTCATTCTGGGTGGCCGACGCTGAACTTAACGCGGGGAATGTGTCACGTGTGTCCATCCTTGCCGATGGCGCAACAGTCTTCTCGACGCCCAACATCGACAATGGCCCGGCGAATGCGACCATGGTTTGGACCAAGTATTCATTCGTCGTGCAGCCGACGAGCAGTGATCTTGAAATCGTTATTCGGATTGTCGACGAGGACCTGAATGCAATCACGAACGGAAGCGGTCGCGACATTCACATGGATGAAATTTCCGTTGTGCTTTGCGATGGATTGCAACCGCCTGTTGCTGAAGATCAGGCTGTTACCAGCGGTCTGATAGAGCCAGTGTCCTTTGACATTGACGCCTTAACATCCGATGCGGACGGGACTGTCGACCTGTCAGCTCTGCAGATTGATGTTGATCTTGGCGACTTCCCCGCAAGTACATCATTGTCCGCCGACGGACAGACACTGACGGTGCCTGGCCAGGGTGTTTGGGATTTTGATGACGCAACGGGCCTCATGACGTTCACTCCAGAGGATGGGTTCGTTGGAGATCCAACACCGATTGGCTACACGGTCGACGATAATGACAGCCTGACCTCAAACACGGCGGAACTGTCGATTGACTATGGTGAACCGCCCGTTGCGACGGGCGAGACGCTTGAAAGCGGTCCGATCGAGCCTGTGTCGTTTGATCCGGTCAGTGATCTGACCAGCGATAGTGATGGCGATATTGATCCGACAACTGTTTCACTTGTCCCACCTGCTGGCGCGACCGGTATCATCACGGATGGCGCCGGGGATGTCATTGGTTTCACCGTACCGGACGAGGGGGAATGGGAAGTCAACCCGGCAACGGGTGTCGTCTCCTTCACCCCAAGTGAAGACCTGATCGGTGATCCAACGCCGGTGGATTTCTCGGTCCGTGATGACGACGGCAATACGTCAAACGAAGCGACACTTGCGATTGATTATGGCGAACCGCCAGTTGCGGATGACGAAACGATTGTCAGTGGCCCGATTACACCTGTCACGTTTGATCCGATCGCGGATCTGACAACGGATCCTGACGGCACTGTCGACCCTGAGTCTGTCTCGCTTACGGTTCTGCCGGGTGCTGCGGATGTGGTGACCGACGCTGACGGCGACGTGCTCGGCTTTACTGTGCCAGGCGAAGGTGTTTGGTCTGTCGACCCGGATACGGGCGAGGTAACGTTCACGCCCGAAGACGACTTTGTCGGTGATCCCACGCCCGTTGAATACTCAGTGCGCGACGATGACGGGAACACCTCGCTTGCGCCGGGTGAGCTGTCCATTGACTATGGCGATCCGCCAATTGCTGAAGACAACTCTGAATTCTCAGCGACGATTGAACCTGTCACAATCAGCCCGCTTGGCAATGACAGTGACCCCGATGGCGGGACGCTTGAGCCGACATCTGTCGTGTTGACGACGGCGGAGCTCCCTGCTGGCGCTATTTTGGCGCCCGATGGGAAGTCGATGGACGTGCCAGGCGAAGGAACCTGGACGGTTGCTGCCAACGGCGACATTACCTTTACACCTGAGGATGGCTTCACCAGCAGCCCTACACCTGTGACCTACACGGTTGAGGACAATGACGGGAATGTCTCTAACCCCGCGACGCTGATTATCCAGTATGGTGAGCCGCCCGTGGCCGCCAATAATACGGAAGTCGATCTGCCGCTTGGCGACCCCTTCACGCTCGACCCGCTCAGCAATGACGTCGATCTTGATGGCGGTCTTGATCCAACAACGGTGGTGTTTACCGGGACAGATGCGCCTGACGATGCGGTGGTGTCGGCAGATGGAAAAACCTTAGAGGTTCCAGGCGAAGGTGTTTGGACGATCGATGAGACGACGGGCGCAATGACCTTCACGCCCGAAGATGGCTTCCAAGGTGACCCAACGCCTGTAGCGTATACCGTTGACGATATTGACGGGAATACGTCGAACGAGGCGATTGTGACGCTGGAGTTCCTTGACCCACCTGTTGCCGAGGACGACGCGGTCTTTAGCGATGCGATTACGCCTGTGACGGTGAACCCACTGGCTAACGATAGCGACCCTGACAGCTTGCTGGACGAAACTTCTGTTGTTCTGCTGACATTGGACGGTGCCCCCGACGGATCCACTTTATCCGCCGATGGCAAAACGCTGACCGTGCCCGGGGAAGGGGTCTGGACCGTTGCAGACAACGGCGAAGTGACCTTCACGCCGGATCCAGCCTTGGAAGGGAACCCATCGCCCGTCGGCTACACAGTTGAAGACAGAGATGGCAATGTCTCGAACGTTGCGACGATTACGGTTGAGTTTGGCTTGCCGCCTGTGGCCGAGAATGACTTTGTTAATGGACTGACGGCCGGCCAAACAGGGTCGATCAACCCATTGTTGAACGATGAAGACCCTGATGGAACGCTTGATCCGACCTCCGTTGTCCTAACAGGTACGGGTGCTCCCTCAGGGTCTATCCTGTCTGGTGATGGCCGGACATTGGTTGTTCCAGGGGAAGGCACATGGACAGTTGATCCGGTCACTGGCGTGATTTCTTTCATCCCGGAAGACGGGTTTGTTGGAAGCCCGACGCCAGCGGCCTACACCGTTGCTGACAACGCCGGGAACGTGACAAACGAAGCGCTTGTCTCACTCAGCTACGAACCCACCGCGTTGACCGGGACAGTTTGGCTCGATGACGACAAAGACGGCGTCATCGACGATGGCGAAAGCCGGGTCGCTGGTGCCCTAGTCGAGTTGATCAATTCTGATGGTGAGGTCATCGCGACGGCGGTGACTGACGCAAATGGTGATTACACCCTGGCTGGCTTTGCGCGGGACATTTACAGCGTCCGGTTTACGGACAGTGATGGGACTGTTTTGGGCACTCTGGAAGGCCTCGACTTCATCAACAATGATGTGCTCTCGGAACAAAACCAACCGGTCGTTGAGGCTGCCGTGGGGGACCTGACGCTGACCAAGACAACACCGCTCAGCACTGTTGTTTTGGGGCAAGCGGTTCCTTATGAAATCACCGTCACAAACAACACCGCGTTCGACGTCACAGCTGACCTGATAGATATCTTGCCAACTGGCCTGGTTTTTGTCCCTGACAGCGGATTGCTGGATGGCGTTGCGGTTGAACCGCTGATGTCCGGCCAAACGTTGACATGGCAAGGGGTGGTTGTCCCGGGAAATGATGCATTGACGCTTGAATTGGTTGCACGCGTAGGACCGAATGCGCCTGTGGGTGATTTGACCAACACTGTCCAAGCGACTGACTCTGTGACTGGCGTGCCTATTGCAACACCTGCGACGGCGACCGTGCGTCGTAATCCGGAAGCCGTGTTTGACTGTACTGACATCATCGGGAAGGTCTTTGATGACCGGAACTTTGATGGCTATCAGAATGCGCCGGGTCTTGATGCGACAGTCAGTTCTCGTGGTCACGATATCACCAATCAGGATATCTTTGCGGACGGTAAAGGGGGTGGGAAGTTCACGCCCGCACCTGCACCGCATAGCGAACCGGGTCTGCCACATGTGCGTCTGTTCACGCCAACGGGCACCGTTGTGACGACCGATGAATATGGTCGCTACTCGATCCCATGTGCGGAACTGCCGGGTGGCAATGGCACGAACTTTACGCTGAAGCTGGATGACCGTTCATTGCCAACAGGCTACCGGGTCACCACTGAGAACCCACGCACGATGCGGGTCACTGCCGGTATCATGACTGAGCTGAACTTTGGCGCCGCCTTGGGCCGTGTTGTGGACATCGACCTGACAGCCGCCGCCTTTGACGCAGACAATGCGCCCGTGGACCGGCTGGAGCAGGGGATCGCACGGATTTTGCAACAAGTCGCAGATGAGCCGTCGGTGCTGCGGATTTCCTACTTCTCTGGTGGTGAGGAACGCGAGAGCATCAAGGATCGCTTGGATCAGCTGGAAGACTTCATCAACACCCGCTGGCGCGGCATCGGCGCGTACCGCCTGATTGTCGAGCGCGACGTTAAGTATCTGCAGTAAGGGTAGGGGCAAGACGATGACACAACAGACTGTGAAAAAGACGCTCCTGAGTGCGACGGCCCTGGCCACCGTACTGATCATCCCCAGCGTTGCGATGCCACAAGACATCGCGGATTGCGGCGCACTTGAGAGTGGTGCGTTGCAGGACGCCTGCATTCAGGCGAATGCGGGCGATATTGTCACGATGCCTGCGGGTCCGCAGACGGAGCCAGAAGTGGCGCCGCTTACCAATGATGCGGGTTTCTCCATCTCGTTGGACGGTGCGCCTGTCGACAGCGATCCGACGCTGGAAGACCGCGTGCGGATTGTCGATCTGGCGTTGTCTGAGGCCAATGTGCAGGTGACGTTTGATGGGTTTGATCCGGTCAAAAGGCTTGCGGTGGAAACCGTCGGTGCGTCGCGCGCCTATGGCGCGGGCGAGACGGTGACCCTGCAAAGTGAGACGAACTATCCTGCGTTTATCAGCCGGGGGGAGTTCCGGATCATCGACCGCGGTGCTGCAAGTGGCGCGCGTTTGGCCGGGGTTGTTCCTGTGGATGCCAACGGGCAGGCCAGTCTGACTGTTCCAGCGGGAACGGATATTGTCGTTGTGCACAGGGTGTATGACGCCCGTGGGCGTTTTGACGAAACCGCCGCCTTGCCATTGGGTCAGGCGGATGATCGCGGCTTGCGCGCTGATGTGGAAGAGCTCGCGGACACCGCGACAATTCAAAATATCAAAGTGAATGGTGGTGCCGTCACCGTGTATGCTGACAACATGGCCTCCGGCGCTGTTTTGCAAGCCTTGGGCACGAACGCGCGGCCAGATGCATCGGGTGCGGCGGTGATCCAGCGGATCCTGCCCGCGGGCGCCTATGATGTGGATGTGACCGTGGCAAACCCGGGTGCTGACACCCGCCTGACCCGTCCGATTGAGGTGCCGGGCACGGAATGGTTCTACGTCGGTGTCGCCGACTTTACGTGGTATCAAAATGGCCGCGACAGCAATTCCAATTCCGAAACCACAGGGCGTTTGCAGTACTACGTCGATGGAGAAACTGCGGATGGCGTGCAGATCACCTCGTCACTGGATACGGGCGAAGAGGAACTCGACGAGATCTTCAGACGCCTTGATGAGAAGGATCCCCGGTCCGTGTTGGACCGGATTGACCCCGAAGATACCTATCCAACCTTTGGTGACGACAGCGAAATCGAAGATACCACACCGACCTCTGGCAAGTTCTATCTGCGCATTGAGAAGGACGACAACTTTGTGGTCTGGGGCGATTATCGCGCGACCGTGGATGGCAATACCTTTGTGCGCAATGAACGCAGCCTGTACGGGGCGCAGGCGGTTGTGGCGAGCAGTGCCAGCACCGCAAATGGCGATCCACAGATCGCAGCCGAAGTGTATGCAGCTCAACCTGACCAGCTGGTGGGTCGTGAGACCTTCCAGGGCACGGGCGGGTCGGTTTACTTCTTGCGGCGTCAGGATGTGACGCCGGGCACAGAGACGCTCAACGTGGAACTGCGCGATGCTGAGACAGGCCGGGTGATTGACCGCCAGGCGCTGGTGCCGGGACGCGATTATGAGGTGAACTACCTGCAAGGTGTGATCACCCTGACGCGGCCTTTGACATCGACGGTGAACAGCAACCTCATTCAGACCAATGCAGGTGGCGACCAGACCGTTAATCTTGTGGCGCAATACGAATATACGCCGACGACGGCGGATGTTGACGGCTTCTCTTACGGGGGCCGGGTGGAAGGCTGGGCGTCGGACCAGCTGCGTCTGGGTCTAACGGCCACCAGCGACGACACGGGCACGGCGGATCAGCAATCGCTGGGCTTTGATGTGCGCTATGAGATGGGTGCCAACAGCTTTGTCCAGTTGGATTGGGCACGCAGTGAGGGGCCTGGCTTTGATCAGGATTTCTCGATTGATGGGGGTCTGACGATCAACGGCACCTCTGCGGCCGATGGCACGGGCGAGGCGGTGCGTCTGGCGGGTCAAGCCGACCTGCGTGATCTGGGGTACGGGCGCGACGGTGTGGTTGGTGGCTACTTCGAAAAACGTGAAGAGGGGTTCTCTTCGCTCGATTATCAGGTGACGGACGCCACAGGTGATGAGACGCTGAGCGGAGCTTATGCGCGGATCACGGCGACCGAAGATGCACTGGGGTATGCGGTATATGCGGACCTTTACGAGAACGACATCGGTGACGAACGCACCGAAGTCGGCGCAGAGCTGGAAGGTTACATCAACCCGCAACTCACGTTTAAAGTTGGGGCTGAGTATCTGGACCGCGCGACGGCGACCCAATTGGGCGACCGGATCGATGTGGCGGGGCGTTTGACCTACGCGGCGAATGACGCGTTGTCGGTCTATGGCTTTGGCCAGACGACAGCATCGTCCGATGGGCTGGACGACTTTGACCGCGCCGGTGTGGGTGTGATCTATGATCTGACCGATACCTGGAACATCGAAGCCGAGATTTATGACGGCACCGGTGGTGTGGGGGGGCGGGCACTCGCGACCTATAGCGATGATGCAGGAAACAGCCGCTACTTTGGCTATGAGCTGGACACGGGCCGCGCTGTCGATGCGGGTGTTGCGCGCAGCGACAATGGTGGAAAATACATCACTGGCGCACGCCAGCAGGTCAACGACCGCGTGTCCCTCTATGGTGAAAACACCTACGACATCTTTGATCGCGACCGGACACTGACCTCGGCTTATGGGCTGGAGTATGTGGCGACCGACTTCTTGACCTATGACGCCGCGATTGAGATCGGGCAGATCAGCAGCGATGATGATGGCAGTTTGGATCGCACAGCGCTGAGCTTTGGTCTGCGCTATGATGACGAGGCGCTGCGCGCCAGCGCGCGGATCGAGGTACGCCGCGACGAGGCGACAGACGGATCTACATTCAACGACTTTGATGCGGTCTACTTCAACACCAATGCACAGTATAAGATCAACGAGGAACAACGGGTCGTGTTGTCCTTCGCCAGCGCCAACAGCGACAGTGACGGCACATCGGTGATTGATGGCCGTCTGATCGATGCCTCCATCGGCTATGCCTACCGTCCGATCCTCGATGAGCGGCTGAATGTCCTGACCCGCTACCGCTATCTGGAAGATACCTTCGGCCAAGAGATCGATGGCGTCGAAGGCACTCGCGCGCAGCAGGAGAGCCATGTGTTCAGCGTCGAAGGCAGCTATGATCTGACTCGCGACTGGACCCTGGGCGCGAAAGTGGGTGGTCGTTTCTCTGAAACGGCGACAACAGCGGATGATGCGTTCTCTAGCAACGACGCCTATCTGGCGGTGCTGAACGCGCGCTATCACCTGGTGCACAACTGGGATGTCCTGCTTGAAGCGCGTCACCTGAACCTTGTGGATGCAGAATTGTCTGAAACAGGGGTTCTGGGTGCTGTCTACCGCCACATTGGCAACAACGCTAAGGTCGGCGTCGGCTACAACTTCTCTAGCTTTTCTGACGACCTCACGGACCTCTCACGCGACGACGAGGGCCTGTTCCTGAATGTGATCGCCAAGTTCTGAAAGCAAAACAGCATAGCGTCGCTCATTGGGAAATGGGTGCCGTCATGCTTCAGTGATTGCCGAGTCATCTTGGTAGAGTTTTGGACAGCTGAAGATCAGTGCGTCAATGCGAAGGGCAGCAAAGTCCGCATACCCGACCTCACAATCGCCGTTCCCTAAAGCTGATCTGCCTGGATGAACCCAACACCTGCCGAAACAGCTTGCCGTGACCGGATGATTTCGCCGCCGGCCATCCAATAGGTGTTCTTGAAGACAAGGGCAGGGCCCTTGCAGTCTTCTTCGAGCTTCGTGGTTCTGCGTGTTCCACCTATGGTTTGCAGCTCTTCTGGCCCAAGGCTTGTCACCTCGCAGGTCAGATCACGGGTGACGATCTGATCCTCTGACGTCAGGAAGCTTTGCCGCCGCGCTGCTGTTCCGCCGCCTGCGTTGAGCGCTGCCCTTACGCCAATGGGGTCGACGCCCATCAGGTCGTCCTCTAGCCCGCGTGTCGCGACAAGGATCCCGTCTTCAAAGCTCATCGTCACTTTGCCAGGGCTGATCCAGGTGATCGCCCCACCGTTTTCGGCCACCTTTGTCATCGGCGCCACCGCATCCCGCGCAAGGATCTTCACCAAAAGCACATCGCCGGGGCCCGCATTTGCCACGTCTGGCGCCAAGGCCGGTGGCGCAGGGGGTGGGGCCGTGCCGGTGACTTGCTGGGCCACCTGTGTCAGCCGATCGCCTAGGTCGCTTTCATTGAGCGGCCCGCAACTTGCCAGTATTAGAGCCAAACACAGAGGTTTTGTCAGATATGTCATCGCCAGAACCGTCCAAATGTATCGCCAAAGCGCCCGGCGGTGTGGCCATCGCGGACGATATCGTAAAGGCGCCCGTCGACTTCCAACCGGGCCCCGCCGTCGCGGCGCAGCGATTGAAGGTTGGTTTCCACTTTGTCGCGGGTCGCCGTGCCAAGGAAGAAGTCATGCGGCACGGTAATCTTGATGCCTTTGTCGAACGATCCTTCGCCGAACTCGTCAAACGGGACATCCGTGAGCGTGAAATAGGCCCCAACACGCCAGCCATTGTCGAACTCGCGATCCAGCGCGAATGTGGCGCCATAGTCCCCGGCGAGGTACCTGCCGACATCGACCTGCGCGTGAAACCCGTTTGAGAAGCTGTAGTAGCCAGACAGATGACCGGTCAGGACCTCGTAATCCTGAAAGCCAAACAACTGTTCGAAATCGCGCTGCGCGGTGTAGTTCAGCTCCGCCCCCATGGCAAAGCGGCTCTCGATCGGTTTCCACAGCAGCTCGGTTGAGATCCCGCCGTGCTGCGCCTCAAGATAGCCCGCAGAGACCCGCGAATAGAGCGTCTCCGCAGGTCGCCCGTAGCGATGGAACGTCAGGCTTTGGATCACTGGATGCCCGTCACGCCCGTAAAAGCGCCCGTCGGTCCGGACATTTTGGAGATCATTTTCCAGCTCTGACTCTTCGGCAAGCGGGATATCCCGTAGGCTTTGCCGGATCAGACCTTTCAGCTCCAGATTTGGTGCAAAATTGTATTGCAGGCGCAAGTCGAGGCCGAAGTCCAATTGCACCGGCGCATCGCCGTTAAAGACAATCAGGTTCACAAAGGGACCTAGGCCCCACAGGAATGCAGACTCCGTATCCGCAACCGGAGTCAAACCATCAGGTGGTCCCGGTTCGGCTGTGATGCTGCGCGCCTTGATCTCTGCCGCACCGGTGGCGCGGTTCTCAAAGACCTCGAGATCTTTGCGTTGGATCGTCGTCGCCTGCAGCGGCACACCGGCCTGCATCGGCTCTAACACGAAGGTTTCGACCGCCGCTGGCAGTTCGGCGGACAGGATCCGGGCCACCCGCCCCATCGCCTGTGCCTCTGACCGAAACTGGGTGTTGGTGTAGCGGACCCGGGCAACGGTGTCGGAGCGGACGTCATAGCCCACCAGCGTAATACCCTGGTCTTTCAGCAGGTCGCGCAGCTTTTCCTCTGACGTGCCCCAGCTCAGCGCGGCTTGCGTGTCTGCCGGGCGGATGCGGATGGGGGGTGGCGCGATTTCAATACCGCTCACAGGCTGGCGCACCCGCGGATTGAGCGTCAGCGTCGCGCCGGCAGCGAGTTCCGAGCCGTAAAGGTAGGCCAGTTGCAGGTCGAGACCGGGGCGCCAGGTGTAGTTGAGGCCAAAGTTTAACGGCGACCGGTTGTCGAGCGTGCCGTTGTCGGTTTCGCGGGTGTACCCGTCTGATGAATATTCTGCTTTGAGCGTTAGCTTGTCGGAGTACTGGTAGGTCACACCGCCAAAGACCGCCGCATCCCCTCGAAAGAACTGGGCGACATCGATCTGCCCGCCTTCGCCCTTGGCCGCATTTTGGAGCGCAGGTCGGGTTTGGAACCGGTCATCGATGACCCCAAGGGGGTTATCAAACCCATTGCGACTGCCGAGCCGCCCCCACCCAAGACCCACCGTTACATCGACTTTGGGAGCCACTGTCTTGGTCGCGACGACGTATTCGCTGGCCAATAGACCGGTGCCGAGGAAGTCTTGCAGGCCGATCGCGATGGCAGGTCGCGTCTCTGTTTCGGACAAAATTTGATACCGCAGGTCGAAGCTGCGGTCGAAAGTGCCTTCTGTCCCCGGCCCGTTGACCTCATCAATGCCAGCGTAGCGAAAGGTACCAGAGAGGTTTGGCAAGATCTGGAACGAAAAGCTACCGCGCTGTTGAAAGCGAAATCCGCCGATCGTCGCGCCAATTTCTGCATCTGGTGCGGCACGGGCATTTGGCGTGTCGATAAGACCCGGTACGCCATAGAGGTTGTAGGTCAGATCTTGGGCGGACGCAGCCTGTGCGGACACAAGCACCGTAAGTGCACAGCTCGACGCCATGATCCGCCTGATCCGCATGCTTCTGCTCCGCCACCCTGTTTTGGACCTTATATCGCAAGTGTGTGGGGGACTAAAAGGCGAAAGCCGCATCATGACGGTTTGGACCATCCTCAGCCACTCGCGACCTGCAAACCAGCCTGAGCCTTGGGTGTCGCCGGTCTGTTCAAAGTAGGCAACAGCCCCGAAGATCATGCGCCAATACTGGACACTGGCGACAAGCATCACGCTTCGCATTCATCGCTGGAAACAGGCAAGGGGCTACCCCATTCCATGAAGGCCCCGCGATCTTGCTCGCGGGGTTGGCTTCGGATTATCCGGTCCAGCATAGCGGTTGCATTGGAAATCCGCTCCGCCAGGTCCGCGAACGCCCCACCCAAGATCACCTTGCACGGAGCTTCCAGCATGGTCAGTCGAACGTGACGTCTATAGTCGAGCGCGCGCGACGGCGGCTGCCAAGAAACCGCAGCAACAATAGGGGCCTCACTGATCAAGATTTTGAGATGATCAGTGACCGCCTCAATACCACGCCCAGAAAAATGTCTTGGCTGGAATGCACCTGCAGAGGTCTGCAGTGAAAAGATGATAGAAGAGATGGGCCGGCCCCCTTACCCTCAAAAGCAATAGGAGTCGCGGTTCAGGCATCGCTCACAACCTTTTGAGCCATCTTTTACTGTTTGCCGCTGAGAATACATCAATTTAGACGACGTTTTCACCTTACCATTTCAGGACAGTATCGTGGCTGACGCTGGTCCTTGAGATAAGAGCATGCCAAATTGCAAGACATAAGAGTTTTAAAAAATGTAGTCGCTGGCCCGAGTGGAACCGGACTTTGAAGAACCACTTTGCAGCCACGATCGGAAACACAAGACCAAACCACCAACCCGAGCAAAGCCGATAGACCATCAGAAGGTTGCGGTAGTGATAATAGGTTTTCCACAGGGGTCTAAAACGTTGATCACTAACACTATTGGTAGAGTAGTTGTGTTCAAAACGGATATTGGGATCAAAAAGCGACGTCCCTCCTTTGGATCGCAGCCCTAGCGTGTACAGAACGTCATCTCCGTATATAAAAAGGTCACCGTCTGGGTATCCTGCACGTTCTATCCCGGACCTTGAAATAAAGAATCCGACAAACGAAACCCCATCGACGGGCACATAGGCATCGCCGTCATAGCATGCAGAATTTATATGAAAGCCGGCCCTCCCCCGACCAGACAACGAGCGTAGCATGGCGCTTCGATCCCAGAATGGATTGATGGACGGGCGGTTCATTTCGCAGATACGACCGTCCGGATGATAAGTGGCCGCGCCCCAGCCATGCGCAATGGAACGATCCTGACTGTGAAACACAGCGAGCGCATCTGGTTCTGGTCGACCATCGTCGTCCATCACGACAATCCAATCGGGGTCATAGGCCGAAACAGCGTGCCGCATGCCAAGCTCAAAACCGCCAGCCCCACCTAAGTTCTTTTCGCTACGGATGACATCGGTCAAGGGATTTTCAGCCTTGAGAGCAGCGAGGTATTCTTCTGTGCCATCCTTGCTCGCATTATCAAAAACAACAATCGCGGACAGGTAATGGGGCAGGCTTACCATCAGACTATCAAGCGTGGTCCTCAGTTCACTGATCCGATTGTGCGTCACAACAACAGCGACCATACTGCCCTGTGTCTTCGCAATATTAGTTCTCTCCATATCTGGCGGATTGGCGGTTTCCGACGCACTTGTCAAACACGAACGCACCAACATGTAGCAACTCGCTTTTCTGCTGAAGCACTCAGTTCGGCTAAGCAACTCTTGCAACAAAACATCTCGTGTGGTCTGCACATAACATGTCAAAGTCATCACCAACTCTCGCCGACGTGCTCCAGCCACCAAGCCTGAGAGCCGCCCGCACTGTCGGAGCCCTGATTTTGCGCGAGATGAGCGCGCGCTATGGAAACTCCCCTGGCGGCTATATTTGGTCGGTTCTCCAGCCGCTGGGAATGGTGCTTATACTTTCAGTCGGGTTTTCTCTGCTGTTGCGTTCGCCGTCCCTTGGGACAAGCTTTTTGATGTTTTACGCAACTGGCTACCTACCTTTCATATTTTATGCGGAGATCACATCCAAAACGAGCGTATCGCTTCAGTACTCTAGAACTTTGCTGGCATACCCAGGTGTGGTCTGGATTGACTCAATTCTCGCGCGGTTCATCTTGAATTTTGTTACATCGGCGGTCGTGTTTTGCATTGTTATCAGTGGCATCATGATCTTAACCGAGACAAGAACCATCCTCTCTTTGGAGCCAATTTTCGTTGGTCTGGCGATCTGTACTTTGGTTGGGTTGGGGGTTGGCCTAGTGAACGCTGTACTTTTTGGGGTAGCACCAATCTGGGAACGCATTTGGCCAATACTGAGCAGGCCGATGTTCATCGCGTCTGGTGTTTTGTTTCTTTATGAGGATCTACCTGAAGGTGCGCAGAACTTCCTGTGGTGGAACCCTCTCTTGCATGGAACCGGACTGGTGCGGATGGGATTTTACCCAACATACCACGCCGAGTATGTTTCCGTCGTTTATTGCCTTTTGATCTCACTTTCTGCGATTGCATTGGGTCTCATCTTCCTTCGGTCCAAACACAAGAAAATCCTTGAAATTTAAGGAATGCGCAAAGGTCGCAGTCCATAAATGATACTAGATTTGGGTTTGCGTCGTCACAGTTCAGCGTGTAACCAGAGCCCAAACTAAGTATAAAAATTGGGCGACCTTAGGGAGGATTGCCGAGCATGGCTTTTGACACCCAGAAAACCTATGATGTCGGTATCTTAGGGTGGTGGTATGGGAAAAACTACGGGTCGATCCTAACCTACTATGGCTTGTACAAAGCAATCGAGGGTTTGGACCAGAGTGTTCTGATGGTGCATGAGCCGCTCGGGTACAATGGATACCGTGTCCGATGGCCGGACGACATTCTTTCGATGGACTTTGCCCGGCGATCTGGGTACCACTACACTCAGCAAGAACACTACTCTAGGTTGCAGGATTTAAATGATCGTGCAAAGACCTTCGTTGTTGGTAGTGACCAGCTATGGAACCCCAAAATTGGTCGGGTGAATAACGATTTGTTCTTGGATTTTGTGTCCGATGAAAATCGTAGGGTCGCCTACGGTACGTCGTTCGGCAACCGAGGCACGGATAAATTCAATGCACCCTTCATCGAGAAGCACGCACCAAACCTAGGCAAATTCAATGCAATCTCGGTACGAGAGGCGTACGCCATCGATACCGCGCGCGACATTTTCGGTGTGCAGGCTGATTTGGTCGTGGATCCTGTTTTTCTCGTGCCCAGAAGCCATTATGAAGAGCTAGCGGAAAAGGCGACGGTGGAGTTCTCTGGAACTTACATGTCCGTCTTTTTCCTCGATCCGACTCCGGCGAAGCGTGATGTCGCTGTTGCGATCGCGAACAAACTTGGATTTGAACGTATTGTGGTGGTTCCAAACCCAGACAACGGGACCCAAATCGTTTCGGATATTTTCGATGACGATCGTTTTGAGATTATGGACGAGGACGCGCCCGAGAACTTCTTGGGCGCTTATCGTAGCGCGAGTTACGTGATTACTGATAGCTTCCATGGTTCTGCCTTCGCCACTATTTTCGAGAAACCGTTTTCGTCAATCTACAATACCAAACGTGGCGCAGACCGGTTCAAGAACCTAATGAATTCGCTCGGATTCGGCGAGACGCGTCGCGTATTTGAGACCGATACACCTGAGAAGATTGAAACCAATCCGGACGTCACAACTCAAATCGATTTCACAAAAGCGCGCGCCTACATCGAAACTCAAGGAAAGGCTTCGCTTGCTTGGCTCAAGTCGGCGCTGGCTTCAGAAACGCCGAATGCTGTGTCGACAAAGGTACTTGCTGCCCCAATTCAGACGAAGTCGAATGGTCTTTTCGGCAAGATCAAGAATACTCTTCAACCTCTGATCGGTAGCGAAGATGAGCTCAACGGCTCTAGCGCAAGCACCGTTACGGCGCCTCGTTTTTCAAGCAACAACGATGCCTGGAGCGTCAGCAAACAGCGGAAATCAACTTCGCTTAGGGTCAACCAAGGTGGTTCAATTCGCGGCAATTTGGTTTGGTGCGATCTTCCTTATGAACTAACCAAGGGAAAATCATATCGAGTCTTGTTGAAATGGACCATCCGCACGACTGGTAAATCCGTGAACTTACACCTGCGAAATGAGCAAACAGGCAATTTCAAGGTCATTGGCACAATCAAAGTCAATCGTCGAACAGGCATTCCACGCACAGACTCTGTAGATTTCATTTTGCCAGACGCAAATTTCAACCAAGTCATGCTCGGTGCAGTTCACTTTTCCGGAAAGGATGCAGGTGCTGACATGCGCAGCATCACAGTCGAGGAAATCGAACCGATTGCGGTAAAAATACCGAAGCCTTCGCCTGGTCACGCCGAAAAGGCACTCGAGTTCGCACTCAGTGACAATGAGAGGTTTTCGAAAGCGCACGCAAAAAGCAATGCGCAGCGTAGCAAGATTGGTGCGCGTGCACGGATCATGTTCCACGCTCATGCAATTGAAAAAGGTTTAAGCCGCTCTGACCTGCGCGCAGGTTTTGGCAAAATTGCCGTTCCTGGCCTTGCAAAGGAAATGAACAGTTGGATGGCGGTGAACCGTGATCCAAATGATCAATACTATAAGACAGGCGCTTCCGTTATGCAGGCGTATTTTGACCTTCACGCAAAGATCAAAAAAGATGTAAGTGGGTTCAAAGAACTTTTCGACCCCAAAGTATTAGAGACCATCAACAGCCCAAATCCAAAGGATGGAGGTGTTGTTGCCGTAGCCGATGTTCGAGAGGACGTCGTCCCTGCACCAGATCGCAACTTCTTAGAAGTCGTTTACGAACGCCGAAGCGTGCGGGAATGGACCGACGAGCCAGTTGATGATCTAGATATCAAGCGTGCCGTTCAAATTGCGATGCAAGCCCCTTCGGTCTGCAACCGTCAAGGTGCTCGTGTACATGTTTTTGACAAGCCCAGTATGATTAAGTCTGCAGTGCAGATACAAGGTGGCTTTAGTGGCTATAAGATCCCGCCAAAGCTACTTCTCGTAACCTGCGACTTGCAAGCATTCCTCTTTGCGGCAGAACGGCGACAGCCTTTCGTCGATGGCGGGCTGTTTATGATGACCCTACTCTTGGGATTACAGCAGGTCGGACTCGGCTCCTGCAGCCTCAATACCGCTATGAGCCCAGAACGCGAAGACAAGCTCAGAAGACTGCTGAACATCCCCGAGAATGAGGTTTTCATCGCCTTTGTGGCTACGGGCCACTATGATCCAAAGGTCTTGACACCTGTTTCCAAACGTATGGAAGTGGATGATGTGATAATCTCACACTAGCCATGACCGATACACGGTCGTGTCGGGCAGAACTGTTGTGTATAAGGCTGACATGACGAACGTGAGCAAACCAAAACAAGCAGACCAAAAGCCAAAATTGGTCGCTAAACAGCCTGCACCAGCGAAGACGGCCGCCCCGAAGGCCCCACCGCCGAGAAAGCCGGCAAAGCCCGCGAAAATGCGGGCGCGCCATTTCGGGGTTACTTTCATGTTCCTACTGATGGTAGGACTGCCCACAGCTTTCGCCGGTTGGTACCTCAACGCAAGAGCTGCTGACCAATATGCATCAACACTCGGATTCATAGTTCGATCAGAGGATGTCAGCAGCGCCATCGATATTTTCTCTGGATTTTCAAGCTCCTTTGGTAGCACAGGAAGTCATGATAGCGACATATTGTATGAGTTTATCCGAAACCAACGCTTAGTTCGGATCATCGATGACAGGCTAGATCTCAAAACACTCTACAGCCGTCACCATGAATCAGATCCTTTACTTTCCTACAATCCAGAAGGCACAATCGAAGATCTAACAAACTACTGGCAACGCATGGTGCGCGTTTCGTATGACACAGGGTCTGGACTAATTGAGCTTAGGGTTCTTGCGTTCGATCCACTAGAGGCACAGACGATCGCGCAAGAGATCTATGATGTGTCATCTGACATGATTAATGAGCTATCTGGGATCGCACGAGAAGATACTACCCGTTACGCCCGCGAGGACTTGGAGTTAGCCGCACAAAAACTCAAGATTGCGCGCGAGAACATTACGGCATTTAGGCTTGCAAACCAGATTCTGGATCCTTCCGCAGATATTCAGATGCAGACAGGTCTTCTTAGCACGTTACAGACACAGCAGGCTGAAGCACTCATCGAGTTTGATTTGCTTGCTGGCTCGACACGTGAAGGGGATCCCAGACTTGAGCAGGCGCGTCAGCGGATTGCCATAATCGAAGAACGCATTTTGCAGGAACGGCAGAAGTTTGGAGCGGATGGGCAAGCCCCAGGTGGAGACACCTTTGCTGCTGTCGTGGCCGCCTATGAAGGCCTGTCAGTCGAACGGGAGTTGGCGGAAAACGCCTATGCTGCCGCCCAAGCCGGGTTCGAATCGGCACGTGCCGAAGCGAACCGCCAAAGCCGATATCTTGCCGCCTATGTTGCGCCGACCCTTGCAGAAAGAGCCGAATTCCCTCAACGCGGCATTATCATTGCGGTTGTAGCACTGTTCAGCCTTTTGGTTTGGACGATTGGAAGTCTTATCTATTATGCTCTGCGCGACCGAGGATGAGCGCTTCCGATGATAGAAGTCACTAATCTCAGCAAGAGCTTTGTTACCAAGGGCCAACGCGTCACAGTTGCTGACAACATCAACGTTACCTTCCCAAGCAGAACTTCCGTCGGCTTATTGGGTCGAAATGGTGCCGGCAAATCGACATTGATGCAAATGATCGGCGGCCAAGTCAAACCGGATAGCGGTCAGATACGGCGTGTTGGAACCGTTTCTTGGAAAGTTGGGTTTGCTGGAAGTTTCAATAGGGATTTGACTGGCGCGCAGAATACAAAGTTCATTGCGCGCGTTTACGGAATAGATACACAAGAGCTTTGCGATTATGTTGAGGATTTCGCCGAATTGGGTCCACATTTTCATGCTCCAATTCGAAAATACTCTTCCGGCATGCGGTCCCGTCTTGCTTTTGGGATATCTATGGGCATTCCATTCAACACTTACCTCGTCGACGAAGTGACATCAGTTGGTGACGCAGCATTTAAACGGAAAAGCGGTCGAGCGTTTCTCGATAGGATGAAGACGTCTGGAGCCATAGTTGTGACCCACAGTATGGAGCAAATTAAAAGACTCTGTGAGGTCGGCGTGGTTCTCGAGAACGGCAATTTGACCTACTTCGAGGATATCGATGAAGCAATTGCTTTACATCAAGCAAACTTGGAGGTGACTTAGAGGGGGCTGTTGCATTCATCGCTGGGTTCAGAAGTTCGGTCTTAAACAGCAACTTTGCGCGTGATCGAGACGATCCTAACAATCAAACGATACCATATTTATAGAAAGGCATTAGGCGTCACTGCCGGAAATCAGTTTATTGAAGCGTTGTTCAGCGTCGGCTGACCAACACATCGCTTTGAGCAACATCCGACAAGAGGAAACTGATGCAACAATCCTAAATTGAAAGGACGACCGACCAACTTAAAGTGGAGACTTTACAAAGACAGGCGTGTCTTTGCCTTTCTCCAGAAAAATGTCTGCGGTATCCAGAGCTTCGCGGATGGTCACGTCCATATCCAGGTATCTGTAGGTCCCGAGTCGGCCAACAAATGTAATGCCTAATTCACTTTGTGCCAAATCGACATAGTCTGACAACAGCGCTTTTTCCTTCACCTGTCGGATCGGATAATATGGAATGTCGTTTGGCTCCGCCGAACGGGAAAATTCTCTATATAAAATAGACTTTTCATGCTCTTCCCACGGGCTAAAATGCTTATGTTCGGTAGTCCGCGTAAAGGGAACTTCTTCTCCACCGTAATTCATTACCGCACAACCTTGGTAGTCACCATCGTAGCGGAATTCTTCGAAGTCTAGAGTTCGATAGCCCAATCGACCTAGGCTGTAATCAAACCAACCGTCTAGTGGCCCAGAATAGAATATGTGATCATAGCTTCCGCTCTGATCGCGTGTGAATCGTGTATTCAATTGGACGGAAATTAAATCATGGTCTAGAATGCGTTCGACCATGGCAGTATAGCCACCCTTTGGCATGCCTTGGAACTTGTGAAAAAAATAGTTGTCGTCATAGTTAAATCGGACGGGCAAACGCTTAAGGATCGAGGCCGGAAGCTCGGTCGGTTGAACCCCCCACTGCTTTACTGTGTAGCCTTTAAAGAAGGCTTCATACAGATCGTTGCCTACAAGTCGCTGTGCCTGTTCTTCAAAAGTTTGAGGATCTTCGATCGTGGTATCAGCTTGTTCTTCGATAAACGCGCGCGCCTCATCTGGACGCATCGTTTTATTGTAGTACTGGTTAATTGTGTGAAGGTTAATTGGCAGCGAAAAGACGCGCCCCTGGGAAGTTGTCTTTACTCTGTTCTTATAGGGAAGAAACGTCTCAAACCGATTAACATATTCCCAGACTTCTGCATCGTCTGTGTGAAAAATGTGCGGGCCATATGTATGCACCATCACGCCAGTTTCTTCATCACGCGCCGTGTGGCAGTTTCCTGCGACATGATCCCTTGATTCAAAAATCGTGATCTTGTGCCCTGCTTCCGCCAGCTTTCGCCCAATCACAGCGCCTGATAGACCGGCCCCGACAAGAAGAATGTGCATGGTCAACAGCTCCATCGAAATTTGCGGTCTTATGACAGTTTCACAATGCAGTATCAACCTGATGTCAAGTGTCGCCGGCTATCAACATCAATGGGCAAAATTACCTAAAAAGCCGTTCACAGAAGAACGGTCGCTAGCATTTTCAAGGGCCCTCAGAGCTTTTCGAAAGGCCAAGGGTCTGGTCCCAATAGGGGCGGTCAGTCAGTCGGTCATACTCCTCCGCCCACTTTTTCTTTAGCTTTGGATAGCGTTTGCGAAGGGTCCAAATGAGCTTCAGCGTTTTCAAGCTGACCCCTATCGCGCGACGCTTGTTGTGGGTGACGGTGTAAGCCTTGTGCTCACTCGCATCATGATAAGTGATGGACGCCACACCCCAGTGATCTCGGATGCGCCACCGTTTGGATGTGGGCAAAACAATGTGATCGCCAATGTATTGGAACCCAGGTAGCAGCAATCCGTTCAAAGTGAGTTTCATGAACCATCTTGTGACCCAGAGATCAGGATTCAACTTGCGGTACCTTCTTTCACGCGGAACGGCACAAGGTATCCAGCGCTCCTTCTTTTGCAGTTTGCCTATATCAGCACGCCGTTGTGCCATGTCCGCGTTGTCGGCAAAGTACTCGGGGCCGCGCATGACATCTTCAATCGCTATGTTGATCGCTTCCATCGTTTCGTAGTGGCAAGTCAGGAATGTGCGAGCCCAAAACCAAAGTGCTATCACCGCCAAACCGTTTTGGCCGTCGTCCACGTTCGGCAAACTTAGGTGATGGGCAAGATGGCTTCGAAGATCGAGGTACCACGTTAGGGGGCTGTCCTTTTCCGTGAAACTCTCTTGGAACGAAACTACCCCTGGCAGCGTGGTGATGTTAAAATCGTGCACGAGCGAAAAGCTAACATCGTCACCACGCACAAAGAATGGAAAGGGCAGATGCTCAACATGCTCTAGCGGAAACGCAAAGAACCACCAACCGCCATAGAACTTGTCAGACTGGCGTGGTGTCGAAGCATGTTCCATTCTGAACAACTGTTCAGGTTCGCGAAGATCGGTACCGCCATGAAGCGGGCGGCACACACCATCGAACTCCGCCCCATTTTCCCAGATGGCCCAAATATGGCTTGTCGTAATCATGGCACCAGCCACAGCCGTCTTTGGTTCGGTCGCGTAAGCCAAAAAGATCCATGTCCGATCCACCGCATCCATCAGTGTTGATGCGTCGTCATCCATGAACAAGCAATGGGTGAATCCGCGTTCCATCCCTTCAATAAGGCCGCGCGTAAAGCCGCCTGCACCACCGTAATTTTCGTTTTCGATTGGGGTGACCTTCTCACTGACCGGGATGTTAGCACTCTTGCCATTGTCGACAACAAACAAATGCATTTGATCGCCAAATCGCGATGTCTTTACAAACTCTTTGAAACGATTGACTGTGGTGCGAACGGCTTCTTCGCGGCGAAAAGTCGTAACCGACAGCGCCAGTTTCGGGGACCTAAGCGGTTGCTGCGTCGTGTACCAGTTTGCGTCCGAAAGCACTCCCTTCGAAACCCCGCGAAACTCGAAATACAGAACGCCCTTGTGCGGCGTTCGACCCTCCAGTGGAACTTGAATTTGCAACCGATTGGACGGCTCGAGCGTGATGATCTCATCAATAAGTCGCATTGGCGATTGATTTGCATAGACAATGCAAACCGTCAGTTCGATCGTCCCCTCGCCAGACAACTGCAAGCCGATATCCTTCAAGCCGCAGTGGGTGGTCCACTTTCCAATATTGAAGACGTTGAAGTACGTATCAAACTGAACTTGCGCCCCAATCTCGAAGCGAACGTCGCCTGTACTCAGCGATTGGTGCGCACGCCCATGTAGACGTGCAAACAGTTTTTGCTCCGAACAGATCTTTGGGTCCGGTCGCGCCATAGGCTGGAGGATCGTTGTCGGCTCATGCATCAAAAGTACTTCGCATTTACATTTTCCGGGTCCTTGAGAGGCAATGCACTCTGTTGTCAGTAACAGACGGCGACTAGACTGATACAACCATGACGATCACCGTGTACATGCCGGATCCATATGCTCCAGTGGTAGATTGCGCAAGCGAGATGTAGCTGGTCCAATGACACTCTCTTCCTTGCGCGCTGATCCAATTAAACAGGACGGAACCCTCAGTGCGCCGCCTCTCAAGCAAAGATTTACGGGTGGAAAAACTCTGCATGGCGGCACTTACAGAATTCAAATAAAGATTCTTCTGATCTTGAACCTTGCTTAGAACAGCAAAAGGGGCAGGGGGCAGCGTATAAGCCAGCTGACGTTGCGTCCGATGAACCGACAGTGCCCCTTGGGTTGGTGCTAAAGGCCTGCCCAGACATTTTGCCTTACAGCCCCGACCGAGTCCGGAGTTGGGAAGACCTGAATGCATTGGCCAGTTTCGTGCGCGGCATGATGGGGATCAGTCCGGATGCCTGGACAAAGGCGCAACAGGCGATGGGGCCAGCGGTGGCGGCGATCACGGTGGCAGGTATCTTGCAACGGATTGATGAGATCCAAAGCCCGGGCGGTTATCTGCGTGCGCTCACGCGTAAGGCGGAGGAGAGGGGCTTTTCCCCCGGTCCGATGATCATGGCGTTACTGGGGCGGAGTTGACAGCTGTCAACTCTGTCAACGAAACTGGCAATGGCTGATTCAAAATGATAAAAACGGATAGAACCTTGCATTTTCGGAATGAAGATCCGATATTGCAAGGATGATACCGCGCCAGAAAGCCTCTGTCATCCGCGACTTGCTGGATACTGCCCCTGCGGTGGCGATCCTCGGTCCCCGGCAGGTGGGCAAGACGACGCTGGCGTTGGAAATCGCGAATAGGCAGCCGTCTCTCTACCTCGACCTGCAGTCAGAGGCGGATCGTGTCAAGCTGACGGATCCGGGGTTTTATCTGCGTCAGCATCGCGACAAGCTGGTGGTGCTGGATGAAATTCACCGGGTCCCGGGGCTATTTGCGGAGCTACGGGGGATCATCGACGAAAACCGTAGGGCAGGGCGCAAGGCGGGGCAGTTCCTGTTGCTCGGCTCCGCCTCGGTCGATCTGCTCCGCCAATCGGGTGAAAGCCTTGCAGGGCGGATCGCTTATGCGGAACTCTTTCCGCTCAATGCAAGCGAGGTGGGGCAGGGGGAACTGAACACACTCTGGCTGCGCGGCGGATACCCGGACAGTTTTCAGGCTGCAACGGACCGTCACAGCGACCAATGGCGGCAGGATTTCATCCGCACCTATCTAGAACGGGACATCCCCGCATTCGGGCCGCGCGTCCCGGTAGAACGTTTGCGGCGGTTCTGGACGATGCTGGCCCATTTGCACGGTGGGCTGCTTAATGCCTCTCACCTGGCCCGCAACTTGGATGTCGATAGCAAGACGGTGGCGACCTATCTCGACTTGCTCGTCGATCTGTTGCTCGTCCGCAGGCTGGCACCATGGCATGCGAACATAGGTAAGCGGTTAGTGAAGTCGCCGAAGGTCTATCTGCGGGACAGCGGCATTCTGCATACCTTGCTGCAAATCCCAAGTTTAGAGCCTTTGCTGGGGCATCCCAAGTTGGGGGATAGCTGGGAAGGGTTCGTGATTGAGAACATCGTTTCGGCCCTGCCGGGGCTGACGCAACCGTACTTTTACCGAACGGCCGTCGGCGCAGAAATCGACCTGGTTTTTGAAATGCCAGATGGTCTTTGGGCCGTGGAGATCAAACGCGCGGCCACCCCTCGTTTATCAAAGGGGTTCCACATCGCGTGTGAAGACCTGAAACCTGTCCGACAGATCGTTGTGCATGGTGGGGCAGAGGCGTTTCGATTGGCACCAGACATCGACGCCTTGCCATTGAACCACTTGCTAGAGATGGTGGGGTCCATCGCGGACGGGCGCGATATCCCGCGCTAAGACGGCCGCGAGACGGTTCTGCGGTGAGGAAAATGGCGGCTTTGAGCCGATTTTGTTGAAAAACTCCGAATTTCAGATGTCGCAATTTTTCGGAAAGAACCCCTGAAACCGTAAAGTCAGATGAAATCTGCCATGAGGTGCAATGAGCTGCCACCTGAGCAGAAGAAGACTGATTTGGCCGAGCCACCCGCCTCTAAAAGTTGGTTGCGCTGTACGGACAAAAATTTCACCGATTTCGTCAAAAACGGAGTTTTTCAACACTGTCAGCCCGTTTTCACCGATGCTGCAACATG
>JBCBHE010000002.1:0-214110 GCA_038526085.1 Pseudomonadota bacterium | reverse complement strand
GGCCGCCGTTGTAACTGGAACCGCGAAATCATCAACATTTGTGTGGATCTCAAAGGCGGTCAAGACGCCGTCAAAATTAGTCTTGCCCCAAGGGTTACCAAACATCAGATCAAGAGCGCCTTTGTCTTGGAAAGTCGCGGTCATTTCAGTTGATATTTCCACTTCATCGACCGCCACACGCAACACATCGTTGGACAAAGAAATCGAGAACTTATGGATATCACCATCCGAAAGATCTGCGCCTTGGGTGATCAGGCGATGGGCGCCGCCATCAGCGTCCCAGGCCCTGACCGACAACTCTCCAGAACGGGTGACTTCGACCAACAGAGAACCGTGAAGGCGGAAGACTTCGCCATAACTGTCTGGACCAATGGCACCGAGCGCGCCAAAGATATCAACGTCATCGGTATATAGCATCTCGCGAACATGAGATTTATCGACAGACGCGACAACGCCGCTTTCACCTAAGAGTAGTCCACCGGTGTCTGCTTGCGGCCCGCCTTCAACGACGACGCTGCTACCAGCGTCATGCACGCTGAATGAGCCATCAACGTTCAGTGACAGTGCTTCCGATCCATCCACTTGCACCCGACTTTGGGCCTCGGCGATCTGGCCGTCCAGATAAGTGACAGTCAACACGACGTCATATTCACCACCATTGCTGTATTGATGACTTACCTGCGTGCCAATGCCGGTGGTGCCATCGCCAAAGTCCCAAGTGAACACTGCCGTTTCGCCTGCACCGGCTGCCGCCGCGTCAAAAATCCGCGTCGCGACGTTGTCGGGATCCTCACTGACTTGAAACTGAACCACAGCTGGGCCGGCAACCACGCCACCATAGGTAGCAGCGGCCCCAGCGCCCTGCAACGGCCCAAACGGATCAGCTTGAAAGATTGGTCCACCCGCATCGAGATCGAGCGACGAGGCCAAGAACACATCTTCGTAGTATCCCGACGCGAACGGGTCCTGGTCTTGCACGATCGCGTTGCCACTCACCTGCCAACTCGCCTGATCCACATCGCCAGCAATATCAGACGTGATATTGTCTGCGATCGTCACGTTCACGGAGGCGTTCGCAATTTCGATGCGCGGGATCTCCACGCTCGAATCGACGCCGTCAGGATATCCACCATCACTGTGCACGACCGTATTATTGGCGATCATCAGCCCGTCTGTTTCACCGACCGTGATACCGTGGGTCTGGCCGTTCACAATGACATTGTCGGTGATTGTTACACGCTGGTAGAACATCTCAGCCCCGGCAAGGCCACGATCAACGACATCATTGCGGATAAAGATCGACTGCACCGGATCACCTTGGCCGATGTCCAACAGATTGCCATCAATGACAATATCGGTGCTAGGGCTGGTAGTTCCGTTGGTCCATATCTGGATCATGTCGGGGTGGTCAGTCGATGTGGGGGACACCCGGAAGTCATGAATGTGGTTATCGACGATGACCAACCCGGTGACACCAGCAGCATTGATCCCATCGCTGCGCATGTCCCACAATTCATTGCCTGACAGCGTAACATCTTCACTGCCTGATACAATCACGCCACGGTGGAACCCAGTCAGCGTGCTATCGGCGATTGTAATATCAGAGCTGTCCCGCACCGAGAGCCCAACACCCGTCCCAAAACCGTCGACGTCTTCCGAGACACCCTCTGGGAAATCGCCGACGAAAGCCGCATCAACGATTTGGACATTGCTGCTGTCTTGCACTTGGAACGGCCGCAACCAGACCGGATCGCCCGCTGCATATTGGTAATCGAAGGTCACGCTCTCAAACCGCAGGTTGCTGACGCCTCGCAAATCGAGGCCCGTAAAGACCGCTTGATCATCCGGATCTGCTGATTTGATGACCACACCCTCGGGAAACTCGACCTCTAAACTGGCCGAAGGCTTTAGCAGCAGCTTGCCGTAGTCTCCGCCAGTTAGGGAAATCTCATCCCCGCTTTGTGAGTCTTGTAAAGCAGCGCGCAGACCTGCCGCGTCTGAAACGGTAATAACCCGTGACATTTTCAAAATCCTCTAACGAATGACTCGTTGATCACGTCAGAAAAGACGTAAACCCATGACCAATTAACCAAGGAGAGTGTGGACGTGCCGCATAGCTGTCAATTACAGAATGTGACAAAATCAAGGCGCTCGGCATTCATCTCATGATTTCAAAAAGTTAAATTTCTCAACAGATTTGCTAAGCTGTGGATAAGTGGAAACGTTAAGAATAGAAGCGTCGCTTTGTTGCCAGTTGGGCGACCAAAATTGTACTTATCCAACCTGAATCCCTGGCAATTTGGGCAAATCAGTGACGACCGGTGCAACAATAGATCGCATGTGGTTAGCGTTGCCATCCCGGTGGACAATATCCGCGATCTTGGCCAAGACAAGGCGACCGCTTTGACCATTTCAACTTTCACAAAATAACAGGCAACTATGACTGACACATTAGAAGTCACTCGTATCGATACTGACCCCCGAATGAGCCAAGCGGTGATCCACAACGGCATCGCCTACCTGGCAGGACAAGTGGGCGCGGAAGGCGAAAGCGTCGCGGCGCAGACCACCGCAGTCTTAGAAAAGGTAGATGCGCTTTTGACCAGGGCCGGCACCGACAAAACCAAAGTGCTGACGGCACAGATATGGATCGCGGATATCACCAGGGACTTTGCAGACATGAACGCCGTCTGGGACGCCTGGGTGCCGTCCGGCCACGCTCCGGCGCGCTGGACCGGTGAAGCAAAACTGGCCAAACCTGGGTTTCGCGTTGAAATCATCGTCACTGCGGCGGTCTAGCACCTGATGGATTTGCCTTTTCTGACCCCGCTTTCTACTGAACAACTGCGCGATGCGGGTGTGCAACCCCCTTGGACATTCGGCATGGCCGACCGGGTCCGATTTGGTGAAATTGACGTGCTGGGGCACGTCAATAATGCCGTCTATCTACGGTGGTTCGAAAATCTGAGGATCCGTTACTTTGAGGCATACGGTGCTGATGTCTCCGCGCGGCCAAAACTTGTTTTGCGCAATATCGGTCTCGACTTCAAGGCCGAGGTCAAATTGGGCGATGACTACATCCTGACTGGCCGGACTGTTGAACTTAGACGGACGAGCTTCACAATGCACTACGCTGTGCACGTCGATGGTAACATCACGACAAGTGGACATGCAGTGATTGTGTTTCTGACCTCAGACAATCACAAACTCCCGATCCCAGACGACTGGCGATCTAAGTTGATTGAGGTCGATGGGGCGACACAGGCCTAAAGCCAGAAGATCCCGATAAGGCTCGTGGCTGCCACCGGCAAGCTCATTGGCATCACGCGCTCACGTAACACTTTCCAGCCGCTGTCGTCGCTTCCGAATTTGACGCGTACGAGGTTCACGAAGAGACCCCCAAGAAAGAGCGTCAGAAGGAGCAACCCCACAATCTTAATAGGATGCTCCATCGGCAAGAAGAGCGCAGCACCGAATAGGAGCTTCACGGCTCCAGCGCCAAAACCGAGAAGCGCGTAGAGGACAAGTCCTAACGCGAAAGCCGCAAGCGCAAAGCCAAACTGCCATGCGAGAGTGTCTTTGTCCGGGCTGACAAGCACCAGGACCCCAAACAATCCAATAAAGATATACGATAACCAATTGGGAATCTTGCCGGTCCGCATGTCGATCATGGTGGCCGCGATCAACGTCGCAGCAACGGCATATGGAATGAGTATCGCAATCATGTCTGACGTCTTAAAAGTGTGCTGCGACCTGAAGATGACGCGATTGTGGCGATTACACGCCGTGTGATTGCAAATGAGCCACAAGCGCCGCGGTGGAGCCATCTTTGCCGTCTGCGGATTGAGCACCTTCGACAACAGGCTGCAACGCGGTCGCCAACTCTTTGCCAAGCTCGACGCCCCATTGGTCATAGGAGTTGATGCCAAGCACCACGCCCTCCACGAAAACGCGGTGTTCGTAAAGCGCAATAATCTGACCCAGAACGAACGGCGTAAGCTGCGGATAGGAGATCGTGATCGACGGTCGATTGCCTGGGAAGACCCGATGCTTTGCTTGTCGTTCAAGCTCAACACCAGTGAACTTACTCGCCACCTTCTCACGTGCTTCGTCAAGCGCGCGTCCTTTCATCAGCGCCTCAGATTGCGCCAAACAATTAGCTACAAGAAGCTGATGTTGATGATGCAAATCGTCGTCATGGCCGCGCGCCGCGACCAAAAACTCACATGGGATGACCCGCGTGCCCTGATGGATCAACTGATAAAAAGCATGCTGGCCATTTGTGCCCGGTTCACCCCACACAACTGGCCCGGAACTCACGGATAGATCAGCGCCATCCATACTGACGCCCTTGCCATTGCTTTCCATCTCAAGCTGTTGAAGATAGGCCGGTAAGCGACTGAGATTGTTATCATAAGGCAGTACCGCCCGCGTGGCGTATCCGCATACTTGATTGTGCCAAATTCCAACCATGGCAAGCAGCGCCGGCAGGTTTTCATGCCACTCCGCCGAGCGGAAATGGAGGTCCATGGCCTGTCCGCCACGTAGGAATGCGCGGAACGCATCTGGGCCGATAGCCATCATCAACGATAGGCCAATCGGGCCCCACATGGAGTAACGCCCGCCAACCCAGTCCTCAAATCCGAACACCCGTTCCGGCGCAATGCCAAAGTCTGCAGTCTTATCTTCCGCGGTTGAGAGCGCCGCGAACTGCGCACCGACATTGGTCACACTTTCCGCCATCCACGCTTTCGCCGTGCGCGCATTCGTCATAGTTTCGATTGTTGTAAAGGTCTTTGACGCAACAATGACCAACGTGGTCGACGGATCGCAGCCGCGCAGCACTTGCGCAATATCAGCCGGATCAACGTTTGAGACGAAATGACAGCGGGGACCGTCGTGATACGGCGCGAGCGCTTTCACAGCCATCGCTGGGCCGAGATCTGAGCCACCAATCCCGATGTTCACCACATCGGTTATCGGCCCGCCTTCGCCCGCGTAGGACCCGTCGCGCACAGCTGCCGCAAACGCCGCCATGCGATCGAGTGTATTAAGGACGCCTGGCATGACGTCTTCACCGTCTACAACAACTGGCGTGCCCTCGAGATTGCGCAACGCGGTATGGAGGACAGCGCGGCCCTCAGTTTCATTGATCGAGGCCCCTGCAAACATCGCGCCGCGCTTGTCGGCGACACCTGCGTCATCCAACAACTGGCACAGCAAGTCACGACCCGTCCGGTCGATGTTCGTTTTGGCATAGTCGAGCCGCATATCGCTGGTCACGGCGCTGAATTCAGCGGCCCGTTCCGCGTCAACTAAGTCGATAAAGCGGCGCTGTGAAACGCTGGCGTGGTGATCGCGAAGAGCATTCCACATGGTTTAAGACTCCGCCCAGTGTACGGTTGCATTGGGCAGGATCGCCGCGATTGGCGCTTCCTGCGGCGTGAGACTTTGGGCTTTTTCCAGGGCAACACGCTTGTCGGCCCCTTTGATCACCACATGACAATTCATCGCGTCTTTCAGAACTTTCGCAGATAACGTTATCCGCGGTTCCGGTGCACCCGGCGCTCGCATCGGCACCAAGGTGGCGTTACTGGTCAAAGCCGCCTCAAGCTGATCGGCGCCGGGAAAAATACTGGCCGTGTGCATGTCAGAGCCCATTCCTAGAAGAAGGATCGACAGCGGCAGGACCGCGTCCACGTCCGCAGCAAGCCCGGGTATTGCATCCTCTGGCGTGGGAGCCTCTGCATAAAACGGTACAAATTGGGCCGCCGCAGCGTGCTCCTTCAAAAGCCGAGACTTTAGCAGCCGTGTATTTGAGCGCTCGGAGGTCTCTGGAACCCACCGTTCGTCCGATAGCATCACTCGAACACGTGACCAATCAAGGTCGACGGCGCTCAGCTCATCAAAAATCGGTCCGGGCGTCGTGCCACCGGGAACGGCCATCGAGACGGTTTCTTCGTTGTGCAAAGCCGTGCGCAATTCCCCGGCCAACTGATTGGCTAGGTCCATCATCATCATCTCAGCATCAGGGTATTCGATGAACTTCATCGCGTTATCCTTTGATTTCAAGCCACTTTCGACCATCACGATGCATCAGCATCAGCGCGTCTTCTGGACCAGAAGATCCGGCATCATAGGTTTTTGGCACATCATTGCGTGCCTCCCAACCTTCAATAATCGGATCCGTCCAAGCCCAAGCCGCTTCGACCTCATCCCCGCGCATAAAGAGCGTTTGGTTGCCCCGAATAACATCCATGATCAGGCGTTCATAAGCGTCTGTGACTTCCACGTCCGAGTCCCCGAGGGCATCAGCAAAGGTCATATCAAGCGGCACGCTGACAAGACGCATGCCACCAGGTCCCGGTTCCTTGATCGTCACCTGCAGGTCCATGCCTTCGTTCGGTTGAAGATGGATCGACAAGACATTTTGCTGTTCCATCTGATCTTCGAAGATCGAATGACCGAGGCTCTTAAACACAACCGTGATCTCGGAGGATCGCGCCTTCATCCGCTTACCAGTCCGCAGGTAGAACGGCACGCCAGCCCACCGCCAGTTGGCGATGTGCGTTTTCATGGCGATGAAACTTTCGGTAAAGCTGCGCGGGTTTTCGGCGTCTTCGCGGTAGCTTGGCCCATCCGCGCTCGCGTCATATTGCCCCCGCACAATGTGGTGTGGCTCTATCGGTTCAAGAGCCCGGATCACCTTGAGCTTTTCGTCGCGCACTGAATCCGCGCCGAACTGCGACGGCGGCTCCATTGCGATCAAACACAGAAGCTGCATCAGGTGGTTCTGAACCATGTCCCGCATTGCGCCAGAGCGGTCATAGTAAGCCCCTCGCCCTCCCACGCTGACCGTTTCGGCCACGGTAATCTGGATATGGTCAACGTAGTGGTTGTTCCAAAGCGGCTCAAAAAGCACGTTGCCAAAGCGGACGGCCATCAAGTTCTGAACGGTTTCTTTGCCAAGGTAGTGGTCAATGCGGTAGATTTGGCTTTCGTCGAAATGCGTTGCCAGAGTGGCGTTGAGTTCTTTGGCGCTTTCCAGATCGCGGCCGAAGGGCTTTTCAACAACAATCCGACTCGTTGGCGTTGCGATTGCGTTGGTCAAAAGCCTCTCTGCGAGATCGCCGAACAAGGAAGGAGCGACCGAAAAGTAAAATGCTTGCACAACGTCTTTGCGCATCGCCTTGGCCAAGTCCGCCCACCCATCGGTCCCTTTGGCGTCTATCTTGACGTAACCGATCCGTTCCAAGAACGCCTTGATACCTTTGGTATCGTCTTTTTCCGCCCCACCAAACTCGGCAATCGCTTCCGCGATGATGGCTTGATACCCGGCATCGTCCAGATCGGATCGGGCAGCACCGATAATCCGCGAATCTTCTGGCATTTGCCCCGCGCGAAAGCGACGGAACAGCCCGGGTAAGATCTTGCGGCGGGCCAAATCACCAGTACCGCCAAAGATTACAAGGTCAAAGGTCTCGACCGGAATGACGCGTGCGACCATGCGAATGCCCCTTCGTCGTTGCTTGCGTTAGCGCTAACGCACACCGTCTACTCTGCACTCAGCACGACGTCCAGCGCTAAGGCAACGCTACGCCTCGAGTTCTGCATCCCAGTAAAGGAAATCCATCCAGCTTTCGTGCAGGTAGTTTGGCGGGAATTTTCGACCATTGTTCTGCAGTTGTGAAGCTTCCGGCCGACGCGGCGGTTTGCGCAGATGCATGCCTGAATTACGCAAGCTCCGCGATCCTTTTTTCAGATTGCATGGACTACAGGCTGCCACAACGTTTTCCCAAGAAGTCACGCCGCCGCTGGCCCGTGGCACAACGTGGTCAAATGTAAGGTCACCTTTTGCACCGCAGTATTGGCACTGGAACTGATCCCGCAAAAATAGATTGAATCGCGTAAAGGCCACGGTCTTTTGAGGCTTGACGTAGTCGCGCAGCACAACCACCGATGGGATCCGAATTTTTGTAGACGGGCTGTGCACCTCTTCTTCATATTCCGCAACGATATCCACACGATCGAGCCACGCCGCTTTGACCGCGTCCTGCCAGGCCCAAAGAGAGAGTGGGTAGTACGAAAGCGGACGGTAGTCCGCGTTAAGAACCAATGCCGGGAAGTGTTTTAATCCGCTGCCTTCGCGGACGAAGTTTGTTCGGAAGTCGCCGTTCATTGTCAAAGTCTTTCCTGCTCTGTCGCCCGGAGGTGCAGAGCGGGAGCCCCGCTCCGGCCGCCTTATGAGGGACTATATCTGGTAAAAACCAAAGGGCAATTACCGATTCAGGCCCCAGATGTCGCAGTCATGGCAATGAAAGGTATCAACTGGATGACAGTTTTGGCTCTGCGCGTGCACAACTTTATGCTGCACATGCACGACCGCCTTGTTTGGACACATCAGGAATCCGTTCGCCCCCCTGCTCGCGTCTATGACTGAGCCGCCAATCGCAATGGCGTGACCCCCAATCACCAGTGTCACAGGCAACGGCCAGCCTGGCCCCAGCCAGGTCGTCCGCACTCTTTCCACCAACTTATCCACATGCTCTGGGATAGCGTCCTTGGCATCTGCGACGAAGTACCAGCAGCCGCTCAAAACCGGTAGGTTGTCATAGGGACAGTGAAGGGCATCAAATCACGAACGATTGTTCGCCCGACGTGAAACGACCATACGATGATGGGCCAGACTTTAGCTTCGCCCGGCCGCATTTTCTTTGGAGTGCTCTCTGATCACAACTTACTTTTGATCAGACACCTAGCCGTTCCTGCAAGAAGGCCAAGGCGACGCTGAGCCCATCTGGCGCAATTCCGTGCCCTGTGCCTTTCATGATATGGGCATAGACCTCTTTCCAACCGGCATCTTGCAGCGCCTCTGCTGCTAGCGGAAGGGATTGCGGCGGCACCACATCATCCTGGTCGCCGTGGATCAAAAGGACCGGAGGGCGGCACTGCAGTTCGTCGGCCAGCAACTCGGGCTCGAGCAGCCGCCCTGAGAACGCCACCACACCGGCGACCGGGTCTTCGCGGCGCGGCAGAACGTGCAGCGCCATCATCGTTCCTTGGCTAAAACCAAGCACCATGACCTGTTCCGGCAATAGATCCTCGTCCACCATGACCCCATCGAGAAAGGCGTTCAGGTCGTCTACCGCCCGATACAAACCTGCACGCGATTCTTCTTCAGATGATCCGTCAATCCAAGGAATGGGAAACCATTGGAAGCCCATTGGCGCGCCCAGACAGGCTTCTGGGGCATCTGGTGCGATAAAGAGCGTATCCGGCAGATGCTCTCCCAATGGGTCGGCTAGCCCCAATAGATCCGCCCCGTTCGCCCCGTATCCGTGCAAGAATACCACCGCAGACCGTGTTTCGCCCGATACTGGTTCTTTCCGACCCGCCTCAAGTGCCCGTGTCATCTGATCCCATCCCTTTGTTTTCTGACGCGGTAGTAGGCCCAAAGGATGCGCGCTGCAACAGAGCGCCAAGGTGACCACGGCTCCGCAAGAGCGCGGAGCGCTGAAGGCGTCGGCCGGTCCGCGAGATCAAAAAGGTCTTGTGCAGCAATCTGCAGCGCGAGATCCCCGGCCGCGAAGGCGTCTGCTCTGCCAAGCGAAAACTTGAGATAAATCTCAGCCGTCCACACGCCGACGCCGGTTACCGCCGTCAACGTCTCAAGTACGGCCGCGTCTGACATACCCCGGAGGGCTGCATAATCGATGTCAGCCTCCGCCAATGCATGGGCGTATCTGATTTTCTGACGACTGAGGCCGCAGGCCCGCAAGTCCTCTTCGGTGGCATTTTGTACAGCTGCCGCCTGATCTAGCCGGGCGTCAGCCAATCTTTGGCAAATTGCTTGCGCCGAAGCAGTGCTGACTTGTTGGCCCATGATCGCGGCGAGGACTTCTGAGAATCCTTCTGGTTTGCGGCGCAGTGGAAGCGGTGTGACCTCTGGCAACACATCAGCGAAACGTGGTTCGATATCCGCAAGATAGGCTGCGCCTTCAACGAGATCGGCGTCCGTTTCAATTGTGCGTCTCGTCATAATCGTGCGACCCACTCCATCGCCGCTGCCACCGTTTCAACCCGCTCTGCCTGTGGCATCGGGGGACGATTGATCATTACAACGGGGATCTGCTTGGCACGGGCCGCAGTCAGCTTCGTACGGCTCGCCTCCCCTCCGGCATTTTTTACCACCAACCAGTCAACCCCGAGTCTTTCAAAGAGCGCGATTTCGTCAACCACAGGAAACGGTGGACGCCCCACCAGGAATTCCCCCCCTGGGAACGGAAAGGGACCATCTGGCGGATCGATTTGGCGACAAATCACGCGGCACCCGACTAGGTTTGCAAACTTAGCTAGGGTCTGCCGCCCTGTGCCCAAGAAGACTGTCTGTCCCGGCGAAATCAGTGTCGCGGCCTCTTCTTCTGTATCAATGAAATGCCATCGGTCACCTGGGACCGGCGCCCATTCAGGACGCAAAAGGTGAAGGTACGGTATGCCGACTTGTCGACATATCGCGCAGGTGCGCGCGGTGATCCGACTGGCAAAGGGATGTGTCGCATCAACAACTGCGGTAATCGCATTTGCCGCGAGGTAGTTCCGAAATGCATCAGCACCGCCGAACCCACCGACACGTGATGGCAGCGGAAGTGGATCTGGCGTACGCGTTGTGCCAGCGAGCGATGCAATCGCTTCTACGTTTGTATCGGCCAAAGCCTTGGCTAGGGCTTTGCCATCCCCCGTTCCTGCCATCAGGAGCACCGTCATAGGCCGGCCTGTCCAATAATCTGCCCAGCTCGGTCGACAATGACGATATCGCAGTTCAGCGCGGGATAAGTCGCCTGAACATGCGCCAATGCGCGCTGGGCGACCATTCTTGCCAGAGGCGCACCAACCATTTCATAGGCCGCAAGTGCGGTATTTGCGTCCGCCACCGCAGGCACTCCGCTCATCTGTGCGAGGTCCGCAAAATCCACCTGAGAGCGAGCGGAATGCAGGTCTACCGCCCCCTGCGCAAGCTTCGTGATCTTCCCAATCCCACCGCCAATCGTCACATGTGCGATCGGATGCTTCGAAAGATACTTCAACATCCCCCCCGCAAAATCTCCCATATCGAGCATGGCGTGATCCGGGAGCCCATAGAGGCTTTGAACCGTCGCTTCCGACGTCGATCCGGTGCAACCTGCCACATGGGTCAACCCGTCCGCGCGTGCCACATCGATCCCGCGGTGGATAGAGGCGATCCATGCTGCGCACGAAAAGGGCCGGACAATACCTGTTGTGCCAAGAATAGAGATCCCGCCTTTTATGCCAAGCCGCGGGTTCCAGGTTTTTTCGGCTAGCGCCGCCCCGCCTGCGACAGAGACAGTGATCTCAACATCAGGTTTTTGAGCATGGGTCGCCGCCATGGCTGCGACGACCTCGTCCATCATGGCACGTGGGACTGGGTTAATGGCAGGCTCTCCCACCGCAATTGGCAACCCGGGTTTTGTCACAGTGCCGACACCTTCGCCGGCGCAAAAGACGACGCCACCTGTAGACCGTCTCACGGCAACGGTGATTGTTGCTCCATGCGTCACATCCGGATCGTCGCCGGCATCTTTGACGATACTTGCTGTGGCCCCGTCCACCGTCGTTTCGCAAGTCAAAACGGCAGGCGAAAAGACATCGCCCTTCGGCAACGTTACTGACACTGTCTTTGGCGCTTGCCTAGTCCACCACAATTCCAGGGCTGCTTGCGTCGCTGCCGTCGCACAGGCACCCGTTGTCCATCCACGACGCAGTGGTGTCTCTGGACGGCGATGGGATGGAGGGCTCATACGGCGGACTATAAGCACTTCGTGACGTGCCGCCAATGCGCCATCTGACGTCGATCTCGGGCTTTCACAGTTGGAAACTTCGGGTCATAACAGCGAGATGAACGATGTCTTCACAATGCAAGGCCAGGCATGGCCGACACTAGAGCCGGGATGGGTTTGGCTTTGCGGTGCTGGACCGGGTGACCCAGGCCTTCTCACCTTGCACGCCCTAAACGCGCTACGACAGGCTGACGTCGTCATTTATGATGCCTTGGTACAAGAGCAGATCTTGTCATGGGCTCCGCAGGCCGAGCACATATATGCAGGCAAACGAGGCGGCAAACCGTCGGCGAAGCAACGCGATATCTCCTTACGGCTGATCGAATTTGCCCGCACGGGCAAACGCGTGCTGCGTCTGAAAGGTGGCGACCCATTCGTCTTTGGGCGCGGCGGCGAAGAAGCTCAGACACTTGTCCAACACGGCATTCCGATCCGAATCATTCCAGGTATTTCCGCTGGCGTCGGTGGGCTAGCTTATGCAGGCATTCCCGTTACGCACCGCGACGTGAATCAATCGGTCACCTTCATTACTGGTCATGATCAGTCGGGCAACGCCACCGGATCCATCAACTGGCAAGCCATCAGCGATGGGTCACAGGTGCTCGTGATCTACATGGGCATGAAGCACATCGCTCATATCGCTAGACAATTGCTCGACGCTGGGCGCCCAGAATCCGAGCCGGTGGCTGTTGTCACAACCGCCACAACGGATCAACAAGAGGTTCTAGAGACGACGCTCGGAGCGATTGTAGATGACATCGCCAAGGCAAATATGACGCCTCCAGCGATTATCTGCGTTGGCTCCGCCGTTTTGCTACGCCAAGTCCTCGACTGGCAATCCATGGCGGCAGGTGAGGCCCCTCGCAACCTCGACCCGCTCGCGCGCGGAAAGCCTGCCGAGTCGGCTTAGCATGACCCGTCCATGAGTTTCATCATTGCGGCCCCCGCCTCTGGCAGCGGAAAGACGACGGTGACCTTGGGGCTCCTGCGGGCTTTGGCACATAAGGGAATCGCGGTACGCGGGGCAAAATCAGGGCCGGACTATATCGACCCGCGCTTTCACGCCGCGGCTTGCGGACAGCCCTGCCTAAACCTCGATGCATGGGCGATGTTACCAGACCGAATTCGGTCGTTGGCGGCCGGCCCACCACTGATCATCGAAGGGGCAATGGGCTTGTTCGATGGTGCACCGCCCGATGGCAAAGGTGCGACAGCGGACATAGCGCGCATCCTCGGGCTGCCGGTCATTTTGGTTGTCGATGCGGGCCGGATGGCGCAATCGGTCGCCCCTCTAGTGGCAGGCTTCGCCGGTCATGATCTGGAGGTAACGATCGCTGGCGTGGTCCTCAACAATGTTGGGTCCGCACGGCATGAGACGACGTTACGGGATGCTCTGGCACCATTAGGTCTCCCAATCCTCGGATGCCTACCACGTTCCGCAGCGCTTCATCATCCTTCGCGCCACTTGGGCCTTGTCCAGGCCGAAGAGCGCGAGGATCTTGGGGCCTTCTTGGATGCAGCCGCTGCACTTGTCCGCGAACACGTAACAATATCGGATCTGCCTCCGCTCACCACGATAACTGCACCAGCAGCGCATCCCAAAACGTTGCCCCCTGCCCAATCGATCGCCATCGCGCAAGACGCGGCTTTTGCCTTCGCCTATCCGCATCTTTTAGCCGACTGGCGCGCGCAAGGGGCCAAAGTGACACCCTTCTCACCACTCGCCAACGATCCGGTCCCTGAGGCGGATTTCGTTTTTTTGCCAGGAGGTTACCCAGAGCTCTACGCCGCCCAACTCGCCGCGAACCAGATTTTCATGGCCAGCCTGCGCTGCGCCGCACAGACGACATCAGTCTATGGCGAGTGCGGTGGCTACATGGTGCTGGGCGAAACGTTGATCGACGCTGATGGGACGACACACGCAATGGCAGGGCTGCTTCCGCTTTCCACGTCATTTTCGCACCGCAAACGCCATCTAGGTTATCGGACCGTGACAGCCACGGACGGTCCCTTTCTTGGAACCTGGCGGGCGCATGAATTCCACTACGCCACGACCGTGAAAGCGCATGGCACACCGTTGTTCAAAGCGACAGACGCCACAGGGACAGAGCTGCCCCCAATGGGCCTCACCCTCGGTCGTGTTTCCGGCTCATTTGCGCATCTGATCGATCAAGCGTAATCGGTGTGGACACGCCCTCAGGTCAGGCGTACCGATGGCGGATGACCGACCTCCCCAATGATGCAATCGCCAAACGCAACGTCGCTGTCCTGGTGGCCGCGCAAGCGATCCTAGGGGCACAGATGCCGATGATTTTTGTCGTTGGCGGGTTGGTAGGAAGCATGTTGTCATCCAACCCTTGTCTTGCAACCTTGCCGATTTCCTTCATTGTTTTCGGGTCGATGACCACCGCCCCATGGCTAAGCCCGTTGATGCAGCGGCGCGGTCGCCAGTTCGGGTTCTTCGTCGGCGCGCTGGGCGGCGCTGTTGGCGCTGCAGTCGCAGCCTATGGGCTTTATGCGCAGAGCTTTTTGTGGCTGCTCGTGGGATCTTACTTGTCTGGTATCTACATGTCAGCGCAGGGGTTTTACCGGTTCGCGGCCACGGATGTGGCAAGCGAAGCTTTCCGCCCTAAAGCCATTTCTTACGTCATGGCCGGCGGTCTGGCCTCGGCTGTTTTTGGACCACAGCTGAACAAATTGGTGGGCGAAGCGTTCGTAATCCCATTCCTTGGCACCTATGTGACAATTATCGGATTGAACCTTGTGGGGATGCTCCTGTTTTTCGGGTTAAAGCTGCCCAAAGGCTTACCCAATGCCGACGGCGCGGATGAACGCGTCGGCCGCTCAAAGCGTGCGCTGCTGTCAGACCCGCGGATCCTTGTGGCGATCATCTGCGGCATGGTGAGCTATGCACTGATGAACCTCGTGATGACATCGACGCCGCTCGCCGTCGTCGGCTGCGGCTTCACAGCGGCAGATGCAAACGATATCGTCTCGGCGCACGTCCTCGCAATGTTTGCACCCTCTTTTTTCACAGGCCATTTGATCGCCCGGTTCGGCGTAGAACGGATCATCGCAATCGGGCTGATCATCTTGGCTGCGGCTGGTGCCACGGCCCTCACTGGAATTGAGATCGGAGGCGGTGATCCCGGATTGTGGAGCTTCTATGCCACGCTTGTGTTGCTTGGGCTGGGGTGGAACTTCGGTTTCATTGGGGCCACAACGCTCCTGTCTGCGAGCCATGCGCCGGAAGAACGCGGCGTTGTGCAAGGCATGAACGACATGCTGGTGTTCGGCTTTGTGACCTTCGCCTCTCTCGCGTCAGGCGGTTTGATGAACTGCGCAGGCGGGACGCCGGTCGAAGGATGGTCCGCCGTGAACATCGCCATGGTCCCGTTTCTCATCATGGCGGGTGGTGCACTGGTTTGGCTGGTACGAATGAGACCGCAGGCAGCGGAGTAATCAGAACCGTCTCCGCAAAGACTTCAATAGAAGCGAGGCGCGGCGCGTAAACTCCGACGGTTCCAACGCTCCATCAACGGCACTTCGGGGATCCTTGATCACGCGGGACAAGACCCAGTTTGTGAGCCATGCCGCGCGCAATGCGTGATGGCCAGGTCCGAACGGCGTGTCGCGATGACGCCGCAGGAGACTCTGCGCTGCTGTTGCCCGCGCAACCAGCGCGTCGCTATCAATGTCACGCGCCTGGACGCGGCCGTGCCGCGCCAGATCCGGGATCGCACGCATCCAAAGGGCCGTCGCCATCGCGGTTCCGACATCGGTCGCGTCCTGTATGCGTGACGGAGCCATCCCGCAGGCAAGGCCGCTCATCGCCATCAGATGTCCACCCGTGCGTGAAAGGTAAAGATCAAGACCGAGCCCCGATTGACCAGGATCCTCTGGATAGATATCGAACCGCCGGGCGGCAACCATCTCATCGAGTATCTCAACAGGCAGCGCGTTGGCCTGGACAAGCTCCGCTAGAGGCGCTGCGACCTCATGCGCACGAACCGGTTTCCCCACTGCGGCATCAGCCACCACATCGCGCCAGAATTGGAGACGCATTTCTGCGATCATCGGCTCTTGCGTCACAAAAGGTGCTTTGGCGATCTCGAGGTTAAGCGCATAAAGGACAAACAGACCACCGCGCAGGTCCGGCGGCGCGGCCATTGCGGCCAAAAACCGATCCGGATCCCCCGCTTCGACCAAGGCGGCACAGGCATTGATGCTCACGGACGGTCCTTCATTTCGCCAAACCAACTCATATCTGATCGCCGCTGTTCAGCCCAAATTTCTTAATAGAATTCGACTTCACAAAAACGCTAAACAGTCGCCGCATCACGCACCAACTTCCAATTGATCGCGTCCAAGAGTGCTTCAAACGACGCATCAACAATGTTTGCAGACACGCCGACGGTTGACCACACACGCCCCTGCCCGTCCTCGGTATCGATAATGACCCGTGTGACAGCGTCAGTACCGCCATTGGTGATGCGTACCTTAAAGTCCACGAGCTTCATCTCATCGATATGTGACTGATAGGGGCCGAGGTCTTTAGACAAAGCCTTGTTGAGCGCATTTACTGGACCTTGGTCTGAGCCGTCGGGGCCAATGCTGTCGGAGACATTCAACACTTTCTTGCCGTCAATCTTCACGACAACCACGGCTTCAGACAGCGAGATCATCTCCGCATGTTTGTTCATCCGCCGCTCGACTGTCACCCGATAACGTTTCACCTCGAAAAAACGTGGGAGCAGCCCCAATTCCTTGCGCGCCAACAATTCAAAGCTCGCTTGCGCAGTGTCGTAGGAATACCCCTGGGACTCTCGCGCTTTTACAACATCCAGGATACGCGGCAGGGCCGGGTTGTCCTTGTCTACGTCTAAACCGGCCTCGAACAACCGCTTGCGCAGGTTCGACTGCCCTGCCTGGTTCGACATTGGCACGATGCGGCTATTCCCCACCGCCGCCGGATCGATATGTTCATAGGTCGTGGGATCCTTGAGAATGGCACTTGCGTGCAACCCGGCCTTATGCGCAAAGGCCGAAGAGCCGACATAGGCCGCCTGCTTCGCCGGGACCCGGTTCAGGATGTCATCCAGCGTCCTGCTAACGATGCGAAGCCCCTCCAAGGCGTCCAATGAGACGCCGGTATCGAATTGGCTCGCGAAAGGCTCTTTCAACAGCAGCGTCGGGATCAGGGACGTGAGGTTTGCGTTGCCACAGCGCTCGCCCAAACCGTTCAAGGTCCCTTGGATTTGGCGCGCGCCCGCTAGCACTGCAGCGAGCGATCCAGCCACGGCCTGTTCGGTGTCGTTATGGGTATGAATGCCCAGGTTTGCGCCAGGAATGCCGCTTGCAATCACATCTGTCACGGTCTGGGAGATTTCGTCAGGGAGCGTCCCGCCATTGGTGTCACACAGGACGATCCAACGCGCCCCCGCGTCGTAAGCTGCATGCACCGCCTTGAGCGCATAGTCGGGATCCGCTTTGTAGCCATCGAAAAAGTGCTCCGCGTCAAATAGCGCCTCCCGGCCCTGCGCTTTGAGGAGGGCAAAGCTGGCGGTGAGGTTTTCGAGGTTTTCGTCCAGAGGGATGCCGAGCGCGTTTTCGACCTGAAAGCGGCTGGATTTCCCGACGAGACAGACGGCGGGGGTATTCGCGTTCAGCACAGCGGCCAGCACATCGTCATTTTCTGCAGACCGCCCAGACCGTTTCGTCATCCCGAAGGCGGTCATCGTGGCGCGGGTCTTGGGGGCCGCGTCGAAGAAGTCGCTATCGGTCGGGTTCGCGCCCGGCCAGCCGCCTTCGATATAGTCGATTCCAATGTCGTCCAGCATCTTGGCGATTTGATGCTTTTCTTCTGTGGAAAACTGGACGCCTTGGGTCTGCTGACCGTCACGGAGGGTAGTGTCGAAAAGGTAGAGGCGGTCATTTGTCATCAAAGACCCTCCAACTTCATTGGGTCAAAGTTGGGCCCTTGAAAGAGGTCTATGGTATCTTTGCCCATTTGCACTTCAAGACCGGCCTCCAAGATCCTGCTCTTTAACTCATCTACCGCCGAGAAGTCTTTTGAGACCATCGCATCGGCCCTAAGCTGCTTCAGTCGTTGGGAAAGCTCATAAAGATCGAGTTCCTTTGGAACTGCCCATTCTGGCGTTCCGTTCTGATAGAACCCAAGCAAGACCATGTTGCGTCTCAACTGGTTTGGATCCTGCGCGACGGCGAGGCGGTGAGTATCTGTGAGTGCGAGTGAAGTGTTTAAGTCATCCCCCAGAGCTGTTTCCAGCGCCGGGTCGGTAGGACCATCCATAAAGTCTTCACCCGCATCTTCGGCAACGGCATACCACTTTTTAAGCATCTTCTCCGCCTCTTCCCGCTTCTTCTCCGTCCAGTCCATCGGCTTCCGATAATGCGTCGATAGCATCACAAAACGTATCACCTCCCCTGGCACGCCTTGGTCCAACAAATCCCGCACGGTGAAGAAGTTGCCCAAAGACTTGGACATCTTCTTGCCCTCGACCTGCAACATCTCATTATGCAGCCAGTAGCGCGCGAAACCGTGGCCCGCGCATTTCGACTGCGCGATCTCGTTCTCGTGGTGCGGGAATTGCAAGTCATTGCCGCCGCCGTGGATGTCGAAGGTCTCGCCCAGCAAATCCGCCGCCATAGCCGAGCACTCGATGTGCCAACCGGGTCGCCCACGACCCCATGGGCTGTCCCAGCCGGGCAACGCGTCGTCAGAGGGTTTCCAGAGGACAAAATCCATCGGGTCTTCTTTGAAGGGTGCGACCTCGACCCGCGCCCCCGCGATCATGTCATCGACCGACCGGCCCGACAGCTTGCCATAGTCCTGATAGGCCCGCACCCGGAACAGCACATGGCCTTCTTTGGGATAGGCGTAGTCTTTGGCGATCAGGTCTTCGATCAGCGCGATCATCTGGGTGATGTAATCTGTCGCGCGTGGTGCCGCGTCCGGGCGCAAGGCTCCCAGCGCATCCATATCGGCGTGATACCAGTCGATGGTCTCATCTGAGCGTTCGCGCACCAACTCTTCCAACGTGCCAGCCGCACCTCCCTCTTTCCGTGCCAAAGCGGTCGCGTTGATCTTGTCATCGACGTCGGTGAAGTTGCGCACGTATGTGACGTGATCGGCACCATAATTGTGGCGAAGCAATCGATACAGCGTATCAAACACCACCACGGGTCGCGCGTTCCCCAGGTGCGCGCGATCATAGACCGTCGGACCGCAGACATACATCCGCACATTCGTGGGATTGAGAGGCTCAAAAACCTCCTTCTTGCGGGTTGCGGTGTTGTAAAGTTGGATCGTCATTTCCAGGGGCCTTCATGGCAAACGGGTTGCGTCTGCGGGCTTAGCGACAATCAACATCAGATGAAACGTGAAAGAGCGGCCCGCGACGGATGTCAGCAGGGAATGCAGCAAATAATTGTGCAAATGCTCAGGTTCATGGGCGCATGGCTAGCAGCGCCAAGCAAGTCCGTCTAGAGTTTTCTGAGAACCCGAGGAGACAAGCCATGACCCGTGATGAGATCAACGCGCTTTGTGCGTCGCATGCCGGCGCAGTCTTATCGGACCCCAGTCAAGAGCTCGATAGCTGGAAAGTGGGCGGTAAAATGTTTGTCTGCTTTGGGACCAAGATCGCGGGTTTTTGCACAAAGACCGACAGTGTTGAAACAGCCCAAATGTTGATCGATGCAGGTGCGGCGACGAAAGCTCCATACTTTCATAAGTCCTGGGTCTTGGTCAGCTTTGAAGTGGATGCGGACGAAGCCGCGCATCGCATCGCCACCTCTTACGAGATCATCTTCAAGGCTTTGCCCAAAAAGAGCCGAGAGGCCATCGCGAACGGCCAGGTGTGATCCAAGATTGCGCCGCGCGCGTGGCATGTTTTGGTTTAGTCACGCGCGCGGTGTGGGTGCCGATAGGTCCGGACGCCTCCAGCGGGCAAGCATTTAGATCCAAAAGAAGATTGGTGCGGCGCCCATCATGAGCGCCGCGTTTCGTTCATTGGTAGCTGATGATCTCCACCTCAATTCCATATGGCGTGTCAAAATAAAACCGTTTGCCGGGTTCATAGTCGCCATGGTTCGTCGGGGTCAGGCCGAGGTTCTTCACCTTGGCCTCCGTTTTTTCGATGTCATCAACAACGACCCCAATGTGGTTTAGCGCTGCAAGACGGGTGTGGCTGGTTCCCGTTGGCATCGTTGGTTTGCCATCGTTACCAGCGTACAGGGCGAGATAAGTTTCCTCTGAACCGACGTGCACCGTGTAGCCCTGGCCATCCATTGATGTTCCTTCCCAGCGAATGGTCCAGTCGAAGAGATCGCCAAGGAGCCGTGCCATTTCGTGCGGTTCGTCAACCGTTACGTTCAAATGTTCAAGTTCCGCCATCACTTGGCCTCCTTCGGCTTGGGTTTCGTTTGGGCCGTAAAAGTCCCGCATTGGAGGTCATGACCCCAGCCAAGGCCGTCTCGTTCCAGCAGTTTGAGCACGTCCTGCGGCGCGCAATATTGGATTGTTTTTGGAATTCGCATCTCAATATCCTCTTGATTCTCAGCGGTATCTCCTTTTTCATTTCTCAAGTTAACTTGAGATCAAGGACTTTCTTTATGGCACCGAAACCCAGTCAGGGATTGACCATCGGCGATCTTGCAAAACGGACGGGTTTGGCCGTCTCCGCGATCCGCTTTTATGAAACGCATGGCATTGTCCATCCGGTACGCAATGCGGGCGGCCATAGGCGCTATGGGCGCCATGATCTGCGTCGTTTGTCATTTGTGATGGCCGCGCAAAAGCTGGGGTTTCCATTGACGGAAATTGCCGCGCATCTCGCCCCCCTGCCAGCGCACAAGGCCCCCACAAAGAAAGATTGGTCCCGGATCGCTTCCGGATTTCGTCGCGACATCAAAGCCCGCATTGCCGCCCTCGAAGAGCTTGATGAAAAACTGACGGGTTGCATCGGATGCGGTTGTCTGAGCCTGAAGGCCTGTGCGCTCTATAACCCTTCGGATGTTAAGGCCGCAGATGGACCTGGACCCCGGAATTTGACGCAGCAGTTGCCTTGACTTTGGCAAGACGCTCGGGCTTGCCTGCGCTTATGCAGGTATCCACAAGATTAAAGACCATTAACGGCGGCGGCGCGGACGGCTGGGAGCTGTTTGAGCGTTCTCGCGCGTTGATCGCCGATGGCGTGCCCGTGATTGAGTTGACCCAAGGCGAGCATGATATCCCAACCGACCCCTCCATTTTGTCGGCGATGCATGCCGCTGCGGCGGAGGGTCATACGGGCTACGCCCCGATCATGGGGGACCCGGCGCTTCGTGACGCTGTCGCCGCCCGCATTGCGGAACGGACAGGCGTGCCAACCAAGCGTGATAACATTATGATCCAACCGGGCGGCCAAGCCGGACTATATGCCACTCATTTGGCTGTGCTCGACGCGGGGGATACCGCGCTTTTCATTGATCCGCATTATGCCACCTACCCCGGCACGATCCGCGGTGTCGGTGGTGTGCCACTTTCTGTGAGGGCCCATGCAGACAATGGGTTCATTCCCCGTGCGGCCGATATTGCGGCCGTCGCTTCGGACGCGAAGTCTTTGATGATCAACACACCCAATAACCCAACAGGTGTCGTTTACAGCGCCGACACTCTTCGCGAGATTGCAGCGGTTTGCCGGGACCATGACCTCTGGCTGATCTCGGATGAGGTCTATGACACACAGGTATGGACAGGCACCCATCTATCACCACGCGCCTTGCCTTGGATGACGGACCGCACACTTGTGATTGGATCCATGTCCAAGAGCCATGCCATGACCGGGAGCCGGATTGGCTGGGTCTGCGGACCGGAGGACATGATCGCGGCGCTCGGCGATCTCGCGACGAACACGACCTATGGGGTGCCGGGATATATACAGAAAGCAGCACTTTTTGGTTTGAAAGCCGGCACACCGTTAGAGGAAAAGGTTGCAGCTCCGTTCCGGCGACGTCGAGACATCACATTTGACGCCCTGAAAGATCAGAACATTTTGCGCCCCGTACAATCTGATGGCGCGATGTATGTCATGCTGGATGTCCGCGCCACGGGACTGAGCGGAGAGGCTTTTGGCTTTGCCTTGCTGGATGCGGAACGGATTGCCGTGATGCCCGGCGAGAGCTTTGGTCAAGCCGCGGCAGGTCACATACGCATCGCCATGACGGCTGAAGATACCGTCTATGCGGATGCGTTGAAGCGGATCATCACCTTTGCACAGAGCCTGGTTTAGTGGCCTCTCATGGCGACATACGCGAATGCAGCCAAAAATCCGATCAGCATCGTCGCCCCTGCACCCAAGATATGGCCTTGCCACCCGTCGCGCTGCTGGAGCGCACCAACCGGATCCGCAAAGGCGACGCTGACAGCTGCAATGGTCAAGTAAAGCATCTCAGCATGATGTGACACTGGCGCACCCAAGACCGCATTGGTAACGGCGACCATGGCCATCTTAAAGACCAAGAAAGCGAAAAACGCGACAAAGCTCGCCAGAACATAGTCCAGCATGACGCGGACGAATGGGCGTTTTTCACTCTGCAGTTCAACAATATCTGCCATGGGGGCGGCTCCTTGATTGGTAACAGAACATACCATCACATTCAGGCAGCAATTTGATCACAAAGGGGCGCGATCTTTTTTGAAAGAAACGCCCGATTTCCGGCGGCATCCTCCGCACCGGCAGGCTAAAGTCGCGTCATGCTGCTGACACTCCCATCTGAAGAAGAGCTCTACGCCGCCCTTCTTGATCGCGACCCCCAGTTCGACGGCACCGCCTGGGTTGGCGTTAAGACGACAGGCATCTTTTGCCGCCTGACGTGCCCTGCCAGAAAGCCAAAGAAAAAGAATTGTAGGTGGTTTGCAACGCCGGCCGATGGCCTTGCGGCTGGCTTTCGCCCTTGCAAACGGTGCGACCCATTGATGAACCGGTCAGATCCCCTGATTTCTGATCTCATAACCGCTCTGAACGCCGATCCGGCATATCGCTGGACAGAATCCGCATTAATCGCACGCGGGTATGATCCTTCGACCGTGAGGCGAACATTCAAGCGAAACCTCGGCATGACCTTCCTAGACCTCGCGCGACAACGCCGTTTGGCCGAAGGCTTTGTGACTTTGCAGGATGGCGCCCGTGTGATCGATGCGCAGGTTGCCGCTGGCTTTGAGAGCCCCACTGCCTTTCGTGACGCCTTTGGCCGCTGGTTGGGCGTGAAGCCATCGCAGTTGCCGGAGAACGCGTATCTCAAGGCCCATTGGTTTCAATCACCGCTTGGCCCAATGATCGCCGTTGCGGATCGGCATAGTCTTCATCTTTTGGAGTTTGCCGACCGCAAAGCGCTGCCGAAGGAGCTCCAAAGACTATACCAAAAGGTGCCAATCGGGATCGGGTGCTTTGACCTACATGAACTGGTCACGGATCAAATCATTCAATTCATGAACGGCACACGCATGACATTTGAAGTGCCGCTGACACTGCATGGCTCACCATTCGTAAAGGAGGTTTGGCGACGGCTGCAAACAATCAAAGCCGGTGAGACGCGCACCTATGGCGCGCTTGCGCAAGAGCTTGGGCGTCCGTCTGCTGCGCGCGCCGTGGCCCGTGCAAACGGGGCAAATAAAATCGCAATTATCATCCCGTGCCACCGCGTTTTAGGTGCCGACGGCACCCTTACCGGATATGGCGGCGGGTTGTGGCGGAAAGATCGGCTCATCACCTTGGAACGATCATTTTTGAAGAAGGATCCATCATGACAGATGTCGGCAAAACATTTCGAAACCTGCATGTGCCAGGCGCTCCATTCATATTGGCGAATGTCTGGGACGCTGGCACTGCCAAAATGATGGCAAGCTTGGGTGCACAGGCTCTTGCGACCTCCTCTGCTGCACACGCCTACGTCCTGGGCCGGCCAGACGGGGGCGCGCTCAGTCGTGACGATGCGCTCGCCCATGCAGCAGGCATCGTCGCAGCGACGCATTTGCCCGTGCAAGGCGACTTTGAAAATGGATTTGGGGATGATCCGGAGACATGTGCAGAGACGGTCCTAATGGCCGCCGAGGTGGGCTTGGCCGGCATTTGCATAGAGGATACGGCGCTTCCGAGCACAGATCCCTATGCCATTGACCAAAGCGTTGAAAGGATCAAGGCAGCGGCAAGCGCCGCGCGTACCTTACCACAAGACTTCGTGCTGACCGCGCGCGCCGATGGCATCATGTTGGACACCTACGATTGTGATGAGGCAATCCGGCGCCTACGGGCCTATGCAGCGGCCGGGGCAGATTGCCTATATGCGCCGATGCCAAAATCGTTGGAGGACCATGCGAAGATCATCAAGGCTGTCGATGTGCCGGTCAACGTCCTTTGGGCCGGGGAATATGTGAACACGCGCCAGTCCGCCTTCGCAGCGATGGGGGCTGCTCGGATTTCTTTGGGCTCAAGCCTTGCGCGGATCACCCATCGTGCGATCTATGACGCGGCAAAACAGATGTTTAACGATGGGCAAGCTGATCTGCTGGCAAATGGCATCAGCGGTGACCTGATCGACGCCATCTTGTCCGAAACATGAGAGAGGGGATGGCGGCCCAACTTAGGACCGCCACAACAGTCTCTAGAAGTTGTAAGAGACCCGCAGCCCGAAGGTGTCCGCGGTCACGTCACCGGCGCCGTCGAAGTCTTCAAACTCATGACGTAGGACTTCCCCACCGACGGTGATCGTATCGCTGACCGCGTAGTCCAAACCAACACCAAAGAAATAACCGTCTCCTTCAAGATCGGCGCCGTCAGTGTTTACTGTGGCCTCTGCATAGCCAGCGGCCAGATAAGGCAGGAAAACGCCGGCATCATAGCCGGCTCGGACTTTGGCACGGAGCACTTGGTCAAGTTCCAAGTCGCCTCCATCTAGGGCGAAATCATTGGAGCCTGTGAACTCAAGTTCACCACCCAGGACAATGTTACCCAGGTCGTAGTTGTAACCCGCGTGACCGCCAAAGGTTACGCCTTCGAAGTCTCCAGAAGTGTTTGGCACATCCAACTGGCCGTACCCAAGGGAGCCACCTGCAAAGAAACCAGTCCAGTCGCGACCGGTTGGGACAGGGGCGGCGACAGGCACAGGTGCAGGTGCTTCTGCAACAACAGGTTCAGCAAGGCCACCAGCAGAGGCAAAGCCAGCAATGGCGGTCATCGGCAGAGCGACTAGAGTCGTGATCATCAGACGGTTCATCGTAAAGTCCTTTCGTGTGTTTGCTCGATCCAACACGTCAGATTGGGATTGGTTCTCCGGATTAAAGGTTCATTTACCGCGCAACCACTTGTGCACCCCTGCACGGCTTTTTCCCGCCGAAATCCCTTGAAACGACGAGCCAAAAGACGCCCTGTCTAAAATTGATCGGGAACTGCACCAAAAACGACACGATGTCGGTTTTGTGCAAGACGATTGGGCAAAACCTGCCACCTTTTTCAGCACAAGGAGGCCCATGTCACACCGTTTCACAACTTTTCTAATGGTGTTGCGCACGATTGGCGCACGACGTGGGCGTGCGGCCCGGGGGCGACCACTGCAGGTCTGAAACACTTTATCAGACCCAACTTGTGAAAGAGCCCATCATGAATGATCAAACACCCCCCGCCCGCCGGTCGCGCCCGACGCGCTCCGGCGGCCGCGCGGCCCGGCATGCTTTGCGTGCCGCCCCACTTGCAGAAGACAAACGCCCCGTCCGAGCCGGAATGTCTGGCGGCGTCTACAATCCACTGTCCCAAGAGGATATGGAAAACATCTACGAAGCCGCTTTGGTTGCGCTAGAAGAAATTGGCCTCATCGATGCTCCAGAGAGCGGGATCGCTGTTATGACCGCCGCTGGCGCGGTCCTCGGTGATGATGGACGCTTGCGTTTTCCGCGCGGCTTGGTTCAACAAATGCAGACCTTAGCGGCAAAAGAAGTCACGCTGGTCGGACGTGACGCAAAACACGATCTGCACCTTGCTGGTACCAAGGTCCACTACGGGACGGCTGGCGCGGCCGTGCACGTGGTGGACGTCGACGGCCGCAGCTACCGCGATAGCACATTGCAAGACCTGCACGATGCCGCCAAAATCGCTCAACAACTAGACAACATTCACTTCCTCCAGCGCCCCATGGTGGCACGGGACGTTACTGATAACAGGTTGCTCGACCTCAACACCATCTATGCATGCTGCGCGGGCACAACGAAACACATCGGGACATCCTTCGTCGAGCCTGGCTTTGTGAAAGATGCCTTAGAGCTGCTCCACATGATCGCAGGCGGAGAAGACGCCTGGCGCGCGCGGCCATTTGTGTCAAACTCCAATTGTTTTGTTGTTCCACCGATGAAGTTCGCAACAGAATCTTGCCAAGTGATGGAAGAATGCATCGAGGGCGGGATGACGGTGCTGCTCCTTTCCGCTGGTCAGGCGGGCGCCACGGCCCCCGCCCCGATCGCGGGCGCAATCGTGCAGGCGGTCGCAGAGTGTCTGGCGGGCGTTGTCTATGTCAATGCAATCTCGCCTGGGTATCCGGCCATCTTTGGTACCTGGCCGTTTGTATCAGATTTACGCACCGGCGCGATGTCGGGCGGATCGGGTGAGCAGGCGTTGCTTACTGCGGGTTGCGCGCAGATGCACCGCTACCTGGGCTTACCTGGCGGTGCCGCCGCTGGGATCGCGGACGCCAAGCTGCCGGATATGCAAGCTGGATGGGAGCAGATGTGTTCGAACGTGATAGCCGGGCTGTCGGGATTGAATATGGTCTATGAGGCGGCGGGCATGCATGCTTCGCTGCTTGGGTTCTGTCATGAATCCCTGATCCTCGGGGATGATCTGTTGGGTCAGGCCTTGCGCTGCGTCCGCGGGATCGAGGTGAATACGGAGACCCTGGGACTGGAAACCATGAAAGAGGTTTGTTTGGGCGGGACCGGCCACTACCTCGGCTCTGACCAGACATTGGGGTTGATGCAAACGGAGTACATTTATCCCGCTATTGCCGATCGCACCTCGCCGAAGGAATGGGTCGAAAACGACAGGCCTGACCTGATCGCTGGAGCGACCGCGCGGAAGGAGTCGATTTTGGCTGCACCCTCTGAGGTCGGTTTCGCAGCGGATATCGATCAGGCGATCCGAAAGCGGTTCGAAATCTTGCTACCTACAGTTTGAGCAGGGCCGGAAGTTGGGGGCGTTGCCCCCGCCCCCTCGCGCGCCTCCAATAAAGGTACGTCTGTCCAAGAGAAGGCGTAGTCAGGTGTCGTTCTGAGGGCGGGAAATCGTGCCGCCTGAGACTGCTGCGCTGACGCCGGTTGTTGTGGGACTGGATGTCGGCAACCCACGGGCCACACGCACGGCGAGATAGGCGAAGGCTTGGGCTTCCAGCATGTCACCGTCAAGGTCGACATCTTCGACCGGGCCAACGGGACAGTCCGCCCCTTCTGCGATCATGCCCATCAGCGTCGGGTTCTTGCGACCACCGCCAGTGACGAGGATCCTGCTGGGGGGGTGCGCTACGTGGTCGAGGCCAATGAGGACGCTCATTGCGGACATCGCGCAAAGCGTGGCGGCTGCATCCGGGTCTGTCAGGGCGGTGACCGCCGCCGTTGCACTTTGAAACGCGTCCCGGTCAAGCGACTTAGGAGGGATTTTGAAGAAATAGGGATGCCGAAGGAAGTCCTCGACCAAAGTGTCATTGACGGTTCCTTTTGCGGCGAGCGCCCCGTCTTCGTCGAAGGTCTTTCCCAGTCGGGACTGCATCAGATCGTTGATTGGAGCGTTTGCGGGGCCGGTGTCAAAGGCAATTAGTGCGTCGGGATCATCGGGGCTGTTGGCCGTCGGGTTCACCCAGGTGAGGTTGCCGACGCCGCCTAGATTAAGGAATGCGAGCGGTTTGTCCCCACGGATGTATTTGGCCAGTGCAAAGTGAAAGAACGGCGCCAACGGTGCCCCTTGCCCACCAAAGCGTACGTCTGCGCTGCGGAAGTCCCAGACGACAGGTGCTCCCAACACCTCTGCCAAAACAGCCCCATCCCCGCATTGGTGAGTACCTTTGCTTGCCGGATCGTGGGCCAGCGTTTGGCCATGAAAGCCAAACAGGTCCGGTGTGTCGAACTGAGACAGCACTTGCGCATGCGCGGTTTCGATAAGTTCGGAGACTTCGGCCAGGTCGGCGTCCTGCCAAAGTCCTAAGGCCGCGCGAAGTTGGGACTGCTCTGGTGCGCTATAGGGCCTATAGTGACTTTCCCCAAAGCTCGTTATCGTCACGCCGTCTGTGATCACTTCCGCCGCATCCACGCCATCCAACGATGTGCCTGACATCGCTCCCACCGCTCGTAGCGGTCCATCTTTGAACATGCTCTTGTTCCTTGCCCGAATGCCCCGCTATAGACTGCCCTGCACATCACATGGGAACAAGAGATGACCTACCACCCAAAGTCCGAATTTATCACTGAGGTGACACAGCGCGGCTTCTTGGCCGATTGTACCAACCTTCAGGAGTTGGACGAGCTGATGTATCGCGAGTCGATTACCGGCTATATTGGGTATGACCTGACTGCAGCTTCTCTGCACATCGGCAATTGCGTACAGATCATGCTGCTTCGCCTCCTGCAAAAGACCGGCCATCGGCCGATCACTCTAATGGGCGGCGGGACAACAAAGGTTGGAGATCCGTCCGGCAAAGACGAAATGCGCAAAATCTTGTCGGTCGACCAAATCAATGCAAACGCCGAAACTATTCGCAGTGTTTTTTCCAACTACATCACCTATGGCGATGGGCCACAGGACGCGTTTATCGCCAATAATGCGGATTGGCTTGATAAACTGGGCTACGTCGACTTCTTGCGCGACATCGGGAAGCATTTCACGATCAATAGGCTTTTGTCTTTTGAAAGTGTGAAGTCGCGTCTGGACCGTGAACAAGCGCTCAGTTTTATTGAGTTCAACTACATGTTGCTACAAGCATATGACTTCTTAGAACTGAACCGACGGTATGACTGTGTACTGCAGATGGGTGGGTCCGACCAATGGGGCAATATCGTTTCTGGCGCGGACCTGATCCGACGCGTCGACGCGAACGATGCCTTTGGCCTCACAACACCACTGGTGACGCGCTCTGACGGTAAGAAGATGGGCAAATCTGTCGATGGGGCCGTTTGGCTCAACGAAGATATGATGTCGTCCTACCAGTTCTGGCAATGGTGGCGGAATGTCGATGACGCCGATGTTGGCAAATTCATGAAAATGTTCACAGACTTGCCAATAGACGAATGCGACCGACTGGGTGCTCTGGCGGGCTCGGAGATCAATGAAGCCAAGATCATCCTCGCCAACGAGGTCACGACCCTCCTTCATGGCGCTGAAGCGGCGAAGACTGCCGAATCCACCGCCCGCGAGGTCTTTGAAAAAGGCGGTGCCGGAGGTGATTTACCGACGCTGACACTCAGTGTTGATGACGTCGGTGAAGGCGTGTCGATTGTTCAATTGATCGTTAAAGCCGGGCTTGCTGGCTCTGGAAAGGAAGCGAAGCGGCTGATTGCCGAAAACGGAGCCAAACTGAACGATGAGCCGCTGACAAATGCTGGCCTGATGATCGATGCCTCGGCCCTCGCGGCGCCAATCAAATTGAGTGCTGGAAAAAAGCGCCACGCGATGGTGGAACTCGAATAACCAAAATTGCGCCAAGATCACTGACTTAGATAATGAATTCCAACACCATGGCGACGATCACAACGGGAAGCAACAAGGCGGTTGCAACAAGCGCCGCCGCCAAGAGGGTTGGACGCGGCGCAAGAGCAATAACCCCGCAGACTGACGCTGATTTCCGGTAACGCATACCAAGCCTTTTACCCGACCTTAGGTTGTCATGCTCTTAATGTCGGCATGAAGCACGACCGCGACTCATTCCGTCTGCCACCGACGCTGACGCCGTTGCAGCAGCATCCCCAGTTTGCCGCAGCTCTGGCGGGTATCGGGCGGCCCATGGACACCATCAAACTGCCCCGGAGTGGCCGCGCGCAGATTATGTCGCGCGAGATCTGGCCAACGCGTCGGGCTATCCGTCTCGTCTCTCGGGGTCCAGTCTGGGACATGACGCCGTCTCAGGCGATCCAATGGGAGGGGCTACTGACACTCCGCAATGCGGGCGTTCAGTTGATCAATAATGAATCAATCCCCGCGGAAATCATGCTCGCTGCCGGTTACCGTCAAATTATCACACCGGCGACAATTGCACTTCTTGACCTGCGCGGGTCTTACGGAGAATGGCTCTCCGCAATGACTGCTAAATGGCGGAATGCCTTGCGCAAAGCGGAGTACGCTGGCCTGACACTCAGCGTTGAAGGCTTTCATCGCGCCAGTCATAAATGGATCTTGGATGCGGATCTCCGTCAGCAATCAAGAAAGGGCATTCGCGCCTTGCCGCCCGCCCTCACCCAAAGCTACGCCGTGATGAACCACGACGCGACCTTAGTCGTGACGGCAATGGATCGCGACACGCCTGTTGCGGCCATGATCTTTCTTAGGCATGGACCGTCAGCGACTTATCACGTCGGTTGGACATCTGTCGCGGGGCGCGCGGCCAACGCACATAATCTTTGCCTGAGCACCGCAATGGGCGTCTTGGCCGACGCCCAAGTTGAGACGGTGGATTTAGGTGTCATCGACACCGAAAATGCGGCTGGCCTGGCACGTTTTAAACTTGGCAGCGGAGCCAAACCTCAGCGGCTCGGCGGGACCTGGCTCTTGCTGCCCTGGTTGCGCCCACAACCTCTCGCGAGTTGACGAAAGGTTTGATAGCCATCTCCCTATAAGTAGCAGGGATCCCGATGACCGAATTCGCCGTCTACGATGTCTTCACCGACCACGCCTTTGGCGGCAACCAGCTTGCCGTCATTTTAGATGCCACCGGATTGCCGGAAGAGCAGCTGCAAAAGATCGCGCGGGAGTTCAACTTTTCCGAGACGACATTTGTCTACCCGCCGTCGGACCCCGCCCATACAGCGCAGGTTCGGATCTTTACCCCGACGATGGAGATCCCTTTCGCAGGTCACCCGACAATCGGTACAGCGGTGGCCCTGCATGATCGGGGTGCGGCGCAGAACATGGTGCTCGAACTCGGAATTGGGCCCATTTCCTGCCGGGTCGACGGAACGATCGCCCAATTTGTGACGACCGCGGCGTTGGAGGTGCTTGCGACACCGAGTGTTGCACTTTGTGCCAAATGTATTGACCTCGACCCCAGTGCGATTTTGACCACAACGCATACCCCAACCCAAGCATCCCTCGGCTTGCCAATGGTCTTTGTCGAATTGCAAGATCGGCCCCAACTCGCACGGTGCCGTCCACAAACAGACGCTTTTCGAGAAGGCGCATTAGCGCACCCTGGCAACCTCGACTTTGCAGTCTTCGCTTACGTGCGCGATGGAGAGCGGATTGACGCGCGAATGTTTGCACCACTCGACAACATTCCCGAGGACCCGGCCACCGGCAGCGCATGCGCAACATTGACAGCACTTCTGAGCGATATCGCAGGCAAGCCGTGCGCTTTCACGATCCACCAAGGTGTCGATATGGGGCGACCGTCTTTGATTAAGACTGAGGCTCTCGCGGGCACCCCCTTCCCCATTCAGGTCACCGGGCAAGCTGTGCGAACAATGACGGGACAATTGACCGTTGAGGCTGGAATCTGAACGCAACAGCCGTTAGACCGGGCCGACGACGACAAGAGCACTTATGACCGCAACAATCCTCCAACGGTGTGAGGCCTCGGGCCTCCGCATGACTGACCAGCGCCGAATCATCGCTGAAGTGCTCGAGTCATCCGATGATCACCCGGATGTTGAAGAGCTATTCAAACGGGCTTCAGCACAGGATTCCAACATTTCATTGGCGACTGTCTATCGCACAGTGAAGCTGCTGGAAGAAGCGGGCATTCTAGATAAGCGTGAGTTTGGCGACGGGCGCGCCCGCTATGAGACGGCGGACCGCGAACACCACGATCACCTTATCGATGTCAATTCCGGCGAAGTGATTGAATTTGTCGACGAAGAAATCGAAGCGTTGCAAGACAAGATCGCCAAAAAACTTGGCTATCGTTTGATGGGGCACCGGCTTGAGCTTTATGGCGTCCCGCTCAAGAAAAAACCCTAGGGGCTAGAGCATCCCAATAGCGACAACTATTGCGGGCTCCGCACCCAATTTGCCAGCAATCGCGACCACACCGGCTGCACCGCAAACCATCATCACAAACCGCATTTCAACCACCCGAAAACAAACATAAGACACATATGAAAGATTCCGCGACCGGCTCTTTCACACAAGACAGGAAACCCTGACCTGTTTGGTGAAGCAACTCATTTCACGGGGGAAACTTTTCGGTGAAACCGCACACGAGCACCGCAAATATCCGCGGCGCGGGCCTGATGGTCCTCGCGATGCTTGGTTTTGCCGTCGAAGATATGCTTATCAAACAGATGGCCGCTGGCATGCCGGTCGGACAGATAGTCCTGATCTTGGGCTTTGGTGGCTGTCTGATCTTTGGCCCTATCACGAAGGCCTATGGCGACACGATCCTGACGCGGGACATGTTGCAGCCGGCACTGTTGATCCGAAACTTGGCGGAGCTTGTTGGCACCGTCGGCTTTGTCAGCGCGATTGCCCTGACCCCGCTTTCAACCGCATCGGCCATTTTGCAAGCGACGCCATTGGTCGTGACCCTTGGTGCCGCGCTTTTCTTGGGTGAGACGGTGGGTTGGCGCCGCTGGCTCGCCATTCTGATCGGGCTCAGCGGTGTGCTGCTGATCATTCGGCCAGGGACAGAGACATTTGATCCGAAATCGCTGCTGGCTGTGATTGGTGTGCTGGGCCTGGCCGCCCGCGACCTCGCGACACGGCGGGTCACGCAATCCGTCTCATCCCGCGTGATTAGTCTATATGCCTTTGCCATTTCGATCTTGACTGGTCTGATTTTGCTATGGCTTGGCGTTACCGGGGACACATTGGTCATCCCGACCTCGATCGATAGTATCCGCCTTGCGGCGGCTGTGGCGATTGGCATTGGGGCCTATTACGCCATCGTGACCGCTACCCGCGTCGGAGAGATGTCAGTGATTGCTCCCTTTCGCTATACCCGCTTGGTTTTTGCCCTGATCCTCGGCGGGATCGCCTTTGGCGAACGCCCTGATGCGATGACGCTCCTTGGTGCTGTCATCGTTGTGACATCGGGCGTCTATACCCTCCTGCGCGAAGCCCAATTGCGCAGTGCTTCCAAACCTGATGACGCCGCGTTATAGAACGCGCGTTAACGCTATCATCCTCCCAAAGGAGCCTCCCCATGAGCACGATCATTGACGTCCACGCCCGCGAAATCCTCGACAGCCGTGGCAACCCAACAGTGGAGGTCGATGTGATCCTCGAAGACGGCACCATGGGCCGTGCTGCTGTACCGTCTGGCGCATCGACGGGCGCACATGAGGTCGTAGAAAAACGCGATGGCGATAAGAACCGTTACATGGGCAAAGGCGTGCTTGAGGCGGTTGCCGCCGTAAATGGAGAGATTGCTGAGAACATCGTCGGCATGGACGCGACCGAACAGGTCGGCATCGACATGGCAATGATCGAACTCGACGGCACGCCGAACAAAGGCCGCCTTGGCGCAAATGCGATCCTTGGTGTGTCGCTGGCCGTGGCCAAAGCTGCTGCCGAGTACACAACCCAACCGCTTTACCGCTACATCGGCGGTACGTCGGCCCGTACGCTGCCCGTCCCGATGATGAACATCATCAACGGTGGGGAGCATGCGGATAACCCAATCGACATCCAAGAGTTCATGATCATGCCGGTCGCGGCAGAGGACATCAAAGAAGCCGTGCGCATGGGCTCCGAGATCTTCCATACATTGAAGAAGGAGCTGTCGGCGGCAGGCCACAACACGGGCATCGGTGACGAAGGTGGTTTTGCGCCAAACCTCGAAAGCACCCGTGTTGCGCTCGACTTCATTATGACATCCATTGAAAAGGCTGGCTACAAGCCGGGGGAAGAGATCTATCTCGCCCTCGATTGTGCGGCGACCGAGTACTACAAAGACGGTAAGTACGACATGAAGGGCGAAGGCAAAGTGCTGACGTCCGAAGAGAATGCTGACTACTTGGCAGCCTTGGTTGTCGATTACCCCATCATCTCGATCGAAGATGGCATGTCCGAAGATGATTGGGACGGCTGGAAAATGCTGACGGACAAAATCGGCGACAAAGTCCAGCTCGTGGGGGACGACCTTTTCGTGACGAACCCCGCACGCTTGGCCGATGGGATTGCAAAGGGGTCCGCCAATTCCATGCTCGTAAAAGTCAACCAAATCGGAAGCTTGACGGAAACACTTCAAGCGGTAGACATGGCGCACCGGGCGCAATTTACGAACGTGATGTCGCACCGCTCTGGCGAGACGGAAGATGCGACCATCGCTGACCTCGCCGTGGCAACGAACTGTGGCCAGATCAAAACTGGGTCTCTGTCCCGCTCTGACCGTTTGGCAAAGTACAACCAGCTGATCCGCATCGAAGAGACGTTGGGCGAGACTGCTGTCTACGCGGGCCGTAGTATCTTGAAGTGATCTACGTCGCTCACGCTTGAAATCGGTCCGGGCGGTATGGGCCAAGCATGTTGCTTAACCGCCCGGCCAACTCTGCGGCGACCAAGCGGCCCGTCAAGGCCGCGAGCGTGACACCCGAGTGCATCACAGCCACATAGAGCCCCTCACGGGGTGCCCCAATCACAGGCAAACCGTCTGCTGGCACAGGCCGCATGGCTTGCACAACCTCCTCCCAGCGGAGAGGAATGCCAGGCAACAGCGCCGCCAACCGGTCAATCGTCGCATCTGCCACTAAATCTGGGCGGCAAACGCCATCGTCCTGCGCACCTTGATGGCCGATAGCCGCCGGAACAACCAATCGACCATCAGGCGATTGACGTACCTCGCCCATGGGCCCAACGAGAACGTGCTTCAACAGCGGCGCGATGGGGGCACTGCGCACCAACGTTGCAGGACGACGCGCCATGGGCAGTGCCACACCAATGTCAGCCAACAAGCCCTCCGCACCGGTGCCCGCCGCCATGATCACTTGATCGGCAGCGATCTCCCCTTGGGCAATCCGTACACCCGTGACACGGTCGTACTTTGTGACGAGCGCCTCAACCGGACATCCGAGAACCACCTTTGCACCAGATTTGGACAAGAGGGTCTGCGCGACCTGCCCAGCATCGACGGCCCCCTCATCCGGCAACAAAAGCGCCTCCGCCGGCGCAGCGACCGCGGGTTCTAACGCCGATATCTCAGCCCGCGGTAAACGTTGAACCGGATAACCCAAGGCGGTCAGATGATCCTCCTGCGCCGTGAGATCCCCCTCCCAGAGCAAACACCCCGACCAATTTACGGCCATCCCAAGTTCGCGCCAAGCGGTGATGCCTACACGCCGCAACGCATGATGGGCTTCATCAGCGTAGAAGCTCGCGTTGATCCACCCAAATGAGCGGCCCGAAGCGCCACTCGCCACCGCCCCTGCATCCACCACGGTGACTTCGGCGTCACGCAGGTGGTATGCAATCGCCGCGCCAATGATGCCTGCGCCCACAATGATGATTTTCTTGGTCATCCACGTGCTTCCCACTTTGCTGCGCAGAGCAGCGTGCCTAGAGTGATTCTATGACAGCAGATGCCATCATTGCCCACCTCGATCTCGCCCCCCACCCGGAGGGCGGTCACTACCGCCAAACCTGGATCGCGGAGAATGAGGGGCGGCCCACGGGAACCTGCATCTACTTTCTCCTTAAGGCCGGAGAACGCAGCCATTGGCACACCGTGGATGCAGCCGAAATCTGGCTTTACCATGCAGGCGCGCCGCTGACCCTTTCAGTGTCGGAGACAGACCAAGGCCCGGCCGTGAACCACACCCTAGGCCCCGACGTCCTGAACGATCAATCGCCACAAATCATCGTGCCCATTGGCCATTGGCAAGCGGCCCGCAGCACAGGAGACTATACGTTAGTCAGTTGCACCGTTTCGCCAGGCTTCGACTTCACCGGATTTCACCTTGCGCCGCCGGGCTTCGATATTCCGACGGCATAACTTCTTTTGGTCAAATGCACCTTTTGGGGAGGCGAAGGCGCCTGCAAAGCTTTTAAGACCGACGCAGTCAGCTACCGATCCCCAAACATGTCACCCAAGCCGCCAATGACTGATCCTTCTCCCTTACCACCACCCGCGGCCTGCAAGACACGGTTCGCGAGGCGCGAGAAGGGTAGCGACTGGATGTAGACGGTTCCCGGTCCATGCAAGGTCGCAAGGAATATGCCTTCGCCGCCAAACACCATCGACTTCAGGTTGCCTGCCCTTTCGATGTCGTAATCCACTGTCGCCGAACAGGCGGCAAAACAGCCAGTATCGACGCGCATCACCTCTCCCGCGGCCAGTTCACGTTTGATCACCGTGCCGCCGACATGGATAAATGCCATGCCATCGCCGCGCAGCCGCTGCATGATGAAGCCTTCGCCGCCAAAGAAACCTGCGCCGAGTTTGCGCTGAAACGCTATATCAGACTGAGTACCAAAAGCGGCGCATAGAAAGGCATCTTTTTGACAGATCAGCTCTTCCCCCACCTGCGACATATCAATCGGGATGATCTTTCCTGGGTAAGGGGCTGCAAAGGCCACGCGTTTCTTACCTTGCCCACTGTTTTCGAAATGGGTGAGGAAGATTGATTCCCCAGTGAGCACACGCTTGCCCACGTTCATCAAAGCCCCCATCACACCAGATGTCGGCGTGGTTCCGTCGCCCATTTTCGTCTCAAACGTGATGCCGTTTTCCATGTAATTCATGGCCCCGGCCTCTGCGATTACCTTCTCAGAAGGGTCCAATTCCACTTCGACGATCTGCATGTCGTCACCAAATATCTCGTAATCAACTTCATGGCACCGCATCGGGACTCTCCTTAACGAATATGGACCCAACATAGTCATGGCCACACCGCCACAACAACCGCTGGTATTCCGGACTAGATTGTCAGACGACTTCTTTCGCAGAAATTGACCGCATTCCTCAAAAGAGCGCGCTCTTTCACAGGCGGACGAAAAAAGGGGCCCCAAAGGGACCCCATAAGTTTCGCTAAATCAGGCTCGAATTATTTACCGCTCGGTTAGTTGCCTGCGGCCCGATCCGCGCCTGGGGTGAGCGCACCCACCCCGGGTCTGACCTTGATGCCCTCCGTCGACATCAAATTCCTTTGTTAGCTGCAGCCGGATGTCGCGCCGCAGGTGTTACATTTCATGCAAGTGCCGTTCCGAACGAGCGTGTAGTTTCCACACTCCCCGCAGGCTTCGCCCTCATAGCCCTGCATTTTCGCCTTATCGCGAGCGGACAGCGTTGTTTTGATCGCCGCTGTCCCTGCATCATCGAAAGCAGGCTGTACAGCGACGGCCGTCGCGGCAGCTTCCCCTGCTAATGCCGTTGTCGCCCCACCATTCAGAACCACCAGCTCCTGCGGCATTCGCTTGCGTAGATAACCGGTCGAAGAGATCTGCTTCAGAACTTGCAAAGACTTCGTTGCAGCAACCTCAGACGGTTCCTTGACATTGGACACGCCTTCCTGCTCGCCTCGGCCAATATCATCAAACGCAGGCCCCTCTGGTTTTACATGCGCCAGATCAGTCCGGTCGAGGTAGGACACGGCCAGCTCACGGAAAATATAATCAAGGATCGACGTCGCATTTTTGATGCTGTCGTTCCCCTGAACCATGCCCGCTGGTTCGAACTTCGTGAAGGTGAAGGCGTCAACGAATTCCTCCAGCGGCACGCCGTATTGCAAGCCGACGGACACTGCGATGGCGAAGTTGTTCATCATCGCCCGGAAACCCGCGCCTTCCTTGTGCATGTCGATAAAGATCTCACCCAAGGAGCCGTCTTCGTACTCACCAGTCCGCAGGTAGACCTTGTGACCCCCAACGATCGCCTTTTGGGTATAGCCCTTCCGGCGCTCTGGCATTTTGGCGCGTTCTTGTTCTTTGACGACTTCTTTGATGATCACCTTCTCGACGATCTTTTCGGCCAGCACGGCCGCTTTTTCGTGTATCGTGCCGGACTCGAGGACTTCGAGCGCCTCATCGTCATCTTCCACCAGCGCTGCGGCCAACGGCTGGGACAGTTTGGAACCATCACGGTACAAGGCGTTCGCCTTCACACCCAACGACCAGCTAAGCTCATAAGCCTTCAGACAATCCGCAATTGTCGCGTCATTTGGCATGTTGATCGTTTTGGAAATAGCGCCAGAGATGAAGGACTGCGCTGCAGCCATCATGGTAATATGGCTGTCCACGCTCAAGAACCGCTTACCCTTCTTGCCGCAAGGGTTCGCACAATCGAAGACGTTGAGGTGCTCTTCCTTCAAGAACGGCGCGCCTTCTAGCGTCATTGTTCCGCAGACATGGTCGTTGGCCGCGTCAATGTCTTGCTTCGTGAAGCCCAAATGGCGCAGCAGATCAAACGTAGGGTCATTCAGCTTTTCAGCCGGAATACCCAGTGTCTTCGTGCAGAATTCCTCGCCCAGCGTCCACTGATTGAACACGAACCGGATGTCGAACGCCGATCCAAGTGCGGCTTCGACCTTGTCCAATTCTGCTTGGCCAAACCCATGACCAATCAGGGAGGTGTGATTGATCGCCGGTGCCTGGCCAAGCGACCCGTGACCGACAGCGTAAGCGATGATCTCTTCGATCTGGGCAGAGCCATAGCCCAGTTTGTCGAGCGCCGCAGGCACGGATTGGTTGATGATCTTGAAATAACCACCGCCGGCGAGCTTCTTAAACTTCACAAGCGCGAAGTCTGGTTCGATCCCTGTCGTATCGCAATCCATCACAAGACCGATTGTGCCAGTTGGGGCAATGACAGAGACCTGCGCGTTGCGGTAGCCATGCTTTTCACCCAAGGCCAGCGCCTCATCCCACGCTTCAGTCGCTAAAGCGATCAGCTTTTGGTCGGGGCAATTCGCGTGGTCGAGGGCCACTGGCTTTACAGCAAGATTTTCATAACCATTTGTGTTGCCGTGCGCCGCATTGCGGTGGTTGCGGATAACGCGCAGCATGTGGTCGGCGTTCTTGGTGTAGCCGGGGAATGCACCCTGCTCTTTCGCCATTTCGGCGGAGGTTGCGTAAGACACCCCGGTCATGATCGCAGTCAAGGCAGCGCCCATCGCGCGGCCTTCGTCGCTATCATACCCAAGCCCCATGTTCATCAGCAGGCCACCAATGTTTGCATAGCCAAGGCCAAGCGTGCGGAAGTCGTAAGACCGCTGCGCGATTTCTTTAGACGGGAACTGCGCCATCAAAACGGAGATTTCGAGAGTGACAGTCCACAGACGCGTGGCGTGCATATAGTCTTCTGCCTGGAACTCACCGTCTTTGTGGAAGGTCAACAGGTTCATCGACGCCAGATTGCAGGCCGTATCGTCCAGGAACATGTATTCAGAACAGGGGTTTGAGCCCCGGATCTCACCGTCTTCTGGGCATGTATGCCAAGCGTTCACAGTATCGTGATACTGAATGCCAGGATCCGCACAGGCCCATGCAGCATGGCCGACCTGCTCCCACAGATCCCGGGCACGGATAGTCTTGGAGACCTCACCGTTTGTCCGGTTGATAAGGTGCCAATCGTCGTCATTCTCGACCGCCTTTAAAAATGCATCGGTCACGCGAATGGAGTTGTTTGAGTTTTGGCCGGAGACAGATGAGTAAGCCTCAGAGTCCCAATCCGTGTCGTAGGTCGGGAATTCGATCTTAGCATAACCTTGCTTAGCGTAGTCCAGCACGCGCTTCACATAGGTTTCGGGGATCGCAACCTCTTTGGCACAGCGGACTGCCTTGCCGAGCGCCTTGTTCTTTTTGGGGTCGAATGCATCTTCTTCGCCACCATCCCAGGCTTTGATCGCCGAGAAGATCGCATTCAAGTACCTCTCATGCATCTTTGAGCCCGCAACGATCGACGCCACTTTCTGCTCTTCAATGACCTTCCAATTGATGAAGTCCTCGATATCGGGGTGATCCGCATCAACAATGACCATCTTCGCCGCGCGGCGCGTGGTACCGCCAGATTTGATCGCACCCGCGGCACGGTCACCAATCTTCAAGAAGCCCATCAAGCCGGATGATTTGCCACCGCCTGACAGTGGTTCTCCTTCGCCGCGAAGGGAGGAGAAGTTCGTCCCGGTGCCCGACCCATACTTGAATAGACGTGCCTCACGCACCCATAGGTCCATAATTCCACCATCATTCACCAAGTCGTCAGAGACGGACTGAATGAAACATGCGTGAGGCTGGGGGTGTTCGTAGCTGCTTTTGGACTTTGTCAGCTTTCCCGACTGGTAGTCCACGTAGTGGTGGCCTTGTGCGGGTCCGTCGATGCCGTAGGCCCAGTGCAGGCCGGTGTTAAACCATTGAGGGGAGTTGGGCGCCGCGCGCTGCGTGGCGAGCATGTAGCGCATTTCGTCAAAGTAAGCGCGGGCGTCGTCTTCCGAGGTGAAGTAGCCACCTTTCCAGCCCCAATAAGCCCAGGCCCCTGCCAGACGGTCGAACACCTGCTTAGCAGAGGTTTCGCCGCCGAAGGTCGCGCCTTCGACGGGGACAGAACGCCACAGGAACTCTGGAACACCCTTCTCTTTGACCTTCTTCACCGCCGACGGCACACCAGCTTTGCGGAAGTACTTTTGCGCGATCACGTCCGATGCAACTTGGCTCCAGCTCTCAGGAATCTCGCAAGCTTCCAATTTGAACACAATTGTTCCATCCGGATTCCGAATCTCCGATGTGGTCGTGTTGAACGCCAAAGATGCGTATGCGTCCTGGCCAGCTGTCGTGAAGTTCCGTTCGATTTGCATCGTGTGCCCCATCTTTTTTGCCGACGTTGCGGCTTGTGTACCCAAGCGCCTCCGTCTCTGCGGAGGGCCAACAGCCTGGGAAGAGGGAAAGACATATCGACCGCCGACCTTCAAAAAAAGGTCAACGAAACCCCTATCAACATGTCTCTTCGGCTGTGTCCGCCTGTCCCCGCCCGCTACCACATCTTGTGTGTGGCTGCTGTCAGCCCGCACAATGTGTCAGTATCTTGGCAATACGGTCAACGGCTTTTTTACATTAATGTTGGATAAATTTGGTTGACGGAGGAGAGTGCAGCCGACTCGACTTCCCTTGCCCGATTCATCCCCATGTTTGTGCACACGCCTTGCCCATGGGAAGGACACTGAACAGAGCCTTAAAATACAACGGCAAAGGTCGCTTTCCAGGCGCTCATCAGCATGAACCCGGATGGCCCTGGGGACAATTTTGGAAACACCTGCTCGCCGTTTCACAAACCGAAACAATCGTCGCGTCAACTTGGTAAATCGGCAACGCACCGCCACCACATCTGGTGTTTTGCGTCTGCGAAAGCACAAACGCCCCCCCAAATATGGGGAGGCGTCTTGTCGCAATTTGCGATGTGGTCGGGGCAGAGAGATTCGAACTCCCGACCCTCTGTTCCCAAAACAGATGCGCTACCAGACTGCGCTATGCCCCGACTGACGGCTGATTTAGCCTGAGTGTCCAAGTTTGAAAAGCCCCTATTTGCCCCGATTGCAATAATCAGCAGGGGTCTGCGGCCTCCGCCCCAAACGACGGGTGTTGGATGGTGTCACCTACAGAGATCCCGAGGCGTGCCGCCAGGCCGCCATTGATTTCCAGAACCGCACTGACATTGTCACCACCATCGATGGTCGTTTCGTCGCCTGGAATGGCGTCCGGGTGGATTCGGTTAATCACACCCGTTTCGTCTGCAAACAACATATCGAGAGAGATCAGCGTGTTTCTCATCCAAAACGTCGCGCGCTGCGGTTGTTCATAAACAAAAAGCATACCCGCCAAGGTCGGCATGCTTTCCACAAACATCAGGCCTTGCGCTCGTTCTTCTGGCTCATCAGCAACGTCGATCTTGAAATTCGCCTGGCCAAACTCACCGCGCACTGTAGCGACGTCTTCAACACATTGCGCGTGCGCCATGCCGCCAAGCGCCGCGGCACACCCAAAAAGGATTGCGATCACTCGGCGACGTTGTCCCATGTCACCACATCTATTGCCATGCGTCCACGCTCACCATCGATAACCCGCAGGCCGATGGCCTCGCCTGCCATAAGATTCGCCAAACCGGACCGGCGCAAGACATCCACATGGACAAAAACATCTTGGTTATCGCCAAACACATTCGCGAATCCGAATCCTTTTGCCTTATCAAACCACTTCACGCGTGACGGCATGACATCCATGTCGGCGATGTCGTCAGAGGAATAATCCGCCATGTCGCGGAGGGGCGGAATATCTTCGGCTGTCGCGACGATGTTCAGAATCCGAACGGCCTGCAGTCCCCGTTCCGTCTGTTGAACTTCAATCTCAATGCCGGCGCCATCCGCAACGGAACCCTGCCCGTAATTGCGCAAGACATTCGCGTGAAGCAGGATATCGGCGCCCCCTTCTTCGGGAACGACGAAACCGAACCCTTTTGTTGGGTCAAACCACTTTACGTGGCCCGCGATGACTTGCGGCTGTTCCGGCACTTGCATTTTCTACTCGTTGTTAGTTGTGAAACCGGAGGTTTCGGGAGCGTATACATTGTATAAAGCCCGAAACAATCAGTAACTCAACGTTAACGTTGTTCGTTTTGTATCATTATGGGTTAAGGCGCGTGATTGTCCAACTCTCTTTGTCATTTTCGCGCGACCACCTGAAGCGATCATGCAACCTAAAGGCGCCATTCGCCCAAAATTCAATCTCTAGTGGGGTAATTTGATATCCACCCCAATGTGGCGGTCTGTCGGGATTCGGACCTTTCAAAGCGGTCACGCGCGCGACTTCCGCCATCAGTGTCCCACGAGATGGCAAGGGCTCCGACTGGCGAGACGCCCACGCGCCAAGCCTGCTTTGTAAGGACCTTGAGGCGTAGTAGGCGTCGGAGACCTCGGGCGCCACTTGCTCAACCGTGCCACGCACACGGATTTGACGACCCATCATTTTGCTGTGCAGCACAAAGGCAGCCTTTCCGGTTTTTGCGATCTCTTGCGCCTTTTTCCCTTCGTAATTTGTATAAAAGACGAAGTGGTTGTCGGTGATGTCCTTAAGCAACACCATGCGAACATTTGGCAGTCCTTCTGAGTCCACCGTCGCCAGGGCGATTGCATTTGGATCATTCGGCTCTTCGCCCGCGACTGCTTCAAGCCAAGCGCGGGCCAGGGCAAACGGGTCGTCCCCTGCAAAAATTCCTGTTCGATCTGTCATGAGCCCCTCTCTTCACCAGGCCCGAAATCCGTAGGGGACGCCTGGCGCTGACGCAAGGGCGCCTGCTGACTTGCTGCGCTTTCCGCAATCCCCTACACCACATGCGCAATACAAAGACCGAAGAGGAGTGGGATTGTGACGTCAGACCTCATGCAGGGAAAGCGCGGGCTGATTATGGGACTCGCCAATGACAAATCGATCGCTTGGGGGATTGCAAAGGCCTGCGCTGACGCTGGGGCAGAACTGGCATTCTCGTATCAAGGCGACGCGCTATTGAAGCGGGTTGCGCCACTGGCTGAACGCGTCGGGTCCGATATTGTTCTCCCTTGCGACGTCAGCGATACAGCTTCGATCGATGCGCTGTTTGCAGATCTCGCGAAACGCTGGGGTAAGCTCGACTTTATCGTGCACGCCATTGGTTTCTCCGACAAAGGGGAACTGCGCGGCCGCTATGTTGATACTTCTCGCCAGAACTTTCTAACCTCCATGGACATCTCCGTTTACTCCTTCACCGCCGTGGTCCAACGGGCAGAGAAGATGATGACCGACGGCGGGTCTTGCCTAACGATGACCTATTATGGCGCCGAACGCGTGATGCCGCACTATAATGTCATGGGACTATGTAAAGCCGCGCTGGAAGCCTCCGTTCGCTATTTGGCCGAGGATCTTGGCAAAGATGGTATCCGCGTCAACGCGATCTCAGCTGGGCCAATCAAGACACTGGCGGCCTCGGGCATCGGCGACTTCCGCTACATTCTGAAATGGAATGAGTACAATTCACCGTTGCGCCGTACAGTCACTATCGAAGATGTCGGCAAGTCCGCTCTTTACCTGCTGTCAGATCTCGGATCGGGCACCACAGGCGAAGTGCTGCATGTCGATTCCGGTTACCACGTCGTGGGCATGAAAGCGGTCGACGCCCCCGACATCACAAAGGACTAGTATGACTTGGGCGGCCTTTGCCTCGGTGGTATTGATCCACCTTGCTGCGGCAATCTCGCCGGGGCCGTCTTTTGTGGTTAGCGTGCGTACCGCAGCGAGCGAGGGCTTCGGCGTTGCCTGCGCGCTGGCGCTAGGCTTTGGCTTCGGCGCGGTTCTGTGGGCGACCGCCGCGATGGCGGGTCTGGCCGTTCTTTTCGAATTGGTTCCGGCGCTCTTTACTGCGCTAAAACTTGTCGGGGCCGGGTTTCTTCTTTTCATCGCCTTTTTGATGTGGAAGCACGCTCCAACACCTTTGGAAACGCCGGGGCCGGATGCACAACCGCGGACGAATTGGGGCGCAGTCAAGTTGGGATTCTTGACCTTTGCGTCTAATCCGAAGCCCGCTATTTTCTTTGGCGCTGTTTTCGTTGGGCTCGTCCCGGTCGGGACGCCCCTGCCCTGGTTGCTCGCAATTCTGCTCATGGTCTTCGTGAACGAAACAGCGTGGTACATTGTTGTGGCCCGGGTGTTTTCCCTTCCAAAGGCCCAAGCAGGATATCTGCACATGAAGGCGGTCATTGACCGGACCTTTGGTGCGCTGATTGCCCTCTTTGGGCTCAAAATCGCATTCACGTAAATGAGGTACAGATGACCGACAGGCTCCCCCACGAAAAAGGTTTTCATATCTCATGGGACCAAATCCACCGCGATAGCCGTGCACTGGCGTGGCGATTGGACGGCAAGGGGCCACTAGATGGTGGCTGGTCTGCAGTCGTCGCGATCACCCGAGGTGGAATGGCCCCTGCGATGATCGTCGCGCGCGAGCTCGACATTCGCACGGTCGATACAATTTCGGTGATGTCTTACCACTCCGGCGGTGGCAAAGCGGATCAGCGGCGGGAGGCGCAGGTCCTCAAAGCACCTGACGCGGAAGTCATGGGCGACGGAACTGGCGTTTTGATCGTCGATGACCTGGTTGATAGCGGAAAAACATTGGAACTTGTTCGCAAGCTGTACCCTAAAGCGCATTTTGCTACCGTCTACGCCAAGCCCGAAGGCGAACCGCAGGTCGATACTTTCATCACCGGCGTTAGTCAGGACACTTGGATCTTCTTCCCTTGGGACATGGCGCTTCAATACGTCGAACCCTACCGTGGTAAAGATTGACCTCTAACGCAATTTCGCAATTGGATTTTCCCATGTCACTAACCCGTACAGCCGCGACGTTCGCACCACCCGTAATGGAGGCGCGTCGATGGCTGGAGGGCGTCACACATCCAGACGAGCGTCCGCTGATCAACGTGAGCCAAGCGGCCCCCGTTGATCCACCGCCTGAAGCCATGCGTCAAGCTATGGCGCAGATGATCGTGGAAGATGCGGACTCTCACCTATATGGGCCTGTCCTTGGCCTGCCAGCACTGCGCACGGCCGTTGCAGCCGAATGGTCGCAAGCCTACGGTGGCGCGATTGCCGCGGATCAAGTGGCGATTACCTCGGGCTGCAATCAAGCTTTTGCCGCCGTGATTACCGCGCTTTGCACCGAAGGTGATGCTGTCATCTTGCCAACGCCCTACTACTTTAACCACCGCATGTGGCTCGACATGGTCGGGGTCGAAACCGTTGCTCTTCCCGTCGGTGCTGGCATGGTGCCAACTGTGGCGGACTGCGCGTCACTTATTACTGAAAAGACCCGCGCCATTGCACTGGTGAGCCCGAACAATCCTGCCGGGGTCGAATATCCGGGTGAGACACTTGCAGTTTTTGCAGCACTTGCCCGCGAACGTGGTATCAAGCTGATCGTCGATGAAACCTACCGTGATTTTGACAGCCGCACCGGCGCACCACATCCGCTCTTTCAAGATCCTGAATGGGCGGACATCTTCATCCACCTCTACTCCTTTTCGAAAGCATATCGGCTTACGGGGCACCGCGTCGGGGCCGTCATCGCGGATACCGCATTGCTCGCCGAGGCCGAGAAGTTCCTCGACACGGTTACCATTTGTCCGAACCAACTTGGCCAGCGAGCCGCCCTTTGGGGCATACAGAACTTGGGCGACTGGCTCGCCGGCGAACGCACCGAGGTGCTGGACCGGCGGGCGGCCATTGCGGACCACTTTCCGCGCCTCGCCGCAAAGGGCTGGCAGTTGTTGGGCTGTGGTGCGTACTTCGCATACATGCAGCATCCATTTGACATCAGTTCCGACGCGCTTGCGCCACTACTTGTAAATAAAGCAGGCGTGCTCGCTTTGCCTGGGACGATGTTCGTTCCGGATGGCGACCCGGACGGTGCGCGCCAACTGCGCATTGCTTTTGCCAACATTGACCGTACTGGCATCGCAACCCTGTTTGACCGCTTGGAAAACCTGACGCTCTGACCTTGCGCGCCTGCGGGCCAGGGCCTATGCAAACCCAACTGAAAAAGAGGGCAATTTCCATGGCTGAGACGAAGAAGCCACGCTATGGCATGTGGATCATTGTGGGCCTGTTGTTTGTCGGGCTGTTGGGCTTTGGCGCGGGTGGTGTCGGCGGGAACATCCGTACGATCGGCACAGTCGGCGATAAGCAGATCACCGTGGTGCAGTATCAGCGGGCTTTGAATGCACAGATCCGCGGCTTTGAACAGCAAGTCGGCACCCCCGTCAGTTTTGTTCAAGCTCAACAACTAGGTCTAGTCGATCGCGCATTGAATGGCGTTGTCGCTGAGCGCGCGCTTGACAATGAAGCTGCCAAGCTCGGCATTTCCGTTGGCGATGAGCGGGTTCGCGAAGAAGTTCTGCAGGTGCCCGGTTTCCGCGGTCTGGATGGATCCTTTGACCGTGAGACCTACCGAAATGCGCTGCAGCGCAGTGGTCTGTCAGAAGAACAATTCGAAGCTAGTATCCGCGACGAAACGGCCCGCAACCTGCTCCAAGGCGCGATCGTGGAAGGGGTTGGCACACCAACAGTTTATGCCGAAACCTTAGCCAAATACATCGGTGAGACTCGCTCGATCACATGGGCAGCGCTGCGCCCTGAAGACCTCTCTACAGAGTTGCCTGCCCCGACCGACGCAGACATCCAAGCCCACTATGACGCCAACCCGGATGCCTTTACCGCACCGGAAGCGCGTGAAATCAGCTACGCAAGGCTCACGCCTGCAATGATCCAAGACGATGTTGAGGTCGACGCGACGGCGGTGAGAGAACTCTACGACGAACGCATCGCCGAATTTATCCGCCCCGAACGCCGCTTGGTTGAACGCATCGTCTATATAAGCACCGTCGAAGCGGATGCCGCACTCGCGCAGTTGGACGACGGCAGCACGACCTTCGACGCATTGGTTGAGGCCCGTGGCCTGTCACTGACAGACGTCGACATGGGGGATGTTGATCAAGAAAGCTTGGGCGACGCCGGCGAAGCCGTCTTCGCTGCAGCGCCAGGGGATGTCGTCGGACCCTTTGAGACCCGGTTCGGACCAGCGCTGTTCCGCATGAATGCTGTTCTTGCGGCTGACGAGACAACATTTGAGGAAGCCGAACCCGGCCTGCGGGAAGAGCTTTCCGCCGCCCGCGCGGTCCGCGTGATCGACAGCGCGCGGGAAGGGATCAGCGATTTGCTAGCCGGTGGCGCTGCGATCAGTGACCTTGTTGCTCAGACCGACATGCAGGAAGGCACCATAAGCTGGACGCCTGAAAGCACTGAGGACATCGCCGCCTACGAGGCCTTCCGGGCGGCTGCTTCGGCAGTAGCGGAAGGCGATTTTCCGGAGCTGTTCGAACTGGCTGATGGAGGCATCTTCACTTTGCAACTTGACGGGATCACACCACCGGCGCTTCGTCCCTTGGACGAGGTCCGCGACGACGTGATTGCCGCCTGGACCGCTGCAGAGACGCAGGCCGCTGTCATGGGCGAAGTCGAAACCGCTGCGGACGCGCTAGATGCGACCACTGGCTTCGAAACTCAAGGCCTGACTGCGCTGGTCGAAACCGGCATCACGCGGCGTGGTTTCGTCGAGGGAACGCCACCGGGTTTCATCAATCGCGTGTTTGAGCTGCAACGCGGCGACATCACTACAATCGATGCCGAAACCTTTGGTATCGTACTGCGCGTCGACGACATCCAAGTCCCTGGCGCAGATGATGAAGCGATAGAGGCCGAGCTCGAGGCACTATCCCAGACAGCGACCTTAGGGATCGCCCAAGACATCTTCGATATCTACAACAACAGCGTCCAGCGCGACACGGAGGTTTCGTTGAACCAACAAAACCTTACCGCCGTGCACAGCGCCTTCCAGTAAAAACATGGCCCTTCTCCCCGACTACGACACCTTCGCCAGTGCTTATGACGCCGGCCAAAACCAGGTGGTCTACACCCGGCTTGCGGCCGATCTAGACACGCCCGTATCTTTGATGTTGAAGCTCAATGGTGCTGGCAAAAATGCCTTCATGCTGGAAAGCGTCACGGGCGGAGAAGTTCGTGGTCGCTACTCCATTATCGGGATGAACCCAGATCTAATCTGGGAATGCCGCGGGACAGAGAGCCGAGTGAACCGCTCGGCTCGATTTGATCAGGCGGCGTTTAAAGCCTGCGCAGACGATCCGCTTACAGCCCTGCGAGGTTTGATCGACGAAAGCCGCATTGATTTGCCAGCCGACCTTCCGGGCGCGGCTGCGGGTCTTTTCGGGTTCCTAGGCTATGACATGATCCGCCTGGTTGAACGTCTTCCGAATGTGAACCCTGACCCCCTTGGCCTCCCCGACGCAGTCATGCTGCGCCCTTCGGTTGTGGCCATCTTAGATGGCGTCAAAAGCGATGTGATCCTCGTGGCGACGGCCTGGGCCGATAGCGGACTGTCGGCGAAGGCCGCTTATGCTCAAGCTGCCGAACGGGTCATGGACGCGGAACGCGCGCTCGAACGGCCTGCCGCTGTCGAGAGCCGCCATCTATCGGACCCCGATCCAGTGGAGCCGCCCGTGTCGAACTTTACCCACGAAGGCTACCTCGATGCAGTCGAGAAGGCGAAAGAGTACATCAAGGCCGGCGACATCTTCCAGGTCGTCCCAGCCCAACGCTGGACGCAAGAGTTCCGCGAGCCGCCCTTCGCGCTTTACCGTTCGCTGCGGCGGACAAACCCGTCGCCTTACATGTTCTACTTCAATTTCGGTGGATATCAGGTCGTGGGCGCAAGCCCAGAGATTCTGGTGCAAGTGCTTGGCAAGAAAGTCACTATCCGGCCCATCGCAGGCACCCGCCCGCGCGGCGCGACGCCGGAGGAGGACAAGGCTAACGAAGCCGACTTGCTTGCCGACAAGAAGGAGCTGGCGGAGCATCTGATGCTGCTTGACCTTGGCCGCAACGATACCGCCAAGGTGACCAAAGTCGGCACAATGCATCCGACGGAGCAATTCGTCGTCGAATACTACAGCCACGTGATGCACATCGTTTCAAACGTTGTGGGCGAGCTCGCCGACGATCAAGACGCGCTTTCGGCGTTCTTTGCTGGTATGCCGGCTGGCACCGTTTCGGGCGCGCCAAAGGTCCGTGCCATGGAAATTATCGACGAGTTAGAGCCTGAGAAGCGCGGCGTTTACGGCGGGGGATGTGGATACTTCAGCGCGAACGGGGACATGGACATGTGCATCGCGCTCCGCACGGCCATCGTTCAAGACCAAAAGCTGTATGTTCAAGCAGGGGGCGGTGTGGTGTATGACAGCGATCCTGAGATGGAGTACCAGGAGACGGTCCACAAATCGAACGCGATCCGCAAGGCCGCCGCAGATGCAGCTATGTTTACAGGTGGCGGTAACCGGTGATCCAGCTCTTAAGCATCCAGCGGCACTGACTTGGATTAAGTCAGCGCCCGCAGCGCTCGCCGGCGCTGCGAACTGACTCTTTACGAACTGGACTTATCAGACAATCTCGAAGGTAAGATCAAGCGTTTCTACCGTATCGTCATTCTTGTGGTAGCCCTTCACCATCAAATCGTAAGTGCCCGGATCAAGGTCGATACCTTTTCTGAAGTCACCATTGATGTCCCCAAACAAGGCGTAAGGTTCGAAATACTCGCGCGAGGTCTGACCTTCGAAGGTCAACTCAACATGAGAGAACACATCATCTTCCGCCGATGACGCATAGAAGGTGATCGTATCCGATAGCTCTTCCGCGGCGACTTGGTCTCCACTTTCGAGGGTCCGCAGTGTCGCATTGGTAGTCGTATCCGCGATGAACAAGTCAAGTAGCCCATCTTGAGGGTCCGCTGGCTGCGGATCTACTGTCGGCGGCTCTGGCACCTCCTCGACAGGCGTGACAGTCGACTGATCTAGATCGCCGATATTGACTTGAAGGGTCGCCGTACTTTGCACCCCATCAGCATTTTGCACGGTGTAGACGATCTCCTCCACGCGGTCGTTGTCGAATTTCTTCAAAGGGTTCACTTCGATCATGCCGTCCTTGATCGCGACGAGTGACGTTCCGCCATCGTAGGACACATCCACCAAAGTGAGCGGTCCAGCTCCACCATCATCATCGTTGCTAAGCACATCGACCAAGATCGTCACGTTTTGTGCGGTGTCCGCGGCATCGTCGACCGCTTCGGGCGTGCTATCGCCACCTGTCGCAGGCGGTGTGACCTCTCCATCGTCTTCCAATAGGCTGAAGCTGTACAGTTGGCCGCCACCGTCTGCCCGATCCGTCAACGCAAAGTCGAGGCTACCATCAGCTGGGTCGAGTCCCTCGCCAATGTTAAGCGTGAACATGTTTTCCATCGTATCACGACTGAAAATGAAATTCCCATTTGCATCACGTGGCCCGTCGTCCGCATGAATCTCGATCTCATAGGCCGTGCCGTCAATTGTTAAACCGTCGATATGGCGCGCGTTCGCCCAAGGACCTGTCGTGTCAAGCAACCGAACATAGTCAAACACCAAAGTGAGCTCACCAGTTTCCGGCGAATATTGCGCCGTTGATAATGGAGTCGAATGCCCTGGATCGAGCACAAAGTCTGACGCAGGCTCCGCAGGCGGTGCTGGTGGTGCCGGTGGCTCTACTGGTGTGGCAGCATCGTCTTCGGCCGCAATATCGACCAACAATTTTGCTGAGCTACTAGCCCCGTTTGCATCGGTAATCGTGTAGGTGATCTCTTCCACACGTGCCTCGGTCGCCTTGCGGAGCGGGTTCACTTTGATCTGGCCGTTTTCGATCGAAACGAGTGCCGTATCCCCGTCATAAGAGACCGAAGTGAGCGTCAGGGTGTCACCGTCAGCGTCCGTATCATTTGCCACGACGTCGATGAGGATTGTCGAGTCGTGTGCCGTTGAGGCCAAATCGTCAACCGCAACAGGTGCAGCGTTGACAGGCTCCGCTGGCGGCGGAGGTGTATCATCTACGGGCGGCGACGGAGGTGTGTCGTCCACCGGAGGCGGTGTATCGTCCACTGGCGGCAGTGTTACATCCTTCGCACCAACAGTTACTGTCAATGAACCCGTTGCTGTTGCACCGTTGGCGTCCTGAACGGTGTAAGTAACTTCTTCGACCCGTTCGCTCGTAGCGGCGCTCAAAGGGTTCACTTTGACTTGGCCGTTTTCGATGCTGACCAAAGCCGTGTTCCCTGAATAGGACACACTCGTCAACGTCAGCGCATCGCCGTCAGAGTCGGTATCATTGTCGAGTACGTCGACGAGGATTGTGGTGTCGTGCGCAGTAGAAATTTCGTCAGCGACTGCGACGGGTGCGTCGTTCTCAACCGGCGGCGGCGGTGGCGTGCCACCATCCGTAGCCCCCTGGACCAAAGCAGAAGTTTCCGAATCGTGATCCCGGCTTGCACTGCCTTTCTTAATATGGATCTCATCCATACCCGCCATATGTGAGCGGGCCGAAACTGTCAGGGTAAAGACACCATTATTTTGGTCAATCATGTCCTGGGTAACATCAAAGGTTGCCGGACTTTTCTGATGGTTCTTGTCGTAAGTGCTGGCAAAAGTGAACTGATCCCGGGCGCCGCTAAAGAAGATCTTGGTAAACCCTTGATCTTCAAACTGCACAAAGAAGTCGTTGTTGCGGTCGCTTTCTTCACCAGTCACTGGCCGGATCGCTCGGATCGTCAGGTAATAGGTGCCAGGTTCATCGACTTCGAACTTGTAGGCAAGCGGGGCGGTCTTCGGGGTGCCGGCATGCTGGCCGCCAAAGTAGTCATTGCCCGTCCACAAAAGCACGCCATCGCCTTTGTCGCCGCTAAAGCTTTGGGTCAGATCCCAGGTGTCGTTTTCTGGGTTACTGGCGTCAACAAAAGCGCCGTCTTCTGCCTGCATCACAACAAGCCCATTCGTCATCTCGAAATAGGCTTCTTCAGGTACGACCGGATCCTCTACCGGCGGCTGGGGCGTAATATCTGGTGGGGTTGTGGGGGGCGAGGCCTGCCCCCCACCTGAGGGGAACTCGGCGGCGTTAGTGTTACGCACCAACAAAACCCAGTCCTTGCCATTATCATAGGGCGCACTGCCGATAACGCGCTCGCCACCGCCGGAGATTTGACCATCCTCGATAAGTTCGCCGCCGATCCTCGGGTTGTACCAAAAAACATCGAATGTCTCGCCTGCGTACCCGTTCAGGTTCAAACGGATGTTGCCCGCTTCGCCGTATGGAGCGTAGACGACGTAGTATTCGCCGTCTTGTGCCATGACGAAGTCATCGTTGTCTGACGTAAGACCATCGGCCTGGCGCATGTCCCAGAATGGGATGTAGGTGTTGAAAAAACTGGTCGCGGCGGCGGTCCATTTCCAGACTGAGGCATGCGCGTCGAAGGTGTCGTAATTTTGATCGAGTGAGTGCCCAGACGAGCCCTTAAAGTACCAGTTCCCGCCAGAGCCACCTGCCGTCAGCATGCCCCAAAATCCCTCGCGTAGGGTCTTTTCGTTCGCGCTGTCGGGGTTGTTCGAATAGGGGTCAACGATGCCGTTGCTGCTGGAATCTTCATCCCAAGCCAGCACCCACTTGTCGCCCGACGCAGCCGATTTGTCGCGGTACTCAATCACTTCATTTCGGATGTTCTGGGCGGAGGTTTGAAACGAGGCCCCGTCGAAGGGTTCATCATCCAGCAGCGGGTCATAAACCTGATTGATCTGGCCGGGGTAGCTATGGATGACCACTAGGTGGTCGTAGCCGTCGACCGCTTTCAGATACTCCGCCTGATCTGCCCGTTGTTGGTCAGTATTGGTGTTTTCCTCGCCAATGTTCCACTGAATGCCGTTGTTGTGGCCAAAGCGGGCCACCATCTCTCGTATGTAGACGAGCCGCTCAACACTCAGTGACGTCCCATCTGCATTGGTTCCGTCGTCAAGTTGTTGGTCGTTTTCGGTTTCTTGAAGCAAAACGTTTTTGTAAATGCCTTTGGCATCCATGTGGTCAAACACAATTTCCCATTGGGACAGCTTCGATACGTCGTAGGTCGAAAATTTATCGATTTCCCCGTTCGTCAAACCCGGGTCGTTCTTGGGGGTATCTTGTGCACGAAAGGTCCATGGCGAAACATCCTGCCCATCTCCGCCAGAGGTGTTGGTCAGCAGGTAAATGGTGTTCAAGCCCTGCTCTTCCAAGTAATTGACCGCACCGATGACAGCCTGGCCTTTTCCACCATCCCAGGTCGGATCGCCTGCATTGTAGGCATCGCGGTGGGTCGCGTAATCGTGTCGACCGTTTGCCGTATTATCGAAGTCTTGGTTCGCTAAAAAGTTCTCAGGAATACCAGGCCCACCACGAATGAAGTAGTCGCCATCACCTTGGTGCTGGAGGTAATGTGTGCCCTCGTCTTGAAGGATCATGCCTTTGGCACGGAAGTCGTCACCTGTTTTATCCGTGGGTGCTACATCGATGGTGCCTGACGCACCGTCAATATAGCCAACCGCTGACCCAGCATTTGGCGCTTCAGCATAGGTCTTCGCTGCGATGTCTGTCCCTGTCCGGAACGAGGCCTCGTACTCCCAAGCCCCTTCCGACGGCGGATTAAAATTGACGCGCCAGATGTTGCCAGAGGTGGCATTTGTATTCGCGGCATCACCATCAGCGGCAAAGTAACCGGGCAGCGTGATCACCTCCCCGGTAACAGTGTTTCGAAATGTGACATCCAATCGATAGTCACGAAAAGTCGATGGGGATTCTGAGAAAGTCTCGGGGGCCTCAAAGTCGAGCGTAATTTTGTGCCAGACTTTTTGTTCGCCAGTGATGTCTACCATGTCCGCCTCAATCTAAAGTTTGATTTCCCGACCCAACTTACGGCTGCGCTGCATATCACTTTAGTTCTTTGAAAATGCTAACGTCCCGCGAGTATCACTTGGCTATGGTACAATTTGAAGCGGCGTCAATTCATTGAGACCCTTGAAATTTGGCGTCGGCAAAAAGTCGGTCTCGGCTGCGTTTCTTGTCGGCACCTTTTCGCCCGAATCCAATTGTTCACGAATTGGAAACCATTGTTTCTAAACGATAAATTTACAAGAAAATGCAACATCATCAACGGGAAGCAGTCCTCCTTGAGGTGTCATGCTTGGCCTGACGATTTCAAGAGACCTCGACGGAATCCGGATATCGAAAAAAAGCCTTTGTGCGTCGGTTTGTGCGCAGCAGTCGATTCTTAAAAGAAAGCTTCCGATCACAATGGACCGTCGGCAGATTAGTCCGTCGACAAAACCGCTGAAACCGGCTGCATCGCCACTTGTGTCGCACGTGAGCCCGTTGCCCATTGCGTCAACGCAGAAACGGTTTCATCGCGAACCCGTCCCAACAGGATCACACCAGACTCTTGACGCGCCCGAAAGGCTGCTTGATCCATAAAACGCTGTATGACCCGGTTGTCCTGCCCGTCGCCGTCCAAATCCCGAAAAATCACACCGGCAGGGACACCGCTTTCAGAAGCGACGCGTTGCGCGCTATTCAGCCCCCGCGGCACCGTGATCAGCCCACGCCCATCTTCCGCCAATGCGGCAACCGTTTCGCGGATCACCTCGGTATCGACCTGGGTTTCACCATCGGCATCGAGCACGGCAACCGTCTCTGGCAGGTTTGCGAGTGCCGCCTCAAAGAAGATTGCCACATCGCTTGGTGTTGCGGAGGGTGGCAGCGTTGCAAGAATGCCAACTTCTATTCCAGCGGCCCGATAAGCCGTCATTCGCGCAGCAGCATCCGGTGCCGCGGGGTTGAGCATAACACTGACAGGAAAACGAATGTCTTTGACAGCAGCAACCGCGTTCGGCAACTCACCGTCGTCCACAAGGATCACCGAAAGTTCTGGCAAATCATTGAGGTTTTCGCCAGGTACGCCGTATCGCACATAGGCTGGCGTTCCTTCGGGAAAGCTTTCTGGTTCCGGGGCAGCGGTTTCCGACGCGGCCGCGTCGCTGTTATCGTCGTCGACGCCAAAGCGGTTCACTTTAACGCCGCCGCTGCCGGAGGGAAGCACGCTGACCGTGGGTGTGGTGTCGTCTTCGACAATGACAACTTCCACTTCCTCTGCAGGGGGCTCTACAACAACGACGGTCGTATCTTCACCGATGGGACCCGTAGCAGTGTCGGTTTCCGGCACGCTTGGCGTTGTGTCAGCGGCGGGAATGTCATCTTCCACTTCTGGTGCCGCAGGCGTCTCCGGGGCATCTGGCAAAGGCTGCACCACTTCGACGGTGCCATCCAAGTTTGGCGATGATCCGCCGTCCACGGCTGGCGCGACCCCAGCCTCTGGCGCTGTTGCGGTAATTTCAGGTGCAATGCCTGGTGGATCAGCGACATCGGCGCTTGCCAAATCGAGCGTGTCTTGCTCTGGCGCAGCCGGTGACGCCGTGACGCCGTCCGAAACTACTGGCGCGTCTTCAGTGCTCTCCAAACTGCCGCTTTCGGGAGCTTCGGGCGGTGGTGTCAGCGTCCCCGTCGCTGCGACTACGGGTTGATCCGCCGTTGATGTATCTGTTGCAGGCGCAGTGTCGCTTCCGGCGCCGCCGGAAATGATGATTTCGGGCGCGGAGTTCGTCTGCGGTGCGGCCGTTTCTTCTGTAACGGCAACGGGGGCAGTGCCGACTTCCGGCGTCGCAAGCTCATCCACGTCTGCGGTAATCTCAGCGCCCGGGGCCGTGCTACCCTCCGATGTATCGGCGGCATCCGCTTGATCCGTTGTAGATGAGATCGTCGGTGCCGTCGTGTCCACCTCGGCTTCGACCGTCGGCGGTGCTGCAACATCCGTTTCAATAGCGGCCGGCGCTTCTTCGGCTTCAGGTATTGCAACGCCGGACGGTGTGCTCTCGCTTGTGACCGGTGCTTCTGCCGTTAAGGACGGTGGAGCAGCGTCTTCCGTATCAGGCGCTTCTACATCCGGTGCGTCCGTGTTGCTGACGGGGCTTGGTGACGCTCCATCTGACAGGCCACCATCTGCGGCGACCAACGCATTCTCTAATCCCGTATCGACGCCTCTTTCAGGCGGTGGGCCAACCAAAGACGCACTTGCCACTGCTGCGCCGCCTACGACGAGACCCCAAAATCCGCCACCCAATATTCCACGCACGATCATCACCCCTACGGTCTGCTCTCAGAAGGCCAAACTGAGCCTACTGTTTTGCGTCCGAGTGTCCCAGACAGCTTGACGCGGTCCACGCTCTCAGATCATTTATGCAACACATATATCGCGGTCCATCCAGGTCGCGGTAGCCAAAAATCCCGAAAGCCCGCGCGAAATGCTGCTACTGATAGATAATTACGACAGTTTTACTTACAATTTGGTTCACTATTTGGGTGAACTTGGGGCTGAGGTCGTGGTGAAGCGGAACGACGCGCTCAACGTTCAAGAGGCGATGGCTTTGCGACCTGAAGCAATTTTGCTGTCTCCAGGCCCTTGTGATCCGGCGCAGGCAGGCATCTGTTTGGCCCTCACAGAAGCAGCAGCCGAGACCAAGACACCATTGATGGGGGTCTGTTTGGGCCACCAAACAATCGGTGAAGCCTTTGGTGGTAAGGTCGTGCGATGCCATGAAATTGTGCACGGCAAAATGGGGGTGATGCACCACACAGGTAAGAGCGTCTTCGAGGGGCTACCTACGCCATTTGCGGCAACTCGGTACCATTCGCTGGTGGTAAAACGGGACAGCCTACCCGAATGCCTTGAGATCACGGCAGAGCTGGAAGACGGTACAATCATGGGCCTTGTTCATAAAGAACTGCCCATCCACGGGGTACAGTTCCACCCGGAATCCATTGCATCAGAACATGGCCATAAGCTTCTGAAAAATTTCGTGAAAGACATGAAGGTCCCAGCATGAGCGACGCGATGAAGCCTTTGATCTTCGCTGCGAGCGAAGGACCTTTATCGCGCACCCAAGCTGAAGAGGCCTTCGACATTCTCTTTCGTGGTGGGGCGACGGCCGCCCAGATCGGCGGCTTTCTGATGGCGATGCGTGCGCGCGGTGAATCCGTTGCTGAATACGCCGCAGCCGCCCACGTTATGCGGGGGCATTGTGTCCCGCTAACAGCACCCGCTGATGCAATGGATATTGTTGGTACCGGCGGTGACGGCAAGCACACGCTCAATGTGTCGACCGCAACAGCCTTCGTCGTGGCGGGCGCTGGAGTGCCGGTGGCGAAGCATGGCAACAAGAACCTTTCCTCAAAGTCCGGCACCGCCGACGTCCAGAGCGCCATGGGCATCAACGTTATGGCCGGGCCCGAGGTGATGCAAAGGGCGATGGATGAAGCAGGTATCTGTTTCATGATGGCCCCGCTTCACCATCCGGCGATGCAACACGTTGGCCCCGTTCGGGTGCAGCTAGGGTCAAAAACAGTCTTTAACATCCTAGGGCCATTAACAAATCCAGCTGGCGTCAAACGACAGTTGACGGGTGCGTTCGCGCCAGACTTGATATTCCCGATGGCCGAAACACTGCGAGATCTTGGGACCGAAGCCGCTTGGCTGGTTCATGGGTCGGATGGGACCGACGAGATTTCAATCTCCGGTCCGACGGCCGTGGCTGCCCTCGCGGACGGTGTGATTACGTCGCAAGAAATCCACCCCGAAGACGCTGGGCTGCCAGTGCACCCATTCAAAGAAATCATTGGCGGATCACCCGAAGAGAACGCCGAAGCGTTCAGAGCCCTGCTCGATGGGGCCTCAAGTGCTTATCGCGATGCGGTCTTGCTCAACGCCGCTGCAGCGCTCTTGGTTGCCGGTAAAGTATCAGACCTCAAAAGCGGCGTGACGCTTGCGGCAGACAGTATCGACAGTGGCAAGGCGAAGGCCAAAGTTGACGCGCTCGCGCGGATCACCGCGGCCTGATGTTTGGCACGAGCGGCCTCGGCGACTGGGCTAAATTACCTTTTTTTGAAAATGACTTACCTGCAATTATGAATTCGATTGCCGGCGCGGAATTCTTGCCGCCGCCCGCGCTCACCTTCGCAGCACTTACGGGCACGCAACCAGATGCCACCAAGGTGGTCATCATTGGCCAAGACCCGTACCACACGCCGGGCAAGGCGGATGGTTTGGCGTTTTCTATTCCCGATGCCTTTGGTGGACGCCTCGACAGCTTGGGAAACATCTTCAAAGAGATTGAATCCGATCTGGATGTGTCGCGTCGTAAGACCAGCTTGCACGATTGGGCCCATCAAGGCGTCCTTTTGCTCAATACAGCGCTGACCGTTCCCCCGGGACAGCCGAAGGCGCACGCCAGGCTTGGGTGGACCGCCCTCGTCCAACAAGTTTTAGAGCGCTTGAACGATCGTCCCCGCGCCTATCTTCTTTGGGGTGGTCCGGCCCAATCCTATGCCAAATACATTCGGCCCGACGCGCTTATCCACACCTCCGCGCACCCGTCGCCCTTGTCGGTCCATCGCGGGTTTTTCAACAGCCGCCCCTTTTCCAAGGTCAACCAGTGGCTTAAAGACCAGGGGCAGACACCAATTCATTGGGGCGACCCCGCATGAGCGCGACCATACTTGATAAGATCAAAGCATATAAGCTGGAGCATGTTGCAGCCTGTCAGGCCGCCGTGCCCCTGGCCGACGTCGAGGCACGCGCGAAAGAGGCCCCAGCGCCGCGCGGCTTTGCAAATAGCCTAAAGGCGGCGCAGTCAACGGGTTATGGCCTGATCGCTGAGATTAAGAAAGCGAGTCCGTCCAAAGGCTTGATCCGCGAAGACTTTGATCCGCCAGCCCTCGCCCAGGCCTACGCCGCAGGCGGGGCGACTTGCCTGTCGGTCCTCACGGACGTGCCATCATTTCAAGGCAACGACAGCTTCTTAACAGCAGCGCGAAGCGCAGTTGATCTCCCGGCACTGCGCAAGGACTTCATGTATGACACCTATCAAGTCGCAGAGGCTCGCGCCCTTCATGCGGACTGCATACTTATCATCATGGCCAGCGTCAGCGACGCCCAAGCGCAAGAACTCGAGGACGCGGCTTTTGCGTGGGGCATGGATGTGTTGATTGAGGTCCATGATGAAGAAGAGCTTGAGCGCGCGATGGGACTGAAGTCGCCGCTCTTGGGTGTGAACAATCGGAACCTCAAGACCTTTGAGGTAACTTTAGAAACGACCCGTAAGCTCTCGAAACTCGCGCCAAAAGACCGGATGCTGATCGCGGAAAGCGGGCTTTCGTCGCCAAGTGACCTCGCCGACCTTGCGCAACATGGGGCCCGTACGTTCTTGATCGGGGAAAGCCTGATGCGGCAGGCAGATGTTACTGCCGCCACAAAGACGCTACTGGCGAACCCCTACATGGAAGACAGTGCAGCATGACGGGCCTCAGCCACTTTGATGCCGACGGACAAGCGCATATGGTCGATGTTTCGGACAAGGCCGTAACGGATCGGATCGCAGTGGCGGAAAGCTACATCAAGATGAGCGCAGAAACGCTTGATATCATTCAATCTGGGACAGCCAAAAAGGGTGATGTTCTTGGCATAGCGCGACTTGCCGGCATCATGGCAGCGAAGAAAACGGCTGATTTGATACCCCTTTGCCATCCGTTGCCCATTTCGAAAGTGGCAGTCGACCTCACGCCAGACATGGACCTGCCCGGTGTGCGCGTCTCCGCGACAGTCAAAACGACGGGCCAAACAGGTGTTGAGATGGAGGCGCTCACAGCAGCCAGCACCGCCGCTTTGACGGTCTACGACATGGTAAAGGCCGTCCAGAAAGACATGGAAATCGGCGGGGTAAAAGTCACCCTCAAAGACGGCGGCAAATCGGGCCGGTTCGAGAACCCATGATCTCTGTCAAAGCGGCGCAGGCGCTTTGCCTGGACCCCTTAGTGGCCCTTGAAACTGAATTGCTGCCACTTGCGGATGCTGCCAACCGAACGCTGCGCACGACGGCCAAAGCACACCGTCCGCAGCCACCCTTTGCGGCATCCGCGATGGATGGCTACGCCCTGCAAGGAACCGGCGCTCGTCCAGGCGCGACGTTTCAAGTAGTGGGTGAAGCGGCGGCAGGCCATGGCTGGAACGGTAGAATCGGACCCGGCGACACGCTACGGATCTTTACAGGCGCCCCCGTCCCAACAGGCGCGGATCGCATCATTATTCAAGAGGACGTGGATCGAGTAGGCGACACCATTACGTTAAAGGCGGACCTCGATTCCAATCCCTATGTCCGGCCAGCCGGCGCAGACTTTCCTGCCGAGTTCGCGCTCACTTCCCCACGCGTTCTGGTCCCGTCGGACCTCGCGCTTCTGGCAGCCATGAACATTGCAAACGTCGCTGTGACGCGCGAGCCTCACGTCGCTCTGATTGCCACGGGCGACGAATTGGTGATGCCGGGCGGGACACCCCGCGCGGATCAGATCATCGCCTCTAACATCTTTGGACTGAAGGCGTTGATCGAACGCGCGGGCGGCACTGCGACGATCCTGCCCATCGCCAAAGATACAGCACCTGCCCTTCGGACGGTCTTGGAACAGGCTGTGGCTGCAGATCTGATTGTTACGATTGGTGGAGCTTCAGTCGGAGATCACGACCTGGTTGGGAAGGTCGCTCAAGACTTTGGTCTTGACCGTGCGTTTTACAAGATCGCGATGCGCCCTGGAAAGCCACTGATGTCGGGCACCTTGCACGGCAAAGCGTTTTTAGGCCTGCCTGGAAACCCTGTATCCGCAATGGTCTGCGGTCACTTGTTCTTAATCCCGATGATCCGCAAGCTTCTTGGCCAATCCGACGTTCTCCCGCAGCCAATCGCAGCCACGCTGGGGATCGACATAGCCCCAAATGGCCCGAGGGAGCACTATATGCGCGCGACCCTGCTAGACGGCCCCGAAGTGCGCGTGATCGTCCCTGCGGAACGACAAGACAGCGCGCTCCTCACTGTTCTTGCTGAAGCAAACGCACTGCTGATCCGCCCCGTCAAAGATCCCGCTCGCGAAAAAGGCAGTGCCGTAAAGGCAATACTCCTATAAGGCGAACAGTTGACACAAAACGGGAACATTGCTAGAACACACCCCAAACATGCCAGCAACAGGCAGAGAACATAGCAGGGGTTGCAATGCTCACGAAGAAACAACTCGACCTTCTTGAATTCATTCATATCCGTCTTCAGCGCGATGGTGTGCCGCCGTCTTTCGATGAGATGAAAGAGGCGCTGGATCTGCGCTCAAAATCCGGCATTCACCGTTTGATTACCGCCTTAGAAGAACGCGGCTTTATCCGACGCATGGCCCACCGCGCCCGCGCACTAGAGATTGTAAAGTTACCTGAGGCGCTGGCACAAAAGCTGGAACCAAAGGCAACCGGTTTTACCCCGCGTGTCATCGATGGTGACAAGCCAGATCAAACACCGGCAACTGCCTTACCTGTCGAGGCCGCCAGCGCAATTGAGTTGCCAGTCATGGGGCGGATTGCGGCAGGTGTACCGATCTCTGCGATTTCGGAGATATCTCACAACGTTGCCGTGCCTCAGTCGATGCTTGGCGGCGGCGAACATTATGCTCTGGAGGTCAAAGGAGACTCGATGATCGACGTTGGCATTAATGATGGTGATGTGGTCATTATTCGCGAAACGACGACGGCAGATAACGGCGACATCGTCGTCGCGTTGATCGAAGGCCAGGAAGCTACATTGAAGAAGTTCCGCCGCAGCAATGGTGCGATCGCGTTGGAAGCAGCGAACCCGGCCTATGAAACGCGTCTGTTCCGCGATGACCAGGTCAAGGTGCAGGGGCGTCTTGTAGGCCTCATCCGGACTTACAACTAAGGCGGCAGGAGCACTGCGCTCTGCGGCTTTTTCATCGCCCTTGTTAGAGAAGTCTCGCTATCCCCGTTCCAATTGTTCCAAGGGCGCGCGCCGATCTCGGCGCGCGCTTTGCGTATGACCAGCCGATTGTCTTTATCAAGCGCGAGAGTGACCGCCCCAGTTTCGCGCAGCACGGTTTGATCAAAGACCAAACAGGGACGCGGTGTTGCCACCTTTTGGTTGCTCACAAGAATATCTGCGCCGTCACACTCCTCTATTTCAGCGAGAGCTGTTTTTCCCGCAACTTGCAGGATGCGGTAGTGGCCCAGCCTGGCGGCATAAGATCGGCCATCCCGCACGATCCCTTCGCGCACGCGCGCGATGGACTGATCAACGACCGCCCCATCGTTTTCTAACCAAACCGACGCCACGAACCCATCACCGGTTGGACGGCTGAGCGCGCGTCCTTCCGCTGTGAGGATCCCAATCAATCCACCGCTTTCCGCGATTAAAAGGGGTGGGCGCTCCCCGCCAACCCAGAGCGCAAAAGCGCCAGCGATAACGGGCACTCCGGCCCACCTTATTCGCCCTTGCAAAAGGACAATAATCAGAGCCCCACCGGCCAGGATTGGCAACACCGTAAAACTCGGCGTTGGGACGTGCCCCAGGGCACCTGGGACGGCAGCAATCGTCTCCGCGACTTTCAAGATCCACGTGATCCCCCAACCCATAATGGTCAGTCCCACTTCGGATAGGCCCAAGGGGGCCAGGCATGCGGCAACGACCGCAGCTGGCATGATCACCGCCCCCATTAGTGGCACGCTCAGTACGTTGGCGATCAGCCCATAGTGGGCAAACTGGTTGAAATGCGCCGCTGCGATTGGGGCTGTGGCAAGCCCCGCGACACTGGATGCCAATACCAGTGACACCAACTGTCTAACCAGTGGCGGCAAATCCGGGCGTCCGTAAACTCGGATGGCTTGGAAGACCGCAACAAGCGCCGTTGTGGCGGCAAAGGACATCTGAAAGCCGGGTCCCAAAAGCGCCTCGGGCTTCATCACCAAGATAACAGTTGCCGCAATGGCGACGGCGCGCAACGTCAAGGCTGGTCGGTCAAGAAGGATTGCCGCCAACATGACAGCCACCATGACAAAAGCCCGCTCTGTCGCGACATTCCCGCCGGACAGCAGCAAATAGACCGCTGCAACTGCAAGAGCCCCAAAGGCGGCGATTTTCTTTGTTGGCACCCGCAACCCCACTGCGGGGACAGCCATCAGGCTGACGCGCAAGGCTCCAAAAACAAATCCCGTCAGCAAACCCATATGTAGTCCTGATATCGCCAACAGATGCGCCAGGTTCGTAGCCCTCAGGTGCGCTAAGGTTTTTTGGTCAATCCCAGATCGGTCTCCGGTCGTGATCGCAGCGGCGATTGCGCCGGGTTCGCCCGGTAGGACGGTTTGCACCGCCCCCGATATTTGCATCCGTTTGCTAAAGATCCAGGTTCGCCAGTCGTCTTGCCGCGCCGGTGTCGCGCGCAACGTCGGGTTACGGGTGTATCCGACAGCCCCCAGGCGCAAGAACCAGGCATGCCGCTGAAAGTCAAAACCGCCCGGTTCGGCAGGGCCCGCGGGCGGGGAGAGATGTCCCGTTGTCATAATCCGTTGCCCAGGGCGAAACGGCACCTTCGGCAAGTCGCCATGGATCGCGATACGGACATGGGCTGGAACCCGATCAGCTGCCACACGATCGAGCCGCACGCGATCCAACGTCAGACGAACGGCGTCGCTAAAGGAACGGTCCATCCCGACAATGCGCCCTTCAATGGGCCCATAGTAGCGGAACTCAAGCTTCGGCGCCGCGACCTGATGGGTGCGCCAACTACCGAGCCCGGCACCCATACAAAAAAGGGCCATGCCAACCAGCAAAGGCCGGGCCGCAAGCGGCGCGATGCGGCATAAGGCGACAGCGCTGAGTACCACCAGACCTGCCCCTGCCAACTGCCCTACTGATGGTTCAAACCGCAGAGCAAAGTAGAACCCTATGCCGGCCCCAAGGCATACAGGCACCCAGCCGATCAAATGACCGCGCTGTGCCAGCAAAATGTCCGCCAAAGCCCGCACCAGACGCCCTTGTCCTCTCCCCCGGCCTTGCGTAGACCGCAGGTTCAACGCCAGCTTGGCCCGATCATGGTGAATGAAAGGTTAAATCCTCATGTCTGACGCACCCGTAGTCACCCGCTTTGCGCCCTCGCCGACCGGTGATTTACACATCGGCTCGGTCCGGACGGCGTTGTTTAACTGGCTTTATGCCCGCGGTCGGGGCGGCAAGTTTGTGCTGCGCATTGAAGATACCGATAAATCCCGCTCGACGCCTGAAAACACACAAAAGATCCTCGATGGCATGGCCTGGATGGGGCTCGACTACGACGGCGAGGCAATCAGCCAAGCGGACCAAGCGGACCGGCACACCGCAGTCGCGCAACAGATGTTGGCGGACGGAACCGCATATAAGTGTTTCGCATCACCTGAGGAGATCACCGCTTTCAAGGAAGCGGCCCGTGCGAACAAGACCTCAACACTGTTCCGCTCCCCGTGGCGCGATGTCTCGGAAAGTGAACACCCTGACGCACCTTTTGTGGTTCGCGTGAAGGCGCCACGTGAGGGCAGCACAACCTTAAAGGATGAAGTGCAAGGCGATGTAACTTGGCAGAACGATCAGCTTGATGACATGGTCCTCCTGCGCTCCGACGGTACGCCAGTTTACATGTTGGCCGTGGTCGTTGATGACCACGACATGGGCGTGACACACGTCATTCGGGGCGATGATCATCTTGCGAATGCCTTCCGCCAAAACCTGATTTATGAGGCGATGGGTTGGGACAAACCTGTGCTCGCGCATGTTCCACTGATCTTCGGGCCAGACGGTAAGAAAATGTCGAAACGCCATGGGGCCACGGGAACCATGGAGTACCAAGCCATGGGATATCCAGCGGCAGGCATGCGCAACTACCTCGCGCGTCTTGGATGGAGCCATGGGGACGATGAGTTTTTTACTGATGATCAAGCAAAAGAGTGGTTTGACCTCAGTGGCATCAACAAAGCGCCAGCCCGGTTTGACTTCAAAAAGCTCGACAACATCTGTGGCCAGCACATCGCGTCGGCGGACGATGCTGCACTGCTGCAAGACATCGATGCATTTCTAGCAGCGACGGAAGCCGAACCACTGACCCCACCACAAAGTGATGGGCTCGCGAAGGCAATGTATTGCCTCAAAGAGCGGGCGAAAACCTTGCCCGAACTCCTTGAAAAAGGGCATTTTGTTCTGACAGGCCGCCCGATCACGCCAGACGAAAAGTCTGCAAAAAGTTTGGACGATGTACACATCGGTATACTGCGCGAATTGACGCCGCAGTTGCAAAGTGTTAGCTGGGCGCGAGACACCTTGGAGGGTGCTGTATCAGAGGTTGCTGCAGCCAATGATACGAAGCTTGGCAAGCTCGCCGGACCACTCCGGGCGGTGTTGGCCGGACGGGCAGTTTCTCCAAGCGTGTTCGATATGATGCTGGTCCTGGGACGTGAAGAAACCCTGGCTCGTCTACACGACGCGACAGGGTAAACGAATTCGTTACGTTCGCTCCCTAACCAGACTGGCATCAGACAGAGAGAATGCCGCGCGTACCATGTGGTGTGCGTCAGAGATGAGGGAACACAGATGGCCGATTCAACAAAAACCGCGACGCTGACGATTGATGGGCAGTCTTATGAGCTGCCAATCCACTCCCCCACCGCTGGACCTGACGTCATCGACATCCGCAAGCTCTACGCACAAGCTGGGGTATTCACCTATGACCCTGGCTTCACATCAACGGCCTCCACCGACTCCACTATCACATTTATTGATGGCGGTAAGGGAGAGCTACTGCACCGTGGCTATCCAATTGACCAGCTCGCCGGTCAATCCCACTACCTTGAGGTGTGCTACGCCCTGCTTTACGGCGAATTGCCGTCGAAGACAGAGTTGGACGACTTTGAAAACCGTGTAACGAACCACACGATGCTGCATGAGCAAATGCAGAACTTCTTCCGCGGTTTCCGCCGCGATGCCCACCCAATGGCGATCATGGTCGGTGTTGTTGGAGCTATGTCAGCCTTCTATCACGACTCCACTGACATTTCAGACCCTTGGCAGCGTGAGGTCGCAACCATTCGTCTGATCGCCAAGATGCCAACAATTGCCGCTTGGGCATACAAATATCATATTGGCCAACCGTTCGTGTATCCGCAGAACAATCTCGACTATGCATCGAACTTCCTGAACATGTGTTTCAGCGTGCCTGCCGAAGATTACGAAGTGAACCCAATTCTTGCAAAAGCGATGGACCGGATCTTCACGCTCCATGCCGACCACGAACAAAACGCTTCTACATCGACTGTGCGTTTGGCTTCGTCCTCTGGCGCGAACCCATTTGCGTGTATCGCGGCGGGCATTGCCTGCCTGTGGGGCCCTGCCCACGGTGGCGCAAACCAAGCCTGTTTGGAGATGCTGCGCGAGATCGGCACAGTGGATCGCATTCCAGAATACATTGCCCGCGCGAAGGACAAGGACGACCCATTCCGCCTGATGGGCTTTGGCCATCGCGTTTACAAGAACTTTGACCCACGGGCGACCGTGATGAAGGAAAGTGCGGATGAGGTGCTGGATCTGCTAGGCGTCGAAAACAATCCGATCCTGCAAGTCGCAAAGGAACTGGAAAAAGCGGCTCTCGCCGATCCGTATTTTGCAGAGAAGAAGCTCTTCCCGAATGTCGACTTCTATTCCGGCATTATCCTGGAGGCGATGGGCTTCCCAACTTCGATGTTCACACCGATCTTTGCGCTTTCACGGACCGTCGGCTGGATTTCACAGTGGAAAGAGCAGTTGGACGATCCACAGCTCAAGATCGGCCGCCCACGGCAGCTGTATATGGGTGAGACTCAGCGGGACTATGTCCCAATCGATAAGCGCTAAGAATACGGGGCCGCCAATCGGCGGCTCTTTTCCCATGCTGCATACCAAACGGCTTTTCCTGCGAGGACCGCGCGCAAGCGACCTTGATGCCATGTTCGCGATCTATAGCGATCCGCAAAACATGACTTACTGGTCGACCCCGCCGCACCCGGATCGAGACACAACGCAGAAGATGCTGTCTGAGAAAATCGCGGCCTTTGCATTATCCCCGGTAAATTTCTTGATCGAGTTGGACGGGCAGATGATCGGCAATGCTGGAGTGTTCCGGGAATGGGAGGTCGGCTTTATGTTGCACCACCCCTTTCATCGGCAAGGTCTCGTATCAGAGGCGATGTTAGCAATCCTTCCCTACATTTGGGCGACGACCCCAGCACAGACCCTGACCGGGGACGCCGATCCACACAACGCGGCTTCCGTTGCGTTGTTTCAGAAGCTTGGGTTTCACGAAACGCACCGTGCAAAAGACACCTTTTGCATCAACGGTGTCTGGTCTGACAGCGTCTACTTCGCGCTGGACCGCCCAAAGGCTTGATCCGCGACCTTTGGGCGCCTAGACTGACCATGGTCCGCAGTTCACCAAGGCGTCGCCGCCCCTTTGGGTATGCTCAACCTGCGATATGGCTTTCCAATGCGTTCCATCTCTTGGTGCACGCGATACCGGCGACCAGCGCAATCCGCACCACAAAGAGGCCGAACATGACACGTGAGCCTATCTCGCTGACAATTGTGGACGTCAGCGAATTCTCCAAGTCTCTCCGCAATCACCTGCATCTGACAGAGGCCGTACCGAACCACACGGGGATGTTGAACCTGATTGCGCGCGCCGCAGGATTCCAGAACTTCCAACATCTGAAGGCAACACCGCGCTCGACGGAGACGCCCGACACCGTAACCCGTGCGCTGCGCGTTTTTGACGAACGCCACCGGATGATACGCTGGCCCAATCGCACGGCATTGCAAGGGCTTTGCCTCTGGGTGATCTGGCATGCCGTGCCCAAAAGTGTCGACCTGACTGAGGCGGAGATCAACGCGATCATCACCGCACATCACACGTTTGGGGACCACGCCCTGTTACGGCGGGTCATGATTGAACATCGACAACTGGAACGCACAACGGACGGTCGGGTCTATCGTCGTTGTGAAACGACGCCCCCACCGGATGCCGTGCTGCTGTTTCGTTCTTTAAGGCTTTAACGCCCCTCATACACCGCAGGCCGCTTCTCCAGGAACGCAACGACACCTTCTTGAAAATCACGCGTCTGCCCGCACTTGCCCTGCATCTTGGCTTCAACCGCCAACTGGTGCTCAAAGTCATTGTGGGCAGAGGCTTTCATCGCCTCTTTCAAGTGCTGATAGGCCTTCGTTGGCCCGTTCGCCAATTGCATTGCGCGGTCCTGCCAGCGCTGCGCGAAGTCGTCGTCCGGGATACACTCATAGATCATACCCCAATCTGCAGCTTGGCGAGCGCTGATCTTGTCAGCAAACAGCGACGCCCCCATCGCGCGTGCCGTGCCCACTTGGCGTGGTAAGAAGAACGTGCCACCGGCATCAGGGATCAAACCGATGCGCGTAAAGGCCTGCACGAAATAGGCGCTCTCTGTCGCCAGTACGACATCAAAACACAAGGCCAGATTCGCGCCAGCGCCTGCGGCCGCGCCATTCACGGCGGCAATCGTCGGCACTTTGCTTTCTACAATCGCCCGTAGCATCGGCACATATTCGTCACGCAATGTGCGCTCCAGATCGAGGTTCGCTGCATTACCTCCATCGCCCAGATCTTGGCCTGAACAAAAGGATTTCCCCTGCCCGGTCACAACGATCACTCGCGCTTTATCCTGCAAGTCTTTGACTGCATGGGTCAGTTCCGCCCGCATCTGAGTATTCAGTGCGTTCATCACATCTGGCCGTTTCAGGGTGATCGTCGCCACACCATTGCGGTTCCAGAACTTGATTGCCTGGTACTCCATTGCGGGTCTCCTTCGCTCATCTGTCCAGCCATAGATAGTGAACTATGCGGTTTAGAAAAGCGAAACCGGGCGTTATTGGTCGAGAATTTTGTCGAGTTCGGCTTGTTCTTGCGCGGTCAGGCCTACCTCAGGCGCCGCCGGCCGACGGCGGATCACGGACCAGCCCACACCTGAAGCAAATAGAAACATTGCCGGTGCTGCGAGCCAAAGGATCAGATTTGACCCCGAGGTGGTTGGCTTGAGCAGGACAAACTCACCATACCGCGCCACCAAATAGTCCAGTACCTCTTGATCCGTATCGCCGGCCACGAGGCGCTCGCGCACAACCAATCTCAGCTCTCGTGATAGCTGGGCACTGGACTCATCGATGCTTTCGTTCTGGCAAATAGGGCAGCGCAGGCCTGCGGACAGGTCCCGCGCCCGTTCTTCCAACACCGGGTCGTCCAGCATTTCATGTGGCTCGACCGCCCACAATGGCGCGGCGAAAAGCGCGAGGATCAAAGCGAGCCGCTTCATTCAGCAGGCACCATCGCCTTACGTTTGGCCGCCCCCGCGCCGACGCGCAACCGTCTGTCGGTCAACGACACCAAAGCACCGAGCGCCATCAGCATACAGCCGCCCCAGATCCAATTCGCGAACGGCTTAATGTACACACGCATGGACCAGCCGCCGTTGGCTTGCGGCTCTCCAATCACGACGTAAAGATCGCGCAGTACACCGTTTCGGATCGCGGCTTCCGTTGTCGGCATTTGGGCGACCGGGTAGAAGCGCTTTTCGGGCGTTAAGGTTACAACATCATTGCCGTTCTTGTGGACATCTACAAAGGCCATTGTCGTCACGTAATTCGGCCCCTGCCGTTGCTGTACATCCGACAGGGTAAAGCTGAAGCCCTGTACATCATAGCTATCGCCGATGTTGGCCACGCGGATGTCTTCCACCTCCCACGCGAGGATAGCCGCGACCGCAAATGTCGTCACACCGACCCCGATATGGGCGATCGACTTGCCCCAATCCGCCCGTGGCAGGCGGGTGATCCGACGCAGCCGGTCTTGCCAGTGCCCACGTCCACCGCGCAGCCAAAGGTCGAGTAGCGCGCCACCGACGACCCAAACGCCAAGCGCCACGCCGATTGGCCCCAGAGCGGTCCGCCCGCTTTGAATCGCGAAGGTCGAAGCGGCGAGTGCCACCGCCAGGATCGCCCAGCCCCAAAGGCCTGTCTTCGCCCGATCAAGCGTGCCGCGTTTCCACGCAAGCAAGGAGCCGAGCGGCAGAACGATCGCCAAGGCGACCATGAACGGAGAGAAGGCTGCGTCAAAGAATGGTGGGCCGACGGAAAGGGTGCGACCGAAGGCCATCTCTGCCACAAGCGGCCAGATCGTCCCGATGAAGACTACAAAGCAAGCCACAGCGAGCAGGATATTGTTCAGCACCAGGGCGCTTTCCCGGCTGACCGTACCGAACACGCTATGGGTCGTTAGTGTTTCAGCCCGCAAGGCGAAGAGAACAAGTGAGCCGCCAGTAAAGAACGCCAAGATGGCGAGGATAAAGACCCCGCGTTCCGGGTCATTGGCGAAGGCATGGACCGAAGTGAGAAGACCTGAGCGTACGATGAAGGTCCCGAGGAGCGAGAAGCCGAAGGCCAGGATCGCAAGGAGGATTGTCCAACTCTTCAACGCTTCGCGCTTCTCAACCACGATGGCCGAATGCAACAGCGCTGCGGCGATCAACCAAGGCATAAAGCTCGCGTTCTCAACCGGGTCCCAGAACCAGAATCCGCCCCAGCCCAGCTCATAATAGGCCCACCAGGACCCCAGCGCGATTCCAACCGTCAAGAACATCCACGCGGCCAGCGTCCACGGCCGCACCCAGCGCCCCCATGCGGCGTCGACCCGCCCTTCGATCAGGGCTGCAACGGCAAAGGAAAACGCCATGCTGAGGCCGACATAACCGAGGTAGAGGAACGGCGGGTGAAAGGCCAAGCCCGGGTCTTGCAGCAATGGGTTGAGATCTTGGCCGTCAAACGGCGGGACGGCCAAGCGTGTGAACGGGTTCGAGGTGAAGAGGATAAATGCGTAGAACGCTACTGAAACCGACGATTGCACCGCCAGCACACGGGCACGCAAGGTGTCGGGCAAGCCCCCATCAAACCAGGCCGCACAGCCACCAAAGAGGGTCAGGATCAACAGCCACAACAGCATCGACCCTTCGTGGTTCCCCCAGGTCCCACTGATCTTGTAGATCATCGGTTTCAGGGAATGGGAGTTGTTCGCGACAATCAGGAGCGAAAAATCTGACGTCACAAAGGCCCAGGTCAGCACGGCAAAAGAAAACGCTACCAGAATAAACTGCGAAGTCGCCGCCGGTTGCGCCATGGCCATCCAACCGCCCCACCCTTTGTGAGCGCCGATGAGCGGGATGATCGTTTGGGCGATGGCCACTGCGAAGGCAAGGATCAGGGCGAAATGGGCGAGTTCGGTCAACATGCTTCCGCTATACCATCGGAATGTTGAGCCTAACAGACCACCCCTGCGCGCAGAATGTCACATTTCTGCGGGTGCCCAAGATTTTTGCGGGCGCCTAAACCGCAAGACCACCCTGCATCACAAAAGCGATGGCCGCCATCAGCAAGCCGCCAATCACAAGGCGTACAAGCCACTTGAGCGTGTCTTCGATGTGGCCTAATCGGATGCCTACGTTTTCCCGATGCACATCATCAATCGCCGATTGGGTTTCCAATGCAGAGATTCGGGTTTCCAGACGGGAAATGCGATCAAGCTCCATTTTCTGCCCGCCATGCGTCGAGCGCCGGATTGCTTTCTGTCGCAGGCTCCGATGTTCGCCGCGCCGTCCGGCTGGAACCAGCCACCATCGTGCTCGCCAATGCTTGCTGGAACTGCTGCCCCTTCGCTTGATGCCTTGCGCCGAAGTAAAAGCTCACGATGGCGCCCATCAGCCACCAAAGTGGCTCAGGCACTAATGCCAATCCAGTCATACGCGCGCTGAACCACTCCGGCGCCACCATAGCCGCAGCGACGAGGCTTAGGGTTCCGAAGGCCATCAACGGCCTTGGCAAGCGGTTCAGCCCATCGATGGACCGATCAAACCAGCCGCGCCGGACATGCCGAAACTCAGCCGCAAACTGATGCAGCGCTGCAGACTGCGCCGCCGCTTCCCGCGCGCTTGCGTTCTCGGCATTTATTCGAAACACTTCGGCTGTTTCTGCCAAGACATTGCGATTGCTGCCAAAAAGCATAGCAAAGAAGTCCGTCATCAGGCCCATGCGGCGATCCTTTCGGCGTGTTGAGCGGCGGTTAAATGATACCGCGGCGAAATGAACTCCTCTGCCCGCCGGATCCAACCGCCCTTACCACCATCACGACGACGGGCATATTTCCGGCTCGCGGCTCGGCGGTCCGCGAGAGCATAGTAATAGTTCCGACGGGCAATTCCGTATGCATCAGCAATGTGATCCGGTGCTGCTGCTGCCGCCATTTGGGCGGCCGCGATTGTCTGAGGACCAATCACCCCATCCACACTTACAGTGACACGCATGTCATTGATAAGGCGTTGTAACATCTTAACTGCATGGGTCCCCGCATTAACGTACATGTCGAAAACAGAGGCCTGGAGAATAGCCGGCAACTGGTCGATCTGCGGGCGGCTAAAATAGTATTCTAGAAAGATCTGCTCCGCCTGTTCGCGGCTGATCCGCTGCACTTCACGGGCGTCAACGTCGCCATCCCCATCCAGGTCGAGCCCTAGCCGGCGCATTGTATGAATCGTCACGCCGTACTTCGTGGCACCGCCGGGGTCATCGGGATCATTCACGTAGCCGCCCTCACGGGCGACAATCTCTCGTGCAATGGCTTGCGGGGTCTGCATGATATCTGTCCTCTGCCAGGTCCCGGGCAGAGTCAGACAAAAGGGTTAACGGAACAAGAGCTAAGCGTCCGGTGCGACGTAAGTGCCTTGTTCTTTCAACGCATCGATAACCTCTTTCGGCATATAGGTCTCATCATGTCGAGCAAGAATTTCAACGGCTTCGAAGGTGCCATTCACGTAGCGACCTTGCCCAACCATCCCTTGGCCTTCGCCGAAAAGATCGGGCAGAATACCGGTATAGGCGACAGGAATTGCGGCACCACCGTCCGTTACCTGGAAGGTTACCGTCTCACCTTCGTATACGATAGAACCCTCAAGAACGAGGCCACCAATGCGGAACAACTCCGTTGGCGGCGGCGGCGTTTCTGCCACTTCGGAGGGCGACCGGAAGAATTGGAAACTATCATCGGGCAGGAGTGCTAAGATCACCAACACCGCCGCCACGCACAGTCCAGCGAGCGAAATGACTTGGATACGGCGTGTCTTTTTCAGGCTCTTCATGCCAGCCATGGCGGCTCCTACGGAAAGACCGGTGCCATCATCAGCCCGGCGGTTTCATCTTCGCCCAGCATCAGGTTCGCGTTTTGAACGGCCTGTCCGGACGACCCCTTACATAGGTTATCCACGGCCGAAGTCACAAGCACCCGGCCCGAGATGCGATCACCAGTCACACCAATGTGTGCAAAATTCGACCCCATTACATGGCCAACGCCTGGTTGTTGGCCAAAGGGCAGTACTACAATGAATGGTTCATCAACATAGGCCTTAGCGAGGGTCTCATGTACCGCCTGCGGCTCGCCCTTGACGTAGCACGAGGCGAGTATCCCACGATTTACGGGCACCAAATGGGGCGTAAACTGAATCGTCACGGGGCGGCCTGCGATCTCGGAAAACTCCTGATCGAACTCACCCAAATGCCGGTGCACGCCACCTTGTGCGTAGCCCTGCACGTCTGTCGAGCGCTCTGCAAAGAGCATGTTTTCTTTGAGGGACCGGCCCGCGCCAGTGGGACCGTTCTTCAAGTCACAAAGGATGTCATCAAGATCAATCACGCCGGCCGCAATCAATGGGCGCAGCGCGAATTGTACGGTGGCCGCGTTGCAACCCGTCCCAGCCACCAAACGCGCATCCTTGATCTGATCCCGGTAAAACTCCGTTAGGCCATAGACGACCTCTTTCTGCAGGTCGGCCGCAACATGCGCCGCGCCGTACCATTTTTCGTACTCCGCCGGGTCGCGCAGCCGGAAGTCCGCACCAAGGTCGACAACTTTCACTGACGTCGGCAGGTTCTTCACAATCGCCTGTGATAACCCATGGGGCAAGGCTGCGAAGACCAGATCAATACCGCTGAAATCAATCTCATCCAGCTTCACCAACCGCGGCAACTCCAAATGGCGCAGGTGTGGAAAAACATCAGCCATGGCCTGACCGGCTTTTCGGTCCGCCGACAAGGCCACGATCTTGAACGACGGATGGCCCGCAATGATGCGGACCAGCTCCGCCCCGGTGTAGCCGGAGGCACCAAGTATAGCGATGTTATGGGTCACGGGTCCGCGCCTTTGAATGGTCAGTGGCCGCTATGTGGCCTCTTCCCGAGGCCGATGCAAGTCAGGCGCGCTTGGTGGGTCGTTTACGCGCCGACGAGGTGTGGTGCGGATCGTCGCAAGGCCAACATGCCAACGGCCAAGGCACCTAACAGGAGCAACCCTGTGGCCGGAACTGGCACAGGCGCGGGCGTTGAACCGCCGTTTCCGGTCAGCGTGGTCGTGTAGGAGATCGTCTGGTTGCCGTATTGCGGGATCAACGCCAGGAACAGGTCCCCGCCCGCAAATGAACTTCCCAGATTGAAAGACAGCGTGGCAGAAGGCGTACCGGGCAGATTGAACGGATCAACTTCCAGCGCGAAGTTCCCACCGAAGGTCCCGCCGTATGGGCTGGATTGATAGGCTTCGGAATACCGCAGCTCCCCGCCACCATTGCTGTAACCGGCGCCGCTGGGAACCAGTAGCTCCAGCGTCAGGCTGATGGTCTGCGCGCCCGCGTCGAGGTCTGTAAATTGCAGAAAGTCAAAGTTGTTGGCGGTCAAGGTGCCGACAACAGTGTCAAAACCATAGGCCACAGCCGTATAGTCAGGATTGAAGTTCTGATTGCCAGCAGCAAAGCCACCTGCAATGTCCGCTTCGTTCAGGGTCGCCGCCTGAACGCCCCCTGCGAAGAACAGGGCTGCAACGATCGCTGTTGCTCGCTTGAACAAGGGGGCCACTCCATCCGCAAAACCACCTTTTCTAAATCCCTTGAGATTCGGGCGAAATTGCGGTGCTTGGCTGTCGGAAAGCCGACCTTACGCCGCGTCGAAGGTGATTTTTCTGCGCAAGAACTGGGTCGCGTTGTGTGACACCCTGTCGGGGTCGCCGGTAGTCAGGAACAAGCGGTCCGTCCCATTGCCCACCATCTCCGGGCGGCGGGTCAAATAATCGGCAAGGCTGTCAGCCACCAGATTGGCCTGCGAAAAGACTTTGACGTTAGCCCCAAGCGCTGCCTGAAACTCCTTTTCCATCAACGGGTAATGAGTACATCCCAAGATAGCCGCGTCCGGTTCCGGCATTTTCCGCAACAAGGCGTCAACATGCGACTTCACCAGCGCTTCTGCCAGGATCAAGTCGCCGTCTTCGATCGCATCGACAACACCACCGCAGGCCTGCGCTTCCACATCGACCCCGATCGCCCGGAACGCCAATTCCCGCTGGAATGCCCGGCTGGCCACAGTCGCTGGGGTGGCAAAAAGCGCCACGTGTTTCGCCGCAACTTCGCGTGGCGGAGAGTTATCGCCCCATTGCCGCTCGGTCAGTGCTTCAATGAGTGGAACAAAAACACCCAAAACACGCTTGTCCGCGGGCACCCAGCTTTCTTGCATCCGGCGCAGTGCAGCCGCAGATGCCGTGTTGCACGCCAGGATTACAAGATCACATCCCGACTCCCACAAACGTTCGACGGCTGAGGTGGTCAAGTTGAAGATATCTTGTGGATCACGCACCCCATAAGGCGCATGGGCGTGATCGCCAAAGTAGCAAAAGGGCACCTCTGGCATCCGCTTTTCAACCGCATCAAGTACAGTCAGTCCGCCAACACCGCTATCGAATATGCCCACTGCCATTGGACCGCCCCTTATGCTTATCCTCAAACTCAAAGCCCAGTCTTGTTGTGTCGACAGGGTCTTGAGCCAAAGCATAAGTGGCTTGACGCAGGAAATCCATCATCCCATTGGGATCATTTTGGCGTGCAGCGATTTCTCCTTGCGGAATAGGTTTACCGATCACGACCGGCACAGGCGCATTGATCTTGGTCTTAAACTCACGGATCAGAAGGCTCATCCGAAGGTTGTAATTCAGGTGGCTCGCGATCTGGAACAATCGGCTGTTGGCCCCTTCAAAGTAGATTGGGACAACGGTCGCGCCGGATTTTGCGACCATCTTGGCAGTAAATGTGCGCCAAACCGGGTCCAGCGGCTTGCCAAACGGCGTTGCGGCTGTCGAGACTGTTCCGCCAGGGAAAATGCCCAGGGCCCCGCCGTCTTTGAGGTAGGCGAGTGCCTTCTTCCGCGTTTCCAAATTCAATTTGGCCGCTTCTTTGGTTTCATCAAATGAAATTGGCAAGATAATCCGCTCAAGATCTTCCGCCTTGCGGAAGACTTTGTGTGCAAGCACCCGAAAATCACCGCCACGCCTGTCCGATAGGATCCGTCCCATCATGAGCCCATCCAGAATGCCATAAGGATGGTTCGCCACTAAGATCAAAGGACCGTCGCTCGGAATATCTGACAATGAGCCGCCTGTTACTTCCAGCGTCACACCGTAGCGTTCGGTGATCACACGCCAAAAATCCGCGCCTGCCGCAACTTCTGCGTCGTAACCTTTTGCTTTGCGGATCAAACCAAGTCGGCCCGACGCATTCTCAAGCACACGGATCATCGTGCGACCTGCGCGTCCCTTTGCGGAATTGGCGTAAGAGATTTCTCTGGCTACCTGGCGGTTCGGCATTTCACTTTGCTCAACGTTTCAGCGGTCATGCCGCTATAACGTAACAGATATGTAACATCAGCGACTTTTCCAGTTATTCTGCAGCCTCACGCGACGGTGTTGCGTGAATGACAGCCAAAAGCTCTTCCCGCCGTTTCGCAGCATCCCGTGCGTTGGCGTCTTTGACCGGACCAAAGCCCCGGATGTCAAGTGGCAGCCGCGCTAGTGCGATCGTTGCATCCCGATTGCTGGGCGTCAGCAGCGGCAGGATCTTCGCCATGTCAGCTTCGTATTCCTTGATCAACGCCCGCTCCATGCGCCGCTCGTCCATGCGACCGAAAGGATCAAAGGGGGTTCCGCGCAAGCGCTTCATTTTCGCCAACCACTTGAAATTGCGTGCCATACTGGCACCGTAGGCCTTCTTAACAGGGCGACCGTCTGGGCCCGTCTTGCTGATCGTGGGTGGTGCAAGGTGATATGTTAACTTCAGATCGCCATCAAACGCGGCCTCAGCTTTGGCCTGCGTATCTTGCAAAAGGCGAGCGACCTCATATTCGTCCTTATAGGACAAGAGCTTGTGGTAGCCCAGAGCAACTGCTTCCTTCAGCTCCTCGTCACCGACCTGGTCAACAAGAGCCCGGTAACGCTTTGCCAGCCGCTTATTTTGATAGGCCATCAGGTGGTTCGCACGGAAAGCAATCCGTTCTTCCAGCGTTTTTGGTTTCGCCACGACATTTGGCGTCAATACCCGCTCTGCCTGATCAGGAAACAAGACAGCCCAGCGACCGTATTCAAAAGCCTTTAGGTTGCGTTGAACGGCCGCGCCATTGAGTTCCACCGCCTGCCGGATCGCGTCGCCGGATAGCGGCACCGTCCCCATCTGCCACGCCGCCCCAAGAAGCATCATGTTCGAATAGATGCTGTCACCCAACAAGGCCTTCGCGAGGTCTGACGCATCAAACATCTGCAAGCCATCGCGAAGCCGCGCTTGAAGCGAGAGCGTCAATTGATCCATCGGCAACTTAAATCCGGGGTCGCGGGTGAAGTCGCCAGTCGTAATCTCATGGCTGTTGACGATGCCGCGGGTTCGGCCCGTTTGCATCAGACCCAAGGTCTTCGCGCCAGCGCTAACCACAAGGTCACCACCAATCAAGGTATCGCATTCGCCAATTGCCACCCGGATCGCACTGATCGCCTTTGGCGTTTCAGCAAGACGGCAGTGGATGTGCACCGCGCCACCCTTTTGGGCAAGACCTGCCATTTCCATCATGCCAGCACCCTTGCCGTCGATATGCGCGGCCATGGCGAGCACGGCGCCAATGGTCACGACGCCCGTTCCGCCGACGCCGGTGATCACTACGTTATGGGTGCCATTGATGGCAGGGAGCTCCGGATCCGGCATATCCGGCAAATCGACGGAAGCCGTCGCCACCTTTTTCAGCTCCGCGCCCTCAACGGTCGCGAAAGACGGGCAGAATCCATTCACGCATGAGAAGTCTTTGTTGCAAGACGACTGATCAATCGCGCGCTTGCGACCAAGCTCTGTCTCGACCGGCACGATCGACACGCAGTTCGATTGTACGCCACAGTCACCGCAGCCCTCGCAGACGTCCGTGTTTATAAAAACGCGCTTATCGGGATCGGGGAAGAGACCACGCTTACGACGGCGGCGCTTCTCTGCCGCGCAGGTTTGGATGTAGACGATGGCGCTGACGCCTTCGGTCTGCGAAAGGCGCTCTTGCACCACGGGCAGTTGAGCCCGTTCAGAAATTTTCATGCCCTTCGGAAATTGATCAAAATCAACGTCTTCTTTGTCGTCATAGACAACGTCGACATGTTTGACGCCCATCGCCAACAGCTCTCGGCCGATCTGATCGGCCGTTAACCCGCCATCATTTCCCTGCCCGCCCGTCATCGCGACCGCATCGTTGTACAAAATTTTATAAGTGATCGTCGTGCCGGCCATCAGCGCGAAGCGTATCGCTTGAACGCCAGAGTGGTTGTATGTCCCGTCACCTAAGTTCTGGAACACATGGCCGCGCTTCGAAAATGGCGCTTCGCCAACCCAATTCGCTCCCTCGCCGCCCATCTGCGTGAAACCCGTCGTCTCCCGATCCATCCATTGAACCATGTAGTGACACCCGATTCCGGCATAGGCGCGGCTGCCTTCGGGCACCTTGGTGGAGGAGTTATGCGGGCAACCCGAACAAAAATAGGGCGTGCGTGCGGCGATCTGTGGGGCGTTGTCAGACCGCTTGGCTTCCATCACCGCGCTGTAGCCGGCGATCACCTTTTCGCTGTCGCAGCCTTCCTCGACGAAGATTTCGCCCAGCTTCTCCGCAACCAACATTGGTCCAAAATCTGCAAATGTCGGAAACACTTCCTCTCGCCGTCCTTCGAGCAGCGTATCCCCCTTGTGCCAGCCGTATACGCGCCGCCCATTGCGGTCATCAAAAAGCGCTTCTTTGACCTGCACCTCAATCAGCTTGCGCTTCTCTTCCACAACGATGATCAAATCGAGACCCTCAGCGAAATCGTGGAATGACTGCATATCAAGCGGCCATACCTGGCCGACTTTGTAGCTGGTGATTCCCAGCCGTTCCGCCTCGTCTGCATCGATGCCGAGCAGAGAGAGAGCATGTTCCAAATCCAGCCAGTTCTTTCCAGCTGCCACTAGGCCAATCTTTGCCCCCGGCCTGCCCAACACACGCTGGTCCATTTTGTTGGCGCGAGAAAACGCTTCAGCGGCAAACCGTTTGTGATCGATCATCCGGCGTTCTTGCTCTTGCGGGGTATCGACCAGCCGGATGTTCAAGCCACCCTCGGGCATGTCGAACGGAGGTTCGACAAATTGCAGCCGATGCGGATCGCCATTGACGACCGAGGTCACCTCAATCGTGTCCTTCATCGTCTTCAGTCCAACCCAAACGCCTGCAAAGCGGCTCAGCGCCCAAGCGTATTGGCCGTAGTCCAAAATCTCTTGCACACCCGCCGGGGACACAATGGGCATATAGGCGTCCAGCATCGCCCAATCAGACTGGTGTAGCGTGGTGGAGCTTTCACCCGAATGGTCATCGCCCATCGCCATGATCACACCGCCATTCGGGGAGGACCCGGCCATATTTGCATGGCGCATCACATCCCCAGAGCGGTCCACACCGGGGCCCTTGCCGTACCAGAGGCCAAAGACGCCGTCATATTTGCCCTCACCGCGCAGCTCCGCCTGCTGCGCACCCCAAAGCGCTGTTGCGGCTAGGTCCTCATTCAAACCGGGTTGGAATGTCACATCTGCAGAACCCAGGACCTCAGACGCCTTCGTCATCTGCATATCAACAGCGCCCAACGGCGACCCCCGATAACCCGTGACATAACCGGCGGTATTCAAACCAGCGGCTTTATCGCGCGCCCTTTGCATAAGCATCAGGCGGACAAGCGCCTGTGTCCCGTTCAAAAGCACTTCGTGTTTGGACAGATCGTAACGATCATTCAGGGTAATCTGTGGTGTGTTCATCAGGCCCTCCCTGCGCGATGACTGAGGCTAACTATAGGTCATAGATTCTGACCTACAAAGGCAAAAGTTCCCCGTATCACGCAATTGCATGGTCGGGTTGAGTTCGCGTAAGAAGATAACAATAAAAACGGTTTGGACAGTGTGAGGCGGTTTCGTTGGACTGGGATAAGCTAAGAATATTTCACGCTGTGGCCGATGCGGGATCACTGACCCACGCCGGTGACACGTTGCATTTATCACAATCGGCGGTGTCGCGCCAAATCCGGGCCCTCGAAGAGAGCCTGAATACCACCCTATTTCATCGTCATGCCCGCGGCCTGATTCTTACTGAACAAGGCGAGTTGTTGTTTGACGCAACGAAGTCGATGAACAAGCGGTTGGAAGCAGCGGCGGCCCGAATACGCGATAGCGAAGAAGAGGTGTTCGGTGAACTGCGTGTGACCACGACCATTGGCTTTGGCACCCTCTGGCTCGCTCCCCGGCTGCCGAAGCTTTATGAACAATACCCTGACCTCAAGATCGATCTGATGCTGGAAGAACGGGTGTTGGATCTGCCGATGCGCGAAGCCGACGTGGCCATCCGAATGAAAGAGCCCAGTCAGGCCGACTTGATCCGCAAACGCCTGATGTCTGTCCGGATGCGCCTTTATGCCAGTCAAGCCTATCTCGACGCTAACGGCACGATGACGGATATCGAAGAGATTGCGAACCACAGGCTGATAAGCCAATCGCTTACGACACCGCAGGTCGGTGCTGGAGCAACGCTGGTCCAGCACTTGTTGACGCATGATGTCCCGAGCATGTTCACCGTGAACAATTATTTCGGCGTCTTACAGGGTGTTTTGAACAACCTCGGGATCGGCGTATTGCCAGACTATGTCACCGAAGACTTCCCCGACCTCGTTCGCGTGTTGCCGGATTTGGAGTCGAGCGAAGTGCCGGTCTTTCTCGCCTACCCCGAAGAATTGCGCCAATCAAAGAGAATCGCTGCTTTTCGCGACTTCGTACAGGACGAAATCTTTACGCATCGGAAGAAATTGCGTGATGCAGAATCTGCCTAGGTTCCGGGCGATCCCCTAAAATCTGAGCCATTTTTTGCAGTGATATCACGCATATGCATGGATAACAGGCTTAGCTATGCGTTTTTATCATGTCAGATATGCGTCATCCAATGTTAAGTTTTCCTTGAATTGGCTCAGAGCCGCTCCTACCTCGGGTTCAAGGTGGAGGATGCCTCGCGCTTCTCCCCTTACCTCCCTGTTGGACTTGCCGGGCATCGCGCCCGGCATTTTTTTTTTTGGCCAACCACAAAAAATGAACAATTCGCAGATTGTGATTAGACCGCCAGGGATCGCTTCGTCATCCTGACGTCATGCTCCGCCAATGCACTCTTGCTGTGATTACTGCTTGCACCGTCGCTCAGCCACTTCGTGCACAATCGATTGAGGTTGATCTCGAACTTGCATTGCTTGCGGACGTGTCACGCTCAATGACCGAACGGGAGCTCGAAATCCAAAGGCGCGGTTATGCCGAGGCTCTCCGCAATCCAGAGGTCTTCGGCGCAGTCCAAACCGGCCTCCTCCAGCGCATCGCGCTGACTTACATCGAGTGGGCGGGACATCAAGATGTGATTGTCGATTGGCAGGTGATCGAAACGACCGAAGACCTGCACAACTTCGCGGACGCTTTGACGGTCGAGTTTGACCCCGCTTTACGGCGGACCGCGATATCAGAGGCGCTCCTTTTTGCGGCCGAGCAGATAGCCACCAATGATATCGCAAGTCTCCGCCGGGTCATCGACATCTCGGGCGACGGCCCCAACAACCAAGGGCGCGGTGTTGAGTTTGGGCGCGATACTGTGGTGGGCCAAGGCGTCACCATCAACGGTCTCCCGCTCATGACCCGCGAAGGCTTGGGACAGCAATGGCACTTGGATGACCTCGATATCTACTACCAGACCTGTGTGATCGGCGGTCCAGGCGCCTTCGTCATACCGGTTTTGGAGTGGGAGGACTTTGCGGACGCTGTCAAACGAAAGCTCGTTCTTGAAATCGCGGGCCTGACACCGCCTTTACGGACGCAGCCTGCGCAAGCCTTTGAACGAGATCCAGCCGATTGCTTGATCGGTGAAAAGATTTGGCAAAACAGATCTCGGTCTTGGGGGTTGCCCTAGGGCATAATTGCCCTTCCCCCTCCTGCCCCGATCCCCTAAACGCTGGCCCCAGCAAGGGGACTGCCATGACCGATCCAATTATCACCGAAGAGGTTATCGCCGCGCACGGGTTCACGCCCGAAGAATATGCGGAGGTGATCAAGATCCTGAACCGGGAGCCGAACTTCACGGAGATGGGGATCTTTTCGGCGATGTGGAACGAGCATTGCTCCTACAAATCCTCTAAAAAGTGGCTTCGCACCCTGCCAACCGAGGGCCCACAAGTCATTTGTGGACCCGGTGAAAACGCTGGCATCGTCGACATTGGTGACGGGCAATGCGTTGTTTTCAAAATGGAAAGCCACAATCACCCCAGCTACATCGAGCCCTATCAAGGTGCAGCGACAGGTGTGGGCGGCATCCTGCGCGACGTCTTTACCATGGGCGCGCGGCCCATCGCGGCGATGAACGCACTGAGTTTTGGGGATCCCTCTCATCCTAAAACTCGCCAATTGGTCAACGGCGTTGTAGCGGGCGTTGGCGGCTACGGGAACTGCTTTGGCGTGCCAACCGTTGGCGGTGAAGTCCGTTTCGACAAGTCCTACAATGGCAACTGCTTGGTGAACGCGTTTGCGGCAGGCCTCGCCGATACGGACAAAATTTTCTACTCCGCCGCCTCAGGCGTGGGCATGCCGGTCGTCTACCTTGGTGCGAAAACCGGCCGCGACGGCGTTGGTGGCGCAACAATGGCATCTGCGGAATTTGACGACACTATCGAAGAAAAGCGACCCACCGTGCAGGTCGGCGACCCGTTCACCGAAAAACGGCTGATGGAAGCCTGTCTTGAGCTGATGGCAACGGGTGCTGTGATCTCGATCCAGGATATGGGGGCGGCAGGCCTCACCTGTTCCGCTGTCGAGATGGGTGACAAAGGCGGCCTTGGTATCAGACTTGACCTCGAAAAGGTGCCGCAACGGGAAGACAGCATGTCGGCCTATGAAATGATGCTGTCCGAAAGCCAAGAACGCATGCTCATGGTCCTCAAGCCAGAGTTGGAAACTGAAGCTCGCGCTGTCTTTGACAAATGGGACCTCGATTTTGCCATCGTTGGCAAAACGCTTGATGAAGATCGGTTCCTCGTCATGCAGAATGGTGAGGTGAAAGCGGATCTGCCGCTCTCCAAACTCTCGTCTACAGCGCCCGAATACGATCGCCCTTGGGTGGAAACACCGGCGCCGGCCGAGCTGTCTGACGCGTTTGAGATTGATCCAATTGACGGTCTAAAGGCCCTCATCGGCAGCCCAAACTACGCCGCGAAGTCCTGGATCTACGAGCAGTATGACACCCAGGTTATGGGCGACACCGCCCGCACTCCGGGTGCGGGTGCGGGGATCATTCGAGTGCACGGAACAGAAAAGTCCGTGGCCTTTACGAGCGATGTGACCCCCCGCTACGTCAAAGCGAACCCCGTCGAAGGCGGCAAACAGGCTGTCGCCGAAGCCTACCGCAACCTCACCGCGGTTGGGGCCACGCCGCTCGCCACGACAGACAACATGAACTTCGGCAATCCCGAAAAGCCAGAGATTATGGGACAGTTCGTTGGGGCGATCAAAGGGATCGGCGAAGCGGTTAAGGCGCTTGATATGCCAATCGTCTCCGGTAACGTCTCGCTGTACAATGAAACGGATGGCCAAGCGATCCTGCCGACGCCAACGATTGGCGCGGTTGGCTTAATCAAGACACCCGACATGGCCATCACCGGGCAAATCGCTGGCGGTGATGTGCTCCTGCTTCTTGGTACAACTGCCGGTCACCTGGGCCAATCGGCGCTGCTTGCAGAAACCTTAGGCAAAGCCGCGGGCAGCCCGCCACCAGTTGACCTCGCAACAGAGAAAGCCCACGGCGACTTCATCCGCGCCAACCACACCCTGATCAGCTGCTGCACCGACCTTTCTGATGGCGGCTTGGCGCTGGCCGCCTTCGAACTCGCGGCGTCGGCGAATATCGGCGTGTCGCTGACACCCGCCGACACAGGGGCGCTCTTCGGCGAGGACCAGGGGCGTTACCTGATCGGATGCACACCTGACCAAGCCGAGAAGCTACACAGGGCGGCGGCGGCAACAAAAGTGCCACTTACCCAAATTGGCACAGCAGGCGGTGACCAGGTTAGGTTCGGTAACGCGGAAGCGCCGCTGGCATCACTCAAAGACATCTACCAAGCCGCTTTCGCCGAGGCGGTCGCGTAACCTTAAGCTTCTTTGATCCTTGTACCGCCGCCAGAGGCTCCCCCCTTGCCCCCGCGCACCGTCTTTCCTAGCTTAAGCCTAACAGCACAAAGGACACCTGATGATCACGGCCCAGGATATTGAAAGCCTTATCCGCGAAAGTTTCCCGGATGCACAAATCACGGTGCAGGGAGACGATGGCCAGCATTTCGCGGCAGAGGTGATCGACGCCAGCTTCAAAGGCCAAAACCGCGTGCAACAGCAACGGGCGGTTTATGCCGCGCTGAAAGGTAAAATGGACGGTCCCAACGGGGAGCTGCATGCGCTCGCCCTGACCACCAAAGCGCCAGACTAGATGACGGTCAACTTCCGGTAACCCGGACACTGGCCCGCAGATTCAAAGGACACGAGATGAGCACTGCAGATCAAATCAAAGACACCGTTACGAGCAACGACGTGGTTCTCTATATGAAGGGCACCAAATCTATGCCGCAGTGCGGGTTTTCCTCCCGCGTGGCTGGCGTACTGAACTTCATGGGCGTGGACTACGCTGACGTGAACGTTCTGGCCGACGATGATATCCGCCAAGGCATCAAAGACTATTCCGACTGGCCAACAGTGCCGCAGCTTTACGTCAAAGGAGAATTTGTTGGCGGTTGTGATATCGTCACCGAAATGACCTTGTCTGGCGAACTGGATACGCTCTTTGAAGACAAAGGCGTTGGCTTCGACAAAGACGCAGCGGATAAGATCCGTGAGGCGAACGCCTAAGCCTGGCCTTCGCCCACCCGCTCTTCCACAACTCCGGCAATGGCCTCTGCACGCGCGGCGATCTGGGCCATTGCGTCAGCAAGACCTGAAGGCACCACCGGCACCTCAACTGGTTCAGACGAAACAGCAGGTGCCGCGGTGCCAGCGGCTTCCAATTCATCAATCCGCGCCTGAAGGCGTGCGACGCGCGTGTCATTGGATGACTGACGCTCCTCCAAACTCGCGGTCTTATCCGCAAGCATAAGCCCGGCCATTAGCAACATGCGGGCTTCCGGCATCCGGCCCACCTGCGCGGAAATGTGCTGTGCTTCTTCATCCAACATCTTCGCTGCAGTCTGCAGGAAATGCTCTTCACCCTCTTGGCAGGCCACGTCGAAAGATCGACCACCAATGGAAATTTCAACCTGAGGCATCAGTTGTTCTCCGCCAGCAAGGGTTTCAAAGTGCTCAACACCGCATCAACTTCGGCAGCTTCTGCAGCCCGTTGAGCGGTCAGCGCCTCCACTTCCGCCATCATCGCCCGATTGATAAGCTCTGGAGAAGCCGTCCCGTCAGAAGCTGCTGCCCGCAACTGCGCACCTACGTCCCGTAGATCCGCGTTTGACGCCCGCAAGCGCTGCATTTCGGCATCCAAAGCGGTCAGTTGGTCCGCATAAGCTTTCACTTGCGCTTCCAACTCAGCGATCTGGTTGTCTTGTCGCGCCTTGAGCGCTTTGACTCGCTCTTCGAGCTGCGCATTCGCCTCCCGTTCTTCATCCAATTGGGTTCCGAGATCGGCCCCCGCCACATCGGCCATTGCGCCGAGACCTGTTTCAATACGCCCAAGCGCGTCGTTGATCCGGGCCTCAAGACTGCTGACATCGGTGATGTCGCTCATCTGATGCATTCCTTTCCCATATCCCGCGATCCGCATGTCCCACTGCGAATCGTCCCCGTCCTCCGAAATCCTATGCGAAGTAACAAATGCTCGCAAACGCGCAGAGCGTAATCACGCCAAGAGCTTACGACCCGACATTGACCTAACGAAGGCGATGAAGTTGGTCCTCTGCTTGAACTTGACCTTCTGGCTGTTATGACAGCGTCCGAAACAGGTTAAGGCATTGAGGAGTAGTCCATTGGATATTGACGCATTGCGCAGCGCGCACCCTGAACACTGGATGAAGGCGGCGGCAATTCGAACCCTCACGCTTGACGCTGTCGCGGCAGCAAAGTCAGGGCACTCCGGGATGCCGATGGGCATGGCCGATGTCGCGACCGTTCTGTATGAAAACCACCTGATGTTCGACCCTGCTGCCCCTGATTGGGCCGATCGGGACAGATTCATCCTGTCCGCAGGTCACGGGTCCATGTTGATCTATGCGCTGCTCTATCTGACCGGCTACGAGGATATTCCCCTCGATGAGATCAAGAATTTCCGTCAATGGGGCTACAAAACGGCGGGACACCCGGAATACGGACATGTCAAAGGTGTTGAAACGACAACAGGTCCGCTGGGTCAAGGCATTGCCAACTCCGTTGGTTTTGCCATTGCCGAAGAAGTCCAGCGCGCGCGGTGGGGCAAAACCATTGTCAATCACTATACGTACGTAATGGCAGGCGATGGCTGCCTAATGGAAGGCATTAGCCAAGAGGCGATCGGCCTTGCAGGGATGCAAGAACTCTCCCATCTTGTTGTTTTCTGGGACAATAATAACATCACCATTGATGGCACCGTTGATATGGCGGACAAAACGGATCAGGTCGCCCGCTTCAAAGCGTCTGGGTGGCACGTTCAGGAAATCGACGGCCACGATCCAGAGGAAATCGACGCGGCGATCACAGCAGCAAAGAAAGACCGCCGCCCTTCAATGATCGCCTGCAAGACACACATTGCTTTGGGTCACGCCGCGCAAGACACGTCCAAGGGCCACGGTGCGCTGACCGATCAAGATCAACTCGAAGCCGCCAAGAAGGCATACGGATGGAACTACGGCCCCTTTGAGATCCCCGCCGATGTCAAAGCGCAATGGGAGGCCATGGGCGCACGCGGCGCGGCGGCACACAAGGACTGGAAAACCCGTTTCGCAAAGCTGTCCGGTGCAAAGCAGACGGACTTCTTACGCACCTACGCCGGCGAGGCCCCTGCGAAGCTCGCCAGCGCCATCCGCGCCTTCAAAAAGCAGACCAGCACGGACGCGCCGACAATGGCCACCCGAAAGTCTTCTGAAAAGACGCTCGAAGTGCTGAACGCCGTAATGGCGGAAACGGTTGGCGGGTCGGCGGACCTGACCGGTTCGAACAACACAAAGACTCCAGACATGGGTGTGTTTACGCCCGACAATCGCAAGGGCCGCTACATTCACTATGGCATCCGCGAACACGGCATGGCCGCCGCCCTGAACGGCATGGCTCTGCATGGTGGCGTCAAGGCTTACGGCGGGACCTTCTTTGTTTTCACTGACTACGCAAGGGGCGCAATCCGCCTGTCAGCACTTATGGGTGTTCCAGTTACGTATGTGATGACGCATGACAGCATCGGTGTCGGCGAAGACGGCCCAACCCACCAGCCGGTCGAACACTTGGCGTCGGTCCGGGCAATGCCCGGACTGACAGTCTTGCGCCCGGCTGACACGGTTGAAACCGCTGAGGCTTGGGAGCTGGCCGCGTCCTCGACCGATACCCCACACCTCTTGGCACTCACCCGACAGAACCTGCCGACCGTCCGGAAGGACCACAAAACCAAGAACCTTACGGCCCAAGGTGCTTATGTTCTTGCAGATGCCGAAGGCAAACGCCGCGCCATCTTGATTGCCAGCGGCTCCGAAGTTTCGGTGGCCATGGCGGCGAAAGACCTGCTTGAAGCCGAAGGCATCGGGACACGGGTTGTTTCCATGCCATCGATGGAGTTGTTCGCGCAGCAGGATGAAGCCTATCGCAAGCGTGTACTGCCTGCTGGCCCCGTGCGCGTCGCGGTTGAAGCAGGCGTCCAGCAAGGGTGGGACCTCTGGCTTACAGGTGAGCGCGGCAATGCCAAGAAGGCAGGTTTTGTCGGCATGACAGGTTTCGGCGCCTCTGCACCGGGGGCACAGCTGTTCGAAAAATTCGGGATCACTGCAGAAGCCGTTGCAGAAAAGGTCAAATCCCTGATTGGTTAGTGGCAAAAACCGAAAGGTCAGCCGCATGCCCCTCATCCGTCTCTTATCGCTTTCGCTGGCCGCTGCCGTCTTGGCGGCCTGCGCGACAGTCGAGGGTAGCCCGACTATTCAGTCCGACACGCGCGACGTGCAGGCTTACGCGCGCGCGGTGCTGATTGATCTTAACAAAGCTTCTTTCGCGGAAGAGCGAGAGTTTTGCGGCTATATCTTCGTGAATTCGGACGGCGCGCTGACGCACACCCGGCCGCGCCGCGGCCGGGTTGATTTCTGCGACTACGGCCTTGCCCCCAGCACAACGGTGGCAAGCTTTCACACCCACGGCCAATATTTGGACGGCTACGATAGCGAAATCCCCTCCTTTGACGACGCAAAGGGCAGCATCGACATCGGCTACGATGACTATCTCGGCACACCAGGTGGTCGCTTCTGGGTGGTTGGGGCGGACGGCCGCTCAATCCTGCTGTGTGGCGAAGGTTGTTTACCAAGCGACCCAAACTATCGTGATGATCCGAGTCTTCCCGTTGACAACGCATACACCATCGGGGAGCTTGCGGGCTTGTATCTCTAGGCCAGTTTCGAAAGGGTCACTGCAATGAAGGCAATTTTGATCTGGGTTGCCATTGTGGCCCTGACCGCCTGTACAGCACCCCTGCCCGACGGAACTACAAGCGACCCAAGCATCAAACGTACGACGCCGCAGGTGTTTTCACCGCTTCCGGCGGTGGACCCGTCGCTGGGTGAAGTTGACGCCTTCGCCAAGGCCTTCCTCGATTCGATCCAAGCCCAATCTATTGCAGATGAGCGGGAGTTTTGTGGCTTCTTCTTTCGTGACAAATCCGGAACGCTACGGGCAACGCCTCCGCAGCGCGGGACCTTCGCAACATGTAGCATGCCCGCACCAGCGCCAGGCTCTGGCGTTTTCGCGTCCTACCATACACATGGTGCCTATGGCGAACGCTACGATAATGAGGTCCCGTCAGTGACCGACCTACAATCTGACTTCCAACTGGGGATCAACGGCTATGTTTCGACCCCAGGCGGGCGGATCTGGCGCGTCAATTTGGAGACGCGGGATGCAGTCCAGGTCTGTGGGTTGAAGTGCGTCACGAGCGACCCTGGTTTTGTGCCACGCAATGAAGATGCCGTTCGCCAACGATACTCCATTCTGCAGCTCGCCTTGCGCAACGGCGTTTAACTGGCCCTGCTTCTGCCCCAATTGTCATCATGACATCGGGACAGTTAGCGCAACCATCAATTTATTGTCGCTGATAGCGCAACCCGTTACCGTTAACAGGTTGATCTCTCGCCCAAAATTCTTTGTAGACGAGCGTATTCGGAATTGCGTTTCGCTTATTTTGGGGAAGGTCACACGGTATGACGGTTACGATTGGTATAAATGGTTTTGGACGGATCGGACGCTGCACATTGGCTCACATCACGGAAGCGGCACGCAACGACGTTCAAGTCGTGCGCATCAACGCGACCGGCCCGATTGAAACAAATGCCCACCTTCTGAAGTACGACAGCGTCCACGGCCGCTTCGGCAGCTCCGTGACCGTGAAAGACAATACCATTGACCTTGGCCGGGGCCCGATTGATGTGATGTCGTCCTACGAGCCCGAGACACTGGATTGGTCTGGCGTGGACGTGGTTTTGGAATGTACGGGCAAGTTTAACGACGGCCAGAAGGCGAACGTGCACCTGCGCCAAGGTGCTAAGAAGGTCCTGATCTCGGCCCCCGCCAAGAACGTGGAACGCACGGTCGTTTATGGCGTGAACCATCGCGACTTACAGGCGACAGAAACGATGGTGTCCAACGGCTCTTGCACCACCAATTGCCTCGCGCCATTGGCAAAGGTGCTCAACGACACGGTTGGCGTTGAACGTGGGATCATGACAACGATCCATAGCTACACAGGTGACCAGCCCACCTTGGACAGACGCCATAGCGACCTCTACCGCGCCCGAGCTGCGGCATTGGCCATGATCCCAACGTCCACCGGCGCAGCAAAAGCACTGGGAGAAGTCCTGCCGGAGTTGAGCGGAAAGCTCGACGGGTCAGCGATCCGGGTTCCGACACCCAACGTTTCAGCCGTCGATCTGACCTTTGAAGCCGGCAAGAGCGTTTCTGTCGAAGACATTAATGCCATCGTGGCAGAGGCCGCTGGAGGCTACATGGGGATGGTGATGGCCTATGATGACGAGGCCAAAGTCTCGATCGACTTTAACCATACCACGCAAAGCTGCATCTTTGCGCCAGACCAGACGAAAGTCATCGGCGGCAAAACCGTACGCGTCCTGGCCTGGTACGACAACGAATGGGGTTTCTCAGCCCGCATGGCGGATGTCGCAGCAGCCATGGGACGTTTGCACTAAGCCTCTTGAAAAGGGAACTTTAACGGCTCTTGGTTGAAAAATCAGAGGTAGTCCCCTCGTGAAACAAGCCGCCTTTTCCGCACCAAGTGCACCACTCCAAAACGCTTATTCAGTCTCTTTCGTTGACGTTTGAGAAGCAATGCAGCGCCGGAAGGCAGCGAGTAAGCCTCTGAGATCAAGTGCTTTTCGCCGGCCCGGCGACATTGCGCCTAGGAACTGCGAGCCCCGAAACCCGACATTCTATGAACTTCTCAAGCTACAAGATCGCTCCATAAGCACCTGTAGAAAATATCTTTTTTGCACACCAATCCACAGAGGCGCGGCTGAGGTTGGACGCTGACCGTCCCGACCAGAGCCTTATACGCGGCCGAATTGTGGCATCGTCTCATATTCCTGAACGGTTTGTTCCCATTCCCCGCCTTGTCCCGGCCACACCTGTTTCGTAGCCGATGAAGTAGCCTGTTAACCATGAAGTGAGTTTCCAATGCGTACATCCTTTTCGATATTGGCCGTGTTGGCCGTCGCGGCCTGTTCGGGCGGCGGGTCATCCGGTGGAGGAACGGCTGGCGCAGGCGGCAGTACAACAAACGGCGACAGCGACCTGGTCTTCACCGATATCGCCGGGGCATCCGCGAATGCCGCCGATGCAGATGCCACCGCTTTTGCCGCAACGCTCGACACATTCGAAGCTGATGTTGCCAGCGTCGATGGCCGCCCCCTCGACGACTACAACTTCACAAAGTTTTCAGACGTCCCAACAACAGGGACGGCCAGCTACTCCGGTTTGATCAATGTGAACGCTGGCGCCTCCGCGGACCTTTCTGCCGGTTTAGAAATTGACGTGGATTTCGCAACAGACGCACTGGCAGCGGAACAAACCTCTGACTTCTATGCCAACAACAGCGGCACGCTGGTCGGCTATGATGGCGCCTTGACTTTCGCGAACGGCAAGATCCAAGCGCGCGGCGTTGATAACAGCGCGCGACTAGATATCGCGGGTACGCTTACCGGTGGCGGCAACACTGTCGTCGTGGACGGGGAGATCTTCGGTAAGCTGGTTGGTACACCGATTGTTGGCATCTCTGCCAACACCACAGTTGCTGAGGCAGCGGCACTCGGCGTTGAAGAGCGTGAAATGAACATCACTCTGAATGGTGACGCTGTGACTGACGGTTCCGCCGGTTTTGTCGTCATCGCCGACACCTTGCGCTAAGCCGCAGTGAGACTTTTTCCGAGGTATCCGTTGTCGGTTGCCCTCTTTCGTTTCTGAAGGACAGTCAGGAGCCTACATGACCAACAGCATCGCTTTTGGCCTTGTTCTCTGCATCGGCGGCTTCTTTGCGCTTGATCACTATGTTTTTCAGTTCGACGCTCATATTTTTGCGATGCGTTTTCTGCTCGACGCGATCAGCTATTTGGCGGTTTGGCGCTAAACCCTTGAAACCATGAGACCCGTCGCGCAATGGCCCGTTCGTTGCACGATCGGCGGTTGACCTTTTCGGATAAATCGCAATGTTAGCGCCAACATTCAGCGCGCGTCGCGAACCTTGTAAAGGAGCCCTCCCATGGCAGTCACAGTGGCAATCAACGGTTTTGGTCGAATCGGGCGGAACGTTCTGCGCGCCATCATTGAATCTGGACGAACAGACATCGAAGTCGTTGCAATCAACGACCTTGGTCCTGTGGAAACAAATGCCCATCTTCTGCGCTTTGACAGTGTGCACGGTCGCTTCCCAGCCGAGGTGACAACAACCGAAGACACCATCGATGTCGGGCGCGGGCCGATGAAGGTGACCGCCATCCGCAATCCTGCTGAACTGCCATGGTCTAACGTCGATGTCGTGATGGAATGCACCGGCATCTTCACCTCCAAAGATGCTTGCCAAGCACACCTCGAAAACGGTTCCTCCCGCGTGCTGATCTCTGCACCAGGCAAAGACGCTGACAAGACCATCGTCTTCGGTGTGAACGACAACACGCTGACTGCGGACGATATCATTGTCTCTAACGCCTCTTGCACGACAAACTGTCTGTCGCCCGTCGCGAAGGTCCTGAACGATGCGATCGGCATGACCAAAGGCTTCATGACCACGATCCACAGCTATACTGGCGACCAACCCACGCTAGACACGATGCATAAAGATCTTTACCGCGCCCGCGCGGCATCTCTATCCATGATCCCAACATCGACCGGCGCGGCAAAGGCCGTTGGACTGGTGCTTCCAGAACTGGCTGGGAAGCTGGACGGTGTCGCCATTCGCGTTCCAACGCCGAATGTTTCTGTTGTCGACCTGACGTTTGAAGCGGCCCGTGCCACAACGGTTGAAGAGGTAAACAACGCCATCATCGCAGCCGCGGACGGCCCTCTGAACGGCGTCTTGGGTTACACCGATCTGCCGTTGGTATCCTCTGACTTCAACCACGATCCGCATTCATCCGTCTTCCACCTGGATCAAACCAAGGTGCTCGATGGCAACATGGTGCGGATTCTGAGCTGGTATGACAACGAATGGGGCTTCTCGAACCGGATGTCTGACACCGCCGTCGCGATGGCGAAGTTCCTTTAAACCCACCCAATACGAGCATTAAGGCCGTCCGCAAATCGCTGCGGGCGGCGTTTTATTGTACCCCGGTCCTGTGGATAACTGCTCAATTTTGCAGCGGAACCGCCATGCACGTTTTGCAAGCCGGGTTTTGAGAACCGGCAATTGTTCTGCGCTGCAGCATAACCATATCAAGGTGACAGAAACGGCAACACCCAGAGTAAGGAGCAGGCCATGTCGATTATCTCAAACATCCGCAACGCTTACCAAAAGCGTGCAGCCTACAACCGGATCAAGTCTGAAATCGCAAACATGCCACTGGCAACAGCGATTGATCTTGGCATCTTCAAAGATGACGCTCAGAAAATCGCAAGCAAAGCGATCTACGGCTAAGTCCAGATCCGAACCAACACGCTAAAGCCGTCCAATAGGGCGGCTTTCTGCGTTTAAGGTTTGGGATGGGCGGCAAGCGAATGCCGTTACCTAACTTGACGAAGCACCGCGTGCCGAGACATCTTCCAACATCGCTTTGGAGACTTTGAGATGCGTTTGCCGTCCTGCCTACTCACCCTCGTCATCACAGCAACTGCGGCAACGGCCCAAGCGAACCCATGGACCTGCAACGACAACGGCGCGGCTTATCAACAAAGCGATGGAAAGACACTCTATCTCGGCAAGAGTTGCGACGCGGCGCGGTCTGACGGCAAAGCGGGCCGATGGTGGTACGCTGCATCAGCCTTTATCGTGGATTTCCCCGGAGAAACCAGCACGCGGTTCCCATTCGAAATTCCTTGCGACACGGTTCCTTACTGCAAGCCGCCCGGGCTTTGAACTACTTCTTCTTGCCTGCACTAATCTCTTTGATGGCTTCGATATCAACGAGCGACCACGGCAAGTCCTTGTTGCGAAAAATCCGCTTCCCAGCGCGTGTGTAGTCGCCAACATCATGATCCGACCGCTGGCCCACGACCAGCACGCGCAAAACGTCAGATCCGGTGTTTCTCAACGAATGCGGCAGCCCGCCAACTCGGTAGCCGATAAAATCACCCGGCCCCACCGCGTGTGCCTCATCGCCAATGTAAGCTGTGCCCTGCCCCACAAGAATGTAGACACATTCCTCCTCGTGATAGTGCACATGATGTTCGGTGCTGTCATGTCCTGGAGCCACCTCAATAATGTGCACACCGATCCGCGCCAGCCCCGTCAGATCCCCGAGCGATTTGTTAATCCGCTTCGCGTTGGGGTTCATGAAATGGGTTTTGGCGACGCCCTCCATCGCAGCAATTTCTGCTGCCGTGATCAGGTAGGTTTCATCACTCACCCCAACTTCTCCTTAAGCTGCGCTTTCACGCCCGGCGGGACAAATTTGGTAATGTCGCCGTCCAAGCGTGCAATTTCTTTGACCAAACGCGACGCAATCGCTTGGTTCTTGGCGTCCGCCATCAGAAAAACCGTTTCGATTTCATCATCCATTGCACGGTTCATACCAACCATCTGATATTCATACTCGAAATCAGAAAGGGCGCGCAGGCCGCGCACGATGACGGTTGCCCCGACATCACGGGCGCAGTTGATCAGCAGGTTCTTGAACGGATGCACCACAATTTCGCAACCGACCTCTGCGCCCAATGGCACGCATTCCGCTTCAATCATCGCGACGCGCTCTGCCAGAGAAAAAAGGGGCCCCTTACCCTCGTTGATCGCCACGCCGATGACAAGCTTATCGACCAGCGTACAGGCGCGTCGGATGATATCGATGTGACCGAGCGTCACCGGATCAAACGTGCCGGGATAAAGGGCTGTGCGCATGAGACGTCCTCACGAAATATTCTTGCGCAGCACGCAATATGAATTGCAACAGGGATGCAAGGGCAATTGGTGCAGAATACCTTGCTTCGTTTCGCCAGGACCAACCCGATGAAACTAAGCCTAATGGCCCATGATCATCCCTTCGAGGGCGTCCTTTTCCATCGCCAACTCTGCCAACCGCGCTTTCACGACGTCCCCGATGGAAATAAGCCCAATCATCTTGCCGCCATCGACCACTGGCATATGGCGGAACCGTCCATCGGTCATTGTCGCCAAGACCCCAACGGCCTGCTCCCCAGGGTCGCATGTTTTGACTTTAGCGGTCATCAAAGCGCTGACTGGCTGCCCCAAACAGCTTGGGCCGCTCTTCCCTAAAGCCCGCACAATATCACGTTCCGACAAGATACCGTCTAGGCTGGTACCATCCGACGAGACCACAACGGTCCCGATGCCCTTTTCTGACAAAAGTTTCGCGGCCTCAGAAACAACGCTGGTCGGGGTGACCGTGATCACGCCGCCTTTGGGTTTCGTTTCCAGGATTTTGCTCACTAACATAGTGTTCCTCCGACATCCCCACGCCCCAGGGTTGCAAATGGATCACGTTTCTGTCAAGTCGAGCGCCCTTTCCAGACGGGCCACTTCATCGATCAGGCCCTGCCGAAGTGTGGCTGCAAAACGCGCCAACCTTTCTGACGGTCGGTCTACGCGATGGCGGACCAGATAAAATGTGCGTGTCAAAGCGACCTCATCGGTCAGAACGCGCCGCAGTTCCGGTGCCGTGTGGAGCGCAAAGTCATGGACGAAGCCGACCCCCCCATGCCGCAACATTTGCAGCTGAACCGCAACAGAATTAGAGGCAAGCTGCACGCGCCGCGACCCGATCTCGCCAAGGTAATCCAGCTCCTTGTCGAAGATCATATCGGGGATGTAACCCACGATCCGTCGATCTTGTAGATCAGCCCGTGTATAAACCGGCGTCGCATCAGCCCGTTGCGCTAAGTGCAGGCGATAGTCCGTAATGGTCTCCACGGTCAGTCGTTGGGCAGCCGGGGCGCTGACGGTTACGGCCATATCGGCTTCGCGTTGTGACAAGTTCACCACGCGCGGCAAAGCAAGCACCTGGACGTCCAACTTGGGATGATCGGCTTGGATTGCCGCGACAACTTGCGGCAAAAGAAAATTTGCCACCCCGTCTGGTGCTCCAATGCGGATCTGTCCCGCCAGCCCCGGTTCTCCCAGCCCGTGCTCATCTTGCGCCAATGTCAACGCCTCTTCCGCATCAACGGCTTTATCACGCAACCGCTGCCCAAAGTCCGTTAACGCATAGCCCTGCGGAGACTTCACGAACAATGGAGCGTTTAACGCCCGCTCCAACCGACCCACGCGACGCCCAAGCGTGGCAGGATCCATCTTCAGAACGGGTGCTGCCCCGGTCAGTCCTCCCGCCCGCGCCACGGCTAAAAACACGCGGATGTCGTCCCAATTCTCCAAGCTATCGTCCTTGTATTTTTGCAAAATGATTTTGATGCATTTGCGCTTTTCCTTGCATTTCCGCAAGATTATTCTGCCCGTAACGGATCAGAGGAGGATGTCATGGAAGAACTCACCCACTACATCGACGGCGCACGTGTAAAGGGCAAGTCAGGTCGCTTTGCGGATGTCTACAACCCTGCCACAGGCGAAGTGCAAGCCAAAGTCCCGCTCGCGAACGCTGATGAGCTCGCCGAAGCGGTCGCGATTGCCGAAGCCGCTCAGCCTGCCTGGGCCGCGACGAACCCACAGCGCCGCGCGCGAGTAATGATGAAGTTCGTTCACCTGCTGAACGAGAACATGGATAAACTGGCCGAAGCGCTGTCGCGCGAACATGGCAAGACCTTGCCGGACGCCGCAGGCGACGTTCAACGCGGTTTGGAAGTAGTCGAATACTGTATCGGGGCGCCAGAGTTGCTGAAGGGCGAGTTCACGGACAGCGCCGGTCCTGGCATCGACATGTATTCGATGAAACAGCCGCTCGGCGTGACAGCGGGCATCACCCCGTTCAACTTCCCCGCAATGATCCCGATGTGGATGTGTGCGCCGGCCCTCGTTTGCGGCAACGCCTTTATCCTCAAACCGTCGGAACGCGACCCTTCTGTGCCCCTTATGCTCGCAGAGCTGCTGGAAGAGGCCGGGCTGCCCAAAGGCGTAATGCAAGTCGTCAATGGCGACAAGGAGGCTGTAGATGCGATCATTGACCACGACGTGATCCAATCCATCGGCTTCGTAGGCTCCACCCCAATCGCTGAATACATATACGGTCGCGGCTGCGCAGCGGGCAAGCGCGTGCAGTGCTTCGGCGGTGCGAAGAACCACATGATCGTCATGCCAGACGCGGATATGGACCAAGCCGCCGATGCACTCATTGGCGCTGGTTATGGCGCGGCAGGCGAACGCTGCATGGCGATCTCTGTCGCTGTGCCCGTGGGCGAAGCCACTGCGGATAAGCTCGTTGAAAAACTAGTGCCCCGTATCGAAAAGCTGAAGGTTGGCCCCTATACGGCTGGCAATGATGTCGACTACGGACCGGTTGTCACAGGCGCAGCCAAGCAAAACATTTTGGGACTGGTGGAAAGCGGAATCCAGCAAGGCGCTGAATTGGTCGTCGATGGCCGCAACTTCAACCTGCAAGGATATGCAGACGGCTTCTTTGTGGGTCCACATCTTTTCGACAAGGTGACCACCGACATGGACATCTACAAGAAAGAGATCTTCGGTCCCGTCCTCTCTTGCGTTCGCGCGCAGACATATGACGAAGCGATTGGCATGGCGCTGAGCCACGAATATGGCAACGGTACCGCGATTTTCACGCGCGACGGCGACACCGCCCGTGACTTCGCCAACCGGATCAACATCGGGATGGTTGGGATCAACGTACCGATCCCTGTGCCGCTGGCGTACCACACCTTTGGTGGTTGGAAGAAATCCGTATTTGGTGACCTCAATCAGCACGGCCCCGATGCGTTCAAATTCTACACGCGGACCAAGACCGTCACAGCCCGCTGGCCCTCAGGGATCAAAGAAGGTGGTGAGTTCTCAATTCCCGTCATGGAATAAATCACAAAACTTTTTTGAAATTGGCTGAAACTCGGTAGGGAGGTCATGCGTGACTTCCCTACTTTCAATTTCGAATGAGGACAGCCTAATGACATCTATGAACCGCCGTACGGCCCTGCGCATTCTCGCAACATCCGTCGCAGCAATCCCAGCCGTCGCGACCATGGCACGTGCCGATGGTCATGCCACCAACCACACTGTGGTCATCCGCAACTTCGCGTTTGAGCCCGCCAACATCACCATCAAAGCAGGTGATACGATCACTTGGGTGAACGAAGATGATGCCCAGCACAGTGCCTGGGACCTGAACAATCAGTTCGACACGGGTCTCTTAGGCAAAGGCCAATCTGCCGCGCTAACTTTCGCAAGCGCGGGGACCTTCGGCTACCGCTGCCGCCCACACAGCAACATGCGCGGTACAATCACCATCACGAACTAATCGCACTGGACAACGATTTCCTTCGAAGAAATCGATCCGAATTCTTTGAAAGATCTCACCCGCGTCTTGAGCGTCGACACAGAAGGAGAGGCGGTTAGCCGTCAGCGGCGGCTGCCTCTTCTTCCTCTGGTTCCATACCCGGCAGATAATCCACGAACTCCGGTGATCCTTCGATCCGGATCGTCCCACCACGACTGTCATCCTGGCTTGCTAGTTTGGTCGCTGTTGCGGCAACAGTTCCCCCACTGCGTGTCGTCGCTGCTGCATTGGCACAAGCGAGGTCCCCTGCGCTAACCTCTGCATTGATGATCGCTTCAACTACAATAGTCTCACAGTTACCAGACACCGTAAGTAAGCCGCTTTCGGTCGCATAAAGCGTTACATCCGCAATATCGATATCGGCAACATCCACGCGGCCACCTTGCAAAGCTTCGGCGCGAAGCGTTTCACCTGCAAAGCCCCGCGCGGTGGCAGAGGCGGAAGCGAACGCCTTGATGTTGCGCAGGCTTGGTAGCGTGACGGTCACTTCAATCTCATCCCGGCGACCGTAGGGAAAGATGAACCACCGCGTGCTGCGGTTGATCGCCAGCCATGGGCCAAACTTGCGCACAATCAACTGCTCAACATCGCCCGAAATGGCTTCGGCGACGATGCTGACCTCATCCCCCTGCACAACGTTCACCGTCACGCCATTACGGGCGTCGATGCTATCGATCCCTGTGAAGTCGAACACCTTTTCTTGCGCATGCGCGGCAGTGCTAAGAAACAGAAGCGGCAGTACGAAGCGCCACATCGTAGTCATCCTTATTCGGCGGCCACCGATTTGGACTTCGGTGCCAACATGGGTTTCAGATAGCGGCCGGTATGGCTTTCGCCCGCCTCAGCCACCTGTTCTGGCGTCCCTTCTGCCACAATGCGCCCCCCTCCGTCACCGCCTTCGGGCCCAATGTCGATAATGTGATCCGCTGTTTTGACCACATCGAGGTTGTGTTCGATGACGATGACCGAATTTCCCTGATCGACCAGTTCGTGCAGCACTTCCAAGAGCTTACGAACATCTTCGAAGTGCAACCCAGTCGTCGGTTCGTCGAGAATGTAGAGCGTGCGCCCGGTAGAGCGTTTCGACAGCTCCTTAGACAGCTTCACTCGCTGTGCCTCACCGCCCGACAGTGTTGTCGCTTGTTGGCCGACCTTAATATAGCCAAGGCCCACCCGCATCAGCGCGTCCATCTTTTCGCGGATCGACGGGACCGCGCTGAAGAACTCTTGCGCATCCTCAACAGTCATATTCAGGACATCGGCGATCGATTTGCCTTTAAATTTGATCTCCAGCGTCTCGCGATTGTAGCGCGCGCCCTTGCAGGTCTCGCATTCCACATAGACGTCCGGAAGGAAGTGCATCTCAATCTTGATGACGCCGTCACCCTGACAGGCTTCGCACCGTCCACCTTTGACGTTGAAAGAGAAGCGACCTGGCTTGTACCCGCGCGCCTTTGACTCGGGCAAGCCCGCGAACCAATCTCGGATCGGCGTGAAAGCCCCCGTATATGTTGCCGGGTTCGACCTTGGCGTGCGTCCGATAGGCCGTTGGTCAATGTCGATGACCTTATCGAGGTATTCAAACCCCTTGATCGTCTCGCAAGGCGCAGGTGCCTGCCGCGCGCCATTCAACTTTTGCGCGGCGTTCTTAAACAGCGTCTCAATGGTTAAGGTGGATTTGCCGCCACCCGACACACCGGTGACGCAAACAAACTGACCAAGGGGGAAGTCGACGGTTACGTTCCGCAGGTTATTGCCGGTCGCTTTGACCACCTTGAGCCGCTTCTTATTCCCCTTACGCCGCTTCGCCGGCACCGCGATTTCGCGTTTACCCACAAGGTATTGACCAGTGATGGACCCATCGTCGGCCATGATGTCCGCAGGCGCGCCGTGGCTGACGACCTGACCACCATGCACCCCTGCCCCTGGGCCAATATCGAAGACGTAGTCGGCTTCGCGGATAGCCTCTTCATCATGTTCCACCACGATCACGGTGTTGCCTTGATCACGCAGGTTCTTCAGCGTCGTCAGCAGACGGTCGTTGTCGCGCTGGTGCAAACCGATAGACGGCTCGTCCAAGACGTAAAGGACGCCCTGCAGCCCCGAACCAATTTGCGATGCAAGCCTGATCCGTTGGCTCTCCCCACCCGACAGCGTGCCAGCGTTGCGCGACATGGTGAGGTAATCGAGACCCACGTTGTTGAGGAACCCGAGACGTTCCCGGATCTCTTTCAGGATCGCCGCCGCAATTTCATTCTTTTGCTTGGTAAGGTGCTTTGGCACTTCCAGACACCAGTCGTAAGCCTCTTTGATTGACATCTGGACAACCTGGCCAACATGCAGGTCGCCTATTTTAACGGCCAACGCTTCTTGCCGCAGGCGATACCCATCGCAGGTCCCGCAGGGCCGGTTGTTTTGGTACTGTTCAAACTCTTCACGAATCCAGTTGCTATCAGTCTCACGGTAGCGGCGTTCCATGTTAGGGATGACCCCTTCGAACACGCGTTTCACCTGATAAACGCGGCCACCTTCATCGTAGCGAAATTGGATTTCCTCATCGCCAGAGCCGCGCAGGAAAACATCTTGGATCTTCGGGTCGAGGTCCTTCCAACGGGCGTTCTTGTTGAAACCAAAGTGCTTCGCGATGGCCTCGATGGTTTGCAAAAAATAGGGCGACTTGCCCTTCCGCCACGGTGCCAAAGCCCCATCGGCAATCTTCAATGTGATATCAGGGACGACAAGCTGTTCGTCAAAAAACAACTCAACCCCCAGCCCATCACAATCCGGGCAGGCCCCAAACGGCGCGTTGAAGGAGAACAGGCGCGGTTCAATCTCGGGGATCGTGAAGCCGGACACTGGGCAAGCAAAGTTCTCAGAAAACGTAATCCGCTCTGGGTCGCCTTCCTTTGGTGCGGTTTCCAGCACGGTGATCCCATCTGCCAAATCCAATGCGGTGCGGAACGAATCCGCCAAACGGGTTTCAACGCCTTCGCGGACCACAATCCGGTCCACGACCACGTCGATGTCGTGCCGGAACTTCTTATCCAGCGTCGGCGGTTCATCGAGGTCATAGAATTCCCCATCCACCTTCACCCGCTGAAAGCCCTGCTTGCGCAGCTCCAGGAACTCCTTGCGGTATTCGCCTTTCCTGTCCCGGATGATCGGGGCGAGCAGATAGCCGCGCGTCCCCTCTTCCATCTCCATGATCCGGTCGACCATGTCCTGGACCTGCTGGGCCTCAATCGGCAAACCAGTGGCAGGAGAATACGGCGTCCCTGCCCGCGCGAAGAGCAAGCGCATATAGTCGTAAATCTCAGTGATCGTCCCGACGGTGGAGCGGGGGTTTTTGGAGGTCGTCTTCTGTTCAATCGAGATCGCAGGCGACAGGCCAGAGATATGATCTACATCCGGCTTTTCCATCATATCCAGGAACTGACGGGCATAGGCCGACAGCGACTCCACATACCGCCGCTGCCCTTCGGCATAGATTGTATCGAAGGCCAAAGAAGACTTGCCAGAACCCGACAACCCGGTGATCACCACCAGCTGATCACGCGGAATATCCACGTCGATCCCTTTGAGGTTATGTTCCCGCGCGCCGCGGACTTCGATGTTCTTAAGCTCTGCCATGTCAGCCCCCAAGCGCCAGTCATTCACGACATAGCAACACTGCATCAGATTGCCAGTGGCTGGCCGTTTCAAGGGTAGAACATTAATAGAACATGGACAAGTCCTATCCCGTAAGACGTCTCAGTGTGCACAGATTTTTCACATCGTCGTCAAACAATGCAGACAATTGTCAGCAAAGGACGATGTCTGACTTGACGTAACGGAAGGCATGAACATGAAACTCACCCTTTTTCCATCCCTGATTGCAATCGCGGCCCTGGCGGCTTGCGGCGGCAGCACCGGCGATGATGGCGATGGCAGCGAAATGGGCATCATCTCAACCGGAATCCTCACCGATGTTGAAGTCCCATCTAATGAGGACTTGGAAGGACTGCCCGCAGATGTACAGGCCCTGGTGAATGACTTTGTCACCACCAACGAAAGCATCACGCAAACGGAAACACGCCCGTCCGGAACAGCGACTTACACCGGCGACTACGGTTTTGGGTTTGACACCGCCGACAACGACACCGTCGTCGTGGGTGATATGACGATGTCCGCAAATTTCGACCTTGGCACTATCAATGGTACGGTTACAAACCTATCAGGCCAAAGCGAAGGGATGGCCTTGACCATCAGCAATGACCTCACTGTGCTGGCAGCCATCGACAATGTGTCTGATATTGCCGGCACCGTGGCGGGCGATGTGGAGCTCGAAGGTGAGACTTACTCCCTTTCCGCATCCATCGACGGTGCTTTCGGTGGTACAAATGCGGAAACAGCCCTCGGGACGACCATGGGCGAGGTCACCAATCCCGACAACACAGTTGACGGTTTCAGCGGGTATTTCTTGCTCGATCGCGACTAGGTGCAAGCCTGGACCCTATAGGCGCATCCCAAACGGGGCGCGCCATTTTTTGGTGGTCCATGAACTGCGCCGAAAGGTCAGGATTGCCTGACCTTACGTCATTTTAGACTAGCCAGTCGCGCCATCGAATGGTTTTCTAGCCGCATTATTAGGTTTGGGGGACGCCATGCGGTGGATTTTTTCAGTTGTTTTTTCTTTTTTTGCCGTGACATCTGCTGCGGTTGCCCAGGATCGCCCGAATACGATCCTCGTGATGGACGGGTCCGGTTCCATGTGGGGCCAAATCGATGAGGTCGCGAAGATCAGCATCGCACAAGATGTGATGGAAGACCTGCTGAACACACTCCCAGAAGATCAATCGCTGGGCCTTATTGCTTACGGCCACCGGGAACGCGGTAACTGCACTGACATCGAACTAATGATCGAACCTGGCCCCGCCCGCCGTGATGCAATTGCTGCCGCCATCAATGAAATTTCCCCTCTTGGTAAAACACCCATGACGGATTCGGTCATCGCTGCAGCCGAAGCGCTTCGCTATACGGAAGACAGTGCAACCGTGATCCTCGTGTCCGACGGTGTTGAAACCTGTAATCCCGATCCCTGCGCCGCTGCCCGTATCTTGGAAGAAACCGGCGTCGATTTCACCGCCCACGTAATCGGCTTTGACGTCGGTGGCGATGCTGAGGCGACAGCACAAATGCAGTGTATTGCTGATGAGACGGGCGGCATGTTCATCCCGGCTTCTGATGCTGGCGAACTGGCAGCAGCACTAACAACAGTCGTCGAACCAGAAATCATCACGCTTCCCATCACCTTCCAAGCCGTGATTGGCGGCGATCAACGTCTCATCGAAAGCCCCGTCCTATGGACTGTTGATACGGGGGCAAGCTTGTTGGTCGAAGACGTCCAAGAAAACCCATTGACCGTCGATATGGTCGAAGGCGCATACACAGCGACCGCCTATTCTTTGGAATTGGAACAGTCGGTCGAGGTCTCCTTTGTCGCAATTGACGCTGGCGCTACGACGGTGACGGCGGTTTTCGAAGAACCCGCCCTGACCGCACGCATTCTCGCACCCGCGACTGTCACCGGAGGCTCAACCTTTCCTATCGGCTGGGACGGCCCGAACGAGCAATATGACAACATCCAAATTTACCCCGCGGGAGAAGACACCAAGCGCTACGACTACATGTATGTTGAGCGCGGCAACCCGCTGAACATGATCGCCCCCTTTCAACCAGGCAGCTACGAGATCCGCTACGTTCACAAGGATCGCGACACGATCGGGTCCGCTTTAATCGAAGTCACTGAAGCACCGGTGGGGCTAGAGGCCCCGGTCGAGGTTCCAGTTTCGTCCGACTTTGCGGTCACCTGGGTCGGCCCCAATGCCAATGGCGACAACGTGCAGATCGGTCAGCTTGGCGAGACCGGCTATTCCAACTATTCGTACACAGACCGCGGCAACCCCGTCACGATCAACGCCCCCAATGAACCCGGCACATACGAGTTGCGGTACAAGTTCCGGGACCGCGAGGTGATCTATACGCAGCCAATTGAGGTGACAGCTGTTCTTGCCACGATCGAGGCACCATCAGAGGCGGTTGAAGGCTCAACAATCTCGGTCAGCTGGACCGGCCCCGATTACGACTACGACTACATTGGGATTGGACAGGCCGGTGAAACGGGCGCTGATGCATGGGAGAACTTCAGTTATACGCGGGACGGATCGCCATTGGACCTCATCGTGCCCGTTGGTGCAGGAGACTATGTGATTGGATACTTTCTTGGCGATGGCCGGAAGCTCCTGGCATCTACCCCGATCTCGGTAACCTCAGTTAAGACAAGCGTGACCGCACCAGCCGAAGCGGTCGCGGGATCAAGCATTGCTGTCGATTGGGTCGGGCCAAACTATGAGAACGATTATCTGGGCATCGGCAAAGCGGGTGCGACTGGGTCGGACGCGTGGGAGAACTTCACATACACGCGCGACGGCGCGCCACTGGAACTTCTGACCCCGACAGCGCCGGGAGACTACGTGATCACCTATTTCATGGCGCAGGATCGCACCCCATTGGCCAGTACCAAGATTAGCGTGGTCGAACCGCAAGTCAGCGTGACAGCCCCGCCATCAGCCATAGCTGGCGATACGATCGCGGTGGATTGGGTCGGGCCGGACTTTCAAAACGACTATATTGGGATTGGCCTCGCTGGGGCGGAACGCTCGGATCAATGGGAAAACTTCACCTATACACGCGACGGCGTGCCCCTCGCCCTGTTGGTGCCAACAGATCCCGGAGACTACGTTATCAGCTACTTCGCGGGCCAAGATCGCAGCATCTTGGCGTCAACCACCATAAGCGTCACCACGGCAGAGGCGACCATCACCGCACCACCTTCCGCCATCGCGGGATCGACGATTGCCGTCGATTGGGTCGGACCCGACTATAACAACGACTACATCGGCATCGGCCTGGTTGGCGCAGAGCGCGCGGATCAGTGGGAAAATTTCTCCTACACCCGCGATGGTGCGCCTCTTTCGCTTCTCGTTCCAACCACACCGGGTGAGTATGTGATCTCGTACTTTGCGGGCCAGGATCGCCAAATTCTGACGTCGACAAAGATGAGCGTCACGACAGCCGACGCCCAGGTGACGGCGCCCGCAACGGCCGCAGCTGGATCAACGATTGCGGTCGATTGGATCGGACCCGACTTCAACAATGACTACATTGGGATCGGCCTGGCTGGCGCAGAACGTAATGACGCCTGGGAAAATTTCTCCTACACGCGCGACGGCGCACCGTCGACGCTATTGGTACCCACCACTCCGGGGGACTATGTGATCTCCTATTTTTCCGGCCAAGACCGTTCGGTCCTGGCTTCGACAAAAATTGTCGTTGAGGAGCTGGCGGTCACCGTCAAAGCGCCGGCAACCGTGGTGGCAGGGTCCACTTTCCCTGTTGAATGGTCCGGCCCTGACTACAACCGAGATTACATCGGAATGGGCTTAGCCGGCAGCAGCGGCAACAGGCGGTGGGAGCAGTTCAGCTACACTGCCGACGGCACGCCAGCGACCGTCCAAGCCCCAATCACACCCGGCGAATACGTGGTGACCTATTTCTCCGGCCAGGACCGGTCCGTCTTGGCGGAGGCAACGGTCTCCGTCACCGAAGTCACTGCAAACGTGAGCGGTCCAGCGAGTGCGGTGGCGGGCGAGACAATCACCGTGACCTGGGATGGGCCAGCTTACCCGCGCGACTACATAGGCATTGGCCAAGCGGACGCGAACGGCAACAAGCAATGGGAGAGCTTCGCATATGTTGATGACGGCAATCCGCTGAATATCGAAATCCCAACCACCCCCGGAGACTACTTGATCACCTATTTTGCCGGACTCGACCGAACCGCGCTGAAGTCCACGCCATTGACCTTGCTGCCTATCGAAAACGTTCAACTGCTCGCCGCTCAGACAGGGCCAGCAGGAGGAGAAGTGATCGTCGGATGGGACGGACCTGCTTACAACCGCGACTACATCGGGATCGGCCAAGTTGGGGCGGACGGCAACAAACAATGGGAAAGCCGTGCTTACGTCGCAGACGGCAACCCGCTGACGCTCGCATTGCCCGAAACACCGGGCGACTACCTGATCACATACTTCCTCGGACAAGACCGCACCGCCGTCAAATCCTTGCCGCTCACGATCGAGTAGCATCCCGAAAGGACAGTCGAAAAGAGATTTGCGCGATCTTTACCGGACCGCAACGGTTGGTCGGTATGCCCGAAGCAGAAAAACTGTGAAGGGTGTTGTATGTCGCGCGATCTCAAAAGCATGCTCAAGCTATTCGGGTTGGACCAAAGCGATTCCGCCCTTTTGGCAGAAGTCGGTCGGGAGATCATTCCTCAACTCGATGTCGTTTTGGGCCGGTTCTACGAAGAAGCTTTGAACGACCCCGAAAGCGCCGGCTTTTTTAAAGACGACGGGATGATCAAGCACGCACGCGAAGCGCAGCGCACACATTGGACTCGACTGTTAAGCGCCAGCTTTGACAATGAATTTTCGCGCTCGACGGAACGTGTTGGAAAGGTTCACTTCAAGATCCAGCTGCCTTTCGCCCTTTACTTATCGTCTTACTCCCGCGCGACATCCCATATTCAATCGCTCATCCTCCAAAGGCTATCCACGGTCTCTGGCAAGAAGGCTCGCGCGAAAGCGGCGGACCATCTGTCTGTGCTGAACCGGGCGTTTTCGCTCGACATTTCGATGGTCATTGAAGCCTACTTTTCCGCCCAGCAGGGTGAATTAACCTTCGCATTGGATGAGGTGAAAGCAGGGCTGACCCGCGTTGTTGACCGCGATCTGTCGACGAAGATCGCCCCACCAGCGGAAAGCGGTTTCCCAAAACGGTATGACGATGTCCGTATCGCGCTCAACGCCATCATGACCTCGAATGAGGAGTTGTTGGGCACAATCAATGGCTCCGTGACCACGCTGACCTCCGGCTCATCAGAGCTAGAGACATCAACAAACGGTCTTTCAACACGGGTTGAATCGCAGGCTGCCACATTGGAAGAGACCGCAGCTGCAATGGAAGAAATGACAGCCAGTATTTCGGAGTCGGCCGACAACATCGAAAAGACCAGTCAGATCGTGAGCCGCGCCAGCCATGGCGCCGACGTTGGCGGGCAAGTCACCTTGCAAGCACGCGAGAAAATGAACGAGATCGCCGCGTCTTCCGAAAAGATCTCAAAGATCGTCGACGTGATTGACGATATCGCCTTCCAAACGAACCTTTTGGCACTCAACGCAGGTGTAGAAGCTGCGCGTGCCGGTGAAGTTGGCCGCGGGTTCGCCGTTGTTGCCACCGAAGTACGCGCGCTGGCTCAGCGAGCCACCGACTCCGCGAAGGAGATTGGTACATTAATCGGTGATAGCCGAGGTCATGTCGAAAGCGGCGTGCAACTAGTGGAAGAAGTTGGGACGAAGCTCGATGAAATCGTGAAGGACGTGAAAGAGGCCGAAGGTTTCGCGACTGACATCGCTGCTGCGGTAAAAGAGCAAGCGATGGGCATGACCGCAATCAACGCCGGTGTCACGCAACTCGACACGACAACCCAGCAAAACGCAGAAATGGTCCGCGAAACCGTCGAGGCCGCGGCGTCAGTGAGCCGAAGTGCCGGCAATCTCGCAGACCTTGTTGCGTCTTTCGCGCTGTCGCAAACTGCGAAAGCGGACGTGCTGCATTTGGAACAAGCGGCCCGTGTCGCCTGATGAGGTCACATATGGATGACGCGGTCGTAGGCGTCGAGCACACTTTCATGCATCATCTCTGACAGGGTTGGATGCGGGAAGACGGTGTTCATCAAGTCTTCTTCCGTCGTCTCCAATTGACGGCCAACGACATAGCCTTGGATCAGCTCAGTCACCTCAGCGCCGACCAAATGGGCCCCCAGTAGTTCGCCCGTCTTGGCATCAAAAATGGTTTTGATCATGCCTTCCGGTTCACCCAAAGCAATGGCCTTGCCATTTCCGATGAATGGGAACCGGCCCACCTTGATGTCAAAGCCCAATTCCTTTGCCTTCGCTTCGGTGTACCCCACGGAGGCGACTTGCGGATGGCAATAGGTGCAACCCGCGATGGTCTCTGGCTTGACCGGATGAGCATGCCGACCAGCGATAAGATCAGCGACCATCACACCCTCATGACTTGCCTTGTGTGCCAGCCATGGTGCACCGGCGATATCGCCAATGGCATAAAGCCCCTCAACACCCGTCCGGCAGTACTCATCCGTCACGACATGAGTGCGATCAATTTTTATGCCAAGCGCCTCAAGCCCCAGGTTCTCAACATTTCCGACAATCCCGACCGCTGAGATAACCGTATCAAAGTCCATCTTCTCGACTTTGCCACCGCTTTCGATGTGGGCCGTCACCTTACCTTTGCCCCGATCAAGCTGCTTCACCATAGATTTCTCCATGATTTTCATGCCTTGCTTCACGAATTGCTTCTTCGCGAAAGCAGAGATTTCCGCATCTTCCACAGGCAAAACGCGGTCCATCACCTCAACTACGGTCGTGTCAGTACCAAGCGTGTTGTAAAAACTCGCAAACTCGATCCCGATCGCACCAGATCCGATGACCAACAGTTTCTTGGGCATCCGGGATGGCTGTAGCGCGTGCTTATAGGTCCAAACAAGTTCACCATCTGCTTCAAGACCAGGCAGTTCGCGGGCCCGTGCGCCTGTCGCCAATACAATGTTCTTTGCCGCCAGCTCTTCTGTACCCGCGTCCGTCTTAACCGAAACTTTGCCCTTTGCCGGCAAAGTCGCTTCGCCCATAAAGGTGGTGACCTTGTTCTTCTTCATGAGGTGACCAATACCTCCTGAAAGTTGGCCGGCCACCGCGCGCGACCGTTTCACAACAGCTGGCAAGTCATAATCAACGCCAGTCGCCTTTAATCCGAAGTCTTTTGCGCGATTCATCAGGTGAAACACCTCCGCAGAGCGCAACATGGCCTTTGTAGGTATGCACCCCCAGTTGAGACAGATGCCGCCCATGTGCTCCCGCTCGACAATCGCGACACTCATGCCCAATTGCGCGCCGCGAATGGCGGCAACGTAGCCGCCCGGTCCTGCCCCGATCACGATCAAGTCAAAGGTCTTTGCGGCCATGGTAGACTCCTCCAAATCCAATTTAGTTTGATGCTAAACTAAATTTTATGCGGCGGCCAGCAGCGCCTTTGCATAGCCGCTATTCGAAGCTGATCATGCCGTCCCCTTCTGCAATTTTCCAGGTATTTCGCCCAGCATCTTTCGCGGCGTAGAGGGCAAGGTCTGATTGTTTGACGAGATCGCCTTCCTCAGTCCCGTGGGTTGGATAGATCGCGATGCCAATTGAGACGGTCACAGCAGGAAGAGTCTCTCCCGCATGGGTGACTGTCATGGCTTCCACGGCAGCTCGAAGTTCTTCCGCCACTTTACCAGCCCGGGTCCGGTCCGCCTTGGGTAGAATGATCGCGAACTCCTCACCTCCAAGACGGCAAGCTGTTGCACCCGGATGGTCGACCGCGGTGAACTTGTCCGCCAGCGCTTTCAGCACGGCATCTCCTGCATCGTGACCATGATTGTCATTGAACGGTTTAAACTTGTCGGCGTCGACAGCGAGCAAGGCCAAGCCGGTTTGCGCTGCCGCGGCATCGATCAGCTCCCGCCGAAGGCTTTCATCAAAGACACGGCGATTGAAAAGACCCGTGAGCGGATCGCAGTCTGATCGTACCTGCAGATCATCCCGCAATCGAACGTTCGCGATAGCCATGGAAATCCGCTCCCCACATCGACTTGCGAATGCCGGCGCATCTAACACATCTGGGTTCGCTGCATTGATATCAAACGCCAGATGCAAAAGTCCCACAGTGTCTCCATGGGCCACAATAGGGACGCATAGGGTTTCGTCCGGGACCGGTTCACTCCCGGCGGCTTTGTTCACGTGGTCACATGGAAAACTCAGTACGTCTTGATGGTAGAAATACCGTCGCCCCCGCCGAAGTGCCCAACAGCAATTTGGTGTGATGTGATGAGAGCCGCTGTCTGCACCGTTCCAAGAACAGACCTGCTCCAGCACGTCCCGCTTTGCCGCATAGACAAATAGCTGACCGCGCGTGGCGGGGAGCACAAACGCCATGAAGGCACTGACCACCTGATACAACTCCGTCACGCTTTGGCAAGATTGCAGCCAGTCATCGAGGTTCGACAGGTGCCGCCCTTCGCGTTGTCGTGTGCGTTCGTCAGCAAGAATTTCTTCCGCACGCTGTTGGGCCAGGCCCGCATCCGTCTGAGCCTGCTGCAAAGCCAAAATGGCGTCCCGTTGCTTCGTGACATCCGTGTGCGAGACGATGTGTCCCCCGCCTCGCATCGGGCGAACACTGGCCGCAACGGTCCGACCCGACGGCAGCTGATGTTCATAGCGAAAAGCTGTCCCAGTTTCGTAAAGGCGCTCTAAGCCGCTGAGGCTTCCAGCTCCTAAATCTCCACGGTCGGCAACACGCATGAGAAACGTTTGGAGGTCCGGTTCAACGTCCCATTCAACGTCGTTGAGTTCTAACAACGCGAAGGCCCGTTTGTTACGCATCATGCAATGACCTGACTTCGACCAGAACACGACCCCTTGATCAAGAGCGTCCAGAATCTGTGCCGCCAGACCCGGTTCTGCGGATCCGTCTTCGCGAAAGATGTTATCTTGCGCTGCACCCGTAGGGGGTTGTTTGTCCTGTAGCATCGCGCCCGTCCTCGCACTCCACCCCTGACGTTTAGAGGTAAGGAGTAAAGGACGCTTAAATCCGGGCGCTATTCTGTTCCTTGGATCTTTTGGACAGCGTATCGGTAGCCACCAGCATCGAGAAACTCTTGCTCTGCCTCGGTCGTTTCGCGGTCTAACGCCGCATTGCGGTACGGGAACCGACCAAATTCTGCGATGACCCAGCGGTGTGCATGCGCATGATCAATGTTTTTCTCGCCGGTTTCAGGCATCCGAGTTTCGAAACATAAAATCGACTCGTCTTGGTCCGGAAGGTTTTCCGCGTGCATAAGCGGCAAATAGAAGAACTGGCGTTCGGGCTCCGGCGTTTCGAGATCCCAGCCCGCTGCGATGGCTGCCTTGGCTGTTTCAATCGCGCGGGGATCTGTCGCAAAGGACCGCCCATCACCCCGAAACATGTTGCGCGGAAATTGGTCCGTTAAGATCAAATACGCAAAAGAACCGTCAGCGTCCTTCGCCCAATCTAGTTCACCAGCGTGCGCGGCTTCCCAAGTGGGAAGAAATCGGTCGCGGATGACCGTATCCACGTCATCATTGGCGACATACCAATCCTTCGGCGCGAGTGTCTCGCACCAATAGGCTTTGACTTCTGCTGGCTGGGCGAGTTGGGTCATCGGTCGGCTCCATCATCATCACTGTCTGCGGTGGCATCGCTCTGGGCATCGGCCAGAACCTCTTCCTCCGCTTCAATATAGACCTCTTGGGCCACTTCGGCGATGACTGCTGTCGAAGACGCCGGAATGGCTGCGTAAGGAACGTTTTCAAAGTCCTCAGTCGTGCGGTCACGCTGCGTGATCCGATAGGCCGCATAAAGACCGATGACGGTCATCACGATGCACTGGAAAACCCAATATCCGCCCGGCCCAATCTCATCCATCATGAAGCCCAGAATGAGCGGCCCACTAATCGCGCCGACCCCATTCACGAACAGCAGGCCGCCAGAGGCGGCGGCCATATCTTCGCGTTCCAAATAGTCATTCGCGTAGGCAATCAGCAGCGCGTAAAGCGGGTTTGATGTGCCGCCGATGACAGCTCCGCTCATCAAAATGGCCCAGTAAGCGCCGTCCGCCAGAAAAGCGAGCATGGCGCTTCCACCACCAATGAGCCCCAGAAAGATAATCAGTGTCCGTCGATCAATACGATCTGACAACCAGCCGATCGGATACTGCAGGACCAATGCGGCAATATAGATCGTCGAGACGAAGATTGAGATTTGCTCTACACTCAGGTCGACCCGCCGCCCATAGACCGCAGACATGCCAAATTGCGCAGCGAAGATACCGCCCAGCAGGAACATGCCCGTACACGCAAGCGGCGACGCTTGGATCAAATCCTTGATCTTCATCGGCTTGGTGGACGAAAAATCGGGGCTTTTTCCCGCGCTCAGCAGCACAGGCGCGAAGGCCAAGGACACGACTACTGACGAGATGATGAACAGGACGTACCCCCCCACATCGGCGACCGTCACCAAGTACTGCGCAAAGACAATCCCGGCCATTTGCACAATCAAGTAAATCGAGAGCGCCTTACCTCGCGTCGTGTTATCAGACGCATCGTTGAGCCAACTTTCGGCCGTGATGTACACGCCACAAAAGCAAAACCCGATGATGACCCGACCGATCACCCAAGCCCAAGGCTCCGTTAGGGCTGGATAGAGAATCAAGACCGCTGAAATAAGCGACCCGAGCGCCGCGAAGACTCGGACGTGGCCGACCCGTCCGATCAATTTTGGCGTGTATTGCGATCCACCGAGAAAGCCCACGAAATAGGCCGACATAACGAGCGAGATTTCAAAGGTCGAAAACCCCTCAATCTCACCCCGCAACCCCAAAAGGGTGCCCTGAAGGCCATTGCCGATCATAAGTAGGAACATACCCAGGAACAAAGCCCAGGATGTGGAGAAGACCTGTATCATGGCGACCTCCGTCGGGGGTGTTTTGTCGCCCGATACGCCTGTCGGTCACCCCCGTCTAGTCTGGAACCGACATCACGATGGCGGGAACAGAAGCGAGGCGTCGCCATAGGAAAAAAAGCGATAGTCCTGGACCAGCGCATGATCGTAGATCGCTTTGATTTCATTGACCCCCATCAGGGCTGAGACAAGCATCATGAGCGTTGACTTGGGTAGGTGAAAATTCGTCATCAACCCGTCTGAAATCTGGAACGCAAAGCCGGGTGTGATGAAGATGTCGGTGGCGCCCTCCCAGGCTTCAAGCCTCCCATCTCGCGCGGCGCTTTCGATCAGCCGCAAGGCCGTTGTGCCAACCGGAATGACGCGCCCACCCCCCGCCTTGGTCGCGTTAATCTCGTCTGCAGCCTGCTTTGTTACGATACCGCGTTCAGCATGCATTTTGTGATCTTTTATGTCCTCAACTTTCACGGGCAAGAATGTCCCGGCGCCGACGTGCAAAGTCACAAGGGTGAACGTGATCCCCTTGGCAGTGAGCGCCGCTAGGAGGGTGTCATCAAAATGCAAAGAAGCGGTGGGCGCCGCGACGGCCCCACTCTGCCGCGCCCAGGCGGTTTGGTAGTCCGTTTTGTCCTGCTCATCCGCTGGCCTTTTGGCGGCAATATAGGGGGGCAAGGGCATGGCCCCAACCGCATGAAGTGCCGCGTCGAAGTCATCACCAGATAGGTTGAAACTCAGGCGGCCTTGGCCATCGGCACGATCGATCAACGTGGCGCGCAGTGCGGGTGAGAAAACGATCTCCTCACCATCGCGCACTTTCTTAAGTGGCTTGATCAATGCAGACCAAATCCCCTCGGGCTGCGGCTCAAGCAGAGTGACCTCGATCTTCGCCACCGTCTCGCCTTCAGCCCCCTTGCGTGCCCTTTGGCCTGATAAACGGGCGGGGATGACTTTGGTGTCGTTGAGGACAAGTCTGTCGCCTGGCGTTAGGATATCTGGCAAGTCACTGACATGATGGTCAGCAATCCGCGATCCATTTGCCAATAAAAGTTTGGCCGCAGTCCGCGGAACGGCCGGGCGCACCGCAATCTTGTCCTCGGGCAGCGCGAAGTCGAAATCAGACAGTTTCACTGCGACACCTGCGGCGGACTGCGCCGGAAGATGTCGCGGAACATGCCCGGCGTGAAAGCCGACAAGGGGTTCACCCCAACCTGCGGAGCCGCGGCGGTGCCACGGATCGTGAAGTTAAAGCCGATCAGCCCTTCACCGCGCCGGGTCAAGACGGATCCGATACTGTTGATGAGGTAAAATGGAGACACGACACCCTGGAAATCCATTTGCTGGCTGGCGAGCGTGTAGATCCCGTCAAGCGAAATGCCAAGACCTGGACCAACCGCACTCGACTCCGTCACGATGACCTGGCTCGGGGTAAGACGGAACCGCGCATCCACCTCCTCAAACGAAAGCCCCTGCCCGTCCAGTTGCTGCAGAAGGCCGACAACACTAATCGCATCCAAAAGGGCGGCCATAGCCGGGGCATCACGGATCCGTAGATTTCGGATTGCCAGGCGGCCGTCGAAGGTCCCATCGCCTCCCGTCGGTAAGAGCGTGAGATCCAAAGTGCCACCGACTGCATTGCGGATCAATCCTGTGGCCAACCCCACGCCACCGGCATCGTTACTTAAGATCCGGACGGCTGACCGACCATTGCTCGGCGCCACCGTGCCGCGCACTTGGCCCACGTTGTTGATTAAGGCTGTGAACTCTCCGGCAAACCCCCCGGTTGAGGTGAATTCTCCGGCAAACCGGTTCAACGCGATCCCTTCTGTTATTTGCAAGCGATCAAGCGAGATGGCGATCGGTCCACTTTCTCCGCCACCACTGCCAAAACTGGCCCGTCGCAAATCGATGATGCCCCCCTCAATGGAGACACCCAGCGGCCGCCCAGGTCCACGCCCTCGCAGCGTGATCGGCGCATTAAGCCAATTGCCAATCTGCACGCGGCTCAGCCGCGCGCGTCCAAGCCCACCATTTGGGGTGAATGTCACATCGCCACGTACATCAAGGCCACCACCCGAGATTTCCAGCGTTTCAACTTGCGCGTCAGGCCCCAGTCGGCCCGCAACGTTCAGCCGCCCCGCTGTGTTGGCTGGCTTGGCCCAGCCCACCGCAGGAACCGCCACCCGCAACCCGCGCAAGTCTGACGTCAGCTGATAACGCGGTGCGCCACCACCACGCGGCAGCGTTAAGCGAAAGTCCGCACTCCCCTCACCCGAAACCGAACCGGGCGGCAAATCGATTCCAAACTGCCTTATCCGGGCATCCGTCAACCGGACCGTCGATCGTAAAGATCCGGCCTCTTGGCCACGGAATGATTGGGTCCACGTGCCATTCACGGGGATCCCGTCGACGCGCGCCGCCCCTGTCACGGTCAGCGCTTCTTTGTTGACCGCAAGCGCCAGCGACGCAGCCGAAAGGCTCCGTTGCGGCACTAAGTCTTCGCTGGACACATCGCGTAAATCTGCGCGAGCACGAAACGAGACGTCCTGGCCTGTCATGCCCTGCTTGATCGGATGTTGCAGATCGAGTTCGACTGTCCCTCGCCCATCGGCCACATCGGTCGCAAGGCCAGCTTTCGTGATGAACTCCATGGGTGGTTGATCGATCAGCGCCAATAGATCCGGAATGTCACCCAATGCGCGAAGGTCGTAGATTGCTGTCCGTTCTGGAACGGTCACGTCCGGGATGAACATACTGGACCCGGCAACATCGATCGCGCCCGCGTCGGGCGGCGTAATAGAGCCGTTCTCCAGTGCCACCGCAAAATCCTGATCGGTAAAGACAGCAGTGCCGCGCCCAGCCTCCAAGGGTGGCATCCGGCCCATATAGGTCAGCCCCAAGTCCTTAAAGGCAAAGCTGCCCGCGTGGCGCTGCACGCCATCGCTCCCGCGGCGAACACTGATGTTCACGTCGGTGTATTGCGCCGCGCCAACAGCGCGGCTGAGCCACCGACGTGTCCCCGGCAAGGCCGTTTCCGGCCACAGACGCATGAGGCTGGCTTGGCTGATAACAGGAGTACTGACATCAAAGCCAAGGTCCCAGCCTTCGTCTGTCGCTGCGAGCCTACCCTGCGCGAAAAGCGTCACATCGGAAAGATCGGTGTAAAGCTGGCCAAGCTCGACCGTAAAGGGCTGCAAGTTGAGGCGCGCATCAACATGAGCCAGCGGGATCTGGACTCCGGTGGGGACCAAATCGGACGGATTCACGACCGTATCTGTCAGTGTGAACTGCCCTGTCAGGCTTTGCGGTAAGCCATCGGGCATCGGCTTGAAAAAGGCCTGTCCAGTCGCATTGACCGCGCCAAGATCTCCCGTCACCGCAACCTCGTCAAAGGTGATGAGGCTCGCTTCAGGGTCGAACTGAAGGTTCACCACAGCCCGCTCAAAACCAATTGGATCTGTCGCGGGATTGGGTTGCAGGGCTCCGGCACCCAACGCAAGGTTGGCAACCAACGGTTCGAGGGTGCCATCCACCTTGCGTGTCGTGGTCATCCGCGCCGTCAGCGGCGCATCAACGTCCGCCAACCAGCTAAGCGCCGGGCTTTGCGCCGCAATGTCGGCAGCGCGCGCGTCTATGATATCGACTTCAAAATCCGCGGCGCGACTTCCACGCGGACTGGAATAGGTGAGCGAGAATGTTGTAATACCCGCACCGCCCGACAATACGGTCAAATCACTTTCAATCCTGGTCGTATCGTCACGGACGTCCAGCAGCAAGGTCCCCCCATCCACCGTCCAGGTGCGCCCGGCACGCGCGTCCTGGTAATTGACCACAAGTCCATCAGCCCGGATCGTTTCCAATGCTGCCAATGCGGGAAGGTCAAAAACGGTGTCGAATTGGTCCAGTAAATCCAAAAAAGATGGCGCAGCCTCAACTGCGCCAGTTCCGGCCTGGAAGGACAAAGCGACAGAACCGTCTTGTGCCCGTCTTAGATTCACCTGTGCGCCCCCTATCCGGAGATCCTGCATCAGGGCTTCGCGCTCAAAGACCACGCCTCGGGGTGAAAAGAGCCCTTCAATGACCGGAATCCGCGCTACCGGAGCACCAGCTGCATCCCGCAACGTGGTATCCACAAGTTGCACGCGGGGATGAAGATCCCGACCGAGGTTGACGCTGATGTCACCCACATCAAGCCGTCCACCCGACAGGTTTTGCGCGGCACGCTCCTCGATCTCCGCCACAACCCAACCCGGTGCCGGAATATCGCGCCCCAAAAGCACGAGGGCGCCGCCGGCCAGAAGCACCACTGGCAATAGCAGAACGCCTGCAGCGATCCGCCATCCCCAATTGCGGCGGCGTGGCGGTGCTTCACTCTTTGACGTCTCGCCTGTGTCGGCTGTATCGCTCATCCCAGTGGTCCCGCGCGCCTTTACGCGGCACCTTGTCCCTTTCTCGCCCGCCTCGCCTTTATCTTCGCCGAAACCGGCCTACAACGAAACCGGTAATTGTTTGGAAAGGAATTCCCATGACAGATCCCGTCGCCGGCGACGCCGCCCCCGCCATTGCCCTGCCCGGCGATGATGAAACGACCTACGACTTAAGTGCGATGGCAGGTCAGAACGTCGTCGTGTACTTCTACCCCAAGGATGACACGCCCGGCTGCACGAAAGAAGCGATTGGGTTCACCGAAAAAGTGAAAGACTTCGCTGACGCCAATACAGTGGTTTGGGGCATCTCAAAGGACACCGTTGCAAAGCACGGGAAGTTTAGAGCCAAATATGAGCTAGGCATTCCGCTCCTCTCGGATGCCGATGGCGACGTCTGTGAGCGCTATGGCACTTGGGTGGAAAAGAAAATGTACGGCAAGACCTACATGGGGATTGAGCGTGCGACCTATCTGATTGACGCATCAGGCAATATCGCCGAAGTCTGGCGCAAAGTGAAAGTACCGGGTCACGTGGATGCTGTGCTGGAGGCGGCACAAAAGCTCTGATCTCGAAGAACGGGCAGTAAGGCGATGAAACCACTCGCAGAAATGGCGGAAGATGTGTTGCGGACTGCGGAAGGGCGGGCCAAAACCGCCCTATCGCGGCGCTATGCGGCAGAGTGGCAGACCGCCCGCACTGCAGGCGAAACGCCAGCAATAGGCTCTGCTTCGCCACCCGACCGTCCAGCCCGCCCCGACAGGCCAGAGCTGCGCGACCCCCGCGATGTACCGCAACGCAAACCCGGTAGCCCAGAAGGACGGATCGCGCTCTTGCACGCAGTTGCACATATCGAACTTAACGCGGTTGACCTGCATTGGGATATCGTCGCGCGGTTCACCCACATCCCCATGCCCATCGGTTTCTATGATGACTGGGTAAAGTCTGCGGATGAGGAATCCAAACATTTCAATCTGATGTGCGACTGTCTTGAAGCGGCTGGTAGCTTTTATGGTGCTCTGCCCGCCCACGCAGGGATGTGGCGTGCCGCGGAAGATACCAAGGACGATCTGTTTGGCCGCCTGGCCGTCGTCCCGATGGTACTTGAAGCCCGGGGGCTTGACGTCACGCCGGGGATGATCAAGATCTTCCAGAACGCCAAGGCAGCAGACGCGGTGGACGCGCTTGAAACGATTTACGCTGAGGAAGTGCATCACGTCGCCTATGGCAGCAAATGGTTTCACTACCTTTGTGGTCGCGAAGAAGCGGATCCGACGCCAAAGTTCCATGCCCTCGTCAGGCAATACTTTCACAGCGATCTCAAACCACCATTCAACGAAGAAAAGCGGGCGGAGGCTGGATTACCCCCCGATTTTTATTGGCCGCTGACCAAAGACGGCCGGCCTGCCCCTGCGTAACGGTGCCTAATTTTCGGCACATTTCCGCCAAAACGCACTGTTTCCGGCCAGTTTTTCGAAAGATATCCCCAGCCGTGTTGCGATTTTTACAATCGGCCCCTAACACGGTGTGAGGCGCGCGACAAAAGGGTGTGGGAGCCCCGCGCGACGAATGGGACACAAAACGAAGGGGCGAGGGAAACCCGTGTACGCAAGATTTGGACACAAGTTCCACCTTTGGTTGGAACGCATCTTTCCTGAAAAGCGCCTCTTTTTGCGCTCGGACACTGAAACACGCTTCATCCGCCTGCGACCAGAAACGCAGCTGATCGCTTGGACAGGCAGCACCATCGTCGTTGCTTGGACGATCGTGGCAACGGCCATCTTGCTGATGGACAGCATTGGCGCCGGGAATTTCCGCGCACAAGCCCAACGAGACCAGTTGATTTATGAAGAGCGGCTCAATGCGCTGTCGGCTGAACGGGACGCCCGCGCAGCTGAGGCAGTGGCTGCACAGATCCGGTTCAGCAAAGCGCTTGAGCAGATCTCTGTAATGCAATCCGAACTCTTGGCGACCGAAGACAAACGCCATGAGTTGGAAACCGGGCTTGAGGTCGTTCAGGCCACGCTGCGCGACGTGATGCAGGAACGCGAAGATGCGCGCACCGAATTGGCGGCATTAACGTCTGACGAGGCAAACAGTACGGACGGCCTCTCAAGCGATGCCACGGGCACGCTTGAGATTCTGGCCGGTGCCCTCGCTGCGACGAGTGCGGAACGTGATCTGATCGCGGCAGACGCCGACAACGCCATCGACCGGGCCGCCGAGATCGAATTAGAACTCCGCCTCCTCCAAGACAAAAACGATGAGATCTTCCGTCAGCTTGAGGAAGCGATGCTGGTGTCTGTTGAACCGCTGGACCAGATGTTCCGGGCGGCGGGCATGAACCCAGATAGTCTGCTCGCCCAGGTGCGGCGCGGATACAGCGGACAAGGTGGCCCACTGACACCAATTGCGTTCTCATCGCGTGGCGGCATACCTGATACCGACACCCAGCGCGCGAACGAAATTTTAGGGGCGATGGACCGCATCAATCTATATCGGATTGCCGCCGAGAAAGCACCATTTGACATGCCGGTCAAAAGCAACTTCCGTTTCACTTCGGGCTTTGGCCCTCGTTGGGGCCGCATGCACAGCGGAACTGATTTTGCGGGACCGATTGGAACACCTGTTCATACGACAGCTGATGGTGTTGTCACCTTCGCGGGATGGTCGTCCGGTTATGGCCGCTTAATCAAGATCCAGCATGAGTTCGGGATCGAGACCCGATACGCCCACCTCAACAAGATCCGCGTCAACGTGGGAGAAAGGGTCTCGCGCGGGGAGCGGATCGGTGATATGGGCAACTCAGGACGCTCGACCGGACCGCATCTGCACTACGAGGTGCGCGTCGGCGGACAAGCCGTGAACCCCATGATCTATATCAAAGCTGGACAAGATGTTTTCTAAATCCAAAATCAACGACCCTGCGCCAAAGCCGACTGACAAGCCTGCGGCCGCCCCTGCCCCTGCTGCGAAAGCAACAACTGGCGGAATGGACGCGCCCGCGGCGGCCCCAAAGGCGAAACCGCCTGCGTCGACACTGTCGGCTGACCTGTTGATCACCGGGAACATGAAGACAGCCGGTGACATCAATGTTGAGGGACAAGTTGATGGCGATATCCGCGCGCATCTGCTCACCGTCGGCGAAGGTGCGACGGTCAAGGGTGAGGTTGTCGCTGACGATGTCGTGGTCCACGGCCGCGTCGTCGGCCGGGTGCGTGGCTTGAAGGTCCGTTTGACCTCTACCGCACGGGTGGAAGGCGACATCATTCACAAGACCATTGCGATCGAATCCGGCGCCCACTTTGAAGGGTCCGTACAACGCGAGGACGATCCGCTGTCGAAGACAGCTGGGGCTGCAAAAGCAAAGATGCCTGAGACAAAGTCTTAAGTTCGATCACGACACCAACGGGACAGCGCCCTGCAGATCGCGGGGCGTTTTGCGTTGTAGGGGTACGCGACACATCTGCGCCGGATGAGTTGGGAGGTCTTTAATCCTCAGCCGTCGCGTCAGCCCGGCTCATCCCCGACACATCCATGGCCAAGGTCGCCGCCATCAGGCCATCGAGATCCCCATCGAGGACGCCTTGCGTATCGGAGGTCTCGAACCGTGTCCGCAGGTCTTTTACCATCTGGTAGGGCTGCAGAACATAGGATCGGATCTGATTGCCCCATCCCGCATCGCCCGCGTTTTCATGGGCTTCATTCACAAGAGCGGAACGCTTGTCGAGCTCCAGTTGATAAAGACGAGATTTCAATGCCTTCATCGCGATATCGCGGTTCTGGTGCTGCGACTTCTCGGATGAGGTGACCACGATGCCCGTCGGGTGGTGGGTAATCCGCACCGCCGAGTCTGTGGTGTTCACGTGCTGTCCACCAGCGCCTGAGGAACGATAGGTGTCGATCCGAATATCAGCGGGATTCACCTCGATCTCAATGTTATCGTCCACAACGGGGTAAACTTTTACCGACGTAAACGACGTATGCCGCTTGGCCGCGCTATCGAAAGGCGAAATGCGGACCAGGCGATGCACGCCGCTTTCCGACTTCAGCCAGCCGTAGGCGTTATGCCCACTGATCTTGTAGGAGGCGGATTTGATACCTGCCTCTTCCCCGGGCGATGTGGATTGCAGCTCCACCTTGTAGCCCTTCCTTTCGGCCCAGCGAATATACATGCGGGCGAGCATTGAGGCCCAGTCACAGCTTTCCGTCCCGCCTGCCCCAGCGTTGATCTCGAGGAACGTATCATTGGAATCTGCCTCACCGTTGAGCAGCGCCTCAAGCTCGCGCTTGGCAGCGGTCTCTTTCAGTGCCTCGATTGCGGCTTCCGCTTCGGCAACAACCTCTGCATCCTCCTCCATTTCACCCAACTCAATGAGGTCGATGTTGTCAGTCAGCTCTTGCTTCAAGCTTTCATAATTCTTCAACGCGTCATCAAGTGACTGACGCTCGCGCATCAGCTTTTGCGCGGCAGTCGGATCGTCCCATAAGTTCGGGTCTTCAACCCGTGCATTGAACTCTTCCATTCGATGTGGGGCGGTTTCATAGTCCATACGCTGCGCCAAAAGCGCGAGAGATTTTTCAATCTCAGCAACAGTACTTTGTGTCTCGGCGCGCATGGGAGTTTCCAGTCGTCTAATGTCGTCTGGAGGTCATAGCCCGCACCCAAGGCGCGAGCAAGTTTGTTAGTAAAGACCGCCGGAAGACAGCGTCCCAAAGCTCGCCTTCGGCCCCACAGTGGCCGTGCGGCCAGTCGACGTGGTCACTTCACGGGTTGCTTGTGGTATCTCTTCAAACAGAGGCAGGTTGGCAGAGACGCTAAAGCCACCATCGAATGTGATCCCGAAAAGAGGCTCTTCACCAGAACGGAAACACTCGCTGATCACGTTCTCACCCGACGCGGAGTCTGGCAGGCGGGCGCCAGAATAGCGGTCGATTCGAATAAACTGGCAATCCTCAGGTGCGCGGAAGGCACCGCCGCCAAAGCGGGCGACGGCCTTGTTCATGAACCGATCAAACACAGGCCCGCAGGTGCCCCCGCCAGAGGCCCCATCCATCGACCGCGGCGTGTCATAGCCGATGTAACAGCCGGCCACGATGTTGCTGGAGAAGCCAACAAACCAAACATCCTTCGAGTCATTGGTTGTCCCGGTCTTACCCGCGATTGGAACGTTCTGGTTGATCGAAGACTTCGCGGTCCCGCGATCGACGACGCCCTGCATCATGGACGTCAGCTGATAGGCCGTAATTTCATTCATGACCCGCTCGCGGTTCGAAACGACCCGCGGCGCCTCACCCGGCGCCAGTTCGTAGCCCTGGCAATTGGCGCAAACACGCTGATCATGTCGGTACACTGTGTTCCCAAACCGGTCTTGCACGCGGTCCACCAAGGTCGGCTCGACCCGCTCCCCACCGTTCGCGAACATGGCGTAGGCGGCCACCATGCGGAATAGCGTCGTCTCATCGGATCCCAAGGAGGCGGCAAGCACACGATTCATGCTGTCGTAGACCCCAAACCGTTCTGCATATTGCGCGACGGTGGTCATGCCCACCTCCTGCGCCAAGCGGATCGTCATGAGGTTCCTTGACTGCTCAATACCCGTCCGCAATGGCGTAGGCCCATAGAAGCGGTTTGAGGCGTTCTTGGGCCGCCATATGCCTTGCGGTGTGTTGATCTCGATCGGGGCGTCCACAACCACCGTCGCTGGCGAATATCCACTGTCCAAGGCGGCCGCGTAAACGAAAGGTTTGAAAGAAGATCCCGGCTGGCGCCGCGCTTGGGTCGCGCGGTTAAAGACCGAGTTCTGGTAAGAGAACCCGCCCTGCATCGCCAACACCCGCCCAGTATTTACATCCATCGCCATGAAGGCACCTTGCACCTCCGGCACCTGGCGCAACGACCAGCGGACAAACTCACCTTCTTCGACAAGCCGGCGCACATGAACCACATCACCGCGCGTGAAATTGTCGAAGAAATTTCCCACTAACCATCGGATATCCTCACGCGGCACGACTTGGGCGGCAGCCTCTGTCTGCGGCACACCTTCGATCCCGATGGTCAACGTGTTCTCAGCGACATCTAAGATGACGGCCGGATGCCATTCGCTTCCCAGATCGATATCGCGGGCCACGCGGACGTTCGATAACGCCGCGCGCCAGCTTGCCTCATCCACCAAGTCTTCTTCGGCAATCGTTTTGCCTGTGCCGCGCCAAATGCCCGCGCCCCGGTCAAAGTTCTCTAGGGACCGCTGGAGCGCTTCGGCGGCAACCAGTTGCAGCTCTTCATCCACGGTCGCACGGATCGAAAGACCACCTGTGAAGAATTCTTCTTCACCAAAGTTCTGGCTCAATTGGCGGCGAATTTCGTCGGTGAAGTAATCGCGCGGCGGCAGGTTGGACCGGAAGCTGTCATAGTCGCCACCCTGGACCGACAAAAGCGGTGCCTCGCGTTCGACGTCATAGGTCGCCTGGTCGATGTAGCCGTTCTCAAACATCTCACGCAGCGTATTGTTGCGCCAGAAAACAGCCGTATCGCGGTTGCGGACGGGGTGACGGTTCGACGGAGACTTGGGCAAAGACGCGAGATACGCCGCCTCACCGGGTGTCAGCAAAGACAATGGCTTGTTGAAATAGGTCAACGCAGCAGCCGTCACACCAAAGCTGTTCTGGCCGAGGAAGATCTCGTTCAGATAAAGCTCCAAAATCCGCTCTTTCGGCATCGCACCTTCGATACGGGTGGCCAAGATCAGTTCCTTGATCTTGCGCTCCGCCGTGCGTGAGCCATCAAGCAAGAAGTTCTTCATCACCTGTTGGGTGATCGTCGAAGCCCCGCGCAAGTCCTCCCCACGCGATTGCACCGCATCCACGAGGGCTGCCGCCATGCCACGCGGGTCGAAGCCTCTGTGCTGATAGAAGTTCTTATCTTCCGCTGAGATGAAAGCTTGCTTGACCAACGGCGGGATTTCTTCCGCAGGGGTGAACAAACGCCGTTCTGTCGCGAACTCATCGATGATCTGCCCTTCGGAAGAATAAATCCGGCTGATCGTCTTGGGCGAGTATTGCGACAACGTTTCATAGGTCGGCAAATCGCGGCCATAAAGAAAGAAAACAGCCCCAATCGATAAGGCCAACATGGCCAGGCCAAGCGTGATCATCGAAAAGATCCCGCCGAAAAACGAAAAAATGAAACGCAACACGCCTGAATATCCCTTTCCGGATGTTGTGCTCTTATACGCGCCCCACAAGTGTGGGTCAAAACACGAATAGGGGGAAACCAGCGCAGATCAGCCCAATGCCTTTGCGTTATGTCCCCATAAAGGCCTTCAGACGGCGCAGGCCCTCGGTGATATCAGCGGTGGACCGCGCGTAAGAGAAGCGCAGCCACCCTGCCCCATACGTCGGATCGAAATCGGCGCCAGGGGTAACGGCGACCCCTGCATCCGCCAGAATTTTCTTGGAGAAAACCAGGGCGTCATCTGTAAAATCAGATACATCAACATAGACGTAAAAGGCCCCGTCGGGCGGTGCGAACTTTGTGAAACCGGCTTCTTTCAATCCTGCAATCATCAAATCGCGGTTCGCGGTGTAGACAGCACAATTCGCCTCCAACTCATCGGTGCAGTCCATCGCATGTAAGGCGAGACGTTGTGCCGCATGGGGCGCACAGATGAACATGTTTTGCGCCAGGCGTTCGATCAAGCGAACATGATCCTGGGGAACAACCATCCAGCCGACCCGCCAGCCAGTCATCGAAAAGTACTTCGAGAATGAGTTGATGACGTACACATCGTCCGTCACTTCAAGTGCGGAAACCGCGCGGCGATCATACCCGATCCCGTGGTAAATTTCATCCGACACGAAGGCCGCGCCCTGTTCTATGCAGGCCGCTGAGAGCGCAGCCAACTCTTCTTTGCGCAGCATGGTTCCAGTGGGATTTGCCGGAGAGGCGACAATCAACCCATCCAATGCGTGGGCGGCGACCTGATGGGGTTGCGGCTGAAAGCGATCTGCCAATGTCGTTGGTACATCAACCGCTTGCAGCCCAACTGCCTTAAGGATCTGTCGATACGACGGATAACACGGTGCCCCCAAGCCAACCCGCGCGTCATTGTCAAATAATCCGCTGAAGGCCAGCAAAAATGCCCCAGACGCGCCCGAGGTAACGACAACCCGGTCAGGATCAAGATCAACGCCGTACCAAGCCCGATAATGATCAGCGATACGGGCACGGAGTTCCGGTAGTCCAAGTCCGACCGTATAGCCCAAGGGCTGATCCATCTCGGCCATGAGCTTTGCCTTGGCGGCGGCTGGCGCACCCGTCCCCGGTTGACCCACTTCCATGTGAATGATGTCCCGGCCCGCTGCTTCGGCCTGTCGTGCCGCCTCCATCACGTCCATCACAATGAACGGATCCACCAACCCACGACTTGAATGACGCATGTGCACACCCTTATAGTTCTCGCAACTTGTGCCCCCCTGCCAAACCGGCGTCAACACGAGGGCCACTGGAGGTTTACATGCGACTGCTCGCCCCTACCGCGCTGGTTTCAGCGCTTACCGCGCCCCTGCACGCACAAGAGATGACAGATGCGGAACGGGATGTATTCCGGGACGAAGTCAGGGCCTATCTTCTGGACAACCCGGAAGTCATCATGGAAGCGATCAATATACTTGAAGAGCGTCAAGCCGACGACGCGCGCCAACGCGATTTTGATCTCGTGGCGGCAAATGCAGACGCACTCTTCAATGCAGAGTCATCGTTTGTGGGCGGGAACCCTGAGGGCGACATCACGGTGGTTGAGTTCCTCGATTACCGCTGTGGCTATTGCAAGCGCGCTCACCCCGAGGTCGCGGCTCTGGTCGATGGGGACCCAAACATTCGCTATGTGATTAAGGAGTTTCCGATCCTGGGCGAACAGAGCGTTCTCGCGTCGCGCTACGCCCTTGCGGTTCAGCAGCTCGCCGGGGATGAAACCTACTACGACGTGCACAATACGCTAATGGAATTTCAGGGCGACTTTTCTGAAGCGAACTTGGCCCGCGTCTCAACGGCCTTTGGGCTAGACCACGATGCGGTGGTCGCGGCGATGGGATCTGATGAGGTCACTGAGGTGATCTACGAGAACCGCTTGCTGGCCCAAAAGCTGTCTATCTCCGGCACACCGTCATTTGTTTTCGCAGATCAGATGGTGCGGGGTTACGTACCGCTCGCTCAGATGGAACAGATCGTCGACGCAGCACGGTCCCAAGACGGGTAAGGCCAGGGAGCGGGAAACCAAACGCAGCGAGGCGCAGTCCCCGTGAGCGCGCCGAATACCAAGTTTAATTGGGGGCCGAGGGGGATAAGATGTTCGATCTCTTCAAGACAAAAGGCCTTTGGCTCAATTGGGTCGGTGTGGAAACGGACCTCATATTCAACAAGGGTGTCGATCTCCCCAACTTCGCCTCCTTTCCACTTCTCGAAACGGAAGACGGGCGTGGTTTGCTGCGCGCTTACTACGCCGACCTTTGCGAGATTGGCAGGTCACACGGCTGTGGCGTGGTCCTCGAAAGCTGCACCTGGATGGCTAGCCGCGAACGCGGCGGCCCGCTGGGATACGACGCTGATGCACTTGAGCGGGTGAACCTATCCGCAATCCAATTGATGGAGCCGTTCCGCGCAGAAGGGGTCCTGGTGTCAGGCAATATCGGCCCATGCGGTGATGGCTACGTAGCCGGGTCAGCGACGCAAGCGCAATACGCGGCTTATCATGGCCCACAAATTGCGTCTTTCGCCCAGACCAGCGCTGACTTGATCACCGGCATGACGATCCCAACAGTCGCGGAAGCCGCGGGGTTGATTGAGGCAGCACAAGCCTTCGCAAAACCAATCGCCATCTCCTTCGTTGTCGAAACGGACGGCTGCCTACCTGACGGGACACCATTGATGGAGGCGATTGCTTCTTGCGATGAGCAAACAGAGGGCCAAGCTGTTTTCTTTATGGTCAACTGCGCCCATCCAGACCACATGGCCCCCGCTTTTGCAGTTAAGGTATCGCCACGACTGCAAGGGGCAATCGCCAATGCGTCTCGCTGCACCCATGCCGAACTTGATGAAGCAGAGGTGCTCGACGACGGCGATCCACATGAATTAGGGGGGCAGATGGCTGCCCTGCGAAGGACATATCCGCAGCTCGCCGTCCTTGGCGGATGCTGCGGCACCGACTTACGCCATATCAGTGAGATCGTCGCGGCCGCGTAGGGTTACTCGGCAGCGTCCACCGCGGCAGCAGATTCCAGTTCGGCAGCCTTCTTTTCGACCTGTTCGACGATATGCTCGACCATTTGGTCGTTGTCCATCGCGTGGCTTTTGGCTCCGCCGAGGTACACCATCCCGCGCCCTGACCCACCGCCGGTCCAACCCACATCCGTCATGAGCGCCTCACCCGGCCCATTGACGACACAGCCAATGATCGACAGCGACATTGGCGTTTTGATGTGCTCAAGTCGCTGTTCCAACACCTCGACTGTCTTGATCACGTCAAACCCTTGTCGGGCGCAAGACGGGCAGGAAATGATATTCACACCGCGGTGGCGGAGACCGAGAGACTTGAGAATCTCATACCCGACCTTCACCTCTTCCACTGGATCAGCTGAGAGGGACACGCGGATCGTGTCACCGATACCCATCCAAAGAAGGTTGCCTAAACCAATCGCGGATTTGATCGTGCCAGAGGTTAGCCCCCCCGCTTCCGTAATCCCAAGATGGATCGGCGCGTCGGTTTGCTCTGCAAGCTGTTGGTAGGCTGCTGCAGCCATAAAAACGTCGGAGGCTTTGCAGCTAATCTTGAACTCATGAAAATCATTGTCTTGCAAGATCTTGATGTGATCCAAGCCGCTTTCCACCATCGCGTCCGGTGTCGGCTCACCATACTTTTCCAGCAGGTGCTTTTCTAACGAACCGGCGTTGACGCCGATACGGATCGAACAATTGTGGTCGCGGGCCGCCTGAATCACTTCTTTGACCCGTTTCTCATCCCCGATGTTGCCCGGATTGATGCGCAAGCAGGCCGCCCCAGCTTCCGCCGCCTCAATCCCGCGTTTGTAGTGAAAGTGGATGTCAGCCACGATAGGCACGTCGACGTTTGGCACGATCTCTTTTAACGCCGCACTTGAAGCTTCATCGGGAACCGAGATCCGTACAATGTCGGCCCCGGCTTCTGTCGCCGCGTTCACCTGGTCAATCGTCGCCTTCACGTCGGTAGTGAGCGTATTGGTCATTGTCTGGACTGAAATCGGTGCGTCGCCCCCGACTGGCACGGACCCAACCATAATCTGGCGGCTTTCGCGACGATATATATTGCGCCACGGGCGGATGTGGTTCAGCGACATGCGCGGACCTTTCACAGTCAGTTGTGCCCACAACTTAAGGTGCCGCGTCGCGCGCAGCAACCAGTCGCCGGCGGGCTCTTGATTATTCTGTCAGTTCAGGGTCCGTGGCAACAGTTGGCACGGCACGCAGTTGCGCGACACGAACGACTTCTGCCAACGCGCTGTCGGACTCGAGGTCCGCCACCTGGTAGCTTTCCGTCAGATTATCAACCGACAAAGCCAGGTTGGACGTCACTTGGCCACGGGCGCCCGCAGGTCCGTAGTGCACGCCTTTGACTGCGAAATACACGGCACCACTTTCACCAACGCGGAGCGTCGCAGGATTTTCGGTTTGCGGCACGGTGAATGTATCACCCGCCTGCATCGTCGCTTCATAGATCACAGTGCCATCAGCGGCCCGCACACGCACCCAAGCCGGGCGCACAGCGACCATCTCAACAGCAGGTGCAGGCGCTTCACGGACCTGAATTGCTGCCGTTATGACCTCATCAATCACCGACGGATCAACACCCTGGCCTGCATTGGGCAGATTCCGGTCACCTTCAGCGGCAGCAATCTCAACCGCCTCAGCCAACGCCGGGTCTGGAACAAGCGCACCAAAAGAACCTGGATTCAAGGATGCAATCGGTCCGTCGCGCGAGACCAGAACGGGTACGTCCAGGGCTTGCGGGCGATAAAGGCGATCCAGCGCTTCAGGCGATGGCGTCTCAACGGCCGCAACTTCATCCGCGGCGGGTGCGATGTTGGCCCCGCCAGCAAGCGGGTCTAGATCTGAAATAACTGTTGGTGTTTGCTCCACGGGTGCGAATTGCACGCGCTGCACCTCTTGGAGGACCGACCATCCGCCGTAACCCAACCCGCCGATCACGGCGATCAAAACAGCGACAGAGCCAATGGCACCTGGTTCCACGCGGCTGAACATTGCATCCCCTTTCGGGATGAATGGCGTTGCGGAGGCCGCGAAAATATCTTTGCTTGGTGGCAGACGATCAGCGGCGCGAACTGGCTTCGCGGCAGACGCCTCCGACGACATCCCGTGCGCTGTGGCAAATCCACTTTCTTCACAGAACGTATCAAACGCCCACTCCGGATCCATCTTAAGATAGCTGGCATAAGACCGAACGTAGCCCGCAATAAAGCCAGGCGTGTCAAACGCGGTTGGATCGCATTTTTCAATGGCTGCGATGTAGGCGGCCTTGATCTTCAGCTCACGCTGGACATCGAGAAGGCTCTTGCCCATGGTCGCGCGTTCGCCGCGCATCATGTCGCCTAGTTTCAGTTCAAACGAGTCAAAACCAACAGGATCTTCCACCTGCGGTTCACTATGCCGTCTGAAACCCTTCCCAATCATACGTATTTTCCGTGCCCGATTGTCCCCACCCGCGCTGGATACTGTCCCGAATCCTCGCGTCGATGCGGATGTTTAACACATCACTGAAGCCGATGAACATGTCTTATCAAAGTTAACTGTAAGTTAGCCGGCCATTTCGGCGCGATTTAGCGCACAATGGCTCCATAATGTGTCCAAAGCGGAAACAAGCGCATTCATTTCACCCGGACCGTGTACGGGTGAGGGGGTAAAGCGCAACCGCTCCGTCCCGCGTGGCACCGTCGGGAAGTTGATCGGTTGCACGTAAATCCCATGATCGTTGAGCAACATGTCCGACAGCTGCTTCGTGTGGACCGGGTCTCCGACGATCAGCGGCACAATGTGAGAGCCATGATCGATGATCGGCAACCCCATCCCTTTAAGACGCGTTTTCAATATCTTAGCTTGCGTCTGCTGCGAATCTCGCAAGCTTTGATCGGTCTTCAAATGCGCCACAGACGCCGCCGCGCCAGCAGCAATCGCTGGCGGCAAAGACGTCGTAAAGATGAAACCGGGCGCGTATGACCGAATTGCGTCACACATGCGCGAACTTGCCGCAATGTAGCCACCCATCACGCCATATGCCTTCGCCAAAGTGCCGTTAATGATGTCAATGCGCCCCATCAAACCGTCCCGCTCGGCGACCCCTGCCCCACGGTTGCCATACATCCCGACGGCGTGGACCTCATCTATGTATGTGAGCGCCCCAAACTCATCCGCAATGTCGCATATCTGACGAATCGGGCCAAAATCACCGTCCATGGAGTAGATCGATTCGAACGCAATCAACTTAGGCGCGGCCGGATCATCGGCTGCCATCAACGCGCGCAGGTGCTCCACGTCATTGTGCCGGAAAATCCGCTTCGCACCGCCGTTGCGCCGGACACCTTCAATCATAGACGCATGGTTTAGCGCGTCAGAGTAGATGATCAGCCCAGGGAAAAGCTTAGGGAGCGTGGAAAGCGTCGCATCGTTGGCGATGTAGGCAGACGTAAACAGCAGCGCTGCCTCTTTGCGGTGCAAGTCAGCCAACTCCGCCTCAAGGCGGTTGTGATAAACCGTTGTGCCTGAGATGTTGCGTGTCCCGCCAGAGCCAGCGCCGGTCGCATCAATCGCTTCATGCATCGCGTTCATCACGACGGGATGTTGGCCCATGCCGAGGTAATCGTTCCCGCACCAAACGGTAACGGGTGTTTGGCTACCGTCAGGCTTGTTCCAGACAGCATGCGGATACTGGCCCCGCGTCCGCTCAATATCGATAAACGTACGATACCGGCCTTCGTCGTGAAGCCGAGCAATCGCTGCATCAAGTTGGGCAGTGTAGTCCACGGTCAGTCCTTCGTCGTCTAGCCTCCCAAAGCGACCGCTTTAGAAGAATTCTAGGTCTCATATAGGGCGGTCAGGAGGGCATCAATATCAAAACCCATGTGCCTTTCTGACGCATCTCACCTGTCCCAGGTGCCATGGACGCCTTTCGGAAACATTGATTTCGATCAAGAACCGCCCGATACAAAAAACCCGCGGAATGGCTGTCATTCCACGGGGCTTTTGATCTCAGATCAATTGGTCAGACGGACGCTTGGGTCCGGATAACCCATGCTGTCTTGATCCGCGAAGGCCTGGTGGCAGTTGTGGCAGAAGGACTGCTTCACACCCATGTTTTTACCGTTTGGCTGGACAGCGGAATAAACCCAATTGTCAAATTCTTCGGCTTCGCCACCGGCGGCAACCTTGGTCATGATGAACAGTGGACCGCGCCTTGGCGTGCCGTCGTCGCGCAGCTTGTACGACTCTTTCGCAAGCACCGACCCAACCGGCATCTCAAACTCACCAAACGCATACTGGTTGTACTGTTCGGCTGCGACATCGTTTGCGAAGGTGTTCAAGAAACGCTCACCATGTGGACCTGGGTTGTAGGGGCCCGTCGCGGTCGGCGTCCAATCGCGGTAGACGCTGCCAATCTCATGACCTTCAGTGGCGTAACCTGCCGCGAGATCATCAACCACACAGGCATAAAGTGCGTCAATTTCAGACTGGTCAAAGTCGAAAGGGTCCTTTTCGAAGGTGCAGCTATGGCCGTCCGCAAGTGCGCCCTGGGCGGTACCAAGCATCACAACGAAAGCGGATACAGTAAGTTTGGTCAAAGATTTCATTGGCGTATTGGCTCCTGTTGATCTTTCTACACACGATGTCGCGCGTCGTTAGCGCACACTAATAACATTGAATGGGTCAAGGCTACGTTTCGGTTCTCACAAGTCCGTGGGATTGTGTTACCAGCGGACGGCGGTTTTCTCCGGTTGGAACCCCCAATCACGACTGCTAGCGTACCTTCAAAACTCAACTAGTGGAGCCTTGCATGTCGCTTGACGCCGTCCTTTCCCAAATTGATGCAGACCTTGACCCAGCGATGGAGCGGTTGAAGGCGTTGCTACGGATCCGGTCTATCTCCACCGATCTGGCTTATGCAGCGGATTGCGACGCCGCGGCGGATTGGTTAGTGGCGGACCTGGCCAGTTTGGGTTTTGACGCCACCAAGCGGACAACCCCCGGTCACCCGATGGTCATGGGTCACGCTGGCGACACCGGCACACACGTTCTGTTTTACGGACATTATGATGTTCAACCAGTGGACCCGCTGGACCTTTGGGAGAACGATCCGTTTGACCCACAGATCGAAGACACACCCAAAGGAAAAGTGATCCGTGGGCGTGGCACATCGGACGACAAAGGCCAGCTCATGACCTTTGTCGAAGCTTGCCGCGCGTGGAAAACGGTGCATGGCACCCTGCCTGGTAAGATCTCGATCTTCTTTGAAGGTGAGGAAGAGTCGGGGTCACCATCGCTTGTTCCATTCATGGAAGAAAACACAGACGAATTAACCGCGGATATCGCCCTGATCTGCGACACCGGGCTTTATGGTGATGACACGCCAACAATCATTACCCAGCTGCGCGGCCTCTTGGGTGAAGAGATCACGATCAAAGGGCCCGACATTGATCTGCACTCCGGGATGTATGGCGGCCTAGCGATGAACCCAGCGCGGGTTTTGGCAAAGGTTATTGCCAGTTTGCATGATGACGAAGGTCGCGTGACGGTGCCCGGCTTTTACGATGGCGTGCCGGATCTGTCGAATGAGCTGGCGGCAAGCTGGGATGATCTTGGCTTTGATCACAAAGACTTCCTTGGTGAAGTTGGTCTATCCGAACCCGCAGGCGAAACTGGCCGTCGCCCATTAGAAATGATTTGGGCGCGCCCCACCTGTGAGGTCAATGGGATGACATCCGGCTACACCGGCGAGGGCTTCAAAACAGTCCTTCCGTCAGTCGCCTCCGCGAAGATCAGCTTCCGTCTTGTGGGCACCCAAGACCCGCTGAAAATTCGCGAGGCCTTCCGCAAGATGGTAACCGACATGATGCCTGCCGACTGCAGCGTCTCGTTTGCGGATCACGGTGCCGGCCCCGCCGGGCACATGAGCACGGACAACCCGGCGTTTGCCAAGGCGGCGCAGGCCTTGTCCGACGAATGGCCAAAACCAGCGGCCTATGTGGGGTGCGGCGGATCGATCCCGATTGCAGGACATTTCAAGACAGTGCTTGGCATGGATGCGATGCTGATCGGGTTCGGCAAAGACGACGACGCGATCCATTCGCCCAATGAAAAGTACGATGTCGAAAGCTTTCACAAGGGCATCCGCTCTTGGGCGCGCATTTTGGATGCACTGAACAACAGTTGACAGCTCAGCCGTGACACCGTCTGATTTCTGTCGGGGGCCCCATGATCAGACTCTTCAGAAATCTCGGGATCGCGCTACTTGGACTGATCGGGCTGTTCGCGATCTCTTGGCTGATTTACATGCCGAATGGCGAACAGCGCGGCGCTTGGAAGCTTTCGACAGGTGGCAACTACCTTGTGCTCACGCCGCTGACAGCGACACTCTATACTGACTCTGGTCACAGTTGCTTCGCAGAGCTGACATTCCCAGCACATTTGAAACTGGTAGAGATGTTGGAAGGCGCGACAGCCGAAGTTGTCGCGGGCCAGTTGCACCTTGATGTTGATGGGTCGCTCGACACGCGGATCTTCGAAAAGGTAGACGTCATTCCAGCCAATTGCACGGCGGTTGATCCTGCTGGCGCCACGCCAAAGGATGTGGCCGATGCGGTCTGGACGGCGATGAATGATCACTATGCCTTCTTTGATTTGCATGGTGTCGACTGGGCAGAACGCAAAGCGTTGATCCCCACAGCAGATGCGCAGCTGTCTGACGATGAAGTGAACACCCTGCTGCTTACCATGACCGCAGGACTTGACGACGGGCACGTGCATTTTGGATCGCCAGAGCGGGGCTACGACTCCCCTTCTCTTCCACCAGATTGGATCCCGACCGACGGCAGCTTGACGCGACAGTCCCTAACCGAGATCGCCATTGCAGGTGTTGGTGTTGCGCTCACAGATGTCGCAGGCACTGATGTATCCTATGGCCTCCGCGACGATGGTATTGGCTACATCCTCATCAAATCCATGAATGTGGATGTACCGTTCGGCGGCCGCAGCCAAGAGACGGCGGCCGCGGCTTTCGGAACCATGCTATCCGCGCTCGATGCAGCGAAAGCCCTTGTCATCGACATTCGCTACAATCCAGGCGGTTCGGATTCGGTGTCATTTGGTTTTGCAGGGCATTTCATTACGAGTGCAAAACCAGTCTTCACCAAAACGACCAAGGACGGCGACAGTCAGACGGAACCGTTCACCGCGGTTCTAGCGCCGTTTGACAACACCGCAGAGACGCGACCAACCGTGATCATGACCTCACGCTTCACAGGCAGCGCGGCCGAGATATTCACCTTGGCGATGCGCACCATCGACACTGTCACAGTTCTAGGCGAACCCACCAGCGGTGGGCTGTCTGATGTGATGGGCTTTGTCCTACCCAACGGATGGGGGCTTGGCCTGTCAAACCAGACCTATTTGACGATGGAGGGCGAAGTGTTCGAAGGGATTGGCGTACCACCAGATCAACCCGTCGCTTATCCGACCGAAGCCTTTCAAAACGGCGAAGACCCTGTGCTCGCCGCGGCGATCGAAACAGCTCTCTCGTTGGTGGAGTGAAGTGGCGCGGTTGACGGGGCTCGAACCCGCGACCCCCGGCGTGACAGGCCGGTACTCTAACCAGCTGAGCTACAACCGCGCGTAGGGGGCTGATTAGAAGGAAGCGCCTAAGCCGTCAACGGCAAAATGCATCCGGACGCGCAATTATCTTGACCGTCGCGGAGTGAGGAAAATGTGCCACGCGTTGCTGAGATTGTGACACGTGCGGCGGCAAGCTGAGTACAATTCCTGCGACGGTTGGCAACATTCGCAGTCGCCGGCCAAGACCTCAAACGTCGGTGACACACCAACTTGGATTTGATTTGAGATGCTTGGATCTCACCTCAGGTCCCTTTCAGCGCCCCGCTCTGATGGGCCCGCGCCGAGGGTGCGCGGGCCTCCAGCAACTTAGGCAGTCAGCACTGCTGGCCAGTTCGCGTTGCCACGGGCAATGTTGCCTGCAACGTCCCGTTCCCACCGGCGCTGGATGCGCCGCGAGTAGTTGAGATAAAGCTTGCCATCCACAATCTTCCACGCCTCTGGCGTAGTAGACGCGGTATAGCCTTCCGACACCGCCCAGGCACAATAGCCACCGTACTGTGGTGCGTAGGCCTTTGGGTTACCCATGAAGGTCTCAAGGTTCGCTTCGGAGGCAAATTGCCAGGTCACACCCATCCATTCAACGGAGTGGTCCGCGCTTCCGCGGACGGGCTTGCCTTCGGTGAAATAGGCGACGGCGTCACTGCCATCGATGGCGATGCCGTTTTCATTGTAAAAGCGCGCGGTTTGCGCGTGGCTCCGGCTTGCGGCCAAAGCAATCACGGGGGCGGCTGCGGCAGCAGCCAGGAAAGTACGACGGGTCAACGCCATGGGCGGCTCCTGTAAGTCTGGATCAGTTGCTCTTAAAATAGCGGATCCCACAGTCCGACGTCAGAGGCCTAACCTGCTTGTGAACCATCGCCGTCGGCGGCGTGAAATTTTGAAATATTCCCAACGTCACACAGGCGATTTTAGCACGGCACGACCGCATTCAATGTCATTTTATGTAACAAAAGGGGGGAAATGGTGGGTCGTGAGAGGCTCGAACTCCCGACATCTTCGGTGTAAACGAAGCGCTCTACCAACTGAGCTAACGACCCGTGAGCGCCCATGTAGCCAATCCCGCATGGTGATGCAAGCCTACTCCAGCAGGTTTTGCACCCCATCTTTGATATGATAGACACACCCCTGCCCGCCGCCGACAGAGACGGGTGTTGAAGCCTCGTCCACTGTCGCCAAACTTCGCAATGTTCGGCTGGTGATCCCGTGAGTCACCAAGATGGATGGGCCAGTGAGATGGTTCAGAAAATCCACGCAGCGCGCCCGCAATCGGATCAACCCTTCGCCGCCAGGAGCGTGGTTATAGAGCGCCAGAAGCGGATCTTCCCCATCGAACGTGGGCAGGTCGGATCGCGAAAGGCCAGACCAATCGCCCACATCGATTTCGCACAAACGATCATCGGTCCGCACGGTGTCAACAAGACCCGCCAACGCGATACCCGCCGTTTGAATGGCCCGACCCTGCGGGCTAGAGACCGCGGCAAATCCAGTCAGGTCGCGCGACCGCAAAATCTCAAATTGCCGGGCGGCCTGCATTTCCCCCTTTGCGGTCAAAGGGGAGTTCAGCAGGCCCTGCAACCGGTTCTCAGCGTTCCAAGTCGTTTGCCCGTGCCGTAGCACATAAAGTTCGGGAAATCGCGGCATTCTTGCTTTCAAGTGTTGGCCAATCTCTCCTACACCGGTTGGTAAGAAATTCAATCGTTTGCTGAGTCGTCGGACCCTCAACGTTCCTTTCAGCCATGGGTTGAAATAGCCCACTGAAAGCGAGGTCTGAATCGTCTGTTTGGCGCCGAACCCTGGACAATAACAGGCCAGTGACAACACTGACTTCGTATCTGGGATCACATGGCGAAATGAGCGCGACCTGGATCATTTTTGTGGCAAATTTAAGCCAGTTCTGTCATATTTACGAGGTGGCGCGGGGCTTTGCGCGCCTGTTGTGAGTATCGAGTTTTCTTGGTGAGGTTGCCGCCTAATGGTTTTTGAAAATGCCCCCCGTCACCCTAGGTTTACAAGTGCTGAAGAGATGTTGCGCGCAGTCAGTGACCCGGCGTCCAGCGTCGTAGCGCTGCCATCGCGCAACAGACCCAAGCGCCGCCGCCATGCAAGCCGCCTCTTGGCCAAAGACCTCGCACTGATGCCCGTTGCCAATAGCGAGGATCGGGGTCAACGGGTAGACCGGTCAAAACCATTGGCGCAAAGACCCAAGCGCCGTTCAGCGCTTCTCGCCTATTTGTCGACAGTCATAGCTGCGGTCGCTCTGGGGTTCTCCGTGGCGACAGCGACGATTGGGAACGGGTCGTACCCGGCCGCATCCTCCACATCCGGCTATCACCCGCTCGAAGGGCAAATGACGGCGCGGATCGTTCGCCCGCTCTAACCCCGACCAAGATCACCTCGACCTAAAACTCTTCAATGACCACCGGGATACCTGTTTGCGTTGTCGGCACGGGTCCCAATTCTGCCATTGGCGTGCATGCGCTGGTTTACGTCTGATTTAGCGCTTCAGTAAACCCCACTTTTCAACGCGTTGACCGCCCCGATGCGCGCCAAGCGTCGCGCCCGATTTTGCCCCAAAATAGCCGATGAAGCGATCTGATTTTGCTGTAGATGTTCTTTTCGGTGCCGTCTGATTTGCTATTCACATACGGCGGCGAGGACTTCGGCGGAAAGTATTGGGGAACCATCCCGCCCCGGCGCTTCAAAAAGCTTCTGCGGGATCACAACACCGCGATGCGGTTCGCCAAAGGCATGTTCCATCGTCGACTGTCCCTTGAAGATCGCCTTGCGTTAACAAGACAGTGCTTTGTCCATGCCGACAGACTACGCCGTCCCGACGCGCCGCTCTTCATTCTTGGCTCTGCCACCCAGCATGGCCAGCAAGCGGAACGGACACGCGATATGCGGATTGCGTTCAATGGTATGTGCAAAAGTTTTTGTGACAGCACACCAAACGCACACTTCATCGATGTCGATCGACTGTTGGACGAGGACGAGTTCGCGGACAGCGATCACTATACCCGCACAGGCTACTTCAAAGTTGCTGAATTCGTGAACAAACAGGCCGAGGCTTTGGCAAAAATCGGAACTGCCGCCTAAGCCACAAGAAACCCAGACGACGTCTTGCAATAAAAAAAAGATGCGCCGTTCGGACGGAGGACAGGAAAGAATGACAGATACGAACAGCCCTATGGCCGCCCCGTCAAAAATTGAACGCTACCTAGGGTTCTTGATCCAAGAATGGGCCAAAATGGCTAAGAAGCCGTTAAGGGACCCTCAGCTTGAGCCGGAAAATCGCACGAATGTGCTCGATCACACCGTCGGCGTTGTGGGAGAGACACCTGGCCAACGGTTGGAATTTGGCGTGTGGCAAGGCAAATCGATCAAACGCTGCGCCACGCGATTTCCAGATCAGCAGTGGTATGGGTTTGACAGTTTCGAAGGCTTTCCTGACGATGGACGGATCGATTGGCAGAAGCCATTCAAGGTGATTGAACTCCCCGACACGCCGCCAAATGTCACCCTGGTCAAGGGCTATCTTTCGGACACGCTGGACCCATTCCTGGCTGAAACGCCAGGGGATTTAGCCTTTGTGAACGTGGACTGCGACATCTATTCATCCACAGTCGATATCTTTACCGCGCTTGAAAAGCACGATCGCCTGCGCCCGGGCCTCGTCATCTATTTCGACGAGCTGATCAATTACGTCGACTACATGTGGAATGAGAGCCTCGCGCTGTTTGAAATGTGCGAACGTACCGGGTTTGGGTTGGAGTGGATATGCTACGATCATCATCTGCAGTCACCCGAGCAAAGCGCGCAGCACTTTCATGATGGCGATCATCCAACCTGGATGGAGGACATGCGATCTGGGCATTGGATGCAGGCCAGCTGCCGACTGACTGACCAAGGCATTGATTGCGGCCCGTTAGATGACCCCGCCTACCGGGAAAAGATTACCTGGATGATCGCTGGTCTTAAGATACAGGAAGAGCGCCGCAAACAGGCCCTTGCAGATCGTGAAGCACGCCTGGTTGAGATGGAGAAAGAACGCGAACGTCGCTACGTCGAGCGCAAGAAGTTGGAAAAGCAGCGCCAGCGTGAAAACATGGAGCGGCGGAAGCGAGAGCAACAACAATCTGCGCGCTAACCCGCTCGAAATAAAGCCTCGCCCCACAAAATGTGGTGCGGGGTCATCATACCACCAAGGGAATTGGTGGGTGATAAGAGATTTGAACTCCTGACATCTTCGATGTGAACGAAGCGCTCTACCACTGAGCTAATCACCCGTTTCGGGCCGCTTAGCCCCCGAAAATGACAGCTGCAAGCACTCTAATCGGGGTTTGGCGTCCGAATCTTGACGGTTAGCGCTAAGGCGCCTTTCCCGACATCTTTTGTATTAACGAGCCGTAGTTTTCCCAACGGTGGCAGCTGCAAATGCGTGCCTTTCTGAAGATGATCCGAGAGAGCGGCCAAGAGGGCTTCGGAGACCGACTTGGCATCCGCCCGTTTGACGCCAGTGACCGCGACAATGTGATCGAGAAGGTCGCCCTTCTTTACCACAGTCTCCTTTGCGGCCTCACTACCTGCTGATGCGACTGTTTTGATGACCGCGTCGGCCTCTTGTTGAACGGGCTGGGCGGTTGGCACCTGAACTTTCACTGCGCGCGGTCCTGGCGTGACGACGGCCATCTTTGGCGTGCCACCGGCTGCTTCAGGCGTCAGTTGCACCGTCTGATCCGGGCTCTTTGATTTGTTCTCGCTCATGTTTACCTCATTTATTTTGTATCAGACTAACGGGCCAATGGGGCGATAGGATGACAAAAATAAACGGGCGCAGCGATAGCCGCGCCCGTTTGAGCATAATCACATGTGGGTTTCACATCCGTTAGTGCGCAACCGCACCTGCGCCATCGTCTTTCCCGGCAAGTGCCTTGGCGGCCGCTGCCGCCTCTTCAGCTTCCGCATCCCATTCGATCGGCTCTGGCTTGCGCACCAGCGCATATTCCAGCACCTCAGAGACGTGTTTGACCGGGATGATCTCCAGCCCGTCTTTCACGTTGTCCGGAATCTCTGGCAGGTCTTTGGCGTTCTCCTCCGGGATCAGCACCGTCTTCAGACCGCCCCGCAGCGCTGCGAGCAGCTTTTCTTTCAGGCCGCCAATCGGCATGGCGTTGCCGCGCAATGACACTTCACCCGTCATCGCAATATCACGACGGACTGGGATATCCGTCAAAACCGACACGATCGAGGTCACCATAGCCAAACCAGCCGAGGGCCCATCTTTCGGTGTTGCCCCGTCAGGCACGTGCACGTGAATGTCGATCTTGTCGAACTTCGGCGGCTTCACCCCGATCTGCGGCGAGATGGAGCGGACATAAGACGACGCCGCGTCGATGGACTCTTTCATCACATCGCCCAGCTTACCCGTGGTTTTCATCCGACCTTTACCAGGCAGATTCAGCGCCTCGATCGAAAGCAATTCGCCACCAACGGACGTCCACGCCAGACCGGTGACCACACCAACTTGATCTTCCGTCTCGGCCAGACCATAACGGTGCTTCGGCACGCCCAAAAAGTCGTCAAGGTTTTCTGCATTCACTTCAACAGCTTCTGCGTCTTTCTTCACGATTTTCGTGACCGCCTTACGCGCCACTTTCGCCAGTTCGCGTTCAAGGTTCCGCACGCCCGCCTCGCGGGTGTAGCGGCGGATCATTTCGGTCAGCGCGTCATCTGCGACAGAGAACTCCTTCTCCTTTAGCCCGTGGTTCTTCAGAACTTTGGGCAGCAGGTGCTGGCGCGCGATCTCTCGCTTTTCGTCCTCGGTATAACCAGAGAGCGAAATGATCTCCATCCGGTCCAGAAGTGGGCCAGGCATGTTGTACGAGTTCGCCGTGGTCAGGAACATCACGTTTGAAAGGTCATATTCGACCTCAAGGTAGTGATCCACGAAAGTGGAGTTCTGCTCTGGATCAAGCACTTCCAACATCGCCGACGCCGGGTCGCCCCGGAAGTCATGTCCCATCTTGTCGATTTCATCGAGCAAGATCAGTGGGTTCGTCGTCTTCGCCTTTTTCAGTGCCTGGATGATCTTACCGGGCATGGAGCCGATATAGGTCCGGCGGTGCCCGCGGATCTCAGATTCATCACGCACGCCGCCTAGCGAGATGCGGATGAACTCTCGTCCGGTCGCTTTCGCGACGGATTTCCCGAGCGATGTCTTACCAACACCCGGAGGGCCGACGAGGCACATAATCGGCCCCTTCAGCTTCTTGGAACGTTGCTGCACGGCCAGATATTCTACGATCCGTTCTTTGACCTTCTCCAGGCCAAAGTGGTCGTTGTCGAGGATTTTCTGCGCGTTGCCGAGGTCCTTTTTGGTGCGTGATTTCACGCCCCAAGGCACGCCCAACACCCAATCAAGGTAGTTACGCACAACCGTGGCTTCGGCAGACATGGGCGACATGTTCTTAAGCTTTTTCAGCTCGGCGTCGACCTTTTCTTTGGCCTCTTTCGACAGCTTGGTGTCCGCGATCTTTGACTCAAGCTCATCGACCTCGTTCTGGCCCTCTTCGCCGTCGCCAAGCTCCTTCTGAATGGCCTTCATCTGCTCATTCAAATAATACTCGCGCTGCGTCCGCTCCATTTGGGTCTTCACGCGGCTTTTGATCTTTTTCTCAACCGTCAAGACAGACATTTCGCCCTGCATAAGGCCATAGACCTTCTCCAAGCGCTCTGAGACCGACAAGGTCTCCAAAAGCTCCTGTTTTTGCGCGACTTCAATGCCGAGGTGCCCCGCAACCAAATCGGCCAATTTAGCAGGTTCCGTGGTTTCACCCACGGCGGCCATTGCCTCTTCCGGGATGTTCTTTTTAACCTTGGCGTACCGCTCAAACTCCGCAGCGACGGAACGAACAAGCGCTTCGATCTCATCCTCGTTGCCAGGCATTTCCGTCAGGTATTCGGCGGAAGCTTCGAAGAATTCAGGATTTTCAAGGAATCCGGTGATCCGGACACGGCCGCGTCCTTCGACGAGCACCTTGACGGTGCCATCGGGCAGTTTCAGCAGCTGCAGCACATTGGCCAGAACGCCAGCCTTATAGATACCGTCCTGCGCAGGATCGTCTTCAGAAGGATCAATCTGGCTCGATAGCAAGATCTGCTTGTCGTCTTGCATCACCTCTTCCAGCGCGCGCACAGATTTCTCACGGCCCACGAACAGCGGGACGATCATGTGGGGAAAGACCACGATGTCGCGAAGGGGCAAGACGGGGTAAGAGGAACTCAACGGTTCTTGCATTATTTTTTCCTTACGTTGCGGCAAACAGACGGGCCCCGAGGTGCGGCGGCACATTCTGTTTCCTGTCTGGTCGGCTACATGTGGGGGCTTTACCCCATGTTTCAACCAAGCACTGTCTCGAACACGCGCAATGTGACGTTATGCGCGTGGGACCGCAAGTTCTCTTTCTCCGGTCTATCGGCATTTTCCTAATGTTTTATGGATGGCCCAGTTTGTAGCCGCACAAAACGTTGCGTCAGGTCTTCTTTGTGGAAAGAATGGGTACAGACCGCCAAAAAGCCACAAATGCGCCCACCTCCAGCCAAATGTTAACAACAGTTTAAAACGGAGCACGGGACGCGAATACACTACACTTTTTGGGGGTCAGGAACGCACATGCTGCATCAGGTCATGCGCCAACGCCGACGCTTTGCGTTTGCACTGCTGCTCACGCAGCTTGATTGTTCGGCGTTGTCCCGCAGTCCTGGATTCTGGCCTTGATGCTTTTGGGACTGATCGTTGGGTTTGGTCTGGTGTCTGCGAGCGGGCACGGTGCGCGGCGATTAATAGAATGTGGCGCAATTGGCGTCCTGGCGGCCACGCGGATGCCCAGCGTCATATTGATCGGTCTGACCTTCTTTGGGGCGACTTTAGCCGCCTATGTTGTTCTCTACACGCCGCTGCTTGACCGGTTGCCCATCCGGATCGCGATGCGCAGCCGCAAGATGTTTGTCGTTGCGCTCGACCGCCGCACAACGTGGTACAAACTTATTCCCGGCCAAGGACATATCGCCGCCTATTGGACCGGCACCATGACCGCGGCGCGCAAGGACTCGCACGATGATGCGACCCTATATCTCTCCTTCGATGATCCATACGAAGGGCAAGAAGAGGTAACTGTGACCTATTTGGACATGGATCCACACCACAAGGCCACTTACCTGATCGAGCGTGACTCCCAATTGCCCGGCGAAGAAATCATTATGACCTACCGAATGCTCCAAACGGAAGAAGAGCGGACGTCCATCTATTCAGATATGCGGGTAAGCGGCTTGCCAGTGCGGCTCGCGGTGGAACGGTTTTTTGACGATGTCTTAGGCGATGAGCTTGATAGCTTTGCCACGATGACCGAATGCAAGCGATCCTGGTCTCTCAAAGACGTGGATGACGTCGCGCTGACCTCTGAACTTGGCAGTGACGATGTTAAGCTCAACGTCGAGGTGGCAGATCCCGCGGATGAGGCTGCGACACGTCAACGGCAGATATCGGCGTAAACGGTACTGACAAGCGGATCGCCTGCATGCTGCGAATGGCGCAGACTACCGCTGCAACGACCGCAATGCGCCGTTTCCTGCGGTCATTAAAGGCGCTGGCGTTTTTAAAGCGGCTCGATATCTCCGATCGCCCGCTGGGCATGAAACTCGCTCTCCCAGGCATCAAACTGCTCAACTGCAATCGCGTCGCGCATGCCCTGCATAATCTCTTGGAAGTAATGCAGGTTATGCCAGGTCAGCAGCATGCCAGAGATCATCTCTTGCGCCCGAAACACGTGGTGGAGGTAGGCGCGGGAGTAGTGACTGCAGGCGGGGCAAGTGCATTTTTCATCCAATGGCCGGGGATCGTCGGCGTGGCGCGCGTTCTTAATGTTCACCACCCCGCGCCGCGTGAACGCCTGTCCTGTCCGACCAGAGCGCGACGGCAGCACGCAGTCCATCATATCGATCCCGCGTTTCACAGCGCCCACGATATCATCTGGCTTTCCGACCCCCATCAGATAGCGCGGCTTGTCCGCAGGCAATTGGTTGGGCGCGAAATCGAGGCAGCCAAACATGGCGTCTTGCCCTTCACCAACCGCCAGACCGCCAACAGCATAGCCGTCAAAGCCAATATCGCTCAGCGCCTTCGCGCTTTCCGCGCGCAGGTCTTCTTCGAGACCGCCTTGCTGAATGCCAAAAAGCGCGTGGCCGGGCCGATCACCAAAGGCCTCCCGCGACCGGGCAGCCCACCGCATCGACAGGTGCATGCTGTCTTCAAGTCGGGTGCGGTCTGCTGGCAAGGCAGGACATTCGTCAAAGCACATCACGATGTCAGACCCCAAGAGCCTTTGGATCTCCATTGAGCGTTCGGGAGACAAGTGATGCTTAGACCCGTCAATATGGGACTTAAACGTCACCCCATCCTCGGTCAGCTTGCGCAAGTCTGCCAGGCTCATCACCTGAAAGCCGCCGCTGTCGGTCAGGATCGGTTTGTCCCAGTTCATGAAGCTATGCAGACCACCCAGGCGATCAATCCGCTCCGCCGTGGGGCGCAACATCAGGTGGTAAGTGTTGCCGAGCAGGATATCGGCACCCGTCGCGGCCACGCTTTCGGGCATCATGGCTTTGACGGTAGCGGCGGTGCCGACAGGCATAAAGGCGGGCGTACGGATCTCGCCGCGCGGCGTGTGGATCACCCCGGTGCGGGCCTTGCCGTCGGTGGCGTTCAGTTGGAAAGAAAATCGGTCAGTCATGGGCAGGCTATGCCCAAAAGAAAAAAGACACGCAATCGCTTGTCGCAATTGCGTGTCCAGTGGGGCAGTCGACGGGGGGACAGGTGTCGACTTGGGTTGAACGAACGAGAGGGAGACGTCCGTCGGAATGAATTACTCGGACACCGCCCAGGTGCCGGAGAAGCTGCCGGTTTCGCTGCCGGTAATGGATCCAGAGGCATTCCCGTAGATCCCCGTTGCTTCGTCGTATGTCGTGACTGAGATTGGTGGCAGCAAGGGAATTGGGTTGGGAATACTGGTCACTATCTCTGTGTCCTGCGTGCGGCCATTCATCGTTCCGGCGATGTTCATGTCACCTCCCACGCCATCACCAACAACGCCATTCAGCTGCCCAGAGATCGTGCTGGTCATCTGTTTGGTCCCATCATCAAGCTCGCCACTGATCGTCAGTTGCCCACTCAGCCGCTCGACCGGCGTGTTGCCATCAAGCGTGTGCAGATTGGTGATCGTCCCGGTGACGTCGTCCCCAGCAAGGAACAGTTGTGCCGTCAGGCTGACATCGCCGATTAATCCATCAACAGAGTCTTCCCCATTGATGGTTAAGCCTGTGACCATCTCACCAGTATAGGTAGCCGTTCCACCCGGCAGAATGCTGGTGGTTGGCGTGTCGCGGCGGTTATTCACACCCGTGATAAAGCTGCGCGCGCTGGCCACGTTACTGGACGTAATGGTGGGGGGTGTCGGCTCATCGACGCCCGGTTCGACGGTGCCTGCACCGCCGCAAGCGGCCAGTGTTCCAAGTGTCGCAAGAAGTGAGATTGATTTGAGTGTGTGTGTCATGTGGCTCTCCTTTGTCATTTGCTGGGGCCACACTTACCCAAGCCAAAGCCGCCATGGGGCGGTGTCGTTTTTGGTGCGACTGCAAGCGTTTGGAATACGATACCGATGAAATCTGGGCACTATCGGTGCACGCGCGGTGCACGCCGTGTGTACGCATTGTGCATCGGCGTTTTGGGGCGTTTCAGGGCACCTGCGCCCCTTTACGCCCTGCCGGCTAATCCCTATATCAATACTAAGGATTACCGGGACAAAGCTTGATGACAGACGCCAGCACACCGATGGAAGGGACACCTCTGATTGCCCCCTCAAGCACTGATCATCCGATGTATGATGACATCGTGACGGCCTGCAAATCGGTCTATGACCCTGAAATTCCGGTCAATATTTATGATCTTGGGTTGATCTATACGATCGACATCAAGGACGATAACGCAGTCAACGTCATCATGACGCTGACTGCGCCGGGCTGTCCGGTGGCCGGCGAAATGCCCGGCTGGGTCGCCGACGCGATTGAGCCCTTGCCGGGCGTCAAACACGTCGACGTCGAAATGACGTTTGAGCCGCAATGGGGCATGGACATGATGTCCGACGAAGCCCGCCTTGAGCTTGGCTTTATGTAATTAAGGGTCCACGACGGCTGAGACATCAATGTCGAGGCCACTCGGATTGAGAGAGAGGACGCGAAAGCCGGATGCGTCCGGGCCAATGGCGCGGCCGCCGACGACTTCATTCACTGCTTGTATCGACCCACTTCCGTTTTCGATGCTGCCCGTTGCTGATCCGATGAAGTCGTTCCCGCCACCGGGTGTTCCCGCAAGTGTGTAGGATACAGACCCGCTGACCGGGTCCCCGTAGGTCAAGGACGATGTGGGCGTGTCGCGGTCCGTGACGTCATAGAATTGACCGGTTTCGCCTGTCGCAACCCCAGTGTCGAAGGCTACCTCAATGGTTGTTTTCGCTGCGTGCTCGAACCTAAAAAGAAAGGGTGAAAATTGCGGCGATGCAACATACATCACACCAGTGAACGTTGCAGTCCCGCTTACGGGCATTTCTGACGCGGTTGTCTCTCGGCGATCTGGGTTCACCTCGCCTCCAAATTGATCTGGATAGAGATTGCTGACCCGCGAGAGTTCATTGAACCCCGACACGTCGGTGGTGCCGTATTGAATGCCGCCCGTTGAGGCCCCACCACATGCTGTTAAGGCTAAAGCGGTCATTGCGGCACATGCTGCCTTAAATATCTTCATCACATCAATCCAATCGAGATCCTGGCCGCGCTATGGGCAGCAGGCTGAAATTTGTTTTGATGGGTGATCTATGAGCGGAATAAAGCACAACTTTGACGAGAACGGCCTTTTTCCTGGATGGACGTTAGGTCAACTATTGTTGTCTTGTCTGGGCCTTATAGTGCAGCAACACGCACTGCCATGTCTGGTGACATCGCAGCATAGATGCCAAAGGCCCCCACCATGATCAGGCTCACCGCCCAGACGGTATCGAGGTTAAACCAGGTTCGGGACAAGAACCGCAGGCCAAGCCAGTGGTAGATGCCCATGGCGATGATCCCACCAGCGACGGTCATTGCGACGGTGTGGACTAAGGCCACGACAACGGCCGTGGTCACGCTATTACCCATCAGCGCCTGCACGGCCAAATGCCCGGTATCATCTACTCCAATGGCGCAAAGCCCCAGATAGATTGGCACCAGCATCAGCCCTGCACCATGCGCCATGGCTGCTAGGAATGACCAGAGGCCCAATTTCGCCGGATGCACCCGCGCGAGCGCTTTCGGGTGGCGCGGATTGATTAGTAAGTAGACCCCCATCGCGATCACAAGCATCCCTGCCCCAATCCGTATCTCGCCTTCCCAGGTCACGAGCACCAGCATGAGCGAAAACGGTAGAAGGATTCCGATCATCGCGATCAGATGGCCGAGCGCCAGCATGCCAAGCGCCTTGGGCATGGCTTTGGGCGATTGTTCCATCAATGCGGCTGAAACAGCCAGCGGCCAGCCCATCCCGGGGTTCAGCCCGTGATAGATGCCGGACAGGATGACGGCCCCCCAAAGGGCCGCCATGGTTGTCAGTTCGATGCCCATTTAGGCCGAGGGGTAGCAGAAGCTGTCGGTCGAACAGTCCCCGCCTTCAAGCCGGATCTGGTGTGATCGATAGCCTTTGGGGAAGTCGATGTAGAAGTCCTTGTCGAGATGGAAGCCATTCTCATCGTTGTTGGCCATGACCATCTGGCCGCCTTCATCATTGGGATAAAACTGGTCGTCCCATGTCGAATAGAGGGAGTTGGTCCAATAGACCCGCTTCCCATCACGACTGACTTCGACCATCTGCGGCCCATAGACGAACGGCTGACCATTCGGGTGGGTCTTGCCACGGGCAATCCCACCAACCTCAACCTTTCCGGCCAGTTTCGGGTTCATGGGGTCCGACACATCATATTGATGCATCTCACCCAGGCCCCAGCACGCCACATAGAGATACTTGTCATCGAGGCTCAGATCGATATCGGTAACCAGTGGTGGCACGGCCTCAAACCCTTGCAAGAGAGGCGGTAAGTTTTCTGGCTTTTCTGGCCTTGGATCGATGGTGATTGTTTTCTTGGCCTGCCACTTGCCGTCATCATCACGCCACCACGTGAAGATTGAGCCTTGCAGATTTGTGGTGTCGACCACCACACCACAGAACCCATAGGACTTCTTTGGGTCATGGGCGGGCCGGATTTCCAGCGCCATTTGATGGTTTTCGCCCAGATCAATGGTCTGGATGTTCTTGCGCGCGCGGAGGTCCCAAAAATGGATCTTATGCCCGTATTGGTTTGACAGCAGATCTTCAGCGACGATCCCGTTTTCGAACTGCGGCGGCAGACCCCATTCCGAGCTGACCATGTAGTCCTGTGGCAAGTTCCACCAGAAGTCATAGTGCTTAGCTTGTTCACCACGGTCCATTTCATACTGACCGATGATTTCAAAGGTCTCGCAGTCCATGATGAAGATACCCGGAGGGCCATCGGTCCCATCGGGGCCTCCGCCACCGAGGGTCGAGACGTAGATACCTTCAGGACCGCAATGAATTGTATGTGGGCGGGAATAGCCCGTTTTGGCAAAAACCTCTTCCGGTTCGATGATCTTGTGGATCTTCGCTTCTAGAGGCTCTTTCACGTCGATCACGTAAATGCGGGATGAGCGGATGCCTGGCACAATCAGGTAGCGCCTTTCAAGAAATGCATGGCCTGACAGTGGTGACAGGGATGACGAACAGGCGTTCCAGCCAAAATGGTGGAACTCGTCACCTTTGTGCGGCACGATCACTTGATGCACGATCTGGCCGTAGGTTTTCGAGCCAGGTTTCAAATCCACAACCGCGATACCATCGGATTGCGATCCATCTGGGCTCAACATTACCGTAAAGGCATAATTCTCGACCGGTGCTTCCATAGCCAAACGTGGCGATGGATAAAAAGTCGGATCAGGTCTTAGGTTCATTATCGTCCTCCCTGGTTGGGTACGTCGCCAAAATGAACGACGCACAAGCGGGCTGGTCGCACGGGCGCAGTGCCGCACGGCATTTTTCGGGGCAAACCGCCCGTTTTCTGCAATTTACGGCGATCATCCTCCTCATGATCGCACGCACCCGTGGCAGCAAAACTGCCGCGCACTGACGAACGAAATCTCCAATTTCAAATGTCAGGCAATTAAACGCTACCTCAGGTTTAGCATTTGTCAAAAGCTTTTTTTGCAGTTGATCGGCCTGGTATGACGGCGAGGCCGGGTTGGGCAGCCTGTCGCGCACGCGCGTAGATCCTGGGCAGATGAGCGGTATGCGTACCATCGCAAGCCAAATGACTTGCAATTCACGAAAGCAAGCCTTATGGCTTGCATGCAGTGACTCATATTGCCGTCATCACCGGAGATTTAATCAAATCTCGCAAAGCCCCAGCTGACGCCATCGCGAAAGCGATGGGTGTGCTCAACACAGCTGCGACCCAAATTGCGTCGCATGACGATCTCATCAAACCAAAGTTCACCCGCTTCCGAGGCGACGGATGGCAGATCATGGTCACCTCCCCCCAGTACAGCCTGAAGTACGCGGTTCATCTGTTTGCCGCATTGCGGGCGACCAATCTGAACCTCGACACGCGCATGTCAATTGGGATCGGATCTGTCCGCAGCACTGGCACAAACACGCTCGCCGACGCGGACGGAGATGCCTTTGTTCTCTCCGGCGGCAACCTGGATCAGATCGGGAAACGCCGTCTCACTGTCGCGCGCGCGCCCTCGGGACCCTTCCCAGGATCCTACTTTGCCATGCTCGAAGACATCATGTTTGGGTGGACCACAGCACAAGCCCAAGCCATTGCACTTGCACTACGCAGTCCAAACACCACCCAAGACGACATCGCAAAGACGCTTGGCATTACACGTCAGGCCGTGCAACTTCGGCTGGCCGGCGCGCATCATGCGACCATCGATTGGGTGCTGTCGGACTTCGCAAAGGCGTACCTGACGAATGATTGAAACTCTGACCGCCCTCGTCTTCGCACATGTCCTCGCGGACTTCGCGCTGCAGACCGACTGGATTGCGGAAAATAAAAAACGTGCTGCGGTCTTGGCGCTTCACACAGGTATTGTCTTTATCACCCTTGTTGTCGTCACAGGATCGACAGCATTGATCCCGCTGATCATTCTGTCTGCGGCCCACCTGATCATCGACGCCGTCAAAGGTGTGCTAACGAAAGCCGCCTCGCTCCGCGCGTTCTTGATCGATCAAGCAGCCCACCTGTTGAGCGTCATTGCAATCGCCATTTTCTTTCCGATGTTGTGGTCGGGTGGACTTTGGGCGGGATATGATTGGCTCTTGCCGATCATGGCAACGCTCACGGGTTTAATCCTAACCACGATGGCGGGCGGCTATGCGGTGGGGATGCTAATGGCCCCATTGGCTGCACCCACTTTGCCAGATGGCCTGAAACGCGGGGGAACGGTGATCGGCCTCCTGGAGCGCGGCTTGGTCTTTTTACTGGTCTTTTTCGGACACGCTGGCGCGATCGGCTTTTTGATCGCCGCGAAATCAGTCCTGCGCTTCAACGCGACATCTAACGAACAAAGCGCAAGCGAATATGTGATCATCGGCACGCTTGCCTCTTTCGGCTGGGCGCTTGCGGTCAGCTTTGCCACGCTCATATGGCTGACCCACCTTCCAGACCTTGGAATCAACGGCCGCGCGCCTTAAGTCTGGATCAAAGGAGTTCACTCATGTTCGGCATCCCTGGCAAGCAAGCGGTCACGATCACAGACAAAGCTGCTACGCAGATCGCACAACTGATGGCCAAAGACGGCTCTCGGGGGTTGCGCATTGGCGTCAAGAAGGGCGGCTGCGCGGGTATGGAATACACGATGGACTATGTGGCCGAGATCGACCCGATGGACGAGGTTGTCGAGCAAGACGGCGCGCGGGTCATGATTGCCCCAATGGCGCAGATGTTTTTGTTTGGAACTGAGATCGATTATGAAGTGTCTCTCCTTGAGTCCGGATTCAAATTCCGCAATCCCAACGTGGTGGATGCCTGTGGATGCGGCGAAAGCATCAAATTTGATGAAAGCTTGAAACCGTCATGAGCCTCAGCGACGGCGATATCGCCTTCGCGCTAGATCTCTTCGCGGACCTCGGCAGTCTGACGCATCGCAAAATGTTTGGCGGCATGTGCCTCTATCATGACGGCACTGTCTTTGCGCTGCAATCAAGCGACGGGCAGCTTTATCTGAAAACCAAAGACCCCGAAGCGCATTTTGGTCATGTAACGGAGCAATTCCACACCATGCCTTACTACGCCATCCCGGAAGACTTGCTGGACGATCCCGGAGCTGCCTGCGCTGAAGCCCGTGCAGCGCTTAGCGTCCTGGGCGCCTAAGGCGCGGCCGCGTCTTGAAGATGAAGATAGGTTTCGTTGAAACGCTTTTGCAGATGATCCACGGCTGAAATCGGGGCTCCCCCCTTTGGCGCGACATCCGCATCATGGTTGGGATTGAAGAAGAGCGGCACCGAAATACGTTCCGCCTGCGTGCCAATCACCCGATGGGGCGTGGCTTTGATACGCCCCCCCGTCCACATCTCGAGCATCTCACCGAAATTGATCACAAACTCACCTGGCGGGGCCGCAACGGGAATCCAGCCTCCACCTCGCTTGCGGACTTCAAGCCCTGGCGAGCCATCCGTCGCGAGCAGGGTCAGGCAGCCGTAATCCGTATGAGTCGCAATCCCAAAGTCCTTGTCAGTCGCCCAGGCAGGCCGTTCCGGATAGAAATTCCCGCGCAAAAGCGCCATGGGCTGGGAGAACTTGTCGCGAAAATAGGCGCCGTCTTCGCCCACCGCATCAGCAATCGCACAGAGCAGATCAAGCGCAAACGTCGTCGCATCGGTATAGTAAGCGCGCAAGGTTTCCGCGAAATTCGCAGGGTCCTCTGGCCACACATTCGGCGCATAGGCCGGTAGGTCCAGTGCGCGCAGCGGATCATCCGCGGCCAAAGACACCCCGCAATCAAACACCTGTTTGAAGTCCGGGTTCGCGTCTGGGTCAACTTGCTCTGACCCCGGCGCGCCCCACCCTCGGTTTGACCCGGTCTTGGCCATGTCGACAGCCGCCTTCTGCCGGGCTGGCAAACGAAAGAAAGTCCGATAGGCCGCCAAAACGGCCTCCGCCCGATCTGGGGCAATCGGCGTATTGTAAATCGTCAGAAACCCAATATCCGCAGCCCCGGTCACAGCTTGTGCTTGCGCCGCGGCGTGTCCCGGGTGATCTGTATCAATCAAGGCGGCAGCATCAATGCGCGGGATCATGGGCTTCTCCTTTTGCTTTTGAAAAACCATGCGGCCCCGAACCCATCTTTGCAAGGGCGGCCCGGTTTGATAGCGACTGTGCGACAAGCAGGAAAGGACCCACCATGCGTCGCAAACTTGCCGCCGGAAACTGGAAAATGAACGGAACGGGCGAGAGCCTTGCAGTGTTACAGGCCTTGGCCTCGGCGCACCCCACGCCAAGCGTCGATGTGTTGATCTGCCCACCAGCCACCTTGGTCGCGCGCGCGGCAGGTCATGGGGCGATTGCAGTTGGTGGGCAGGATTGCCACGCAAAAGCCTCCGGCGCCCACACTGGGGATACCAGCGCTGAGATGCTCAAAGACGCAGGCGCCTCCTACGCCATCACCGGCCATTCTGAGCGGCGCACCGACCATGCCGAAACAGACGCCGTTGTGTCTGCGAAATCTAGTGCTGCCTACAATGCTGGCCTCACCGCGGTGATTTGCATCGGTGAGACGTTGGACGAACGCGAAAGCGGAACAACGCTCACCGTGATCGATACCCAACTTGCGGGCTCGATCCCAGATGCGGCCACTGCCGCCAACACTGTCATTGCCTATGAGCCTGTCTGGGCCATTGGCACGGGCAAAGTCCCCACAACAGAGCAAATCGCCGAAGTCCACGCCCATATCCGCGCGCGCCTGACCTCTCGCTTTGGCGATGGGGACGGCATGCGCATCCTGTACGGCGGTTCTGTCAAGGCCGGCAATGCGACTGAGATCTTCGCCGTACCTGATGTCGACGGCGCGCTTGTCGGCGGCGCAAGCCTCAAGGCAGAGGACTTCTCGCCCATCATCACTGCACTCGAAAACGCCTGACCGCCCCACTCCACCAGATCTTCCTTGATCCAGGTCAATGCCGCCGGGGTCGTCCCACCTCACAGTAAAAGGCGACGCTGGATTGGACAGCGTCGCCTCTCGTCTTGCTTAGATGAGGCGTGCGCGGAAGCGCACATCTGTTTCAAACTATGCCAGGGTCGCCCCTATCTGATGATCACCTCCGGCCCCATCAGAAGCGTGGGCAACCAGATTGAGATCGCGGGCACGTAGGTCACCAAAATCAGGAAGACAAACAAAACTGCCAGGAATGGAAGTGCTGCTCGCACCACAGCCATCATAGGCATCCCCGCGACGCCAGAGGTCACAAAGAGGTTCAGACCCACGGGTGGCGTAATCATCCCGATCTCCATGTTCACCACCATGATGATCCCAAGGTGAATGGGGTCGATCCCCAGTTCGATTGCGATTGGAAAGACCAATGGTGCCACAATGACCAGCAAGCCCGATGGCTCCATGAACTGGCCGCCGATCAGCAAGATCACGTTCACCACGATCAGAAAGGTGATCGGCCCCAGCCCTGCATCCAGCATCGCGCTGGCGATGTTCTGTGGCACTTGCTCGTCCGTCAGCACGTGCTTCAGGATCAGCGCGTTGGCGATGATGAACATCAGCGTGACCGTGAGCTTGCCCGCTTCAAATAGCGTCTTGCGGGTGTCTTCGTGCCACAGCGCTGTCACCAAAGCCCAAGGCGCTGCGAAAAGCGATTTCGGCCGCGGCATGTCCGCATCGACCACGGCCGCAGAGAGGCTCTGCGCCCGCGCGTCTGCCTTCAGTGGCCCCATGTCCCGATAAACGAAGGTGGCGACAAGGAAGGCATAGACGGATGCGACGGCTGCTGCCTCGGTCGGCGTAAAGAAGGCTTTCGACCAAATCAACCGGAACCCGTCTTCGTCCCAAACGAACCACGGCGTACCATAGATCCCCAGCATGATGATTGCGATCAGCATGAGGCCCCAGAACGCTTCGCGGAAGCTGCTCCAGATCTCACCCCAGCCCTGAAACTCACCTTTCGGCATGTTCTTGATCGTCGCGATGACATAGATGGCAATCATGAGCATGACCCCGGCGAGCAGGCCCGGAATGACCCCTGCGAGGAACATCCGTCCAACGGACACATCGACCGTGGACGCATAGACCACCATCACAATCGACGGCGGGATCAGAATACCCAAAGTCCCCGCGTTGCAGATCACCCCAGCTGCGAATTCTTTGGTGTAACCCACCTCCCGCATCGCCGCGATGACGATAGTCCCGATGGCCACAACAGTGGCTGGTGATGATCCAGACAAGGCCGCGAAGATCATGCAGGCGAAGACGCCCGCAATCGCCAAGCCGCCCCGCAAATGCCCCACGCAGGCGATGGAGAACCGCACAATGCGTTTCGCAACCCCGCCCGTCGACATAAACGACGAGGCCAAAATGAAGAATGGGATTGCCAGAAGCGTGTAATGGTCCGCCATCGCGTTATAGAGCGACTGCGCAATCGACGCCAAAGAGCTGTTCGAAAACATTAGCAGGAACAGGATCGATGAGAGACCCAATGAGATCGCAATCGGAACGCCAACCACGAGGAAGGCAATCACCATGCCGAAGAGAAGAAAGACGTCCATTTACTTGTTCTCCAATTCCGCGCGCGCTTCGGCGACGGCCTCTTCCGCTTCGTGGCTCACAATCAGACTATCGCGCTCATCACGCAGAATCTGCCCAGTGGCTTGGATCAAGCGGTAGAGAAGGAGCGCAGCTCCAACAGGTACAATGAGATAGCCAAAGACCACCGGCAGGTTTTCGAAAGAGGGGTCGCCTTCAAGCAGCAACCAGTTTTCCAAGGGGCCTCGCGCCCACTCTGGAAAGGGCACCACATCGGTTTCTTTGTAGCCTTTAAAGTCTTGTGGCCGCATGTCCTCGAACCCGGTTGGTATGATCCGCCCGGTCGTTGTCGGTAAGTTTGCGAAGTTTGCAAAATAGTCCCAGGCGCCCTTCATCAAAAGAAGCGCATAGGCCAAGCAACACGTCACCGCGACCAAGGCAAAGGGCTTTTTGCGTTCTTTGGGAAGCACATTGATCAAAGCATCCACGCCCAAGTGGGCTGTGACCTTCACCGCGTAGCTCATCCCGAAAAGTACCAGCCAGGCAAAGAGGATCGACACCACCTCTAACCCCCAAAGGAGGCCGGAGTTGAAGGCCTTGCGCAACACGACGTTCACAAAGGTGATCAGGGTCATGGAGCCCAGGATCACCGCGATCCCTGTCTCCTCAAAATGGTGCATCGCACGCCCCAATGGGCCCTGCGGCACAAATCCAGATGCTCCGGACATTGTAGTCTCCAAATAGGCCGTCGCTGGATCCAACGATCAACAGCGCAGCAGGTGTTCGGGGGCCGCGAAGCCCCCGAATAGTTTTGGTTTCAAAACGGCTTAGTTGATGAAGCTGTTGTTGATTTCTTGCGCCGCGTCGATGTTTTCCTGACCAACATCTTCCACGAACTGCGCCCAAACCGGCTTCATCGCATCAACCCATTCCTGGCGACCTGCATCATCCAATGCGCGAATCTCACCGCCAGCTTCCAAGATCGCTGCTTTGGCTTCTTCGTTTACCGCGAAGGCTTCAGCGTTCCGGGTCGTTGTCACCTCTTCCAAGATTGTTAGGAATTGATCCCGGACCTCGGCATCAAGGCTGTCCAAGAAGTCCGTCGAAGATACGACGAGGTAATCGATGATGCCGTGGTTGGTTTCTGTGATCCCGTCTTGGACTTCAAAGAACTTCTGGCCGTAGATGTTGGACCATGTGTTCTCTTGCCCGTCCACAACCCCGGTTTGGAGCGCGCCATAGACCTCAGAAAAGGCCATGGGCTGTGGCGAGGCGCCCATCGCTTCCATCTGTGCTACAAGCACGTCAGAGTTTTGAACGCGGAATTTCAGGCCCGACGCATCGGTCGGCGCAACGAGCGGCACGTTCGCCGACATCTGCTTCATACCATTGTGCCAGAAAGCCAGGCCCTGCAGGCCACGGCGCTGCATGCTGTCTTTCATTGCCTGGCCGGTGTCAGACGCTTGGAACGCATCCACCGCTTCGATGTTCGCGAACATGAATGGCAGATCGAAAATGCGGAACTGACGTGTGTAGCTTTCGAACTTGGACAGCGAAGGGGCTGCCAACTGCACGTCGCCCTGCAGCATCGCCTCAAGCACTTGGTCATCGTTATAAAGCTGGCTGGATGGGAAAACTTCCATGCACATGGAGCCGTTCATCTCAGCGTTGATCCGCTCTTTCAGCAGCTCAGCGGCAATACCCTTTGGGTGCCGGTCAGTGTTCGTGACGTGGCTGAACTTTACGACGATTTCGCCATCGTCGCAGCCTTCGGCCGCCGCGGTGCTGGCAGCAGCCGTCGCGATCGACGCAGCGACAGCCAAGCTTACGAGTTTCGTGAATTTCATTGATCATCCTCCCTTTGGATAGTCGTCCAGCCGCCTCCACGGCCGGGCTGACGCAAAGAGATAGGAGATTCGCGGGGGTCACAACGCTTTTTGAGACCAGTTTAAAGTAACATACTTTCAGATACTTACGCTTTTCCGTTCGGCATGCAACTGTATCCTGTTCCAGTTTCCACACAAGCCTTAGCGCCATATGTGCGGAAAACCGCACACCCTAATTTATCCGATAATCCTCAGCTTTGAGACCATGCTTGGCGAGTTTGTCGTAGAAGGTTTTTCTGGGAAGTTGCAGTTGCTTTGCGGTTTCCGTCGCCTGACCTTTGCACCGCTTCAGCGCATCAATGATGAGACTACGTTCGATTTGGGCCATTTGTGCAGCAAGCCCCAAGTTCTCCGCCGCCCGCACCTCTTGCAACCCCAAAGCGAAGCGCATCGCTTCATTCATCAGGGCCCTTGCGTTGCCAGGCCAATCCTGCGCCATCAGGCGGCTGGTTACCTCTGACGTGATGTCAGGCATGTCGAGATTGGCCTGCTCGCAGGCCTGCGCAACATAGTGCCGGAATAAGATCGGGATATCTTCGGGCCGCTCATGTATCGCGGGAATCCGCACGCGCATCAGATCTAAGCGATAAAACAGATCCGCGTGAAACGCGCCGCTCTCCATGGCAGCGACTAAATCAGTGGTGTTCCCGACCAGAATACGCACAGGGCACCCGGCTTCGAGGAGACCCAGCAGATGATACTGGCTCGCGGGCGGCAGGCTCACCACTTCGTCGATGAACAAAGTGCCATTTCCAGCTTGCGTAATGGCGGCGTCCATGGCTTCGACCGTCAACGCACCACCCGAACGTTTGACGAATGGCTGGCGGGCCGCAGCCGAAAGCAGATGAATGACTTCAGCAATTTTAGAGGTCCCAACGCCAGGCTCACCCGAAATAACAACCTCGACATTCGCCTTGGCGACAATGCGGACCTGATCACGCAAAGCTTGCGCCTGAGGCGAGATGCCGAACATCATCCGCGACGCTGCATCACCCTGCTCACTCTCGCGTTTCATCTGCCGGCCTTGCATAACCGCCTGTCGGGCGGCGACAGCCTTTTCGACATGGGCGACCAAATCGTCTGGCGCGCAAGGCTTTTCAAGAAACGCAAAAGCGCCGCGGTCAATGGCCTTGACTGCCGCCGGGACGCTGCCCTGCCCCGTGAGGACAATCACTGGCAATTCCGCATCGATAGAGCGGGCGTAGTCCAATAAGTGAAAACCGTCGCGGCCTGGCATCATCATGTCAGTGACGACGATACCGTCGAAATCGTGGGTGATCCGGTCTTTCGCCTCAATAAATGCCGAGGCCAGCGTGGCTTGGTACCCGGCGAGCTCCAGTGTCTGGCCAAGCGCGTCGCGCAAGTCGCGATCATCATCAACGATTAGAACCTGTCCGGTCATGCGTCCGCCGCTGGGTTGAGCGTAACCGTAAACACGGCTCCGCCTTGTGGATGATTGCGGCCCTGAATAGCACCGCCAAAACTCTGCACCAATCCGTAAGAGATCGAAAGGCCAAGGCCCAGACCTTCTGCACTGCCAACAGATTTGGTCGAATAAAAAGGATCAAAGATTTGATCTGGTTCAGCAATCCCGGGACCTAGATCACGAATGGACAGTTGCGGTTCTGGTCCATGCGTCACCGAAATGATGAGCCGCCGATCCGACGAACCTTCCATCGCATCCAGCGCATTGGTCATCAAATTCACGATGACCTGGCTCAAACGCACCTCGCCGGCTTGCACAAGGATCGGCGCCTTTGGAGCGTCCCAGACGAGTTGAACCTCGTCCGCACTCAATCGTGGTTGCAGCAGGTCGATTGCATCGCTGACGACCGCGATCAGATCCACTTTGCCAAGTGGTTCGCTCTCGTTGCGCGCAAAGGCCCGCAAATTACGGATAATGCGGTCCATCCGTTCAGCCAATTGGGCAATGCGGCCCAAGTTCTGATCGGCGATTTCCGCTTTGCCTTGTGTCAAAAACGCTTTCCCATTTTCCGCAAAAGAGCGGATCGCCATCAGCGGTTGGTTCAGTTCATGACTGATTCCTGCCGACATATGACCCAATGCCGATAGCTTCTCGGCCTGCACCAAATCGGCTTGCGTGCGCTTGAGGTCGACATTGACCGCCTGCAGTTCGGTCGTTCGGGCTTGCACACGCCGTTCCAACTCGACGTTCAACCGTGCCAAGACACGCCGTCGCTCTGCCACCCAAAATAGAACTGCCCCAAAGGCCAACATGGCGGCGGCGGTTGCAACGGTCTGCAGAAAAGCCAATTGGCGTGCAGGAGCGACATCGGGCAGCGCCTCTCCTACCATATCAATGACTGGCATCGGTAACGTGAGATGCAAGGCACGATCTGGCAGATAGGGTCCACCATCGATCTGCCAAAGCGTAAAATTCCGCCAGCTGCGGACGTCATGCCGCACGAAAGGGCCAACCAGCCCAGCTGGATACTCCACACTCTGCCCGACCATCCGCGTGTCGGACCCTTTTGTACGAAAGACCAGCTCAGACCTGTTCGACACAAAGACAACTTCCAACTCATCAGTAAAAAACACCGCAAGCTCATCGCCGCGCCAGGCACTTTCGACCGCATTCACATCAACAACCACAATGACAGCGCCGCGGACGGGGCCATCGGGCGCGAAAACGGGGGCGGCATAATAAAAGACGCGTCGCTTATAGCGGGGATCGACCAAGTGATAGACGCCAAGCGCCCCATCCATCGCACGGTTGAAATAGGGACTACCGCCGTGCGCACGTCCCAAGGTCCCGGTTGTGTTTAATATCTCAGAACCGTCTTCAGCGACGATCAGCACATCCAGAGTCCCAGTCTTGTCCGCCATTTCGCGCAGCACCTCAGCGAAGTCCGGGTCCGCGGTCTGGTCATCCAACACTGCTGCGACATCAGGACGATCTGCCGTGAGAACTGCAAGGCTGCGATAACGTTGCAACTCGCCTGTTAGTCGAGATGCCGCCAAAGCCAAATCAGCCCGCGCCCGCCGTTCGAGCTGCTCCAGCGCCGCGCTGTACCCAAATGTCCAGACAGCGAGACAGAGTGCGGACGTCAGGGCAAAAAAGGCCGCCCACAAAACGGGGCGTGACAGAATACGAGATGACATAGCGGACTTGATAGAAATGCTGGACCCGGTTGAAAAGGGTCAGGTTTTATCAGTCAATCGGCGAAGATCCTGAATCGCGGAGCGAATGTCCGTAACCACGATCTCTGCCTCAACCATCTCTTGTACCTGCGGTGCGTTCTCAACAAGGTTCCCCGCCAAGGCAATCGGGGTCAGCGGTTGGGCAATGCGCAGCGCCACTGATAGCTGCAGCAACTGAGGAATGACGCGGTCAGAATGTGCCACTAAAACGATGACACCATAGTGCCGGGTTTCCGCAAGTGAGAGCACTTCGTCATGTGTCTTACCGATGCACACGTCCGCATCGCCCCCATCGCGCCGGAACAAATCGGCGGCCATTTCGATTCCCAAGGTATGGGTCTCATAAGGTGTCAGGACAAAAAGAGCGGGAGTCCGTGGGCGTCCTTCAAGCAAAACCGGGGCAATCGCAAAACGAAGACCCCGAATGATCCGATAAAGCCGTCCCGTGCCGAGGCTGACATCAACAAACGACAGTTGATCTTGTTCCCAGAGCGTCCCCAACCGACGGCTAGCGCCCGCGATATAGCCCAAATAGATCGTCTCGGTGTCCGCCCCGTCGCGACGGACATTCAAGATGATGCGATCAGCTGCTTCTTCATCGGGTGACAAAAGTGCCGTGCAGAACCGCTCAATTTCCGTCTCGTTTGGCATCCCCTTCACAGGTCTAAGCCCGGGCATGCGAAACGCAAGGCGCCGAACGACCTCTCGCGCGATGTCAGCAACCAAGTTTTCCGGCAAATGTTCGGTCGCTGCACGAAAGGCTTGGTCAGCGCCGACATAGGCCTGACGATCCAAATCACTTGGCTCTGATGGCTTTTGCGCCATTCCCTCCCTTTCGATGTGGAGCCTCGCTTCGACAGTTTGCCTGCCGCTCCCTCGCGTGTCCCACGGTATACAACTTAGCGAATTTTCTGGTGCGCCAAGCGTGGCAGAAGGTCGCGCCACAGTTGTCGGATTGACGTCACATCATCTTGAAACCAGGGGTCGAAACCGGCAAACCGGGCCACATGCAAAGCTTGTCCCAATCCCCCACCGATCCGACGTTCGTTCAGAATCCTTATCCGGTTTATGCGGCGGCTCGGCAGAACGATGCGATTTGGTGGTGGGACGCCTATGACATGCCCTGCGCTCTGTCCTACGATACAGTTCGATTTGCCCTACGCGACAAGCGATTGGGCCGAGAATGCCCTGCGGAACTTCAGATCTCTCATCCACCTCACCTTGACCCGTTCTATGCGATCGAAGCGCACTCGATGCTGGAACTTGAGCCGCCGACCCATACGCGATTGCGCAGCCAGGTGCTGCGCGCGTTCACCTCGCGGCGTATCGCCGGCCTTGGTCCGGAGATAGCAGTCTTGGCGGACCGATTGATTGACGCTTTTCCGACGGAACCCTTTGATCTCCTTGAGGCTTTCGCCAAGCCATTACCCGTGATCGTCATCGCCCGCCTGCTGGGCGTGCCGGAAACCGATGCACCACAACTCTTGGCCTGGTCAAACGCAATGGTCGCAATGTACCAGGCGAACCGGACACGGGCGGTGGAACATACCGCAAGTGAGGCCGCATTGGCGTTCGCGGCCTACCTGAAAGAGGTCATCGCCACGAAGCGTCGTGCCCCAGAAGACGATTTGATCTCGACCCTGATCGCGGCATCATCCGATCAAGCCAAACTGTCCGATGATGAAATGATCACCACCTGCATCCTTTTGCTGAATGCCGGTCACGAGGCGACGGTCCATACGCTTGGCAATGCAACAAAGACGCTGCTTGAGACGGGTCATCGCGCCATCACAGAGGGCTGCGTGGAAGAGTTGCTGCGTTTTGATCCGCCCCTGCACCTGTTCACGCGCTACGTCTACGAGCCGGTCGAGATTGGGGGACACAAGTTCAAGCGGGGTGAACAGATCGCCTGCTTGTTAGGGGCCGCAAACCGGGATCCTGCGGTCTTCGCTGACCCGGACCAATTCGACCCAACGCGTCCCATCACGCAAAATACCAGCTTTGGGGGTGGCATCCACTTTTGCGTCGGTGCCCCGCTGGCGCGTCTCGAAATCAAGATTGCGCTTTTGACGCTCTTTTCACGCTGCACTGATCTCCGCCTTTCGGCCCCGCCGCGCTACGCGGACATCTACCATTTCCACGGACTTGAGAGGCTGATGGTGCAAACGTAGGTCGGCACGGAGGTAAGGATCGGGGGCAGCCAGACAGCGCACCGCGGTTTCTGACCCGGCTCCTCACAGCGGCAAGGCGACCGTTGACTTAATCTCCTCCATCGAAAGAAGGGCGGTCACGTTGTAAACGCGCACCTCCGAGATCAGGGCCTGATAAAACGCATCATAAGCCCGCGCGTTCTGCACCCTGACTTTCAAGATGTAATCGATGTCTCCCGCGAGCCGGTGGGCCTCCTGCACTTCGGGGCGCGCCTGCAAGGCGGCCAGAAACTTTTGCTGCCACTCCGCCTCATGCTCCGACGTCCGGATCAGCACAAAGAAACAGGCTTCGAACCCCAAAGCTTCTGCATCCAGCATTACCGTCTGCTGCCCAATGATTCCGGCCTCGCGTAGCTTCTTGATCCGGTTCCAAACCGGGGTCTTCGAAGACCCCACCTCCTTGGCAATATCATCAAGACTTTGTGAGGCGTCGCGCTGTAGCGCCCGAAGGATTTTTCGATCTGTGTCGTCGATCCGAACGTCCATTCTCATTTCCTCGCAACTGCAGAAAAATCGGTTCCTCTAGCGCCGCACCTGGAACGCATGTCCTTACTTATCCTGCCATATGGCGCAAAACCAGAACTTTATCCTATATTGGAACCAAGAAACACATGAGGCTGTCCCATGGATCACTTCCCCGTCTTTATGGCCGTCGCCGGTCGCCGCATCGTCCTGTCGGGCGGTGGCGATGCTGCATTGGCAAAGCTGCGGTTGATCCTGAAGACCACCGCGAAGGTCACTGTCTATGCGGAAGTTGCCGCCGCAGAGATCCACGCTTGGGCGGCGGATGGCAAGCTGATATTCATCAACCGCGCCTTGGAGCCCGGCGACGCCATGTGCGCAGTCCTGTTCTATGCCGCAAACGAAGATGACACCGAAGATGCCCGCGTCGCCGCCCTCGCCCATGCGGACGGCGCCAAGGTGAACATCGTCGACAATCTGTCTGACAGCCAATTCATCACACCCGCCATCGTCGACCGCGATCCGGTTGTTGTGGCCATTGGTACCGAAGGCGCTGCCCCTGTTGTGGCCCGCAAGATCAAAGCGGATATCGAAGAACAACTTCCCGCCTCTCTCGGCTTGCTCGCTCGCATCGGCAAAACCTTCCGCCACGCGGTGGAGGTGCTGCCAATGGGTGCCAAGCGTCGAACCTTCTGGCGCGATTTCTACTTCGACGCCGGTCCAAAGGCGGTTGAGGCGGATGGCGAAGCGGCCGTCCTGGCGACACTCGAGACCCTCCTCGACACGCATGTTATGACCCAAGACAAGACCGGACATGTCGACTTGGTTGGCGCTGGCCCAGGCGACCCAGAATTGCTGACGCTGAAAGCTCGGAATGCGCTGGATAAAGCGGACGTCGTGATCCACGACCGTTTGGTCACGCCAGAGATTCTCGAACTCGCCCGCCGCGAAGCAATCATCATCGATGCTGGCAAAGAGGGCTTTGGCAAGGCCATGGCCCAATCCGATATCGATGCCTTGATCGTCGACCATGCCCGACACGGCCATCATGTTGTCCGGCTCAAAGCGGGTGATCCGACCGTCTTTGGCCGCCTCGACGAAGAGATCGACGCATGTGAGGCTGCGGGCATCTCCTGGCGGATCGTGCCAGGCATCACAGCCGCTTCCGCTGCTGTGGCGACCATTGGGCAAAGCCTAACGAAGCGGAATCGCAACTCGGCCGTCCGTCTGATCACCGGTCATGACACGCGGGGGTATGCGGACCACGATTGGACCGCCCTTGCCCAACCTGGCGAAGTGGCCGCGATTTACATGGGCAAGAAGTCCGCCCGCTTCATTCAGGGTCGCCTTTTGATGCACGGAGCAGACCCAGCGACGCCCGTGACAATCATCGAAAACGTGAGCCGCACCGACCAGCAGATCATCGCAACCACACTAGCAGAGCTGGAACCCACACTCACCCGTGCCAACCTGCGCGGTCCAGCGATGACGTTCTACGGTCTCGCCCCCCGTGCGGCGATGGACGCTGCTGTCACTCTCCCATTGCAAGAGGAGCTTGCCTAATGCCCCGCGCCTTCACCCCCAAAGTCATCACCGCCAACGCGCTGCTGGAAGGCGACGCGGTATGGTTTACCACGGACGACACCTGGACAGGCGACATCCGCAAAGCCGAATTGCTGGAAGATGAGGCCCACGCAGATCTGCGACTTTTGGAGGCCCAGTCCCAGCAAGACAAGATCGCCGGCGCCTATCTCGCGGATGCCAAAGACGGCACAGATGGCCCCGAACCAACCCACTTCCGAGAGACATTCCGCACGCGCGGCCCCTCAAACTACAACCACGGCAAACAGGCAGAGTGACCCCCAAAATGCTTACCATGCGTTTTGGCAAAATCCTTACGAAGGATTTTGGCCCCGAAAGGACAGACCATGTACACCTACACCGACTTTGATGAAGCCTTCGTCCGCGAACGTGTCGCCCAGTTCCGCGGTCAGGTGGAACGCCGCGTTGATGGCGCTCTCACTGAAGACGAATTCAAGCCCCTCCGCCTGATGAACGGGCTCTATTTGCAACTGCATGCCTACATGCTGCGCGTGGCCATTCCTTACGGCACGCTCAACGGCGCGCAAATGCGTCAGCTCGCCTTCATTGCCGACAAGTGGGACAAGGGCTACGGCCATTTTACCACCCGTCAGAACATCCAGTACAACTGGCCGAAGTTGCCCGACGTACCGGATATGTTGGAGGCTTTGGCCGATGTCGGCATGCATGCTATCCAGACCTCTGGGAACACCATCCGGAACGTGACAGCGGACCATTTTGCCGGTGCTGCGGCGGACGAAATCATGGACCCGCGGCCGATTGCGGAGCTTCTGCGCCAGTGGTCCACTGACCATCCGGAGTTTCAGTTCCTGCCGCGCAAGTTCAAGATTGCGGTCAGCGGGTCGCCCAACGATCGCGCGGTCACCAAAGCCCATGACATCGGCCTGCGTATGGTCCGCAACGTCGCGGGCGACGCAGGCGTGGAGGTCATCGTCGGTGGTGGCCTTGGCCGCACACCGATGATTGGCAAGGTCATCCGGGACTTCCTGCCGCTTGAAGACCTGCTGCCGTATTGCGAAGCCATCGTCAGCGTCTACAACCTGCTGGGCCGTCGCGACAATAAGTACAAAGCGCGCATCAAGATCACCGTGCATGAAAACGGGCTTGAGACCGTGCGGGATCTGGTTGAGGAGCGCTTCGCCGCGATCAAAGACGGGTTCTCTGGCCACGATCAGGAACTGCTCGCCGAGATTGCCGCCCAATTCGCACCGCCTGCCTACAGCAACGCCAAAACAGACGCTTATGAAGCGGCCCGTTTGGCGAACCCAGCCTTCCGCAGCTGGACCGACACAAACCTGACGGACCACAAGAACCCGAATTACGCGATTGTCTCTATCTCGATCAAGAAGCACGGGAACACGCCCGGAGACGCGACGTCGCAGCAGATGCGCGTGATGGCCGAACTGGCCGAAACCTACGGTCACGATGAGCTGCGCATTAGTCACGAGCAGAACGTGATCTTACCGCATGTGCACAAGGCGGACCTTCCGGCCATCTATCAGGCCCTGCGCGAAGCGGATTTGGCGACCGCCAATATCGGCCTCGTCAGCGACATCATCGCCTGCCCAGGGATGGATTACTGCGCCCTGGCCACGGCCCGCTCCATCCCCATCGCACAAGACATCGCAACACGGTTTGAAGAGCTGAAGCTGGAGCACGAGGTCGGGCCACTCAAGATCAAGATCTCTGGCTGTATCAATGCCTGTGGCCACCACCATGTGGGGCACATCGGGATCTTGGGCCTCGACCGAGCAGGCGTGGAGAACTACCAGATCACGCTGGGCGGTGACGGCTCTGAAGATGCCACCATCGGCGAGCGTGCTGGCCCCGGCTTTAGCGCCGAAGAGATCGTGCCGGCCATTGAACGGCTGATCAAAGGTTACATCGCCATCCGGCAGGACGCAGAAGAAACCTTCTTGCAAGCCTACCGCCGCTTAGGCCCTGCCCCATTCAAAGACATCCTCTACCCAGAGAAGGCCGAGAAAAATGCCGCTTAAGGACATCGCAGCGCGACAAAACTCCCTTCACGCCAAGAGCACGCCGCAGATGATTCTGCGACATGCGCTAGAAGATCCACGGATAGGTGACACCGCCTTGGTCAGTTCTTTTGGCGCGGAAAGCGTCGTGTTGCTGCATATGGCGGCTGAGATCGACGCGAATGTGCCAGTGATCTTCCTCGATACGGAAATGCTGTTTCCCGAGACGCTGACATATCAGGCCGAGGTCGCGGAAACACTCGGGCTGACGGATGTGCGGATCATCACGCCTGACAGGGCGGCCGTGCTGGAACGTGATGTGGATGGTATCCTGCACCAAGCTGACGTCGACGCCTGCTGCACATTGCGCAAAACCGAACCGCTTGAGCGGGCGCTGAAACCGTTTGGGTCCTGGATCACGGGGCGCAAGCGGTTCCAGAACGGTGCTCGCGCGGCGCTGCCGCTCTTTGAAAAAGACCCCGCAGGTGACAGGATTAAGGTGAACCCACTCGCGACCTGGGACCGCGACCAGGTTGCGAGCTATATCGCCGTACACGATCTGCCGCGCCATCCGCTGGTCTCTCAAGGGTACCGCTCCATTGGATGTTGGCCGTGCACAAACCCGGTCGGCGTCGGTGACGATGACCGCGCAGGGCGTTGGGAAGGCCGGGAAAAAACAGAATGCGGCATTCACTTCGGCGCTTAAGCCCCAGTGAGTTGTCTTGGCGAAATGATGATGGGGCAACGCGCCCAAAGGATAAAATGATGAGTGTAATAGTCACTGACACGGGATTCGCGACAGACGATTGGGCCTGTGGGTTCCGGAATGTGGACACGGCCCCTGCAAATGATTGTCCAGAAGGCATCGATTTGCCATCGGATACAGATCCTGCAACGCTCGCGGGTCTGACCAATGCTGGTATGATCCGCATCGACTTTCCAAGCTTCGCGGACGGGCGTGGTTTTACCTTGGCAAACCGCCTCAGGCAGCTGGGCTACCAGGGGCGACTGCGGGCCAAAGGTCATGTGATCGCAGACCAGTACACCATGGCCCGCCGGTCCGGCTTCGACGAGGTTGAAATCGATGATGATCTCGCCGCGCGTCAGCCGGAATCGCAATGGCTCCGCCGCGCTGGTTGGCAAAATCACCACTATCAGGCCCGGTTACGCGGCTAAGACGAACATATCCGTCGCAAACCCGGGGAGCGTTATGCAGTTCCGACCTTTGAACGACTTGCGGCCAACCCTTTACTGACCCAGATCAATGTAGAATACGGAGAGTGGCCTTACTTGGCCGCCATGAGAGTTATGACAGAGCAAACACCTGTGACCGAAGCCACCGCCAAAGCCGTCCCGACCCTGCCCGATGCGCAGACGGTGACCTCCGTTCAGCATTATACTGATCGGCTCTTCTCTTTCCGCGTCACCCGCCCAGCATCGTTGCGGTTCCGCTCCGGCGAGTTTGTGATGATCGGCCTGATGGGTGAACCGCATCCAGAGACAGGAAAACAGAAGCCGCTCTTGCGCGCCTACTCCATCGCGTCCCCGTCTTGGGATGAAGAACTGGAGTTTTATTCGATCAAAGTGCCCGATGGCCCGCTGACCTCCAAGCTGCAGCACATCCAAACTGGCGATCAGATCATTCTACGCCCCAAGCCCGTTGGCACATTGGTGCATGATGCCCTTCTGCCCGGCAAACGGCTCTATTTCTTCGCGACAGGCACGGGCTTCGCCCCCTTCGCATCGCTGCTGCGTGAGCCTGAAACTTATGAAAACTACGATGAGGTGATCATCACCCACACCTGCCGCGATGTGGACGAGCTCACTTACGGCCGCGACTTGATTGAAAACATCAAACAAGACGAGCTGCTAGCCGAACTGATGGGCGAAGGGTTCGGCGATAAGATCCGCTATTACCCGACGACGACCCGCGAAGAGAGCCCAAAAATGGGCCGCATCACGACATTGATCGAAAATGGGGACCTGTTCAGCGACCTGGGAATCCCGGCGCTCAATCCAGAAACGGACCGCGCGATGGTTTGTGGGTCATTGGCCTTTAACTTGGACATCAAAGCGCTGCTCGAAAAAGCAGGGCTTCGCGAGGGTGCCAATTCGGAACCGGGTGAATTCGTGATTGAGAAAGCCTTCGTCGGTTAGACCTCTCTCACAGACACGAAAAAGGGCCGCGTCCAATCAGACGCGGCCCTTTGGTGTTCTGGAGGGTGGGCTTAGAGGCCCATCGCCTGTTTGATCTGGTCGAGGACGCCTTCCAGCAGCTCTGGATTGTCTTTGACGGCGTTTAAGCCCGTTGTCAGCGTCGTCTTTTGGATTGCGCCAAGGTCTGAGCCGTCAATCATTTCTTGAACCTTCTCAAGGTCAAAGCCATCGACAGAGAGCAGATCAGCGGGTGAAGTCACGGCATCTGCAGCACCTTCGGTCGCGGCAGCAGCCTCGTCCGTCGCGGCTTCCGCCGCTTCGGTCGCTTCTTCAGTTGCAGCAGCGGCATCCTCAGCAGCGCCTTCAACAGCTTCCGTTGCGCCCTCGGCTGCGTCGCTTGCGGTGTCGGTGGCACCGTCAGCTGCTTCTTCAACAGCTTCGGTCGCCCCTTCAACGGCTCCTTCAGCAGCGTCAGCGGCGCCCTCGGCAGCCTCGGTTGCGCCTTCAACGGCACCTTCAACGGCATCGCTCGCTGCGTCGGTGGCTCCCTCAACGGCATCACTTGCAGCGTCCGCAGCCCCTTCCACGGCTTCCGTCGCACCTTCGACGGCGCCTTCAACAGCGTCGGCGGCACCTTCGGTCGCCGCTTCGGCGGTATCAGCAACGGCGTTCGCCGCATCGCCGGCCGCTTCTGTTGCGGTTTCGACAGCGCCTTCCGCCGCTTCAGTTGCGCCCTCAACGGCACCTTCAACCGCCTCGGCGGCCCCTTCGGTTGCAGCCGTTGCAGTGTCGGCGACGGCGTTTGCCGCATCACCAGCTGCGTCGGTCGCTGCCTCAACAGCGCCTTCTGCTGCTTCTGTTGCGGTCTCTACAGCTCCTTCGGCGGCATCGGTTGCTGCTTCAACAGCACCTTCGGCGGCTTCTGTCACCGCGCCTGCAGCGTCACCGACTGCGTCTCCTGCAGCCTCGGCAGTATCGCTTGCAGCGTCCGTCACCGCCTCAACCGCGTCAGAGGCCGCGTCTGTAACGCCTTCCAATCCAACGGTTTCACCAGCGACGTTGATGGCATCGGCGGGCGCGTTGCCTTTTACGGCCCACTGGTAGCCAAAGAACCCCAACACAGCCAAAATAATAATAATAATCGTTCCACGCATGGCGATCTTCCTTTCACGCGTTGATTTAGGTCCCCCAATCGGGATTGCGGCTTCTATCGCAAAGATTGTAGCGAAGGTGAACAAAACAACGCGGGGAATTTCCGTGCAATCACCACCGCTTTGCGGGTTGAACGCGGCGGAAAGGCCCCCTAGATTGCCTCACGCTTAACGTAAACGACAAAAGGACAAAGACCATAGGACGCAGACCCCACAACGCGCCGCCACAGCGCGACACTGGCCCCCGGATTAATGAGCGTATTCGCGCCACAGAAATCCGCTTGATCGGGGCAGAAGGCGAAAATGTTGGTGTGGTGAAACCAGAACGCGCCATGATGATGGCCGAGGATGCGGGCCTCGATCTGGTTGAGATTTCCCCCAACGCAAACCCGCCCGTCTGTAAGATCATGGACTATGGCAAGTTCAAGTACGAGACTCAGAAGAAAGAAGCTGAGGCCCGGAAGAAGCAAAAGACTATCGAGATCAAAGAAGTGAAGTTCCGCCCCAATACGGACAATCACGACTATGATGTGAAGATGCGCAATGTTTTCAAATTCTTAGAGAACGGCGACAAGGTCAAAGTCACCCTGCGGTTCCGCGGCCGTGAGATGGCGCACCAGGAACTGGGCCGGGACTTGCTCGAACGTGTCGCCGAAGACACCAAAGAGCACGGCAAGGTGGAAAACTTCCCTAGAATGGAAGGTCGTCAGATGGTCATGTTGATCGGACCGCTCGCGAAATAAGCCAATAGCTTATCGAAGTAGAAAGCCCCGGACGCGATGCCCGGGGCTTTTGTTTTGCGTCACCGTCACATGAGCCGATCGGCGATCAGGTGAAGGTATTCACCCTAAGTAGCCGCAGTCACCGCACGTCCGGACATGACCTTGACCAGATGCGCCCTGTACTCCGGCGTCCCGTGCAGGTCGCCGATCATGCCATCAGCGTCAACGCTCAGCTCAGCGAGGGCGTCTGCAGAGAAGTTCGCAGAAAGCGCATCCTCGGCCGCACTCCACCGGAACACACCATCTTCTGATGCACCCGTAACGGCGACACGCACGCCATCCGCGTATTTCGCGACGAACACGCCCACCAGGGCAAAGCGCGACGCTGGCTGGACGAACTTTTGATAGTTCGCCTTTTCGGGCACGGGAAAGCGGACTTCGGTAATGATTTCACCTTCGTCCAACGCGGTCGCGAACAAGCCTTCGAAGAAGTCGTCGGCCGCAATACTGCGTGCGTTGGTGATGATCTCCGCGCCAGATCCGAGCGCGGCTGCTGGATAACACGCAGAGGGGTCGTTGTTGGCCAATGACCCGCCAATGGTGCCGCGATTGCGCACCGCTGGATCGCCGATATGGCTCGCAAGCCCTGATAGCCCCGGATAGCTGCTTGCGGTTTCTGCCGCCACAGTCGCATGGGTCGTGGCGCCACCGACACATACAGACCCGTCGTCAGCAATGCAGATGCCTTGCATCTCGCCGATCCCACCAAGGCTGACTAAAGACGCCGGCATAGCAAGGCGCTGCTTCAGCGTGGGGATCAAGGTTTGCCCCCCACTCAGGGCCTGCGCATCTTCCGTTTTCAAGGCCGCAACCGCATCTGCGATTGTTGAGGGCCGTTCAATCTCAAAAGCATACATTTTTCAGCCCTCCTTAGCCGTTCATCGCTGCCCAGACGCGCGCAGGCGTCAACGGCATATCAATATGGGTCACGTCTTTACCGCCCGATTGCAAGGCATCAATCACCGCATTCACGATGGTGGGTGGAGACCCGATCGCGCCCGCCTCCCCGCAGCCTTTCACGCCCAAGGGGTTGTGAGTGCAGGGTGTGACGCAAGAGTGGTCAACCGTATAGAACGGCAGATCATCCGCACGCGGCATGGTGTAATCCATGTAAGATGCCGCATTCAGCTGACCGTTGTCGTCATAAACTGTATTTTCCAGCATCGCCTGACCGATCCCTTGGCCAAGACCCCCATGAACTTGCCCTGAGACCACCATCGGGTTCATGACATTGCCGAAGTCATCCACAGCTGTGAAGCTGTCGATTGTGACTTGGCCGGTCTCCGGATCCACTTCAACTTCACATGCATAAGCCCCTGAAGGGTATGTGAAATTGGCCGGGTCGTAAAAGGCCGTTTCTTCCAACCCCGGTTCTATGTCTTCGAGTGGGAAGTTATGCGGCACATAGGCTTTAAACGCCACTTCGCCGAAGCTGACAGATTTGTCGGTGCCCGCCACGGTGAAGTTCCCGTCTTCGAAGGTCACATCGCCCTCAGCGGCCTCAAGCATATGGGCAGCAATCTTGCGGGCCTTGGCAATGATCTTCTCAGTCGCCCGCACGACGGCAGAGCCACAGACCGCGAGCGACCGAGACCCATAGGACCCCATACCAAATGGAATCTTGGACGTGTCGCCATGTACGATATCAATCGATTGCGCATCAATGCCCAGCATGTCCGCAACCACCTGTGGGAACACTGTTTCGTGCCCCTGCCCGTGGCTATGCGCGCCGACCATGACGGACAAAGTGCCGGTTGCATTCACTCGGACGGTTGCGGCGTCGTAGAGGCCCACGCGGGAGCCTAAGATGCCAACAAGGTTCGACGGCGCGATCCCACAAGCCTCAATGTAGCTGTTCACACCACGCCCCCGCAGCAGGCCCTTCGCTTCAGAGGCTTTGCGACGGTCCTCAAACCCACCGAAATCCGCGAGCTCTTCCATCTTGTCCATCAGCGCATCGTAGTTGCCAGTGTCGTATTCCAGGCCTGCCGCCCCCGCGTAGGGATACTGATCCGGCTTGATAAAGTTCTTCCGACGTAACGCGATCGGGTCCACGCCCAGCTCGCGTGCGCATTTGTCGATCACACGTTCCAACGAATAGGTGGCCTCTGGCCGCCCGGCCCCGCGATAAGCGTCAACGGGGGCCGTATTGGTGAAGACCGCTTTGACGTTCACATAGACGTTCGGCACCGTATAGTTCCCGGCCATCAGCGTGCCGTGGAGGAACGTTGGCGTGGCGGTTGAGAAGTTCGACAGATAAGCACCGACGTTGGCATAGGTTTCTGTGCGGAACGCCTGGAACATGCCGTCTTTATCGACAGCGAGTTCGATCTTCGTCACGTGATCGCGGCCATGGGCATCCGTGAGGAAGGCTTCAGACCGGCTCGCAGTCCAGCGGACCGGTCGACCAAGTTTTTTGGCCGCGGCGAGAACTAAGGCCTCTTCCCCATAGTGGTAGATCTTTGATCCAAACCCGCCGCCCACATCAGGGGCGATTACTGTCAGCTTGTTCTCCGGAATGCCCATCACAAAGGCGCAAATCAGCAAGCGCGTCAGATGTGGATTCTGGGACGTGGTGTAGAGCTTATATTCATCTGTGCCAGGATCGTAGATGCCAGTGGACGCGCGCGGCTCCATCGCATTAGGCACGAGACGGTTGTTCACCAACTCTAAGGTCGTCACATGATGGGCGTTCTTGATCGCCTCGTCGGTGGCGGCACGATTGTCCTCGATCCACCCCCAATCAAAACACTGGTTGGTTTCGATCTCGTCATGAACGAGCGCGCCTCCCTCGAGGGCCGCTTTCATGTCGACGACAGCGGGTTGCTCTTTGATTTCTGCATTCAGCGCTTCCACGGCATCCTTCGCCTGCTCTGGCGTCTCTGCAATGACAGCGGCATAGGCGTCGCCCACGTGGCGCACCTTGCCATGGGCCAGAACTGGCCGCTTTGGCTCCTTCATCGGTTCGCCATCGCGGGAGTTGATCAACCAGCCCGCGGGGTTGCCGCCAACTTCAGCAAAATCATCGCCAGTGAAAACCTCTAACACGCCCGGCATGGCTTTTGCCGCGGCGGTGTCGATCGAGACGATCTCCCCGTGGGCCACATCAGACCGCGCGAAACAGGCGTAAACCTGGCCGGCAATCTGAATGTCGTCTGTGTATTGTCCGCGTCCGGTCAAAAACCGAACGTCCTCGCGGCGCTTGTCGCTTGCGCCAATCACACCAGAATCTTTTGGCATGCAGTCCTCCCAACTTGTGCGGGAAATTTTCTAAAGGAAGAAAATTGCCCAAATTTTTCCGAAAAAATTTGGTTACTCAGCCGCGATGGCACTGACATCCTGACCAGACGCCGCCATGATGGCCTTCACGATGTTGTGGTACCCGGTGCAGCGGCAGATATTGCCTTCAAGGTAAGCGCGCACCTCAGCCTCAGTCGGCTTCGGGTTGTCTTTCAGCAGGGCTGCTGTCGACATCACCATGCCTGGCGTGCAAAAGCCGCATTGCAAACCGTGATGATCCTGGAATGCCTGCTGGATCACATTCAGCGATCCATCCCCGTTTGCCTGACCTTCAATCGTACCCACGTCAGCCCCATCGGCCTCAACTGCGAACATTGTGCAGGATTTTACGGCTTGCCCATTCACATGAACCACACACGCCCCACACTGGCTTGTGTCACACCCCACATGGGTGCCCGTCAGGCGCAGATCCCCCCGCAAAAAGTCGACAAGAAGCGTGCGCCCCTCGACTTCTCCGGAGACGTCCTGCCCGTTCACAGTCATTTTGACCTGTGGCATGTTTTCCTCCCAAAAAACGGCTGCATTGACTGGAGTTAAACACGGGGCTTCGGTTTTGAGAACTCACATTCCACGCTGCAGTTGCGAAAATCTGATGCTGCAACGCAGAGGTGGTTAAGATCCGCGCAAGGTGGCGGTGACCTGCGCTATTATACTGACCGCAATTTCGGCTGGCGATTTGCCACCGATGTTTAGGCCAACGGGCGCATGAATCCGATCAATCTCGGCTGTGCTAAAACCCGCCGCGATCAGCCGGTCGACGCGTTTTGCGTGGGTCCGGGTAGAGCCCAAACACCCGAGGTAAAACGCCGGTCCGTTCAGCGCGCTCATAATCGCGGGGTCATCCAATTTGGGGTCATGGGTCAGTGTGACAACGGCCGTGCGGGCATCGGGTGCCAAAGCGGCAAGCGCCTCATCCGGCCAGTCATCGCGGATATCCACGCCGGGAAAGCGAGCTTCAGAGCCAAAGGCTCCACGGGGGTCGATCACAACCGGCGCATAGCCGCAGGCCCGCGCCATCGGCACCAGGTGTTGGGCGATATGCACAGCGCCCACGATTATCATTCGCAAGGGGGGATTTTGGATCGCGACAAAGGTCCCACTGTCTTCTTCCACCCCGGACCGATCTGCACGGAAACGTGATGGATAGGCCTCCGCTGTGGCGATCTGCCGCGCGCCATTTTGCAGGTCGGCAACGTAAGCCAACGGTGTTTTCGCCTCGACAGCAGCGACAAGTGATTCCAGCAACGCCAAAGGCATTGCCGCGCCGACGGGATCGACCAGCACTTTGATCTTGCCACCGCATGCCAGCCCCACCGCGAAAGCCTCATCGTCGCTTACGCCATAATCGAGCAAGCGGGGCTGTCCATCCGTGATGGCGTCAATCGCCTCTACAATCACCGCACCCTCGACACAGCCTCCCGAAACGGACCCTTCCATGGCGCCATCACTGTCGATCACCAGCATGCTGCCTGCCCGGCGCGGTGCGCTGCCCCAAGTCTCGACCACAAAAGCCACTGCCACACGCCGCCCGGCGCGGTGCCAATCCAGTGCGAGGGACAGAAGCGGTGTGTCAGTCATGGGGTGGCCGTGATCCTGGTAAGAAAGCAGTTATTGGTGGCCGAACGTACATCGACAAAAGCCGTGCCGTCCATCGCCAGCAATCTTTGTGCATAGTCTTCCAACTCGGCCCGGGGCGTAATCTTCCCGGTTCCGTAAATGATCCGGTAGTCCGCGTCATATGCCTTCAGCAAATAGGTTGGTGACGACCGTAGAACCGGCGGCAGTCCTGCCCCGTCAAAAGGTTGGCAGTCCTCCGCACAGAGAAAAATGGGCCCCGTTTCGGCATAAGCATGCAAGTTTGGGAAGGGCCTTGCCGCGGCAATGAGCATCTCAGCTCCATCCGGTACCTGCGCAAGGCAGCAGCGGCACGGCTTGCCCGTCCCATCTGATGTCGCATGTTCTGCTGGGTTTCCGTAGACATCGGCCTGCCCCGCACGCAGCGCGGCGACCGTCTCAGGTTCATATGTATGAAAGTGCATCATGGCGTCCTTTTTTGAAGTGACGCCAACCTATGCTGCAGTGACCACCCCAAGCGATCCGGTTCCTGCGCATTGGGCGTGCCCATCATAGCCATCGCACGCGCCTTATCCCCGGTATTGCCCGTGGCCAATGCGGCTGCCAGTCCTTCTAGCGCCGCAATGTTATGCCCAGCACGAAAGACATCGACGAAAGGCAGCATTTGGCGGACGCCGCGGGCCTTTGGTGCGAAGCTGTCAAAGCGCAACAGCGGGTTGAGCCAAATGATCTGCCGGGCCGTCAGCGACAACCGCTCCATCACCGGACCGGCATCGCCATCCGGGTCGCGATCCAACCCGTCGGTGATCAAGAGCACAACCGCCCCCTGCCCCAGGACCCGCCGCGACCAGTCGCGGTTGAAACCGTGCAAGCAAGAAGCGATCCGCGTGCCACCTTCCCAATCCTGCGCCTCCGCACCTGCCAAAGCCAAGGCCGCATCAACGTCACGGGTGCGCATATGGCGGGTGATATTGGTCAGCCGCGTGCCAAACGTAAAGGCATGGACCTCTCCCCAGCCTTGGCCTGGACGGTTGGCCACCGCGTGGACAAAGTGCAGGACCGGGCGCGAATAATCGGCCATCGAGCCGGAGATATCGCACAGCACTACTAAGCGCGGTGGCTTCTCCCGTACCCGTTTTGTCGCAAAGTGCGTGACCTCGCCGCCGTGGCGCATCGACTGCCGAAGCGTGCCGCGCCAATCGGGGCGCGGGCCGGGCAAAGCGTGAAACCGGCGGCTCGGCAGTGGTGGCACCGGCAGACGCAGCTTCGCCAGCAAACGTTTCGCCTGGGCCATCTCAGTCGTCGTCATCTGCTCAAAATCGAGCGTCTTGAGGCGCTCCTCGGCAGAGGCTGTCTGAGTTGCATCGATGTCGATTTCGGTCGCATCGTCGCTACCCGGCACCGGGGCTGTTGGGTCCTCATCCGGCAAAAGCGCCTGTGCCGCCCGCCTCTCTGCCGCTTGGGCGCGGCGCTCGTCTTGGACGCCACGCACGGCGGGCGTCAGAAAGGTCATCATATGTTCGAGAAACTGCGGATCGCGCCAATAGAGCCGAAAGATTTGCGCAAAGACCGCCCGATCGTCAGGGCGCGACACAAAACAAGCATGCAGGGTCCAAAAGAAGTCGGCCTTATCAGTAAACCCTGCCGCCTTCACCGCCACAATTGCTTCTGCAATGCGCCCCGGCCCGATCGCAAGGCCCGCCTTGCGCAGGGCCCGCGCGAAATGAGTGATATTTTCGGTTAGCTTGGGGTGATCAGGAAGCTCTAATGGGGCGTGGCGCATGGGGCGGTCCGCTGGGGGTTTTACACCCCCAGACCCCCGCAAGGTATTTTTGTCCAAAAGAAGGTCATGCGGGGATCGCCGCCCGCGCCTCATCGAGGATCTTTTTGGCGGCGGAGCCTTGCAGCTTTTGAATGTCGTCTTGGTACTTCAGAACAGCGCCCAAGGTATCTGCAATCACTTCGGGGGACAGACTGATGACATCCAGCGCCAGTAGGCATTTGGCCCAATCAATGGTTTCGGCCACGCCTGGTTTCTTAAACAAGTCTTCGCCGCGCAAACGCTGCACGAAGGCCACGACCTCCTCGCTCAGGCATTTCGCGGCCTCTGGCGCACGCGTCTGAAGGATGGCCATCTCACGTTCAAAATCTGGATAGCCCACCCAATGATAAAGACACCGCCGTTTGAGCGCATCGTGCACCTCGCGCGTGCGGTTTGAGGTGAGGATCACAATGGGTGGCGCAGGGGCCGCAACCGCACCACGCTCGGGGATGGTGACCTGAAAGTCGGACAGCGCTTCAAGCAGGAAGGCCTCGAAAGGCGCATCTGTGCGGTCGATCTCATCAATGAGAAGCACCGGTGGTCCACCCTCTTGCGGCATCATGGCTTCCAGCAAAGGGCGGGCGATAAGGTAGTCGTCAGAAAAGACATCTTCTTTGCTGTCACCACTGCGTATCGCGATCATTTGCGCTGCGAAGTTCCATTCATAGACCGCTGTGCTGGCATCAAGCCCCTCATAACACTGCAACCGGATTAAGCGCCGCCCGAGGGATGCCGCAATCGCCTTGGCGATCTCTGTTTTGCCTGTTCCGGCGTCCCCTTCGAGAAACAGCGGCCGCCCGAGCTTGAGCGCAAGGAACGCGACCGTCGCCAACGGCCTGTCGCAGATGTAGCCACCGGCCCCCAGTTGCGCTTGCAGGTCATCGATTGTCTTCATGCGGCACGCATCCTCCCCGCGACAGAACTGCATTCCGGCCCGCCCGCGTCAACCCGTGCATTGTCTGCCAGGGCGCACAAGCGTATGTCTTTGTAAAAGTTTGAGAGGTCTTACCGATGAACGACGCAACCCCGATCCCGACTGCAGCGGCTGGCCATGGTCCTGACCTCGGCCCGTTTGATTGGTCCGATGCCCTGCGCCTGGAAGATCAACTGAGCGAAGACGAGCGGATGTTGCGGGACGCGGCGCGGACCTTTGCACAAGAAGTCTTGGCGCCCAAGGTCACCCAGGCTTATCGCGAGGAGGTCACGGACCCAAGCATTTTCGCAGAAATGGGCGCCGCGGGGCTGCTGGGATCAACAATTCCCGAGGCTTATGGGGGGCTTGGTGCGGGCTATGTCACCTACGGTTTGATCGCCCGCGAGGTTGAGCGCGTGGATAGCGGGTACCGGTCGATGATGTCGGTGCAATCGTCATTGGTGATGTATCCGATCCATGCTTATGGGTCTGACGCTCAGAAGGAAAAATACCTTCCCGGGCTTGCTGCGGGTAAATTGATCGGCTGTTTCGGGCTGACAGAGCCGGACGCCGGGAGCGACCCTGCGGGTATGAAAACCACGGCAAAGAAAACGGACGACGGTTATGTGCTGAACGGATCCAAAATGTGGATCTCTAACGCCCCGATCGCAGATGTTTTCGTCGTATGGGCGAAATCAGAGGCCCATGGCGGAAAGATCCGCGGGTTTGTTCTGGACAAGGGCATGTCCGGACCGAGTGCCCCAAAGATTGACGGCAAGCTGTCGCTGCGGGCGTCTGTCACGGGTGAGATCGTCATGAACAACGTGGCTGTGAGCGAAGCGGCTTTGTTGCCGGGCGTTCAAGGTCTGAAGGGCCCGTTTGGCTGTCTGAATCGGGCCCGATACGGGATCGCATGGGGCACGATGGGTGCGGCGGAAGCCTGTTGGCATGCCGCCCGCGCTTATGGCCTCGACCGTCAGCAGTTTGGTCGCCCCCTGGCCCAAACCCAGTTATTCCAGAAAAAGCTGGCAGATATGCAGACTGAGATTACGCTTGGCCTCCAGGCGGCCCTGCAAGTGGGCCGCTTGATGGACAACGGCAAAGCCGCGCCAGAGATGATTAGCCTGATCAAGCGCAACAACTGCGGTAAGGCGCTCGACATCGCGCGTGTCGCCCGTGACATGCACGGTGGCAATGGAATTTCGGACGCTTTTCCAGTGATGCGCCACATGGTGAATCTGGAAACGGTGAACACCTACGAAGGTACGCACGACGTGCATGCATTGATCCTTGGGCGGTCACAAACTGGACTTCAAGCCTTTTTCTAGGTTGGTTTTGACCCTGAATTGCGCAAACATGCGGACCAATTTCGCCGCAAAAGGCATTTAAGAAGTTTATACTTCAGCTGCCACCGGAGTTTACATGTCTGCCACCACACCAATCGCCAGCGCGGCCGATTTGGCTGGTCTTGCTCCGCAAGACTGGTTCAACGCGCTTGAGGATGTGGTGGAAGAGCTGGGCAGCTACAACTTCCTCGGCAAGCATCATACCGCGTCATTCATTGAAGGTGGCCCAAAGCTGCTGGTGACTTTCGAAAGTGCCACCAGCATCGTTTCAAAGACTCAAGCCGCCCAGCCTGTCGGGTTTGAACACATCGCGGAAGATGGATGGTCGCACCTCGGTATCTTCGCGCAGAAGGACGGTTGGTTCCGAGATCCAAAGGTGTTCGGCTATTTCGATCGCTTGATCGACGATGGCTTTTTCGAGAATTTCGATGAGGTTCTGTTTTTCGGAGCGGATGGTGGAGGCTATGCGGCCTGCGCATATAGTGTCGCCGCGCCAGGCGCCCGCGTGTTGGCGATCCGTCCTCAAGCGACACTCGACCCGCGTGTCACCGGATTTGATCATCGCTTCAAAGCGGCGCGGCGCCAAAGTTTTACTGGCCGGTACGGCTACGCACCTGAGATGATCGATGCTGCAGAACAGGTCTCGATCATCTTCGACCCGCTGCAGCGGTTGGATGCGGTGCATGCGGCACTTTTCACAAAGCCCCACACGCAGAGCTTCCGCTGCGCGGCGATGGGACAACGCCTGGACAAAAGTCTTGATGCCCTCGGGATCAGCGCCCCACTGCGACGCCATGCGATGGACGGGACGCTCAACGCCCTAAGCTTCGCGAAACTGATACGCGCCCGTCGCGATGACCCAGGTTATCTGAAACGGATGCTCAGTTGGACAGAAGTGGTGAACCGCCCGTCCCTGTCCGCAGACATTTGCGCGCATGCCATTCGGTCAGGCCACACGAAGGGGTTCGTCGAAAAACTTCGTGCCTTGCAGACTGCCGGGCACCGTCCGTCGCGCCCCATAGAAATTGAGGCGGCCGAATAAACGACCGCCTCGCACTAAATAAAAATGTCTTTCTTAAATAAGCAACTCAGAACGTCGCGGGTTCAATCGCGACAGGAACATTTAACGTGGTCTCGGTAACACCCGTGCTGCTGGCCAAGATATAGGCCGCATCCAGCGCAGGCAGGTACGCATACAACAAAGACACCCCATAGTCGTCATCCGGCCAGCGGTATTCCACGACCGCGTGGATCGTCTCGTACTCGCAGCCCGAAAGCCGGGTAGATGGGGCCTCCAAAAAGAAGATGTCATAAAGCTCTGACCGCACGTCGCCATCCGCAAAGATGTTGAGCGTGCTGCCCGACCAAAATGTGCCTACCTCTGGCTTTGGTAACTCTGCTGAGGAGGTATCAAAGACAATTTCAAGCCGAGAGGCATCTTCAGGGCGTGCCGCAACCATCGTAACTTCTTCGGTGAAATAGAGGCCATGTTCACCGGTGAATTTGATGGTCAGGTCTTCGGCGGCATAAGTCTCAGTGACTTCTACCAGACCAGTCGATGTGCGGCGGATTGCAACAGACGATTGGTTCTCAAAGGTGACGATGATGCCTCTACGCATGTCTTCTTGATTGAGACAAGCCGCTGACGCAGCGCCAGCGCCAGCCAGAGTTGTCATCGCCAGTGCAGCCCCACCTGCAGTCTTCAAGATACCAATCATAAACTCGTTCCTTTCACTGCAATGACGGTCACACAATTGCCTTAACTTTGCCAAGACTGCCACCGGCTGGAAACGCACCTATGACGTAATGGAAACAATAAATCCGGCTTGAAATTGATCAATAATCTACGCCTGACGGCTGGCAAGTTACGCTTTAACGAAAGAACCGAGATCCTATTTTAACTATAAATTTCTGACCCTTAACCATGAAAAGGGTTCAGATATCTTGCTTCGGAACGTCTCTTCTTTCATGGCGCTTTTCCCGCATAGGGGGAAAAACTTGCTCATTTCCTCCCGCAATATCCTCATCACAGTTTTGCCTCATTTCCGGTCACCGCTGCCACAAAGCAGCAAATTCGGCCACAAAAATCAAAAACCGCGCCGACTGTTTTCAAACGCCCCAACAACTGATCCTGACGGTGGAACGTATACGCGCCGTGGATTCGGTCTTTCCGCTCCTCTGGTGTCTTGTTTCGACCCAGTGTACGAGAGCCTCATGAAAGACACCCCGATCACGTCATTGACGCTCCGGCGCCCGGATGACTGGCATTTGCACCTCCGCGATGGCGCGATGCTTCAAGCCGTTTTGCCCGAAACTGCCCGCCATTTTGCCCGCGCGATTATCATGCCAAACTTGGTCCCACCCGTTGTGACCGGGGCGCAGGCCAGCGCCTACCGCGACCGGATCATGGCCGCGCTCCCATCGGACATGACGTTCGCGCCGCTCATGACACTCTATATGACAGAGGACACGGACCCAGCAGATGTCCGTGCCGCGTTTGAAAGTGGCATCGCCCGCGCGGTGAAGCTCTACCCCGCTGGTGCGACCACTAACTCCGCTTCAGGCGTCACCGATTTCGACAAGATCAAACCGGTACTTGAGGTGATGGCAGAAATCGGCATGCCGCTGTGTGTCCATGGCGAAGTGACGGACAGCGCTATCGATATTTTTGATCGCGAGCCCGTCTTCATCGACAAGGTTCTAAAACCGATCCGTAAGAAAAACCCAGACCTGAAAATCGTGATGGAACATGTGACGACAATTGATGCTGTCGACTATGTTCGGGACTCGCGCAAGAACACCGCCGCGACGATCACGACCCATCACCTGATCATTAACCGCAACAACATTCTCGCCGGCGGGATCAAACCACATTACTACTGTCTGCCGGTCGCGAAAAGGGAACTACACAGGGTCGCCTTGGTGCAGGCGGCGATCTCTGGCGACAAGCGCTTCTTTCTCGGCACAGATAGCGCGCCGCATACCGATCCCGCGAAATTACAACCGTGCGGCTGTGCAGGGATCTTTACGGCCCCAAACACCATGTCGTGCTTGGCAGAGGTGTTTGAAGTCGCCGACGCACTGAAGAAGCTGGAAGCCTTCACCTCGCTCAACGGTCCCGCCTTCTACGGCCTTCCCGCGAACGAAGAGACGATCACCCTGACCAAGGGTGAGCCCGTTGCCTACCCCGCCAGCATAGATACCGGCGACGGGCCAGTCACAGTCTTTGACCCCGGCTTCCCGTTGCACTGGCACGTCACAACCTGATCACACGATAACAAAAGAGAGCGCCATGATCCCGACCTCCTACCCTTCCAAAGAAGATATCGCACGCCTGACCGCGGGCATGCTGGTTGAGATCGGGGCGATCGACTTTAATACCAAAGAGCCCTTTACCCATGCCTCGGGCAAAAAGGCCCCCACTTACGTAGATTGCCGCAAGCTGATTTCTTTTCCACGTATCCGCGCCACGTTGATGGATTTCTTGACCGTGACGATTATGCGCGAAGCGGGGTTTGAGCAGTTCGACAACATTGCGGGTGGTGAAACGGCGGGGATTCCATTCGCGGCGATGGTCGCTGAACGGATGGCACTGCCAATGACCTATGTACGTAAGAAGCCGAAAGGCTACGGCCGAAATGCCCGCATCGAGGGGGCGATGTCCGAAGGCCAGCGGGTGTTGTTGGTTGAGGATCTGACCACGGACGGCGGCTCCAAACTGTCGTTTGTTGAGGCGATCAGGGATACGGGTGCCACCTGTTCTGCCACGGCCGTCATCTTTTATTATGGGATCTTCGACGGCGTCGAAAAGACCCTCGCCGACAATGGCGTAAAACTGATCAGCCTTTGCACATGGTGGGATGTGCTTGCTGAAGCCAAGCGCCGGGGGGCCTATGACGACGCGACACTGACCGAGGTCAACGCTTATCTGCACGACCCGATGGGCTGGGCAAAAGATAACCAAACGTAACTTTCTTCTCCACAGGCCTGTGGATGAAATCGGGGACGACTCCGTGGACGGGCCTGTGGGCAAGATGCATTTAGTGGGCCATTGCGCCACCGACCCCAAATCTTGTAGGCTGGTTCTAATACACAAGGTTTAAGCGGGGTTATCCCCAGACATATCATGATGGCGCGACTCAGCGCGGCACGCTATGCACCCGGCGGGGACCATAAGGTGGGCAGATGAACGAAATCACCGCATTCAATGCGGCTGGCACAGATGTTGAGCCAGCCAACGAGATGCCTCACTCTGTTGAGGCCGAGCAGCAACTTTTGGGCGCAATCCTGACCAACAACGACGTGTTTGATCGGGTGCGCGCGGTCGTCGGGCCAGAACATTTCTACGATCCGGTGCATGCGCGGATCTTTGAGGTGGCTGAAACACGGATCTCGAAGAATGCCTTGGCGTCGCCCGTGACGCTCAAGACTTTCCTCGAAGACGATGAGGGCCTGAAAGAGCTCGGCGGTCCAGCCTACCTCGCACGCCTGGCCGGCGCCGCAATCTCCGCTTTTGCGGCCAAAGACTACGCGCAGATGATCTATGACCTGTCGGTCCGGCGCGAGCTGATCACCGTCGGTCAAACGATTGCCGACAAGGCTGCGAAGGTCGATGTGGACAGTGAACCGCGCGAGCAGATCGTTGAAGCTGAACAAGAACTCTACCGACTGGCCGAACAAGGCACGTCGGAAAGCGGATTTCAGAGCTTTCTGAAAGCCGTCACTACCGCTGTGAACACCGCCAACGCCGCTTACCAGCGCGATGGCGGCCTATCGGGCGTGTCCACCGGGTTGATCGATATGGATAAGAAGTTGGGCGGTTTGCATAAGTCCGACCTGATCATCCTGGCTGGACGCCCGTCGATGGGGAAAACCTCCCTGGCGACAAACATCGCCTACAACATTGCGAAGGCCTATCAAAAGGGCGCCCTGCCCGATGGGTCGGATGGCGCTGTGAATGGCGGCGTCGTGGGGTTTTACTCGTTGGAGATGTCAGCCGACCAGCTGGCCGCACGTATTCTGTCTGAAGCGTCTGAGGTGCCATCCGAACAAATCCGCCGTGGTGATATGACAGAGGCCGAGTTCCGGCGGTTCGTCGAGGCTGCAAAGTCTTTGGAAGCCTGCCCGCTTTTCATCGACGACACGCCAGCCCTGCCCATTGCGCAATTGGCCGCGCGGGCCCGGCGATTGAAGCGGACCCATGGGCTCGACGTTCTGATCGTCGATTACCTCCAGCTCGTTCGCGGTTCCGGCCGGGCCGACAACCGCGTGGGCGAGATCTCAGAAATCACCATGGGCTTGAAGGCCATCGCGAAGGAACTGCAGATCCCTGTGATCGCCCTCTCCCAGCTATCCCGTCAGGTTGAATCGCGCGACGACAAACGCCCGCAGCTTTCAGACCTGCGGGAATCGGGATCGATTGAGCAGGACGCCGATGTGGTGATGTTCGTGTATCGCGAAGAATACTACGTCGAGCGGGAGAAGCCGGGCGATCACGAAATGGAAAAGATGGCGGCCTGGCAGGAGCGGATGGAGAACCTGCACGGCAAAGCCGAGGTTGTTATCGGCAAACAGCGACACGGGCCGATTGGCACAGTTGAGCTGTCCTTCGAGGGCCAGTTCACCCGGTTCGGGAACCTGGTGAAGCCATGGCAGCAGGGGTCAGAACAGGGGTTTTAGCGGGGAGCTAAGTTCGGCCCTCCTCGAAAGCCTGGACCCTCAAGACGGCGGCAACGGCAGTGCCGTGTCATCTTTCATCTGATCCATCACAATCTGGCTATGCACCCGCCCGATGCTCGGGTGTGGCAGAAGCACGGTTTGCACCAAACGGTTCAGGGCCGAGAGGTTCGGGCAATAAACCCGAAAGATGTAGTCCGCCTCCCCTGTCAACGTCCATGCCGCCACGATCTCCGGCTGGCGGCTGACCAGCGCCGCGATGGCCGCATGGGTGCTGTCCGTCGGCGCGTTGATGTGCACTTGAATAAAGGCCTGTACGTCAAGGCCCAGCAGAGCCGCGTTCAACCGTGCGGGTGTCCGTTCGATATAGCCCTCCGCCTCCAACCGCGCGCGGCGGCGGCCGATTTGAGAGCCGGACATACCGAGCGTTTCGGCGAGGTCGAGCGACGACACCAGCCCATTCACCTGAAGCTGGGCCAGAATCGCGAGGTCTTTGATGTCAAGTTGTGACATGCGTGTAGGTTGCAACTTTCTGGTACTTTACGCAATTGGCGCGCACCATACCTCCTAAGACCCGTCACTTTCGGGCACCCATTGCATCCTATCTGCGCCAAACTGCCGTTGGCAAAGAGGAGAGCACCATGGGCCCATTTCCCCACAACGCCCCCAAGGCGACGATCACCGCAGACAACCCCGCCGGCACAGACGGCTTTGAATTTGTCGAATTCGCGCATCCCGCCCCGGATGAGCTACGCACGCTCTTTGCAAAGATGGGCTACGTGCACACCGCCACACACAAGACCAAAGCGGTTGAGCTTTGGCAGCAAGGTGACATCACCTATGTCATCAACGACGACCCGGACAGCCACGCCCGGAAATTCGTTGAAACCCATGGCCCCTGTGCCCCGTCAATGGCCTGGCGTGTGGTTGATGCGCAGCACGCGTTCGATCACGCGGTCAGCAAAGGCGCGACGCCCTACATCGGTCCCGGTAAGACAATGGATGTACCCGCCATCGTCGGCATCGGTGGGTCGCTCATTTACTTCATCGAAGACTACTATGAGAGCAACCCGTACAACGCCGCATTCGACTGGGTCGCAAACACTCACCCCGAAGGTGTCGGGTTCCATTACCTCGACCACCTCACCCACAACGTCCACAAGGGCAACATGGACGTCTGGTTTAGGTTCTATGGGGATCTCTTCAACTTTAAAGAAATCCGCTTCTTCGACATCGAAGGCAAACACACCGGCTTGTTGAGCCGCGCTTTGACCTCCCCCTGCGGCCGTATCCGCATTCCGATCAACGAAGACCGCGGCGAAACAGGTCAGATCGTCGAATACTTGAAGCGCTACAATGGCGAAGGCATCCAGCACATCGCCGTTGGCGCGCGTGACATTTACGATGCGACGGATGCAATCGCCGCAAATGGCATTCAGTTTATGAAAGGCCCACCTGACACCTATTACGCCATGAGCAAGGAACGCGTGTCTGGCCATGAAGAGCCGATCGACCGCATGAAGCGCCACGGCATCATGATCGATGGCGAAGGTGTTGTCGGCGGCGGAGAGACCCGGATCTTGCTCCAAATCTTCTCCAAAACGGTCATCGGCCCGATCTTCTTTGAGTTCATTCAGCGCAAGGGCGACGATGGGTTTGGGGAGGGCAATTTTAAAGCGCTCTTCGAGAGCATCGAAGCAGATCAGATCGAACGCGGGGTATTGAAAGCCTCGTAGGGTGGGTGAAACCCAGGCGGCACGTAGGGTGCGTGTTCATCACGCACCTTTCGCCAATCGTGCGTGGGAACCACGCATCCTAAGCACCCTCCAAAACACTTTCCAAATGCCAGATCTTTGACATGATCTGCCAGCCGTTCTCCCCCTTCACGAACCCCAGATGGTCCACAAACACGTTCTGATGCGCCCGAATGCGGATCTTCACGGTGGCAGAGATCGGCGACAAGTAGTCAATCAAAAGCACCTCCGCCGCCATCGTCTGCCCCGCGCTCGCCGGTGACGTCCGGCCCGCCACATCGCGGCTAAAGCTCTCAATCGGTTCCACAAAAATTGTTCCGTTGTCAGCATCAAACAGGCTGGAGGCGGGGTGAAACACCGTGTTCAACTTCGCGACATCACACTCGTGGATCGCCTCAAAATACATCTGGATCGCATTCAAGAGGTCTGTTTGGGCGTGCATGGCGTCGGTCCTTTCAAAGTCGTGATGCACCCCTCTTGCCACGCTTCGTCAGATCGCGATACTGGCAGAAAAGACAATACACGGTCATATCTTGCCAAATGACAAAATCTGCACATCCTCTCGTCTGCGCCATTGCCTACGACGGTCTTTGCACCTTTGAATTCGGCATTGCGGTTGAGCTTTTCGCCCTGCCCAGACCCGAGTTCGAAAGCTGGTACCGCTTCGCCACCGTTGCGGCGGAGCCCGGCCCAGTGCGGGCCGCGGGTGGCATTACTATTGTGGCGGAAGCCGATCTAAGCCTCCTGGACCAAGCAAGCCTCATCATCGTCCCCGGCTGGCGCGGGGCGGACGCGCCGGTCCCCGACACGCTCACCGATTCCCTGCGCCGCGCCCACGCGAATGGCGCCCGCATCGCCTCTATTTGTTCCGGTGTCTTTGTCCTCGCCGCCGCCGGACTGCTCCAAAGCAACCGCGCCACAACCCATTGGCGCTACACGGAAACGTTGGCTGCGCGCCATCCAGACATCACGGTCGATCCAGATGTGCTCTTTGTGGAAAGTGGCCGGGTTTATACCTCCGCGGGCTCCGCCGCCGGTCTTGACCTTGGCCTGCACATCATTCGCCAGGACTATGGGGCGCAAGTGGCCGCCAGTGTCGCCCGTCGCCTCGTTCTGCCGGCCCAAAGGGACGGTGGCCAACGCCAGTTTGTCCCTCGCCCCGAGCCGCTGGCCCGCGTCGGGGCAAACCTCGCCGCGCTACAAGACCAAATCCGTTCTGCGCTGAACGAAGATTGGCCGCTGGCCCGCATGGCGCAAGCCGCCGCCACCAGCGAACGCACGCTGGCACGGCGTTTCCGAGAGGAAACCGCCATGACCCCTCTAAGTTGGCTCAAATCGGAACGGGTCGGTCGCGCTGCGGAGTTGTTAGAAGACGGCGCGATCCCTCTGAACGCCGTATGGGAAAGCTGCGGTTTCGGCTCGGCCGAGACCTTCCGTCGGGAATTCCGCAAAGCAATGGGCGTGCCCCCGGTGCGCTACCGAGAGCGACTAGGTTCAGGAGCACTCAAGCCCCAAGGCGCGGCACCTGCTGTGTGAGACAATGAATAGCGCCGCCCTGCATCGGGGCAGCTTGCATATGGATCGCTTTGCAAATCCGGTCAGGAAAATGGGACTGCAGTTCTTCTAAAGCGGCCGCATCGGCACCGGAATCAACACCGGCGGCGGGCATCAAAACCGCACCGTTGCAGATGTAAAAGTTGAGGTAGGGCGCAATAAAACTGCGGCCCTGTGCTTCAAATCGGGCCATATGTGGAAACGGGACCACCTCAATCCCCGCCGTATCGAGCACCGCACGCGCATCTCGCAGGGCGCTAGCGTTCGGATCGTCGTCTGGGGTTTCAAGCATCAGAACTTTGCCGACATCGATGAAGCACATAAAAAGATCAATGTGGCCGTCGGTGCCGTAGAACATCCGATCTGGATCGCGTTCTTGATCCTCCGACAGGCCCCCTTCAATCCAGATCACCCGGTCAAGCCCCAGGGCAGAGGTCAGACCGGCGCTCACCTCTTCCCGTGATACATGCCAGTTGCGGCTAGGATGCATCACGCACCCCTCCGGCGCGATCATATTGCCAGCACCGTCGACCGTCACCGCCCCGCCCTCCAGAACGATATCAAGTGCCGTCACAGGAACCCCAAGATCTTCGGCCAGGGTTCGGCCCAACCGCGCGTCGCGGTCACGGTCCGCGTGACGTTCGCCCCAAGCATTGAACCGAAAGTGACGGGCCTCCAGCTGTGATCCGTCCGTGACGAAAATCGGGCCATTGTCTCGCAACCAAGATCCGTCCATCGGATGCACGACAATATCAATGGAAGCGGACAATTGGCGCTTGGCGGATTGCGCTTGCGCCTCCGTCGCGCAGACCATCGTGACAGGCTCAAAATCGACTAGCGTATTGGCAACCGTTGCGAACTCGGCGCGCCCTTGCTCAAGGGTGTCGCCCCATGACCAAGCGCGACAAGGCCATCCAATCAACGTGCGTTGATGTGGCTCCCATTCCGCGGGCATACGAAATCGGCTGGGCATCCTGCGTATCCTTGTGGTTAGATTGCCATCGCAACGCAGCTGGGAGGGCAAAATCGATGAAATTGAACGATAAAGACCATGACACCCTCGCACAGCGCTTGGTGAAAGCAAGCCAAAGTGGGCAAGGCATGACACCGCCCAGTGAAACGCTGGATTTTGACCTTGAGGATTCGTGGCATATTCGCCGCAAGTTCGTTGATATCTTGATAGGCCAAGGCGCCACACCGATCGGGCACAAGATTGGCTTCACGTCAGAAGCGATGCGCGAAATGTACGGTATGGCCGCGCCAGATTTCGGCATCCTGTTGGACAATATGGTCGTGCCTGCTGACACGCCAATCCCGATTTCAGGTCGGTGTGACACCCGCGCGGAACCCGAGATCGCGTTCGTTTTGGCAAAAGACTTGACCGGCCCGCGCGTCACGCGCGCAGACGTTATGGCCGCGACGGACTACGTGTGTGCCGCGATTGAGGTCATTGACAGCCGGGTGGGCGCGCTTCGGGCCAAAGCGAATGACTCCTTAGCCGACAACGCAGGCGCAGGCATTGTAATATTGGGGGACGTCAAGCTGCCTCCATCTGCCTTGGACCTATCGTCGCTTCAAATGACCATGACCCATCAAGGAACCGATCAATGCGCCCCTGCAGGCGATGTGATGGGGCACCCAGCCGAACCATTGGCCTGGCTTGCCAACAAACTTACTGCGCTGGATGGTCTCGGCGGGACGCTTCGCGCAGGAGACGTGATCATCACCGGGACCCCGCTCAAATCGGTACCTGTTGCTGCGGGGGAGGTCCTCGCAGCGGACTTCGGTCCCTTGGGGCGGCTCGACCTTGGGTTCTGCTGAAAGCGCGAATTCATGCTGGCCCGTCCACATCCCCTTGACCTCACCCACCCCTCTGCCAAAAGACCGCAATGACAACGGGACACTTGCAAATTGACCTCGCCGCCCTCGCCGCCAACTGGCGCGCATTGGATGCGAAAACCACCGTTGAAACGGGTGCGGTCGTGAAGGCCGGTGGTTATGGTCTCGGCGCGGCCCAAGTTGCAGCGACATTGGCCTCCGTCGGTGCACGTAAATTCTTTGTCGCCGTCGCCACAGAAGGGATCGCCGTTCGGGCAGCCTTAGGCCCCGAGGTCGAGATCAACGTCTTTTCGGGCCATATGGCGGGCGACACCGCAACGATCCGCGATCACAACCTGACCCCAATGCTCAACTCCATTGAGCAGGTGACCCGACATCTCGAAGCCCTGCCCGGCCACCCCTTTGGCGTTCAGCTTGATAGCGGCATGAACCGGTTGGGCATGGAATGGAGCGAATGGGCGGCCGTCGCCCCTGTCGCCCTGTCCCAGCACCCGACCCTCGTGATGAGCCATCTCGCCTGCGCTGATGAGCCTGAACACCCCATGAACGCCTATCAGTTGGACGTCTTTGAGAAGATGACCAGGGGCATCTCGACACCGCGCTCGGTTGCCGCGACTGGCGGGATCTTGTTGGGTGAAAAGTACCATTTCGACCTGTGCCGCCCGGGCATCGGCCTCTATGGCGGATTGCCCTTCGCTGACGCAAGGCCCGTGGTGCAGCTGGACCTCCCGGTCGTGCAAATCCGCCCCTTGGACACTGGCGAGGTCGTGGGCTATGGCAATACCTGGCAGGCTGATCGACCATCCAAAATTGCAACGGTCTCAGCCGGTTACGCCGACGGGTTGATCCGCGCCATGTCGGACAAGGCGATGCTTTGGGCCGATGACCACCCGTGTCGCCTTGTGGGCCGTGTGTCGATGGACCTGATCACCGTCGACGTCACCGATTTGGAACACGCGCCGGAGGTCCTGACCATCCTCGGCCCCAAACAGTCCGTCGACCAATTGGCGGATCGGGCTGGGACCATCGGCTACGAAATCCTTACCTCCTTGGGCGGGCGGTACGCGCGTCAAAGCCTCACCGGATGACCTATCTGGCGGGTCTGGGCGCGGCTGTCTTGGCCGCCTTAGCATCCTTAGGTCGTTTCACGCTCTTTACTGCCGACACGGCCGTCAACACTGTGCGCCCGCCGTTCTACGGCACCGCCTTCGCGCGTGCGCTTGTCCAAATCGGATACTTCTCCCTGCCGGTCGTGGGCCTCACGGCCCTCTTTACCGGTGGCGCGCTTGCGTTACAGATCTACGCCGGCGGGTCGCGCTTCTCTGCCGAAGCCGTCGTTCCTCAAATCGTCGCCATTGGCATGGTCCGCGAGCTTGGTCCCGTCCTGGTGGGCCTTATGATCGCGGCCCGCGTCACGTCGTCTATCGCTGCCGAACTCGCAACAATGAAGGTGACCGAACAAATTGACGCGTTGCGCACCCTCTCCACCAACCCAACGCAATATCTGACAGTGCCGCGCGTCCTTGCCGCGACCTTGGTGATGCCATGCCTTGTGGCTGTCGGTGACACCATCGGGATCTTCGGCGGCTACCTGGTGAGCACCATCCGGCTTGATTTCAACCCAACGAGCTACATTCAAAACACCGTCACCTTCCTCGAAATCCGCGACATCCTCTCATCGCTGGCCAAAGGGGCCGTCTTCGGGGCGATCGCCGCGCTTGTCGGCTGCTACTTTGGCCTGCGATCGGACCGTGGGGCGATGGGCGTTGGCAAGGCCACCAAAGGCGCCGTGGTGGCGGCATCGGTCCTGATCCTCGCCGCCAACTTTTTTCTCACAGAGGCCTTCTTCAGCGCATGATCGACGTGATGGGCCTGCACAAAGCCATGGGCGGCAAACCGGTGCTGCAAGGCGTGGACCTGCGCGTCACGAAGGGCGAAAGCTGCGTGATCATCGGCGGATCGGGCGCTGGAAAGTCTGTTCTGATCAAATGCATCCTAGGCCTTCTCGAACCGGACCAAGGCCGGATCACCATCGACGGCGTCCCGCGCACAGCCGCCTTTATGGACCGCATCGGCATGCTCTTTCAGGGCGGTGCACTCTTTGACAGCCTACCAGTCTGGCAAAATGTGGCCTTCAAGCGCCTCCGGGGACCCGAACGAGCGGGTGCAAAGGACCTGGCCATCCGCAAACTCAAAGAGGTCGGCCTCACCCCGGACGTCGCCGACGCATACCCCGCCGAACTCTCAGGCGGCATGCAAAAACGCGTCGGCCTTGCCCGCGCCATTGCGGAAGACCCCAATGTGCTCTTCTTCGACGAACCCACGACGGGCCTCGACCCAATCATGGCCAGCACGATCAACGCGCTGATCCGGCGAATCGTGACCGAACGGGGGGCGACCGCCATCACCATCACCCACGACATGACCAGCGTCGACGTCATCGCGGACAAAGTCGCCATGCTCCACGACGGTAAAGTCCACTGGCACGGCACCCGGACGGATATGCTCACGTCGGACGACCCGCACCTCACTCAATTCCGCGCCGGCAGCGCCGAAGGTCCGATCCAACCCCAATGGTGACCGTCATTTTCGCCACAAAACAGTCTGTTATCCGTCATACCACTTGTCACAAATGCCGAACACACCCCATCTAGAGCCTATGAAACAGACGCCTTTCCCCCTCAAGCTCGCCAACCTCAGCCTGCTCATCCTGTTCCCCATCGCCTGGTTCGCGCCCCTGATGCGGGCCGGACTGCTCCCGCTTTTTGGCCTGTCAGAAATCTCCGTTATCTCCGGTCTGCAAAGCCTTTGGGGCTCGGACATCTTCCTGGCTCTCTTGGTCACCGCCTTCGCGCTCTTCGCGCCATACCTCAAGACAATCGGCCTCGCCCTCGTCCACTTCAACCTCCTGAAGGACAAAACGCTTCCTGTGCTCAGCTACATGGGCAATCTGGCAATGGCGGACGTCTTCCTCATCGCGCTCTACATCGTCGTCGCCAAAGGGGTCGGCATTGGCAAGGTGGAAACCGCCTGGGGCCTCTACCTTTTTACCGCCTGCATCCTCGCCTCCATCGCGATCTCCATGCTCACGCCGAAAAATAGCGCCCCACCTTCTTTTGGAGAAAAATACCTCGGGGGAGCCAACGGCGGGGGCAGCGCCCCCTCTGACACACCGTCCTAACGCCACATTCTCGGCACCCACCCAAAATTTTTCCCTTTAAAAATTTTGCCCCCCGCGCCGCATCTTGCGGCGCAACCGCTTTTGGGACAAAAGAGGAACATGGCTAAAGACCTCACCTTCTCCTGCACGGCTTGCGGCGCCGCGACCTCGAAATGGTCGGGCCGATGCGATGCCTGCGGCGAATGGAACACCATCATCGAAGACAAGGCGCTCTCCGCCGGCCCCAAGTCAAAATCCCTCGGCGCAAAACGGGGTAAATCAATCCGGCTCACCGACCTCGCCACGCAGGAGGCCGCGCCCCCCCGCACCCAGTCAGGCGTGGGTGAGCTTGACCGCGTGCTGGGCGGTGGCCTTACGAAAGCCTCCGCCCTCCTCGTCGGGGGTGATCCCGGCATCGGGAAATCTACGCTCCTTTTGCAAGCTGCCGCCCGCTTCGCCCGGAACGGATTGAAGGTCGTTTATATCTCGGGCGAGGAATCGGCCGCCCAAGTGCAAATGCGCGCCCGCCGCTTGGGTCTCGAAAAGTCGCCAGTCCTGCTCGCCTCGGAAACCAACCTACGCGACATCCTCACAACACTTGAAAATGAGGCCCCGGACCTCGCCATTATTGATTCGATTCAGACCATGTGGGCGGACAATGTCGACAGCGCGCCAGGATCCGTATCACAAGTCCGCGCCTCAGCCCATGAATTGACCACATTTGCGAAACGCAAAGGCATCAGCACCGTCATGGTGGGGCATGTCACGAAAGAAGGGGCCATCGCGGGGCCCCGCGTGGTCGAACACATGGTCGATACGGTGCTCTACTTCGAAGGGGAACGCGGCCATCAGTTCCGGATCTTGCGCTCCGTGAAAAACCGCTTTGGGCCCGCGGACGAGATCGGGGTATTCGAAATGACAGGCATGGGCCTCGCTGAGGTCAAGAATCCCTCTGCCCTGTTTCTCTCAGAACGCGGCACCCCCGCACCCGGGTCAGTTGTGTTTGCAGGCATTGAGGGCAGCCGGCCAATGCTCTGTGAGATCCAAGCTCTTGTGGCCCCATCGCCACACAGCCAACCGCGCCGGTCCGTGGTCGGATGGGACGGCGGGCGGCTTGCAATGATCCTCGCGGTATTGGAATCTCGCTGCGGCGTTCCTTTCACCGGATTGGACGTTTACCTCAATGTCGCAGGGGGTTTGCGCATCTCGGAACCCGCCGCCGACCTTGCCGTTGCGGCGGCTTTGGTCTCTGCGCGGGAAGACGCCGCTTTGCCGAAAGAAGCCGTTGTCTTCGGGGAAATCAGCCTATCGGGCGCACTGCGTCCCGTCGTGCAAACGGAAAATAGATTGAAAGAAGCGGAAAAACTTGGTTTTACCTCTGCCATAACGCCGTATCAAGCCAAGCAGGTCGCCACATCGGGGCTCAGCCTGCAACAGCCGAAAGATGTGGCTCAATTTGTGCAGGATCAATTCGGCGAGAGATAGAGCAGCGCCGAGACGAGGACTAACATGGATTTTACGCTTGTCGACGGGGGCGTCGCAATCATCGTCGTACTTTCGGCGTTGTTGGCCTATAGCCGCGGCTTTGTTCGTGAGGCGATGGCCATTGCTGGCTGGGTGGGTGCGACCATCCTGGCCTTCATCTTCGCCGATCAGGTGCAACCCCTGATCCGCCAGATTCCGGTGGTCGGGGATTTCATCGGTGACAGCTGTGAATTGTCGATCATCGCCTCTTTCGCGGCCGTCTTTGCACTGTCGTTGGTCGTGGTGTCGATCTTCACCCCCCTCTTTTCTAGCATCGTACAACGGTCCGCGCTTGGCGGGATCGACCAAGGCTTGGGTTTCCTTTTCGGTGTGGCGCGCGGTGTCTTACTCGTTGCGGTCGCCTTTTTCGTGTATGAGACCGTTCTCACGACACAGAACATCGACATGATCGATGACAGCCGCTCTGCAGTGATCTTCAACCAAATCTCTGATCAGATCGCCAACCAAGATCCTGAAGCGGCACTTGGCTGGATCACAACACAGTACGAGCAACTGGTTGGCACCTGCGGCGCCGCAGAGCCGGTCGAAGCTGAGGTTCCAGCAACCGAATAAAGCGGTCACCATATGGGATCATGACGGCGGCTTTGGCCGCCGTTTTCGTCTGAGAGACACCAACACGCCCAGTTGCTTCGACGAGATGTCAATTTCTCTCCGAGAAATTGGTCGAAATCCTCATCGAGGTTTTGCCGTCAGATTCTCGCGAAAGTCTGCTCTACTCAACCCGGGGTTCGCTGAACCACCATCGGGTCGTGTGCTTCTGTTAATCTTTTATGACAAAGCGTCCGATCGTTTGATGACAGGACAAGAATCTACCGTTAAGACAGCGCCAACAGGACCACTCACGGATTCTTCTGGAGCTGCCACTCTTGCCCGACGCGTATCCCCCGGCTCATCCTTTTGACGACGATAAATTGAAAGAGGAGTGCGGCGTCTTTGGCGTTGTCGGCGTGGCCGATGCTGCGAACTTCATCGCACTTGGTCTGCATGCGCTCCAACATCGCGGTCAAGAAGCCGGTGGCATCGTCACTCACCACCCTGAACATGGCTTTCAGCAGGCCCGCCGGATGGGCCTGGTTCGCGACAACTTCACCTCCAGCAAAATGATGCAACGCCTGCCAGGCGGGATTGGCATTGGCCACGTCCGCTATTCCACTGCTGGCAAAAAGGACAAGAGCACGCAAACCGCGATCCGCGATGTTCAACCGTTCTTTGGTGAGTTTTCGATGGGCGGTGCCGCGATTGCCCATAACGGCAATATCACAAACGCTTTGTCGCTCCGCAAAGAGCTGATTGAACGAGGATCGATCTTCCAGTCGTCCTCTGATTCCGAATGTATCATCCACCTCATGGCCCGCTCGATGGGCCGCACGATCCCTGATCGTATGGAAGAGGCGCTCCGCAAGGTCGAGGGCGCCTTTTCAGTTGTGGCAATGACGCGCACAAAACTGATCGGATGTCGCGACCCACTGGGCGTGCGACCGCTTGTTTTGGGCCAGATCGGCGACGGCTGGGTGATTGCTTCTGAAACCTGCGCGCTCGACATCATCGGCGCGACCTTTGTCCGCGAGATCGAACCGGGCGAAATGGTCGTCATCAACGGCAACGGTGTGCAAAGCCACTTCCCCTTCCGTCCCGCGAAATCCCGGTTCTGCATCTTTGAGCACGTGTATTTTAGCCGCCCCGATAGCCAGCTTGGCGGGCGTTCGGTTTATGAAACCCGTGAAGCGATTGGGCGCGAGCTGGCCAAAGAAGCGCCGGTAGATGCGGACATCGTCTCGCCTGTTCCCGACAGTGGTACGCCCGCAGCAATAGGGTATGCCCTCCAATCGGGCATTCCATATGCGATGGGGATCACGCGGAACAATTACATGGGCCGGACGTTCATTGAGCCAACCGAACAGATCCGCAACATGGGTGTACGCCTTAAACTCAACGTGAACCGCGCCCTGATCCGCGATAAACGCGTGATCCTCGTTGACGACAGCGTTGTGCGCGGCACAACAACCATCAAGCTGCGCGAAATGATCCTAGAGGCTGGCGCCAAAGAGGTTCACTTTCGCATCGCCAGCCCGCCAACGGCCTGGCCCTGCTTCTACGGCGTTGATACCCCCGAGCGCGAAAAATTGCTCGCGGCCTCTATGACGGCCGATGAGATGCGCGACCACCTCGGTGTTGATAGCCTGAAATTCATCTCCCTCGATGGGCTTTACCGCGCGGTCGGCGAAGCCAAAGGCCGCAATCCAAACGCCCCCGCCTATTGCGACGCCTGTTTCTCCGGAGAGTACCCAATCGCCCCGTCTGATATGATCGAACAAGGCTTTGAAGCCAAAGAGGCCGCTGAATAGCGCAACTTTTTTTCAATTCTTCCCGTCCATGCTGCTGCAGAGCTGGAGTAAGGACGATTCGATGGCTGAAGTGGACGGGAACGAAAAAGAACAGGTGAGCTACCGTTGGTCAATTATCATGGACGGCGGGCAAACCATCTCATTTGAAGGCGGTGCGACCGCTGGCGCGGCGCAATTCGTCGATGAGGTGCAGCGCTTTCACGTGACAGGCGAAAAACCAACCACAACACGTAACTTCCGCTTTCCGACGCATAACCACTCCAAAATTCTCGCGGCTGACATTCTGGTTGATGTGTCAAAGGTGCAGTTGGTTTTGCGGGAGCCGCTCCGTTAATCGACCTTTTCGACAAACATCAGTCTGTTCCCAAAGGGATCCAATACGGAAACTTCGTCAAAGCCGAAAGACCGCTGAATGCCAGGGCCAGCATTGATTGTGGATTTCGCATTCAGATCATCGCAAAGCGCCCTGACGCCAGTGAGGGCAATCCGCACTGCACTTCCTGGCGTCGCGTCGCCGTGGTGTTCGGAGATATGCAATTCGCAGGAATCTCTTCGTACGGCAAAATAAAGCGGAAACCCCGGCTCAAACCGGTGCTCAAACAAGATTTCAAAACCCAGATACGTCACATAAAAATCCTTCGCCTTCGCTTCGTCAAAGCTCCTCAAGACTGGGATCGGCGCACCAATGGTGATCATCTGAGACCTCACTTTCCTTATCGGAACCAGAGTAAGCGAAATCGCTTGGCTCGCCCAGTCACCGCTTGACCCGCCCGCCCCCGCAGGCCACATGGGGCGCCATGACAAAAATCGCACTGATCACCGGCGCCTCTCGCGGACTTGGCGCTGCCCTAGCCGAGGAACTGGCCACGACCCACCACGTTGTCGCCGTCGGCAAAACGACCGGGGCGCTCGAAGAGCTTGACGACCGGATTCAAGCCAATGGTGGTCAATCCACTCTCGCCCCGATGGACATCACCGTCGAGCCGGCGATGCAGCAGCTTTGTCGGTCGATTTATGACCGTTGGGGCAAGGTCGACATTTGGGTGCACGCCGCGATCCATGCGGCCCCGCTGGCCCCTGCAGCCCATGTCGGCCCAAAAGACATGGACAAATCGATCCTGACCAATGTCACCGCCACGTCCCGCCTGATCAGCTATATCGCGCCGCTCCTCGGCGAAACCGGCACGGCAGTCTTCCTCGATGACCCCAAAGGCGGCGATCCCTTCTTTGCAAGTTATGGGGCCACTAAAGCCGCGCAAATCGCGCTTGCGCGCAGTTGGCAGGCTGAGACCCAAAACACAGGCCCGATGGTCAAGATCCTGACACCCAGCCCCATGCCAACAGCCACGCGCGCACGGTTCCATCCCGGCGAGCCGAGAGATGCGCTGACCACACCGGCCATCGAAGCGGCCCGGCTGCTGCCCGACATCCTGGGAAACACCTGAGTCCCGACCGCAACATCTGCCCCTCACTGTGTCACTGCGGCTTGCCGCAGTGACAAACCTCTCGTACTCCTAAGAAAAAAGAGGCGGGCATGAGAATCCTCATCACCAATGACGATGGCATCACAGCGCCCGGATTCGCTGTGTTGGAGCGGATCGCGGCTGAGGTCGCAGGCTCCGCAGATAACGTTTGGGTGGTCGCCCCAGGGTTTGAGCAATCCGGTGTGGGGCATTGCATCAACTACACCCGCCCCACGCTGATCACCGAAATGGGCAAGCAGCGCTTTGCTATCGAAGGCTCGCCCGCCGACTGTGTGCTCGTTGGGCTGCATGAGGTGATGGCGGACGCCAAACCAGACTTAATCCTGTCCGGCGTGAATCGCGGCAACAACGCAGGTGAAAATACGCTCTATTCGGGGACCATCGGCGCCTGCATTGAGGCGGTGCTACAAGGCGTGAACGCCATCGCGCTCTCTCAATTCTATGGGCCTGCCTATGCGACGGCCGAGAACGCCTTTGAGGCGGCACAGGTGCACGGCCCGGCCGTCATCCGCAACCTTATCGACAACGGCATTTGGACAGAAGACCCATACCGGGTGTTTTACAACGTGAACTTCCCGCCCGTCATGGCGGCTGACGTGAAAGGCCACCAAGTGGTCAGCCAGGGTTTCCGCCCCACCACACGCTTTCGCACTGAAGCCTTCACAGCCCCGAACCGCCGCAAGTACACCTGGATCACCGGCGGCAACCAGCAAGAGCCAACGGGACTTGGCACAGACGTACAAGCCAACATTGATGGCTATACATCTATTACGCCCATGCGTGTCGATCTGACGGCGCACGACCTGCTAGACGATCTCAAGGCGCGCCTCTCATGAACATCGCCGCCGACGTCAAAATGCAGTTTCTCTTCCGCCTCCGGGCGCAAGGCGTGACTGACGCCAAAGTCCTGACGGCCATGGAACACCTGGATCGCGGGGCCTTCTTGACGGGATTGTTCAAAAAGCGCGCCTATGACGATGTTCCTCTTGCGATTGCCTGTGGGCAAACCATCAGTCAGCCCTCAATTGTCGGTCTTATGACCCAAGCCCTTGACGTGCGACAGCGTGACAAAGTGCTCGAAATAGGAACCGGGACTGGCTACCAGGCTGCGATCCTCGCGCGTTTGGCCCGCAGGGTCTATACGGTCGACCGCTTCAAACGTTTGACCCGCGATGCAGAAGCAACCTTCAACGCGCTGAATATCAACAACATTACTGCGGTGACGGCCGATGGCAGTCACGGTCTGCCCGACCAGTCACCCTTTGATCGCATCTTGCTGACCGCCGCAGCAGAAGACCCGCCCAGCACCCTCTTGGCGCAACTGCGGATCGGGGGTATCATGGTCCTGCCGGTTGGCCAGTCTGACACGGTGCAACGTCTGATCCGCGTGACAAAAACCGAATCTGGGTTAGACTACGAAGAACTAAGGACCGTCCGTTTTGTCCCCCTTGTTGAAGGGCTCGGCCAAGACTGACGCATAAGGGCGAGACAGGGCAGAACCCAGGATAAACCGGGCGCCCGAGCGAGGAGCAGACATATGGCGGCGAGCGGGCGTCACGGCAAAGGCCGTATTCTCACCACAATAGCGGTATTGGTGGCCCTTGTGGGCTGTACAGACGGGGTCGGCGGCTTCGACTTTGACCTGCGCGATCTCGGCGACGGGTTTGATACGTCAGAGGCCGTCACGAATCTCCCCGATCGCCCTGCCCCGGACAATCGCGGCGTGATTTCCTACCCGAATTATCAAGTGGCCTTGGCCCAACAAGGCGATACCGCCACGACGGTCGCGGCCCGCCTTGGGCTCGACGCCAATGAGCTCGCGCGATTCAACGGGATCGAAGTGGATGCGCCGCTGCGCGCGGAAGAGGTATTAGCACTCCCCGCCCGCGTCGCAGAGCCATCACCGGCGACCGGTGCGGCCACAACAGGCCCAATCCAAACAGTCGATGTCACTGGCATCGCAACAACAGCGCTTGATCGGGTTGAATCGGGCGGAAGCCCAGCCGCCACGCCGACTTCCCCCGCTGATGCAGTGGCCGAACCCGTGCGTTACCGCGTGGGCCGTGGCGACACCGCCTTCTCTATTGCGCGCCAGTTCAACGTGCCTGTCTCGACCATTGCGGCATGGAATACACTGGATGCAAACCTAACGGTGCGCGAAGGGCAGTTCCTCTTGATCCCTCAGTCAGCGGCACCTGCGCCGGCCACCACAGTGGCCGATACACCCGCAGCCGACCCTGGCACTGGAAGCGCAACGCCATTGCCGCCAAGCGCTGCAACACCGTTACCCGAAGACACGACCACTGAGGTACCAGAAACGCCAGAGGCGCCAGACTTGGGCACCCCGCCACCAGCGTCCGCGCAAGCCGACACAGCGCAACTCTTGCGTCCTGTGGGCGGAACCGTGATCCGCGAATATGCACCAGGCCGGAACGAAGGCATCGATATCGGTGTGCCAGCAGGCACAGAGGTGAAAGCAGCGGATGCAGGCACCGTTGCCGCGGTCACGACGGACACCAACGGCACCGACATCGTTGTGATCCGCCACGCAGACAACCTGCTGACCGTCTACACCGGTGTTTCGAATCTCGTCGTGGGCAAGGATGATACAGTTGGACGTGGTGACGTTATTGCACAAGTCGCGGCCCGGGATCCGAGCTTCCTCCACTTCGAAGTGCGGCGCGGGTTGGATTCACTCGACCCGGCGGACTTCCTGCCTTAGGGCAAAAGAATTTCACCATCAAGCGTCAGGCGAGGCCCCAGCATGTGGGCTTCACTCACCCGACAGCGTCACGCCCTTTCGCCCGGCGAGATCAACAAAATACTGCCAGGCCACCCGGCCCGACCGTGACCCACGCGTGGCCTGCCATTCGATGGCTTCGGCCCGCAGCGTCTCATCATCAAACGTGACACCATGGGCGTCACAGTAGCCCCGGATCATCGCCAAATATTGGTCCTGATCACAAGGATGAAAGCCAAGCCAAAGACCAAAACGGTCCGACAAAGACACTTTCTCTTCGACTGCTTCAGATGGGCTAATGGCCGAAGACCGCTCATTCTCGATCATATCCCGCGGCATCAGATGCCTGCGGTTTGAGGTCGCGTAAAGCACCACATTGTCCGGTCGCCCGGCGATCCCCCCATCCAAAACCGCTTTCAGCGACTTATAGTGGGCATCGTCATGGCTAAACGACAAGTCATCGCAAAATAGAATAAACCGCTGGGACGCGCGCCGCAGAAGATCTAAACAGCGGCCGATGCTTTCCATGTCTTCGCGCTGCACTTCAACAATGCACAAGTCAGGGAAGTCTGCGTGAACAGCAGCATGGATCGCTTTGACAAGGCTCGATTTTCCCATGCCGCGCGCACCCCACAAAAGGGCGTTATTCGCAGGCATACCGGCCGCAAACTGACGCGTATTGGCAATGAGGGTATCGCGGGACCGATCAATTCCGACCAGCAAACCCAGATCCACCCGATTGACGTTCGGCACAGGGATCAGCGCATCCGGGTCAGGTTGCCAGACATAGGCGCTGGAGTCATCAAAGTCAGGGATGGGCTGCGGCGGGGGCGCAAGGCGTTCCAACGCCTCCGCTATCCGCTTGAGCGTGTCTTCGTTCAAGCCTTTGGCTCCTCAGACGCCTCAGCGATGTCGGCTTCTTCCTCGTCTTCGATGTCGTCAAAAAGGCTCTCATCCTCGCCGATCACACCTTCGGCCCGCGCGGCTTTGTCCTTGCGCCGTTCCACTGCGGCGACCAAATGGATTGAGATCTCATAAAGGCCGTAAACCACAACAAAAAGGATCAACTGCGTCGTGACATCAGGCGGCGTAACCAGTGCGGCCACCACCAAAATGCCCACAATCGCGTATTTCCGTACGTTGCGTAGACCACGCGATGACGCCAGGCCCGCCAGACCCATCAAGGTCAGCAAGACAGGCAACTGGAAACACAGGCCAAACGCCACGATCATCTTCAGCGTAATGTCGAGCGTCTCATTAACCTTGCCGTTAAAGACAATGTCGACGCCGCTTTCGGACACCGGCTGAGCAAAGGCTGGAAGCTCCGCTCCACCCGGTGCACTAGGCAACAACAGCGATCCATCGGGCGGCGCTTGCACCAGCCCGCCCATGATTGCGCTAAAATAGGAAGGCAAGTCGGCGAACCCTAAGAAGAACCGCATGGCCAGCGGTACGACAACGTAGTGTGCAAAGGCAGCCCCGAGCAAAAACAGGACAGGCGACGCGACCAGGAACGGGAGAAATGCATTCTTTTCGTTCTTGTAAAGACCCGGTGCCACGAACCGCCACATCTGATAGGCGATAACGGGGAAGGCCAATGTCAGACCGCCTACCACGGAAATCCGGATCAGCGTAAAGAAATACTCCTGCGGTGCGGTGTACTGCATCACCGGGTTCGGGTTGCCCAAGGCCCGCATTGTCCGCTCAATCGGCCCAAGCAGGAAATCCAAAAGGATACCGCCAAAGCTGAAGCAGAACACCATCATCACAAGAAATGCGCCAACCGAGTAGATCAGCCGCTGGCGGAGCTCTGTCAGGTGTTCCAGGAGCGGGGCGGCGCTATCGTCGATGGTGCTCTCGTTGCTCATGCGTCGCTGTCCGGTTTTGGCTCTGACTTAACGGGCTTGCGGGCCTCTTCTGCGGCTTTGGCAGATTTCTCCGCCTCGCGGGCCAACCGCTCTTCGGCAGCCTTCGCCATGGCCCTATCAGCCTTTTCCTTGGTTTCTGCGCGCTCCGGCGACAACGCTGCCGCTGCAGCGGTTACGCCTGTCGCCTCTTTAATCTTATCGACGCCAAACTTGGTTGGGTTCGTCGCAGCCTTCAGCCCTTTGGAGATATCGTTGACCCCGCTGTCTTTCGCGGCATCGTTCATCGCACGCGAAAACTCCCGCGCCATCGCGCGGGCCTTGCCGGTGAATTCACCCATTGTGCGGAACACGACAGGCAGGTCTTTGGGGCCGATGATGATCAAGGCCACGATGCCCACCACCATCATCTCTCCCCAGCTGAGGCCAAACATCAGCGGGTCCTTTCGAAAGGGGGCGGCTTAGGCTTTGTCTTTTTCTTCCTCAGGCGTGACGTCTTTCGCCTCTACCGTCGCGTCGGTGATCTCTTTGTCGCCGTCGTTCACGCCCTTCTTGAAGGCCGTGATGCCTTTGCCGACTTCGCCCATCAGACTCGATACCTTGCCGCGCCCAAACAGGACAAGCACCACAACGGCGATCAGAAGGATGCCGGGAAGACCAATGTTGTTGAGCATATCGCTATCTCCTCATCGGGGCCGCGCCCCGGATCAACTGTCATTGCTCAACACATAGGGGCGTTCCCAGCCTCTGGGAAGTGCGAAACAACACTGCAAGACCCTTTTTTTGTTGGGTTTCTCGAATGTTGCGACAGAAACTTGTCAGTTGCCAGGTTTTTGTCAAAACTGATGGAAATTTAGGAGAATCGTTATGCGCCGCGCTGACCGCTTGATGTCACTTGTGCAGATCCTGCGGGATGGGGCGCTGCACAAAGCGGAGGATTTGGCCCGCGCCGTTGATGTCAGCCCCCGCACCATCTACCGCGATATGGAAACTCTCGCAGCCTCCGGTGTCCCTATCGAGGGGGAGCGGGGCGTGGGGTACCACGTCACCGCAGCGATCACCCTGCCGCCGTTGAACCTAACCATGACTGAGCTCGAGGCACTGCACATGGGGTTGTTGGCGGTTGCAGGGGGGTCAGATTCAGAACTCGGCCAGGCCGCCTCTTCCCTGACCCAAAAGATCGACGCGGTCTTGCCAGAGGATAGAAACCGTGCACCCGCGTCCGTCGGGTTTGCGGTCTATCCCTTTGCGGACGCAGCCAAAGGCTTTCAGCACTTACCCCAGATCCGGCAGGCCCTCCGGACACGACAGAAGCTGGCAGTCACCCATCGGGACAAAGACCGGACCGTCCGCCCATTACAGCTTGATTACTGGGGTCGGCTTTGGACCTGCGTGGTGTGGTGTGAAACCACGCGGGCGTTTGACGACATCCGGGTCGATCAGATTACAGCACTGCGGGTGTTGCCCAGCCTTTTTGTGGATGAGACAGGCAAGTCATTGGCCGACTATACCGCGCAACGGCTGCGTTAGGCGGCAATTTCTTTCAAAGAAATCGAACCGAAGCTTTCAAGAAACTTCGTTGCCGAGCCAATCCGCCGTCTCGCCTACCATCGGCCGGAAGTAAGCAATCATTCTTCCCTCTGGTGGTGCGGTTCCCTCTCCCCAAGGGGCCACGCCATGCACAACATGACGATGAAGCAGGGTCGCCTCCCCCGGCAGAGCGGGAAGTTCAACGCGCTCGCACGTTTCAAAGACCTTCCGCCGCGCGGCTTGGTAGGTGTCGGTGACGTCTGTATCGCCCCAATCGTTAGCGGCGATACCGGCAAACGCGCCTTGAAACGCTCGTTTGACGATCGCGTGGCTCCCCCGCCAGACGACCAACGGGCTCCCGGTTGCCACGTTCAAAGGCAAACCCAAAACAAATGCATGCGGTTCGCGCAGATGCCGCCGCCGCGCAGGTCCTTCCGGGAGTAGCCCATCCACGTGGGCCGCGTCCCGGTTCAGTCGAAACCGATGGGCAGCGGCGCTCTCATCCGCGTCTTGCTTTGGATATCCGGGAAACACGACTGACAACTGCGCGTTATGCAAGACGTCCGGCATGGTCACCATCTCCTCCCACGCGCCCCGCAACGGCACGCCGGCCACACTGCCATCCAGACCGTTCGGCAGCGCATCCACACCGACGCGCCAGGTCCCACCGTGGCGCAGCGGCTCTTCCGGCAATCGCAGCGCAACACGATGTGCCGATACCGCCCACGCCGCCACCCGCCCCTCATAGGGCAGTTTGACAAAGCCATCCCGGGCAAAGGCGTTCAAAGACCCACCGCTTTACGGATCATGTTGAGCGCAACGAGAATCAAGAACACCCCAAACACCCGCTTCAACGGCTTGGGGTTCATCCGATGCGCCAAAGCCGCGCCCCAGGGCGCTGTGATCAGCGTCATCGCGATGATCAGTACAAAAGCCACCAGGTTCACCGCCCCAATTGTCAGTGGCGGCACCGGCCCGCTCAGGTCCGTCAGCAAAAACCCAATCACCGAGGGCACGGCAATAATCACGCCAAACCCAGCGGCCGTCGCCACCGCGCGATGAATCGGCACACCGTAAAGCGTCATCACAGGCACGCCAAAAGACCCACCGCCGATCCCCATCAAGACCGATAAAAACCCAAGAAGCGGCGATAACACCATCCGCTGGCCACCCGTTGGCATCTCCGGCGCGATCCGCCAGGTATCGCGGCCAAAGGTCATGTAGGTGCCTACGATGATCGCCAGCACCCCAAAGATCGCCTGCAAAGCGCCGGACTGCAGGCTCGTCGCCACCGTCACGCCAACAATGGCCCCCACTACAATCCCCGGCGCCCATGTCTTCAGGATCTCCAGATCCACCGCCCCCTTCTTATGGTGGGCCAACCCTGACCGCACCGAGGTGACAATGATCGTTGCCAACGACGTGCCAAGGCAAAGCTGCATCAGCTCCGGCCCAGCATAGCCCAACGCGCTGAAGGCATAGAAAAAAGCAGGCACCAGAACGATCCCACCGCCAACGCCCAATAATCCGGCCAAAACGCCTGCAAAGGCGCCGATCACCAAAAGCAGCCCTCCCATAGAGAGCAACAGCGTCATGTCTGGCATTTAGGCGGCCTCTTGCGTCACGTGCGCAAGCGCGTCTAGCACCACCTGCCCGTCCGCACCATCCCGCGTGGCGCGCTCTGACAAAGTGCGTCGCCACATCCGGGCGCCCGGGCGACCCTGGAACAGCCCAAGCATGTGCCGTGTCACTTGGTGTAACCGACCACCTGCGATCAAATGGGCCTCGATGTACGGCAGCATCGCTTGCACCACATCCTCTGCCCGTTTGCCGCCCTCGACGCCAAAGATGCGGCGGTCCGCGTCCAACAAAACATCCGCGGGCGTATGATAAGCTGCCCGCCCGATCATCACACCATCAAGGCCTGAGCGGAGGAAGGAGTCCGCCTCATCAAGTGTGGTGATCCCGCCGTTGACCGAAAGGTGAAGATTGGGGAACAACCCTTTCATCCGATGAACTAAATCGTAATCCAGGGGCGGAACATCACGGTTCTCTTTTGGGGACAGGCCCTGCAGCCACGCCTTGCGGGCGTGCACCGTCATCCGCTCAACACCCGCACCAACACTGCGCGATAGAAACTCTGGCAGCACCTCTTCGGGGTCCTGATCATCGACGCCGATCCGGCACTTTACCGTCACCGGCACATCCGTCACATCCAGCATGGCCTTGACACACTCAGCGACAACCTTGGGGCTTTCCATCAGAACCGCTCCAAACGACCCCGATTGCACCCGATCCGACGGACAGCCACAGTTCAGGTTCACCTCATCATAGCCATAACTGGCAGCGATCCGGGTCGCTTCTGCCAGCTGTGCAGGGTCAGACCCTCCCAATTGCAGCGCGACTGGATGTTCCGCCTCATCAAAACCGAGCAGGCGGTCACGATCACCATGGATCACCGCAGGCGCCGTGACCATCTCTGTATAAAGCAAGGCATTTTTGCTCATAAGCCGGTGGAAGTACCGGCAATGGCGATCAGTCCAATCCATCATGGGGGCGACAGACAGGCGCGCGGCCTGTTCAGCAGCGGGTTGGGGCATGCATCACTCTCCTCGGGCCCGCTTCTGGACTGAAGCAGTCCCGCACTGCATATCATAGGCGCCTGGCGTCGGTTCTGCCACCCTGCCCTGCGCCACGTCAGGCCGGCAACGGACGCAGGACAGACCGACCTGTGCGACATACCGTAAAGCAAAACACGCCTTGCCACTCATACGTGCGCGCCACGACCCAACACACTAAATTGGTGTGCTTTTCCAATACCCTGGCTAGGGTGTCATATAATAGATTCAAAATCCTCCTAACGTTCGCGACGCAAAACACATCCTCAGGGGGACTTTATGAAAACGCGTTTGCTCGCCGGTACAGCCTTGGCTGTTCTCGGCACTTCGGCCTATGCCGCTTGCCCAGCCGTCACCGTCGCCGACCCGATGGGCGTCGCATCGGGCGCTTTCCCGCAACAGTACGAACTGGCTGAGTTTGAAGCCGCTGCTGGCTGCACCATGGAATTCTCAACCAACCCAGAGATCGAAGCGCTGAACGCAGAGATCCAAGGCAACCCGGAACTGCCAGCCCTGGCCGACCGTTTGCCGTCTGAACCATTGGTTGTCGCACCATATGATGCAATCGGGACATATGGTGGCACGTTCGACGCCCTGTCCAACAACACCGAGGCCGGCACATCTGATTTCCTGTCGGTCCGCCACGTGAACTTCGTACGCTATGCTGACGATCTGCAGACCATCGTACCAAACGTCGCGAAATCCTGGGAATGGAATGACGACTTCACTGAGCTGACAATGTCGCTGCGCGCAGGCCACAAGTGGTCTGATGGCGCGCCGTTCACATCTGAAGATGTGCGTTTCTGGTTGGAAAACCTGAGCCTCGATACAAACATCCGCGAAAAAGCGGCTGATTACGTCCTGGCGGGCGGTGAGCCCATTGGCATCGAGATCATTGACGAAACAACATTCAAGTTCGTCCTCCAAGCGCCAAAGCCAGGCCTCTTGATCCACTTCGCCACATCTTACGCCCAGCCTTTCCAGCCTGCGCACTTCCTGGGTCAGTTCCACCCAGCAGTCTCCGACGACGCGGATGCCAAGGCGGCTGAGTACGGGTTTGAAAGCGGTTATGAAGCGGTGAACTACTACTTTGGCGCGTCCGACTGGACCGATACACCGTCCCCCATGCTGCGCGACCCTGCCAAGGCGGCAGAGCTGCCCTACGCAACACAGCCAACGCTGGAATCCCACATCTACGTGACGGACACCACCGAAGGCCGGAAGCTGGTGGCAAACCCATACTTCCACCAGGTCGATACAACTGGCCAGCAGCTGCCGTACATCAGCCGTCAGGACGAGCTGTATAAGAACGACAATGAAGTCCGCATCCTGGCGCTGATCAACGGTGAGGTCGACTATAAGTCTCAGTCCGTGCAGCTGCCATCTGCGCCGCTGTTGCTGGAGAACCAAGAGGCCGGCGGTTACACCGTTCAGCTGAAGCCAACGATCGCAATGCCTGCCTTCTCCTTCAACGTCACATCCGACGATGAAGCCAAGCGCGACGTCTTCAACAACATCGACTTCCGCAAAGCGATGTCAGCGGCGATCAACCGCGATGAACTGAACGAAGTGGCCTTCTTCGGACAGGGTGTTCCAATGGCTTACGTTGGCTTCTCGCCCGTACCTGAGGTTGCGGCAGAAGCAGCAGCGCAGGGCATCGCCTTTGACCCAGAAGGCGCTGCTGCCATGCTCGACGGTATCGGCATGGTCGACGCGGACGGCGACGGCTTCCGCGACTTGCCAAACGGTGACCCAATTGTGCTGAACATGCAGTTCGCCACGCAGGGTGTTGCGGGTGAGGTTGTTGAACTTGTTGCACAGAACTGGGCCGATGCGGGCGTTCAGACCACTGTGAAAGAAGTCACGCCGGATGAGTATCGCGCAGCCCAGTCTGCCAATGAGCTCGACGTGATGATGTGGGCCCGTGGACAGCCAGTGGCTGTGGCGCTTGGCTCTAACGAAGAGTTCGTGCCGCCATACTCTTCCTACTTCGGCCACCGGACGGGGATGAAGTGGGCGGAATGGATCGACTCCGACGGCTCCGCCGGAATTGAACCGCCACAGTACGCCAAGGACATGATTGTTGACATCGCTGCTTTGCAGGAATCTGTGCCTGGCTCTGACGATGCAAACGCACTGGTCGGAAAGATCGCCCAGAACTTTGCAGACAACATGCTCTTCATCGGCACTGTCAACGCACCAGCCCCAATCGTTGTCCGCAACGGTCTGAAGAACGTGCCGGAATTCCAGACTTGGTCCTACGAGTACTACCGGACGTACCCTTATCGGGCGACCCAGTGGTTCTTGGCTGAAGACAACTAAGCTTAAGGTTTAAGCAAACCTGCGGGAGCCGGGCATTTTAGGATGCCCGGCTCTTGCCATACCGACTTTCAGGCGGTGAACCTGAAGCCAAAGGATGGGGATCATGGCAAACTTCATGCGCTTTGTAGGCATTCGCGCGATCCTTGCGATCGTGACGTTGCTGATCGTCTCCTTCCTCGTCTTTTCATTGATGGAGATGGTGCCCGGCGACTGTGCGGAACGCTACCTCGCCTACAAGAACACCCAAGGTCAGAACCTGACGCTTGAGGATATCGATGCAGAGCGTGCCCGCCTCGGCCTTGACCAACCGTTCCTCTATCGGTGGGTGACATGGGTGTCCGGTGCGTTTGTCGGTGATTTCGGCGAAAGTTGCATTCTGCGGGTCGGCATCAGCCAATTGCTGGGCTCAAAGTTCCTGATCTCTGCGGGGATCTGTTTTGCGGCTCTCTTCTTGGCCTACCTGATCGCCGTGCCAGTGGGCATCTACGCAGCCGCGTCACGCAACCCGGTTGTGAACAACATCCTGCGGTTCGTGTCCTACCTCGGCCTCGCCCTGCCGAACTTCCTGCTGGCGCTGATCATCATGCTGATCTCGACGATCTATTTCGGAGACTCCCTGTCGGGGCTGTTCAGTAAAGAGTTCCGCGACGCGCCCTGGTCGATGGCAAAGTTTTGGGACTTCATGAGCCGGGCATGGCTGCCGATCTTTATCCTCGGCTGGTCGGCCACGGCCTTTGCCTTGCAAACGGTGCGGGCGCTCATGCTCGACGAACAATCAAAGCTTTATGTCACCGCCGCCCGGGCGCGCGGGATGTACGGCCGCCGACTGCTCTGGCGCTATCCCGCACGGCACGCTTTAGGGCCGATCGTGAACTCGCTTGGCTTCGATTTGAACCGGATCTTCAACGAACTGCCCATCGTCGCGATCATTCTGACGCTGACAGAGGCCGGGGCGCTCCTCCTCGAGGCGCTGGCACGATCCAATGACCAACAGCTCGCCGGCGCGATCATCTTTCTGCTGACGGCGACCATCGTGGGCCTTAATTTCGTGACCGATGTGGCCCTTGCCGCCCTCGACCCCCGCATGCGCAATTCCGTTATGGGAGGCCAGGCATGAGCGAGATTTCCCAAAGCCAAAAAGAAGCCTATTTCACCGCCTCACAAGGCCAGCTGATCTGGGCCCGCTTCCGCAAGCAAAAGGCTGCGATGGTCTCCGCCGTCATCCTGATGGTGATGATCGTCTTCGGTTTGTTTGCGGACTTCATCGGCCCCTACAACCCAACAATTGCCGGGGCCAACAAGGAATACACAAACGGCGCGCCACAGTGGCCGCGCTTCTGTGATGAGGCGGGGTGTTCAGCACGGCCGTTCATCTACGGCCTGAAACGTGAGAGGTCGATTGAGACGAATTTTCGCTGGGTGACAACGGTCGATACCGAAGACCGGCGCTATGTGCAGTGGTTCGTCAAAGGCGATGAATACAAATGGCTCGGCGTCACCTTTGACCGGCATCTTTTTGGTGTCGACGAAGGCACAATCCACCTTTTCGGGACCGATGATACCGGCAAAGACATCTTCAGCCGGACCTTCCACGCAATCAAAACCTCGCTCGCGGTGGGCACGCTTGGGGTGTTGATCTCCTTCGTCTTGGCCCTCGGGATTGGGGGGATCGCGGGGTATTATGGCGGCGTGATCGACGGGGTCTTGCAGATGGTCACAGACGCGATCCGCACGGTGCCCGCCATCCCGCTTTTCATGGCGCTCGCAGCCTTTGTGCCAGACACCTGGAGCGCGGAAACCCGGTTCTTTTTCATCTCCATCATCCTTGGTTTGATCGGCTGGCCCACTTTGGCGCGACGTGTGCGAACGCACCTTTTGGTGGAACGGAACCAAGACTATGTCCTCGCTGCGCAACTGTCCGGCGCAGGCTCCGGCCACATCATCCGCCGGCACCTGCTGCCGTCCTTCACCAGCTACATTATCGTCGATCTGGTCATCTCCTTCCCCTATATGGTGCTCTCAGAAACCGCCCTGTCGTTCATCGGGCTGGGGTTGAAAGACCCAGTCACCTCCCTCGGCGTGCTGCTGCAAAACACCACCCAAGCGGACGTCCTGTTGAACTACCAATGGTACTTCATCCCGGTGCTTTTCTTCGTCACCCTGGTGATGGCCTTCGTCTTCGTCGGCGACGGCCTGCGCGATGCGGCAGACCCCTATAGCGAGGCGAAGAAATGAGCCTGCTCACCGTCGACAACCTGACCATCCGTTTCAAGACCGACGAGGGGCTGATCACAGCCGTCGAAAACGTCTCCTTTGACGTTGAGCAGGGCGAGGTGCTCGGGCTTGTCGGCGAAAGCGGCTCGGGCAAGTCCGTGACGGCCAAAGCCCTGATGCAGCTAAACGGCCATAACACGGTCTACGACCCTGCTTCGAAAATTACCCTGCATGGGACCCAAGACATTGACGTGTTGGGCCTGAAACGGGAACGCGACATGTTGCCGATCCGCGGTGGTCAGATCTCTATGATCTTCCAGGAACCGATGGCCAGCTTCGCGCCCGCCATCACCGTCGGCAAGCAAATGGTGGAACAGCTCCAGATCCACACCGCCATGTCGAAGGCCCAAGCAAAAGAACTGTCTATCGAGATGCTCGACCGTGTCGGCATCACCGAACCGACCCGCCGCTTCGACCAATATGTCTTTGAGTACTCGGGCGGGATGCGTCAACGGGCGATGATCGCAATGGCGCTGACGACAAAACCGCGTCTGCTGATCGCAGATGAGCCAACAACGGCATTGGACGTGACAGTCCAACGCCAGGTCATCGATCTGATGAAAGAGCTGATCGCGGACTTCGGCATGTCGATCCTCTTCATCACCCATGACCTTGGCGTGATTGCCCAAACGGCAGACCGGGTCGCCGTCATGTATCTCGGCCGGATCATGGAAAAGGGGCCGGTGCGGGACGTGATCCGCCACCCCGCGCACGCCTACACCCGCGGGCTCATCAACGCGCTGCCGAAGCTCGACGATCTGGAAGCGCCGCTCACGCCCATCCCCGGCGATATCCCGAGCCCGCTGGAGCGGCCGGCAGGCT
>JBCBHE010000001.1:0-234601 GCA_038526085.1 Pseudomonadota bacterium | reverse complement strand
AGGAAGCGCAGTAATGTGCTTCCTTGACGTTCGAACCTCTGCACATCACACCACATAACCCAGCTAAGAATTATGTAGTGCTTTCTCTGTTTGATATGCTCCAGGTTTCATCAGAAACCGAAAGCCACTCAAACAGTGAAGCTGACACTGGATTATCGGGTTACCCCTACCAGCGCGACATACAGACGTTTGATCCATCGAATAGACCAAACCGCCCACATATCTCTTCAGTTCTCTTCAATTGTCAAAAAGCGTCGAAGACAAAAAACCAACAGATGCGCCCTAAATCTCTCGGCGCGCCCGCCCGCATTATCCTCAGATTTATAAACAACCTCAGACGCATCACTGCATCCTCAGTCAACCAACAACGCTCAGCGCCGCCGGTGAAGGGGGTTCTACGGATACTGCGCTCACGCCGCAACCCCTTTTTTGCCCATTTTTGCATTTTTTGTGACATTCGTTTTATTCACGTATTTTCATATACTTACGTGAAAATTGCGTTGGAAGCGTCGAAATTGCCGCCCGCAAAAGCAGCACGATGAGAACAAGCAACACTATATTTAGGGGCGCTGCAGCAACCAGCAGCAATAGGTAGAATTCTGGCCGAAGGCCACTTTCAGATCTGACGACTCACGCCCGACTCGCAGCCACTGCTTTGTGACTTTTGAACGACATCCGCGCGATGAGAAGTGCCACAACGACGCCCAAGAAGATGATCGGTTTAAGTTGGAACCCCTTCACGAGCCACAAATAGTGAACCGCGCCTAAGACGGCGATTGGATAAGTCAGTCGGTGCAAAGCCCGCCACAGCGACGCCCCCATTTTGCGGACCGACAGATTGTTGGAGGTCACCGCCAAAGGGATCATCAAAACAAAGGCCAACATGCCGACAGTGATGTAGGGCCGTTTGATGATGTCGGCCCAGACACGCGCGACAGACTGCACATCCAGGACCGCCCAGACGAGGAAATGCGCCAGAACAAAGAAGAACGCCGTCACCCCGATGGCCCGCCGGAAGCAGAACAAGTTTAGACCAGCGTGTTTGCGCAAAGGTGTGATCGCGAGGCCCGCAACAATCAGATAAAGACCAACTTCGCCATAGGCCCGTTCGAGCGCATTGATCGGCTCAACCCCCAATCCCCCTGTAAGGCCGAGGTAAAAGAGCCAAGCGGCATAGGCTGTGCCGCCCACATAGATCAGCCATGTGGGCACGCGCCGGAAAGAACGGTTAAGGGTGTCGATCATCTGACGCCTTAGTAGAAGACGGAGAGGTCCATGCCGTCGTACAGGCTCGCAACCTCGTCTTCGTAACCATTGAACCTCAGCGTATCGATCCGTGGCGCGAACAGGCCACCGCCGACGCGGCGCTCACTTGCCTGACTCCAGCGCGGGTGACTCACGTCTGGGTTCACGTTGCTATAAAAGCCATATTCGCCGGGCTGGGACTTGTTCCAACTGGTGGGCGGTTCAACATCTGTCAGTGAGATCCGAACAATGGATTTGATTGATTTAAACCCATACTTCCATGGCACGACCAAGCGGATGGGGGCGCCGTTTTGGTTTGGCATAGGTTCGTCATAAAGGCCGGTCGCCATGAGGGTCAGCGGGTGCATGGCCTCATCCACGCGCAACCCTTCGACATAGGGGAAGTCGAGCACACCGCGTTGCACACCGATCATGTTGTCAGGCTGCACCGCCGTTTCGAAAGCAACGTATTTGGCCGTCTCTTGCACTCCGGCCTGGTTGAGGATGTCGGCCAGCTCCACACCGTTCCAAGGTATCACCATCGACCAGGCTTCAACGCAGCGGAAGCGGTATATCCGGTCTTCGATCGTCAGGCCATCCAGAAGATCAGCTAGGGCATATTCGCCTGGGTTATCGACCATCCCGTCGATTGTGATTTTCCAATCGCTGGTGTCGAGGTTGTGCGCGTTTCGCTTCGGGTCTTCTTTGCCCGTGCCAAACTCATAGAAGTTGTTGTAGCTCGTGATCTCTTCGAAGGTGTTGGGTTCCAGCGTGTCAGCATCTTGCGCCACGGCCGCCTGACCAGTCAGGCCAATTGCCCCAAGGCCTGCCGTTGCCGCCAGGATTTGCCGGCGATTCAAAAAGGCTGACTTTGGCGTGACGTCAGCGTGGGTCAGCGTGTTCTTCCAACGAAAGGCCATTTGGGTCTCCGAATTGCGTCATGGGATAATGTGGAGGGTCTATACGGCAAACGAAAGGCAGTGGGCGTCACGATGCTGCCAGCTTTTGAAACATTCCGTGATTATTCGCCGATCATTTCAGGTTTTTCACATAAAAGTGTGTGGAAAACTTCCAAAGCCAGCGCTTAGACCGCGCGCCTTTGGGGTCAAACGGACCGGCAATTTTCCCCCAGTGATCCATGCCACCAACCCAGCGTATTTCCCAACGTTGCCACTGATGGCACAGCTATACACGGGAGACTACCAATGCTTCGTAGAACATTTCTAGCCACCGCCGCCGCCGTCACCGTTGCGACAGCAGGTTTCGCGAATGTTGAGAAAGACATCGTCGACACTGCTGTTGATGCCGGGTCCTTTACAACGCTTGTGGCCGCTGTTCAGGCGGCCGGCCTGGTCGACACGCTGAAGGGCGAAGGGCCATTCACCGTGTTCGCACCAACTGATGAGGCCTTTGCTGCTTTGCCAGAGGGAACCGTCGAAAGCTTGCTCGCCGATCCCGAAGCACTGTCAGCAATTTTAACTTATCACGTTGTTCCAGGTAAGGTCATGTCAAGCGATCTGTCGGACGGCATGACAGCGGCCACGGTGAACGGCGCAAACGTCACGATTGGTACCGAAGGGGGTGTCACCGTCAACGACGCGTCCGTCGTTTCGGCAGACGTCGTTGCGACGAACGGTGTGATCCATGTGATCGACACGGTGATCCTGCCAGAATCTTGAAGACCACCAGATCTAAAGCAGATCGCGCAATGCGCGGTCTGCGACACCGGTTACCGACAATCCGTTGCGCGCCTGAAAGTCTCTAATCGCGGCTTCGGTTGCAGGACCAATCACTCCATCTTTAGTGCCAACATCGTATCCGCGATCAGTGAGGCCGCGCTGGATCGCGATCCGGTCCGCTTTCGTTAATCCATTCGCGTCAGGTGGGAATTCACCGCGAAGAGGACCTGCCCCAGCAATCCGGTCCGCCAGATGGCCGATGCTTAACGCATAGCTATCAGCATTGTTGTACCGCTTGAGGACGCGAAAGTTGCCGGTGACGACAAATGCGGGACCGCCGCTTTGAGGACGAATAGTTTGGCCGCTTGGCGCACCAGACCCAGCCTCTGCCCCCCAGGGGACGCCGGTCTGCCAGCCGTTGCGCTGCAGATAGGACGCTGCGGAGGCAAGCGCATCTGTTGGGTCATCCCCCCAAACATCGCGGCGGCCATCGCCGGTAAAATCGACGGCGAAGGCCTCATACGATGTCGGGATGAACTGGGTATGCCCCATCGCCGCTGCCCAGCTACCCGTAAGGCTGGCCGGCGTTGTATCACCACGTTCAAGTATCCGGAGCGCGGCAATCAGCTGGCTTTCGTAAAGGTCCGCGCGGCGACCGTCGAAAGCGAGCGTTGCCGTGCTGGAAATCACTGGCACTTTGCCCCGCTTTTCGCCGTATTGGCTCTCAAGCCCCCAGATCGCCGCAATGATCGGCCCTTCGACCCCAAAGCGCGCGGTGATCGCATCAAACGTCGACCGATAGCGCGCATAGGCCGCCCTGCCCTTCTCCACCCGCTCATCCGACGTGGCAATCGACAAGTATTCCTCAAACGTGCGCCTAGTTTGGATTTGGGTGCGGTCGCGCGTCACGACACCTGGCAAGAACCCGGCATTGGCAAACGCCGCGTCATATGTGCTGGCAGAGATCCCTTGGCGCAGGGCGCGGGAACGAAACCGCGCGACCCAGGCGTTGAAGTTGGCGTTTGGTGTTGGGCGTAAGTCGGGCGGAAGGCCTGTTGTGCCATCCACGGTTTGCGCTTGGCCATCGCAGGCTGCCAATGTGACAGCGGCCATCGCGCTGAGAAAAGACCGACGGTTCATCATGCCCTTGGGCTATCAAACCGACCGATCGTAGTTAGGGGGAAAATGGCGAAGGGGCGGAAACGTGCCGCCCCTTTCCAATGTCTTAATGAACGACCGCGTCATCCGGCCTTGGCCGTTCCGACCCAGACACCCGATCGCCGACTATCAGGCCATCGGCGCCGGCACTCACCGGAACGCTTGCCCCATCCAAGACCTCACCGGCGAGGATCATCTCCGCCAGTTGGTCCTGCAAAGCGCGCTGGATGACGCGCTTCAAGGGACGCGCCCCAAAGACCGGATCATAGCCTTCATCAGCCAGCCAGGTCATCGCGCCATCATCGAGATCAAGCGTGATGTTCCGCGAAGCCAACCGCTTCGCCAGGCGCCGCAGTTGGATCTCGACAATGCCGGCCATGTCGTCGCGTACGAGGCGATCAAAGATGATCGTCTCATCAAGACGGTTCAAGAACTCTGGCCGGAAATGCGCCCGGACGGCATCCATCACATCGCGCTTTGCAGCACTTGAGTCTGCGCCATCAGGCAACTGGCTTAGTGCCTGCGCCCCAAGGTTCGACGTCAAGATGATCAGCGTCTGCTTAAAGTCGACAGTGCGGCCCTGACCGTCGGTCAATACGCCGTCATCGAGGACCTGCAGCAAGACGTTGAACACATCCGGGTGCGCTTTTTCGACCTCGTCAAACAGGACGACTTGATACGGACGGCGCCGGACCGCTTCGGTCAACACGCCACCTTCATCGTAGCCGACATAGCCTGGGGGCGCACCGATCAGACGGGCGACCGCGTGTTTCTCCATGAACTCCGACATGTCGATGCGGACCATCGCACTGTCGTCGTCAAAAAGGTACTCGGCAACAGCCTTGGTCAGCTCCGTCTTCCCGACTCCGGTTGGCCCAAGGAACAGGAACGAGCCCAAGGGCCGGTTCTCGTCATTCAAGCCAGCCCTGGCACGGCGTACGGCGTTGGCCACGGCGCGCACGGCAGATTTCTGGCCGATCACACGGCGGCCGAGTTCCTCTTCCATGCGCAAGAGCTTGTCTCGCTCGCCCTCGAGCATCTTTGAGGTCGGGATACCCGTCCAGCGTTCGACGACTTCGGCGATCTGCTCGGGGCGCACAGCTTCTTCGACCATCAGGTCTTCCGCCTCTTCCGCCTCGCCAAGCTTGCGCTCCAGTTCTGGGATCACGCCGTAGGACAGCTCACCGGCCTTTGCCAGATTGCCCTCGCGTTTTGCGATGTCGAGGTCGGCCCTTGCCCGATCAAGCTGTTCCTTGACCTCACGCGTGCCTTCTAGTTTATCGCGTTCCGCCTGCCACTTTGCGGTCATTTCAGACGCGCGATCTTGCAGGTCGGCGAGTTCTTTTCGCAGCTTAGACAGACGATCCACCGAAGCGGCATCGTCCTCTTTCTCAAGCGCCATCGCTTCGATCTGCAACTGCATGATCTGGCGGTCGAGCGCGTCAAGCTCCTCAGGCTTCGAGTCCACTTCCATCCGCAAACGTGAAGCGGCCTCGTCCACAAGGTCGATAGCTTTGTCAGGCAGGAAGCGGTCTGTGATGTAACGGTGCGACAGCGTTGAGGCTGCCACCAAGGCAGAGTCGCTGATCCGCACGCCATGGTGCAGCTCATACTTCTCTTTAATGCCACGTAGGATCGAGACGGTGTCTTCGACCGTTGGTTCTTCCACGATCAGCGGCTGAAACCGACGAGCAAGGGCAGCGTCTTTCTCAACATACTTGCGATACTCGGCGAGGGTTGTCGCCCCCACGCAATGCAGTTCACCTCGTGCCAAGGCAGGCTTGATCAGGTTCGCGGCATCCATTGCGCCGTCAGTCTTCCCCGCACCAACGAGAACATGCATCTCGTCAATGAAAAGGATGATTTCGCCAGCGGCAGCTTCAATTTCTTTTAAGACCGCTTTGAGGCGTTCCTCAAACTCACCGCGGTACTTTGCGCCCGCAATCAACGCGCCCATATCCAGCGACATAAGGCGTTTGTTGCGCAGGCTTTCCGGCACATCGCCATTGACGATGCGGAGGGCCAGGCCCTCGGCAATCGCGGTTTTACCAACGCCCGGCTCACCAATCAGGACAGGGTTGTTCTTTGTCCGGCGGGACAGCACCTGCATTGACCGACGGATCTCTTCATCACGACCGATGATCGGGTCGATCTTCCCCTCACGGGCGGCTTCTGTCAGGTCTCGTGCGTACTTATTTAGGGCGTCAAAGCCGTCTTCCGCATTGGCGCTATCCGCAGTCCGCCCTTGGCGGATTTCGTTGACCGTTGCGTTCAGGGCTTTGGCGTCGACGCGACCTGAGTCTAAGGCATCCTTCGCCTTCGATTTGACCATCGCCAAGGCAAGTAAAAGACGCTCGACAGTTACAAAACTATCGCCTGCTTTCTCAGCCAGCTTTTCGGCCTCGGACAACACTTTGCCAGTGGTCGTATCCATGTAAATCTGGCCCGTATCACCCGACACCTGCGGGATCTTCGCGACAGCGGCATCGACCGCCTGACGCACAGCTGCCGCATCAGCACCCGACTTCGTGATCAGGTTCGCGGCAAGCCCTTCGCCGTCGTCCATCAATGCTTTGAGTAGATGTTCAGGGGTAAGCCGCTGATGGCTATCGCGCATCGCAATGGTCTGTGCGGCCTGAACAAAGCCGCGCGACCGCTCAGTGAACTTGTCAAGGTTCATGGGTCTCTCCTTCATAAGCGCCCAGACGTGGGACACCCAAAAAGCGGCGCATCCCGAAATAGGCCTCAAAGACTACATGGGGAGGCCATAAAGCCCCTGCAAGGTAGGCCCATCACTTTGAGAGGGGGAAACGCTATGTCCCTTTCCCATATCGACCCAATCCAGAATTCGGCACGATCGCAACCGAAGGGAGACACCCGTGCAAGATCAAGCAGAGACTGCAGGACATTCCAAACCTAAGTCGTTGTTTCCGTTAACACCCGAAATGGTGCGACGGTTGCTTGATACGCAAGAGGATGTACCAGCTCAGGATGTGACGGCCCCCTTTCACCGCGAAGCAACGCGCTAATCCGCACCAGCGCTGCTCTGCGGACCACCCATTCTTTATTGGAAACGCTTTCGCCCCCCCTCCCACTTCCATCAACACTTGCGATTTGCCAGCTCGGGAGATCGTACATTTTTGTGGCCGTGCCGCCCCCCTTTTGCCCAGGTTAGGAGGGAAATTCAGTAGTTTATTCCCGCTTTTGTTTGGGGCGGTCAGTTCCTACATCAAGGTCAGAGGCGGAATTCGCCAAAGTGTGAACGAGTAAGATCATCAGTGATTGTGTGTGTGAGCTGATGTGTTTTGAGTGGTAATTTTTAGACCTGAGGGGGTGCAGTTGGCGGTTCGCCACTGCGCCCTTTTTTAATTTATACGTACTGCGCATTGACCTTCTCATTCACTTTCGCCAAATCGGGCCCACCCAACAGGAGACCGAAGATGCACAAAGCTGATGACCGTCTGATCGTTGCGCTAGACGTTCCGAATGTACTCGATGGTCTCGCTCTGGCGGAAAAGCTGGGCGATAGCGTAAGCTTCTATAAAATCGGTCTAGGGATGCTGACGGGAGGCGGGCTTGCCCTTGCCAATGAGCTTAAGCAAGACCATGGCAAACGCATCTTTTTGGATATGAAGCTTTTTGACATCGGGGCCACTGTCGAAGCCGCCGTGCGAGGCATCGCACAATTCGACCTCGATTTTCTAACGGTCCATGGCGACCCCTATGTCGTGCGCGCGGCCCGAGAAGGCGCCGCAAACTCTGACATGAAAATTCTTGGGGTGACCATTTTGACGTCTCTTGACCGACAGGATCTTGACGCCGCCTGTATAAAGGATGGGAGCATTCCGGATCTGGTTGTCGAACGGGCGGGGCAAGCACTGTCCGCTGGCGCAGACGGTGTGATAACCTCGCCTCAGGAGGCAGCTTTGGTACGCGCGATGCCAGAAGCCGAAGGGAAGTTGATTGTCACGCCGGGTGTCCGCCCCGTCGGCGCGCCGCTTGGTGATCAAAAGCGTGTCATGACGCCCGCACAGGCCATCGCAAACGGCGCAGATCACGTTGTTGTCGGGCGACCCGTCTGGGCAGCAGAAGATCCGAGGCAATCGGTACGCGACATACTTTCGGAAATGAATTCATCACAGGCCTTACGCGCGAATATCTAAGCGCCTTGATTTGAATTATCCAAAAAGGCCATGAAATCCTCCGGTGGCAATGGCCGCGTGATCAGATAACCCTGCGCCTCATCACACAAATTCTGTGCCAGCCAATCCAATTGTTCTGTTGTTTCGACGCCTTCGGTCACGACTTTTGCGCCAATTTGCTGACCCAATGTGATGATCAGACGAATAATAGGCCCGGATTCTGGCAGCTGATTGATAAATGACCGGTCGATTTTCAGACAGGTCAGTGGGAACTGCAGAATGTACGATAGGTTCGAATACCCGGTTCCGAAATCGTCGATCGCGATGCGATAGCCCATCGCCGCAATGCGCCGCAGTTTTTCGGCGATCACGGTTGGGTCGCCGGCCAGCACACTCTCCGTAATCTCCAATTCAATCTTGCCCGCTGGAAAGTCAGGGCGCGCGGAAAGCTCCTTTAACGAACGCAAGAAATCATTGTCGTGGAACTGCCGCGGTGACGCATTGAGCGACATACTTAGATCAAGACCCGCACGCTGCCAGGCAATGGCTTGGTCGACGCCAATTTCCAAAACCTCACGACCGAGATCTTCGATGATGCCCGTCTCTTCGCAGATTGAGATAAAGCTATCAGGGAAAAGCAAACCACGGTTTGGGTGATTCCAACGGACAAGTCCTTCAACTGCGACGATCTTGCCAGTCTTGATATCAAGGCGGGGTTGATAGTGCAGAACGAACTCGTTGCGCCCGATTGCCGCTTTCAGCTCAACTTCTATGTCGTCGCGCGCTTTTGCTTCCTCGCCCATCTCTTTGGTGAAAACAGTTGCGCGATTACGGCCGCTTTGCTTTGACACATATAGCGCAATGTCCGCCTCGCGCAGCACAACATCAAAATCGGTTTCTTTGGGGTGGAAGAGAGCAATTCCTACACTGACCCCAACATCAACTTTGGTCTTTCCGTACATAACTGGCAGCGTGATAGACTGACACAGTCGGGCCGTGCGCACCTTAACCTCTTGGCCGCACGTCACGTTTTCCATCAGAACGACGAACTCGTCCCCGCCCAAGCGCGCGACAAGGTCATTGGATCGCAATAGCGACCGAGTGCGCAGCGCGATCTGTCGCAAAACAGAGTCGCCTGCATCATGCCCCAGCCGGTCATTGATTTGCTTGAAGCGGTCAATATCAAAGAAGATCAGCGCGCATTGGCCGGTATCATGTTTGTCCGCCAAATTCGAAAGATGTGTTTGTAGATAGGCTCTGTTGAACAAGTTGGTCAGTTGGTCCCGGTTCGCCAAACGCCGCGCCGTGTCCCGCGCTTCTTTCAGTTCCGACACGTCGATCGCCGTCACCAGAACAGCAGGTTGCCCCGTTACCGCGTCTGAGCACAGTTTTGCGGACAAATCATGCCACCGTGGGCCGTCGGCTGTGTGAACGCGCGCAATGATCCGATCTTCGCCCACGTCCTCCAGTTTGCGCATGACTTGGGTGTATTTTTCGATGTCCACAAAAGTGGACTGCAGGTCCGTGTCCATTGCCGCCGCGGTATTCCGCGCGGCCGGGTTTTGATAAAGCGGTGGGCCATCCTTTGCATAAAGTGTGATGATCACATCGGTGTGCAGCAATGCTTCGGTACTGCGCAGATTTTGCGGTTGGTCTTGAGCCTCTGTCTTCGCCTCACACAGCATCGCCATCCGACCATCCGGCAATGCAAAACCGCGAAAAATGACCATCACACTTTTGGGGAGCCCGTTGGGATACAGCGTCCACAATTCAGTAAACGTCGAGTCATTTTCAATGAAGTCGTTTTGATATTGTCGCAGGCGCTTTGCAACTGTCGAGGACATGTCGCGTCCCATATCGCGCTCACGCAACTCGGCTTCGTCCTTTGCTTGCCACAATTCGCAGGCCGATTGGTTGGCAAATATCACACGCGAATGGTCGATATCGTAAACCCAAACCGCGACTTCAAGTCGATGCGCAAGTTCAAAGGCATCCGTCCCGTCGTCGAACTGACCCTTAATTGGAAATGGCACTGGATTACTTGGCGCGAGTGTCATTGAATTGTCCAATGCGTCGCAGGCATGACCCTAAGACGCTTATACCACCAAATTTTATTCTTCCGTGCCGTCCGAGCGAGTTCGCCGGCGAGGAACGAAAGAGCCCACAAATTTTTGTTGTTGGTTTCGGCAGTCACCAAAAAAACAACGCACCACGATTACAGGCGCAATCGTCGCACCTGTCCCAATCGTAAGTTAGAGGAACTTTCTTAAAACACCGATAAGCGGACATCATCAGTCGCGTTTCAGGCAACTGAAAGCTGATGGAACCCAAACCCATCATAAGCCAAAGATTTTGCGTCCAAAATTGGTAACATCGCAAAACCAATTGCTGCCATTCGTTGCGTTGCAAAAATGCGAACACCCTATTTGCGAATTGATGAGAGATAATTTGCCACTCCGGATTATGATTAACGATTCATTAATCGAATTAGTTAACAAGTTGTTAATACGCAACAAAACTGGATGGGAAACACAATGTTTGACGTAGACATTACGCGAGAAAACAAGACCAGCTTCGCACAACCTATAGCAGAAAATATTTGGAGAGCAAAATACCAATATCAAACCGCCAGCGGCGCTATCGATCAGACACTTGAGGATACGTGGCGACGTATCGCCGATGGTCTTTCTGAGGTCGAGCCTGAGGACAATCGCAAAAATGTCGCGAATGAGATATTCGACGCAATATCGGGTTTTCAACTTCTCCCAGCGGGACGCATTCTTGCGGGCTGTGGAACAACACGCAATGTGACGCTGTCGAACACCTTTGTCATGCGCACGATCCCTGACACGGTTTCTGGCATTATGGACACCATCAAGGAAGCCGCGCTGACCATGCAGATGGGCGGCGGCCTAGGGTATGATTTCTCGACGATTCGTCCGCGTGGCGCTCTTGTCCGTGGACTGGATTGTCCTGCAGCCGGCCCAGTTGCAGCGATGGAAATTTGTGATGCCGTTTGTAAAATGTTGGTCACAGGCATGGGGCGCGGGGCGATGATGGGCACAATGCGCTGCGACCACCCGGATATCGAAGACTTCGTCATCGCCAAATCCGACCGGAGCCGCCTGCGCAATTTTAACCTATCCGTAATGATCACAGACGCCTTTATGGAAGCTGTGAAGGCCGATGGCCCTTGGGATCTACGTTGGGACGGCGTGGTGACACGCACAATTCCTGCCAAGGGCCTTTGGGAAAAGATCATGCGTCAAAACTACGTCGCGGCAGAGCCTGGGGTTCTCTTCATCGATCGCATCAATGATTTGAACCCGATGAGGTATGCTGAGACGATTTCGGCGACAAATTCATGTGCAGAACAGCCGTTGCCACCTTTCGGAACATGTCCGTTAGCATCAATCAACCTCGCGCAACTGGTCGCAGCACCATTCACGGCTGACGCCCGCTTGGATCACAGTGCACTCCGCCGATTAACCGCGACCGCGGTGCGTATGCTGGACAACACAATCGATGTGTCAAAATATGCCCTGCCAGAACAGCATGATATGGCACAAGCACAACGTCGGATTGGTCTTGGTGTGACAGGCGTCGCAGACGCAATCGCAATGCTGGGCACAAAGTACGGATCGCCAAAAGCGGCATTCCTTTTGGGGAGCTGGATGCAGCTGATCCAAAACGAAGCCTACCGCGCATCTGCCCTGCTCGCCGCTGAACGTGGTTCTTTTCCTATGTACAACGCCGAACGGCATCAAGAGAACGCCATGGTCCAGGCGCTCGACACTGACGTCCAAGCGCTCATCTCGGCGCATGGCCTCCGGAACGCGACGCTCACGACGATCGCGCCAACTGGTACAATCTCCATGTTAGCGGGGAATGTTTCCTCTGGCATTGAACCCATCTTTTCGACCTCCTTTCTGAGGACGATCACAAATCCCGATGGCAGCAAATCGATGGAACGTGTCACAGACTATGCCGTCTGGCGGTACGGGCAAATCGCAGGTCCCAATGCCCCATTGCCTGACGTCTTTGTAACTGCAGCGGACCTGTCGCCTGAAGATCACGTAAACATGCAAGCTGCGGCACAAATGTGGGTCGATAGTGGGATTTCAAAAACGGTGAACTGCCCCGAAGACATCCCATTTGAGGACTTCAAGGGCGTTTACCAAGCCGCCTATGATCGCGGGTGCAAAGGCTGCACGACATATCGGCCAAATGCCGTGACCGGCGCGGTGTTGTCGACATGATTCAACTCCGTCGGCTCTTTCAGCCCCAAAAGGTGACGCAAGCCCAGACCTGGGCCGCAACACATCGGCACCGCAAAGGTGGGCTCTACCGGTTGATCGACCAGGGCGTGTATGAGCCCGACCGGAGCCTTGTGGCGATCTATGACGACGCCGAGGGCACGGTCTGGGTCAGACCATGGTCAGAATTTCAGGACGGGCGCTTTACCCCGGTCACGGGATAATAGCCCGCGAGTTTCCCATTAAAATCAACATGTCACAGCCTCTCACGAGGCTGTGACAATCCTTTAGAAACTATTCTGGCGTTCCTACGTTACTCCTAACAAGACACAAGGGCGCAGGAGGGCTCGCCATGAAAGTTCGGTTTAAAGACGTTCACTACAATGCACGGGCTGGGGCCTTTGAGGCCCGGGTCGATATTGTCCGCGGCGCGCAAACGTTCCGATATCCGTGCCGCCTGGCCGGTCCAATCACCATGGACGCAGGTGCCGTTCGCGCCGGTCTCTATTCAAAAGCACTCAAGATGTCAGACAGCCACTAGGCTCAGGCCTCTCACCACTCACATCGTTCTGCCGATCATCCTGCAAGCTGCCTTTGTCCCTCGCAAATCTTGCATTCCCGGATGATCGAAACTGCCCGGCGTCCCGAGACGCCGGGCATTTTTAGTCGTTGATGTCGGTATCAAAGGTCCTGACTTGACCGGTCTTCAGGCCAAAGAACCACCGCAACCCGATGTAAGCGATCAACGACAAGACGGCGAAGATCACCAATGTGATGGGGAGCGACAGACCCGAGACGCCGATCAGCAGCAGCATCCCCATCACAAGGGCCCCAATCGCGAAGCCGAGAAAGATCCACCCGGGGATGATCACTTCGGCGGTTGCCAGCAACAGTGCGGCTGACATCCAGACCCACCATTCAGCGTGCAACATCTTAGGATCCTCCCTTCAGCATCTTGAAGGCGTCGCCGAAGGCTTCAAGCGCGTTTGCGGGCACAACGATGGTTTGGCTTCCAGTGCCATCGCCCAGCTTGTTCAGGGCCTCGACCTGTTTCAAGGCAACTTGATACTGTGCCGCAGCAAGACCGTTCTGCTGGATCGCGGCGGCCACGACCTGTGTCGCATAGGCCTCGGCATCTGCCGACACGCGCCGCGCCTCAGCCTCTTGTTGGGCCGCATACAAATCTGCATCCGCTTGAAGCTCAACCGCGCGTTTCTGGCCTTCGGCCTCGGTCACTTGGGCACGCCGCGCCCGCTCCGCGTTCAACTGCTGCAACATGGCTTCCCGCGTTGCGGCATCCAGGTTCACATCCAGGATCTCCGCCCGCGTCACTTCGATACCCCAGTCATCAACTGCGCTTTCGACAAAGCCTTTGATGGTATCAATCAATTGGGCCCGGTTCGACTGCACCTCATCAAGGTCCATCTTGCCGATCTCCGCCCGCACAATACCCGCAACGGTCGTCGAAATCGCACCGTCAACGTCGCGGATCCGATACACTGTCTTTTCCGGTTCAAGGATCCGATAAAAGACCGAGGTGTCGACCTGAACGAGCACGTTGTCTTTGGTAATCGCGTCCTGGCTGGCCGTCGGCAGCTGACGTTCAAGAATACTCACCCTGTGACGCACCCGATCCAGGAACGGTACGATGAAGTTTATACCTGGTCCCAGAACCGATTTCAGCCGCCCAAGCCGTTCGACGACGAACTTCTCCGATTGCGGAACAATCCGCACACCCATGAGGATGCAGACCACGATAAAAAGGGCCAGCAAGAGGAAGACGAGGTTCTGACCTAGGATGTCTGAAATGATCTGTTCAATCGGCATGGCAACTCCATTTTAACTAAATGTAGTGCCGATATATGAACGAATGACTACACTTTCAATGGTTTAACGCTTGCGACGCCCAACCGCGGCTTGCGATACGCCTCAGCAACAGTCGCGCCAATCAGGTCTGCGGTCGCTGCTGAAAGCGTCCAGCCGAGGTGGCCATGGCCAGTGTTATAGAATACCCGCGGCTGCCGCCCGCGCCCCACCCGTGGCATCATGTTTGGCATCATCGGACGCAGACCCGCCCAGGGCACAACGCTTTCTGTGCTGACCTCTGGGAAGTGGGTTTCGCACCATTTGATCAGCGGCTGCACCCGGTCATTGCGGATATCGCGGTTCTCACCATTGAACTCTGCCGTACCGGCGATGCGGAACCGGTCTTTGCCCAGGCGGGACGTCACAATCTTCGCCTTATCATCGAGCAAGGACACCATTGGCGCACCGTCTTGAGAGGCCTTGTCACGCAGGTTTACCGTGATTGAGTAGCCCTTGACCGGATACACGTTGACCCGATCCCCACATTTGCGGGCAAACTTGCGGGATCCAACGCCAGCCGACACAACCACGCCATCGAAACGAACCTGATCCATAGCCGTGACCGTCACTGCATCTTCGTCAGGACTAACATCCGTCACCTCAGCCCCAAGCCGGAACGTCACGCCCTGCCGCTCCAACCAATCGGCCAAGCCCACGGTGAACTTGTGGATGTCGCCCGTGCTATCGCTTTCGGTCCAGAAGCCACCAAGAATTTCGCCCCGCAAGTTCGGCTCTTTTGCCAGGACCTCCGCTGGGGTCAGCTCTACGCGCTCCAAACCGCCCTGCCCCAGCAGACCATTGACGCGGCGGGCATGGTCGAGGTCTTTCTTGGATTGATAAAAGTGCAATATGCCCGCAGGCGAGAAATCAAAATCGACACCGGCATGATCGGCCATTTCGAGCAGCCCAGCGCGCGCCGCGACGGCCAGTTTAGTCGTTTCAATAGTATTGGCTCTGTAACGCGGGATGTTCGCCAGAAACTCTGCCATCCAAGCAATCTTGTGCCACTGCGGACGCGGGTTTACCGACAAAGGCGCATCGGCCTGCATCATCCACTTGATGCCCTTCAATACCGTTACCCATTGGTTCCAAACTTCGGCATTTGACGCGGACAACTGCCCGCCATTGGCGAAACTTGTCTCCATCGCAGCATACCTCTGCCGGTCGTAAACCGTGACATCAAACCCGCGCTTATGAAGGGCGTAAGCCGTGGTAACACCGGTGATCCCGGCCCCCAGGATGGCAACATGTGGCATGGCATTCTCTCCGCCAATGGGCGCTTGTCGCACCTCTGCCCCCGCCGTCCGTGGTACCTGAGAGATTCACCCAATCATCCGGGCTTGCTCCGTCGGTGGGCCATTTGGCCACTCTTCGGCGTTTTGCACGATCCACCGGTCCATTTGCCTGAGAGAGACCGGGGCGGTTGCTCCTTCGGCGCGGACCCAACCGACTCTCCCGGCGGGTGTGTTTCCTATTGGAAACTTATCCCAAGAAGAGGAAACACGCAATCAAATTGAATTCAAGATCATGTGTCATCTTGTTCATCTCGCGCAACATGAAGGACGTGCTTCAGGGCCATCAGCACGAAAGCAAGCGCTGCGAGACCGCAAAAGGTGACGACCGTCCAAAAAATGCTGGGCGACTCAGACTGGGAAAGGGAGGCATTGCCATCCCGATCGCTGAACGCCCCCGCCTCAATCGCATCGATTGAGATCACGAAGAAAACAAAGGCCAAAACGACGAAAAACAGGGGAAGCAAGACGCGCATCACTTACCCCGCTTGCGCCGCATGCCATTGATCCATCAACGCGCGATAGGGTGGATGGTGTTTGGGGTGCGCAAAGAAGGCCTCTTCTGACATCAGTTCCCAACACTGACCTTCATCTCCAAAGACAATATCCGTTTCCGATCCAGCTGGCAGATGAACCACAAAGAACCAGCTTATGTGCCCTGGAAAGGTTGTGGACGGGCGCCGCAAGCGCCAGGCCACCTGCGCTTCTGTGATCGTCAGACCAAACTCTTCGAACACTTCCCGCGCGAGGGTCTCATACGGCGCTTCATCCCCCTCACGCCCGCCACCTGGAAAGTCCCAGACATCCGGGTGCGGGATGGTCGGGATGTCGTCCCGCAACATCACCAACAGCTTGTCGCCAATGAAGACAGCCGCCTTCGCACCGATGAAATCCTCTGCCATGTCGCGACCCTCCCCATTGTGGGGGCCCAGGGCAAGGCGTATCTTTGCCCTATGCCCGCACTCTGCCGAGATTGCTTAACCCAATTCGAAGGTGGCCACCGTTGCCCCAGCTGCCGGTCCCCCCGTGTGACCCGGCATGAAGAACTGTGGGATCTGTCGATCGCGCACATGGACTGCGACGCCTTCTACGCCTCCGTCGAGAAGCGGGACAATCCGGAGTTGGCCGATAAACCAGTGATCATCGGAGGTGGCAGGCGAGGCGTTGTCTCCACCGCATGCTATGTTGCCCGGATCAAGGGCGTGAAATCGGCGATGCCGATGTTCCAAGCCTTGAAGCTTTGCCCCGAGGCTGTCGTCGTCCGGCCCCGGTTTGATGCCTACGTGGAGGCGTCCAAAGCCATCCGCGCAATGATGGATGAACTCACCCCGGTGGTCGAACCGCTTTCGCTGGATGAAGCCTTCCTCGACCTCACCGGCACAGCTCGCCTGCATGGCGCTCCGCCTGCAGCAATGTTGGCGGGGCTCGTGAAACGGATGAAGGACGAATTAGGGCTGTCCGGCTCCATCGGTCTTAGCCACAACAAATTCCTCGCCAAAGTCGCCTCCGACCTCGAAAAGCCACGCGGCTTTTCGATCATCGGGAAGGCGGAAACCACGGAATTCTTGCGCCCCAAATCCGTCCGCCTGATCTGGGGCATTGGCCCTGTCGCGCAAGAGAGCCTGAACAAGGCAGGGATTGAAACCTTCGACGACCTTCTGCGCTGGGACCGCCGCGACCTGCACGACAGGTTTGGGGGGATGGGTGAACGGCTCTATTCCCTGGCGCGCGGTGAAGACGGACGGCGCATTTCCCCCAACGCACCGGTCAAGGGACTGTCGAATGAGACAACGTTCCATGAAGACACAGCCGACGTTGACATCCTCGACGGGCATTTGTGGCGCATGTCAGAGAAGGTCTCTGCCCGCGCGAAAGCGACGAACAAGGCGGGGCGCGTGGTGACGCTGAAGCTGAAGACCTCCGATTTCAAGCTGGTCTCGAAACGGCTGTCGCTACACCAGCCAACGCAGATGGCAGACACGATCTACCGCACGGCACGTGGGCTTTTTGAACAAGTGTCCGAACGCGGGCCTTTCCGGCTGCTGGGGGTCGGGATTTCCGAGATCGTTGGCGACGCGGATGCAGACAGGGAAGGCGATCTGCTCGATCCGCAGGCAGAGCAACGGGCGGATGCCGAACGGGCAGCGGACAAGATCCGAGAGCGGTACGGGACAGACGCGATCATGAAAGGGCGGGCTTTGCGGTGAGCCCAAGTCCCGAAAGCCAGCGCATCCGCGCAACCTTCCAAAAGGAAACAGTGGACCCATCGGCTTCGCTCCAGGATGAACGAGACGCATGGAATGATTATGGCGCCACACTTCCGATGCGTCCTGACGTCTCAAGCCACGAGACGACGATCAACGGGATTGCGTCCCTCATTCTCACCCCGCCAAACCCCGGCGACGTCGTTATCCTGTATGTACACGGCGGGGGCCTGACGACAGGTTCCATACGTACCCATCGGTCCTATGCGGCGGCGCTGTCTGCCGCAACGCACTGCAAGCTGATCCTCATCGACTACCGTCTCTTGCCAGAGCATCTTATCAGCGCTCCACGGGATGACTTTTTGACAGTTTACTATGCGCTGCTTGCTGAACGGCGATCGACGCGCATTATCTTCGCTGGGGATAGCTCGGGCGGGGCCGTCTCCGTTAGCGCACTGTGTCATTTGCGCGCGTTTCGAAAACCCATGCCCATCGGAAACGTTGTGATCTCTGGTGCTTTCGACGCGACATTATCCAACGCCAGCCATCGGACAAACGCCCTGGTCGATCCGCTTCTCTCGCCAGAGGTTCTTAGACATTGGCAAACGCAGCTGGGACCGGATGTCGATTTGAGGGATCCTCTCATTTCACCATTATTCGCCGACCTCACGGGCTTGCCGCCCCATCTCCTCTTGGCGGGGGGTGACGAGCTTTGGCGCGACGATACCCTCAAATTCGCAGACCAGATCATCTCGGCCGGGGGCGTCTGTGAAACGCATGTCTTCGAGGGGATGTGGCACGTCTGGCCCATGATACCCGACATTCCAGAGACGACACAGGCCTTCCGGCTTATCGCGTCTTTCATTGCGAAACATACCTGATTTCGCAGGATCAATACCCGCTGAACCGCACACATCTGATCACCGGGCAGTCATCAAGCGTCACACACCTAATCGTGCACCGCCCTAAGTGTGAGCTGATGTTTCAAAAATGCCTGGGGACAGATACTAATTATTTATCAATATCTTAACCTCGACCACCACCTCAATGAGATCCACGGACCGTTAGCGCCCACGTCACGCAAACCGCCGTGACTGTGAACTGTCGTGCCCTTTCGCACACGCCCTGCCCGACCACATCTTTGGGCAAACGCAAACGAAAGGACACACCATGCATTCGAAACTTTTTGCTCTTGCCCTCGCGACGCTGACTACGGTCGGCACGGCCGCCGCCGCCAACCACAACAGCTTTGGCTACGGCGAACAGCTCGACCGCCGCACAACGCTCCGCTTGCCGATTGTGCGCGCCGCCGACGATGGCATCGTGAACGTGTACCGTTATCACCGCGGTGAAAAGGGCCGCCTGTTGGGGTCTACCCGCGTGCGCGAAGGCGCCAACAGCCGCGTCCGCGTCTATATCCGTACCCGCCCCTTTACTGACGTTCTGGCAGAACTGGTCGTAAATGGTCAGGTCGTCGCGGCCAAAGATTTTGATATCGACCGCGATTAAGCACCGATTGCCAAGGATCGGACGCTGACTTATGGTCAGCGTATCCGCAGCTCAAACAACAGGAGGACGCTCGCTGATGCCCACGATCACTCGTCGCCTTCAGCATGGTCCCCGCCACGCCCTGCAGACACGTTTGCAGGGCTGATCACCGGGCCACGCGCCCCACGGTCTGCCCCGATCGGCCCCTTTGGGCCATGGCGCTCGTCCGCCCCAGACCAGAGATCACACTATGAGCATCCTCACCCTTCGCAACCTCGGCGTCACTATGGCCGAACCCCTGTTCACCGGCCTCAACCTGACCCTCTCCAAAGGCGACCGCCTTGGCCTTGTCGCGGCCAACGGCGTCGGCAAATCCACCCTGCTTGGCTGCCTGACCGGCACCCATGAGGCCACCACTGGCGACATCACCACCGCACGTGGCTGCCGCATCGCCGCGGTCGCGCAATACGTACCCGAAGACCGTCTGACTGAAACGCTCCGCGACTTCGTTTTGGGTGCCCTCGCCCCCGAGCAGCAAGACTACGAAAGTTGGCGGGTGGATGTGGCGCTGGATGACTTGAAGGTCCCTTTCGATTTCCACAACCTCCCGCTGTCCGACCTCTCCGGCGGTTGGCAACGTACGGCGATGCTGGCTGCGGCATGGGTCACTGAACCAGACGTGTTGTTGCTGGACGAACCCACCAACCATCTCGATCTCTCCCGTATCGGGCTCTTGCAAGACTGGCTCGCGAACCTGCCGCGCGACACGCCCGTCGTGATCACCAGCCATGATCGGGCGTTCCTGGATGAAACCACAAATCGGACGCTCTTTCTGCGCAAGGACACGTCCCGCGATTTCGCGCTGCCCTACACGAACGCCCGCGACGCGTTGGACGAGGCGGACGCGGCAGACGCACGCCGTTTCACCAACGAAATGCGCCAGGCCCAACAACTGCGCAAACAGGCTGCTAAACTCAAGAACATTGGTATCAACTCCGGCTCTGATTTGTTGGTCAAAAAGACAAAGCAACTCAGCGAGCGGGCAGAGGCGATGGAGGCGGCGGCGAAACCTGCTTATAAAGAACAGTCCGCAGGTGACATCCGGCTCGGCAATAGCGGCACCCACGCTAAGGCCTTTATCACACTTGACGATATCCAAGTGGCAACACCCGACGGTCGCCCGCTCTACAAAACCGGTCAAAAGTGGATCAGCCGAGGCGACCGGGTGGTCCTACTCGGCCATAATGGAGTCGGCAAAACACAACTTATCCGTATGGTGGCCGAAGCGCTTCGTGGCTCTGAAAACGGGATCAAACATGCCCCGACGGTCGTCACGGGCTACTCAGACCAGGCGCTCAGCCAGCTCGACCTCACACAAAGCCCTTTGCAAGCCATCACTCACAGCTTCGATGTCGGCGATCAACGGGCGCGGGGGCTGCTGGCCGGGGCCGGCATGACGATCGCGATGCAAGATGCACCCGCAGCGAAACTCTCCGGTGGCCAAAAGGCGCGGCTTGCCATGCTCGTTCTCCGTCTAACGGAGCCCAATTTTTACCTGTTGGATGAGCCGACCAACCACCTTGATATCGACGGGCAAGAAGCGCTCGAGGATGAGTTGGTCATACACGGCGCGGCTTGTTTGCTCGTCAGCCACGACCGCAGCTTTATCCGGGCGGTGGGTAATCGGTTTTGGCAAGTGGATCGAACAAAACTGATCGAAGTTGATAGCCCCGAACCCTTCTTCGCCGCGGCGCTCCAAGATCATTGATCTTGCTGCTCCGTTAGATCAAGCCTGGCGGGCTCGGTAAAAGCCCGCCAGAAGAAACCTTATTCAGGCGCGTTCATCATCCCGCCACGGAACAAGATTCCGGCCGCAGCAGCACCAATGATGGGGGCGACGATAAAGAGCCAAAGCTGAGCGATCGCAGTGCCACCAGCAAACAGTGCTGGCCCGATGGACCGTGCAGGGTTCACCGAAACACCCGTCACGTTGATGCCGACTAAGTGGATCACCACCAACGCCAAACCAATCGCCAGACCCGCCATCGCAGCCGGTGTACGTGGGCCGGTGGATCCCAAGATCACGACCATAAAGAGGAAGGTCGCAACAACTTCAAAGACAAAGGCGGCAATCATCGAATACTCGCCTAGATAACCAGCACCCCAGCCGTTCTGACCAAGTCCGTTTTCTGCAACGCTATAGTCCGCTTTACCGGTGGCAATCAGCATCAGAACCAGCGCTGCCACGATAGCGCCCGCAACTTGCGCAATGATGTACTTGATCGCCTCACCCATCTCCATCCGGCCCGCAACGACCATACCCAGCGAAACGGCAGGGTTGATGTGACAGCCAGACACTGGCCCGATGCCATAGGCCATGCCGATAAGTGCCAAACCAAAGGCAAAACTGATGCCCGTTAGGCCGATGTCCGCGCCTGCGATGACGGCTGCACCGCAACCAAACAGAACCAATGTAAACGTGCCGATAAACTCGGCGACTTGCTTATTCATGGGATGTCCCCCGATATTGTTTCGTTCCCTCGGCCTGTGCTTAACGCGTGCGTTAGACATGTAACCGGGGAAAAAATGGCGCCCGTCGACGGTCACCGCGACACGCTCGACCTTTCCTAGTCGCGGGCCTAGGCTCACGAAAACGATACCGACGGAGCCGAAATGCCCAAATCAACCATCATCTCTATCTGCGAAACGCTCGGCTCATTTCTTGCAATGGCTTACGCGCTGCTCATCGCCTCAAACACCGGCAATGAGGTCTTGGGGTTCTCACTCTTGCTGATATCGGCATTGCTTTTTGCAGGCTGGGGTTACCTCGACAAACGCTGGGCGTTCTTGGCCCTGCAGTTCTTCTATGCGGCCTCGGCCATTATCGGATTGATCCGCTGGAGCTGACTATTCAGCTGCCATCTGGTCGGATACTTGTCGTCCGATCGCCGCAACCCCCGCGATCGCGATGTTCAGCTGCGCCAGGAAATCATTGTATCCTTCATGCGGCGTCAGCGTCGCTTCATCCATATAGAGGGCGCGGTCAATCTCGACCTGCACCGCATGTTGCTTGCGGGTGGGTTTCCCGTAGTGCTGCGTGATAAAAGCACCTGCAAATGGCATGTTACGCGCGACACGGAACCCAGCCGCAGAGAATGCCGCTTCTACCTCTGCCACGATCATCGCACCGGCAGAGGCGCCAAACCGATCACCCAAAACAATATGCGGACGGGGGGACCCCGGAGGTCCGACATTTTCCAAAGCCTCGTGTGGCATCGAATGACAATCCACCAGGATCGCCTCACCAAAGCGGTTCAAGCTTTCATCGAGCAACGTTCGCAGTTGGTCGTGGTAGGGCCGCCAAGAATCGGTGATCCGGCGTTGGGCTTCTTGCAATGTGATCTTGCCACGGTAGATTGCGCGCCCGTTTGCAACGACCCTTGGGATCACGCCAAGCCCACTGGCCACGCGCGGGTTGTGCGCACGCCGGCGAACCCCTTCGATCAGTGCAGGGTCGAACTCATCGGGACCTCTATTCAGGTCTAGATAGGCGCGCGGCGCCCTCGCCGCCAAGAGCGGTGCTCCATGGTCCGGGACGCTCTGAAAGAGTTGGTCAATATAAGCATCCTCGGATGACCTGATCTGCCGCTCGTCCAAGACGGCGCGCTTCAGAAAGGCAGGTGGATAGTCACGACCGGAATGAGGAGAGGCGAAAACGACCGATGTTGTTCGCCTCTTTGGGCGTGCAAGATCAAAGGGATAGACCGTTTCGGGGGCGTTCATTGTGTCTCCTCTACACCGAACTTAGCGCAGAACGTTGAATTTTCAAAAGCCCTTGATCCCTTATCCGACTCCTTTTATAGCAGCCCAACCTGACGCGGTTCGCCCGCGTCCTGTTTGTTTATAGGGCGCAGGTTAACAGCAGATAGGCCTGGACGATTAGCTCAGCGGTAGAGCACTTCGTTGACATCGAAGGGGTCACTGGTTCGATCCCAGTATCGTCCACCAGGATTTCTCGGTCTTTTCAGGAGGCCGCAAACGTAACCCAGGCGCAATCCGCGCGCCGCGACAGAGAAAGGATGCTACCCATGAAGGTTCGCAACTCCCTCCGCTCGCTCAAGCAGCGCCACCGCGATTGCCGCGTCGTGCGCCGTAAGGGCCGTGTCTATGTGATCAACAAGACACAGCGTCGGTTCAAAGCCCGTCAGGGCTAAGCCGCACCCACCAGTAATTATGAAAAAGGGTCGCCCTGTGGCGGCCCTTTTGCTGTGTATCGTTTCAAATACGACATCAAAAACCCCTAGCTTGGTTTGGGCTAATGAGACCTCCAAATTGAAGGAGTTCAAATGCTTAGCCTGAAGACCAACTTTACACTCATCGCAGCTTTGGCAACCACCGCCTGTGTCGTCACCGATACCGGCGTCGGTGGGGGGCCAACCACGCTCTCCCTTGGTGAGGGCAGTCCTATCATCGACGGCGACCGGGTGCGTTTCAACGGGGGCTCCTCACCCATCAGTGTGTTTCGATCGACCAATCAGGGCGCAGGCTTCCAAAAGGAAAACAATCTGGCCAATCCTGGCGGCTATCTCACCATCATTGGCCAAACCGGCAGTATCGAAGGTGTTGCAGCCAGCATCTTGGCTGGCGATGAGCTAACCCAAGGCGTCTCAGTTTCCCGAACTGGAGAGACATCATTGCCGAGTAGCGGCTCTGCGACGTTCACAGGCCCTTATGCCGGAACCCTTGTGAACATCACAAATCAGTTCCACTACAAAGATCATATCGTTGGGACAGCGACGGTTGATGTCGATCTCGACAATGCCCTGGTTGACGTTGCAATCACCGACCGATCCCAACCTTCGGTGATAGATGCTGGCAGCGACATCACGTTTTCAGATCTCATCGCGAATGATCTTTCGCTCCAAAACGATGCGACATTTGAAGGATCCGCGACCGGCGGGGGGCTGAGGTCTGGCGCTTTTCTCCGTGCGACCCCAAGCAATCAGACCATCACAGGACTCCTAGGCGGACCAGAAGGCGAGGAAGTCGCCGGTGCGGTCAGCGTCGACCACAACTTTAGCACCGCGACGCTGCGCGAGCAGGGCTTCTTCCTCGCGACCGATCCCCAATAATCGACAGTGGAACGGGGGCCGCCGTACCGGCGGTCCCTTTTCGTTTGACCAACTTTCTTGTCCGCTGCCCTAGCCAGGCCACAGTCAGTCCACATAAGCTGCGCTTAGTTTGGTATTTAAGGACAAGACCCATGCCTCATCTTCGGCTTTCCACGACAGCACTTGCATTCATCGCACTCAGTTCGCCCGCTTTTGCCCAGGATCTGTGCGGGGGCATGGGGGCCGGCGGGCAATGGATCGGCGGGGATGAAGCCGGTTCTGACATTGCCACGGCCCCGAACGTCAATGAACAAATGGCCCTTGTGCTGGGCGGCAACGAATATGTGGCCTTGTTCAACCTTTCTTCCCCCTCGGAGGTCCGGATCGAGGCCCAGGGGCGCGGCGCGGGCGACCCACAGTTGGACGTCTTTGACAGCAACGGCGGGATTGTCATCTCTGACGATGATAGCGGCGGTGGCGGCGCGGCCCGCGCAGAAACACCGCTCGACCCTGGCACATATTGCGTCGCGGTGCGCAGCTACGATGGTTCCCCGATGACCTCTTTCGTGCGCGTTGCGCGCACCGATCAAGGAGCGCTGACAGCCGGTATCGAAGCGGCGGAGCCGACAACACCAGCCGGGACCGAGACACCGGTCGCGTCCGGAAGCTGCGCAACAGCACGTCCACTTGAAGGGTCTCTTGCAGACGGCGGGCTGAGCGGGACTGCCTCTGTCAACGACGGCGGTTACTGGTCATTCTCGCTGGACGCCCCAACCGCCATCACTTTGAAGGCGGAAAACCCTGACGCCGACCCGGTCATGACTGTCTACGACAGCGCAGAAGTCTACCTTAACGAAAATGACGATCATGACGGGCTGAATTCTCAAATTGACTTCGAAGATCCCTTGCCAGCGGGAAACTATTGCGTTGAAATTACAGCGGTCAACGACAACGCCCTGCCTATCACTACCTCCGTCTCGATATTTGATCCCGCTGCAGCCTTACGCGATCAAGTCAACAGCGGCGAGGTGGCCTCGCCCCTGGACGGCAGCTACACCATTACAGATCTTGGTACGCTTGAGCGTCGGATGCTTGTTGATCTGAACACCACTCCGGAAACGCAGTGGTATCAACTCACCATGGCCGCATCCGGCCTCTTGTTGGTCGAAGCGGTCGCCGTCACAGATGCTGTGGATACCTGGCTTGTCGCCTATGACGACCTGGGGCGCCAGATTGGCCTCAATGATGACTATGGCGACGGCTTTGACAGCCTAGTTGCGGCGCGTGTGCAGCCAGGCACTTTCATCATTGGTGTCAAGCAACTGGAAGAAACCGGCACTGGGCCGGTGCGCATGGTAATGGAACACTACGTTCCCGCCCCTTAGACGCCAGCCTCCGCTAAGGCCGTGCGCCACACTGTCCAGGTGCCGCTTTCGTCAGCCAACTGGCGAACGCGGCGCCAGCCGAGACGCTTCATGATCCCCGCCGCAGATCTGGTCGTGGTATAGAGTGCGGGTTGCCCCTCCTGGCGGGCACGCCCCATGGCCCAGGTCGTCAGCGCCGTCGCAATCCCCTGCCCACGCACTGGCGGCGCGGTGCACAGCCCAACCAACCATGGACCGTCGCCTTGTGACCCGAAGGACTGCGCGTCGATTGCGACCGTACCCACGACATCCTCGGCTAACACAGCAATCGCCGCGCGATCATCGGCAATACGACTTGCGACATCTGCCAAAGCATCACCTGGCCCGCTGGGCCCATAGTGTTGCGGCCACACGCGAGTCATCAACGCGGCGGTTTGGGCCGCAAATTGCGGGTGTTCGGCCAAACGGTAGATCGTCACAAGATACTCCGTATGGATTTAGGCAGTGTCGTAAGACCGCCTGTCTTCGATTACGATGCCGTCGCGCGGCAGGTCCGCATTTGCAACGATGCTCACCTCCCCCTTCAGTTTGAACAGATCCGGCAAAGAGGCGGCGATCGCGCCGGCATCGAGCCCTTCACCCGCGCAATGGACAGCCATCGTATCCGCATCGTCCGCACGGTCCGCGATCACGCGGGCCCGCGCCATACCAGGGTGATGGGCAACAAGTGCGGCCACCTGCTCGGGACGAACAAACATACCTTTTATCTTGGTGGTTTGGTCCGCACGCCCCATCCAGCCTTTGATCCGCAGGTTCGTGCGACCACATGCGCTTTGCCCTGGCATCATCGCCGACAAATCACCCGTTGCAAAACGGATCAGCGGATAGTCCGGATTCAGGCAGGTCACAACAACCTCCCCAACATCACCCTCTGGCACGGGATCTCCTGTGCCAGGTGTCACGATCTCGACGATGACGCCCTCATCCACAATCAACCCATCGCCAGGCAAGCTTTCGTAAGCAATGTTGCCCAAATCAGCAGTTGCATAGCACTGTAAGCAGGCAATGCCCCGGTCCGCGTAGAAGTCGCGCAAGGACGGAAACAAGGCACCGCCGGACACCGCCGCTTTCGCGAACTTGAGCGGCAGCTTCATCTCATCCGCGCTTTCCAAAATCACCTTGAGATAGTCTGGCGTCCCAGCAAAGGCCGTGCATCCGACATCATGCGCGGCCTGCACCTGCATCGCGGTCTGACCAGTACCGGCGGGCAAGACGGTCGCGCCGACAGCGCGCGCGCCGTTCTCGAACATCGTTCCGGCGGGGGTCAAGTGATAGCTGAAACAGTTCTGGACAATGTCACCTGAACCAATGCCGCAAGCGGCCAGAAAGCGACCAAAACGCCACCAATCAGGCGCTGTACTGCCCGGCTCATAAATGGGGCCAGGCGACTGGAAAACATACTGCGCATTGCGCACCATCATGCCACCGAAGGGCGGGGCTTCTTTTTGGAGGGTCGACAGCTCAGATTTGCGGAAGACGTTGCGTTTTGAAAGATCGGCAAGGCTTTGCATGTCTTGGGACAAATCCGGTGGAAGCAATGCCTTTAGTGCAGCCAGCTGATCAGCAGCACGCGCATCGGCGCTGCGGACCTCCAAGTCATCGAAATGGGTCATGGTCCTCTCCCTCGTCCTGGAAGGAGTTTGGCCCGTCCTGGCCTGGATGACCATACGCCAAACTGACCCATTTTTCACTCTGACCACCTGCGCCCTTGCCAAATCAAGGCCTTATCCACACCCCGGAAATGACCGATTGCCACGATAGATCTTCAACTGACAAAACGTCTTCAGAGGGCACTCAGGCGCATGACTTTGATCCAAAAGAGCATCACTGCGAGTTTCGTCTTTGCACTTGCAGGATGCGAGCTATCGCAAGAGGAAGCCACAAACTCAGGCTTTCTGACGCCAAACGCTAGCGGTGTGATCACTGGCGGCGTTGACAATGACGGGCAGCAAGTCCGCCGCACCGTGGCCGACAGCACAGGCAATGGCTTTGCTTTCGCGGGAGGCACGAATGAGGACGGCTTAGCGGCCTATTCGGGCGTCATCCCCGATAGCACTAGCGGTGCAGTTGTCACGGAAGGAAGCGCGACTTACGCCACTGATTACACGCTCTATCGCGTCACTGACATCGTGTTAGACGAGTCCGGCTTCGGCGAAGGCTTTATCTCGGGAACGCCGGCGGTTGTAACGGGCAACATCACTCTGACGGCAGACTTCGATGGCGCGACACTGACCGGAACGAGTGAATTTCTCACCGTCAATGGACAGATCAATGGAAGTAATCTCAGCGGTGGCGTCACTTATCGTGACGTCGATGGTGAGCTTGACGGCGTGATCGGGGCAGACCGAACGGTCGGCGCATTCCATGGCAACGACAAAGACTTGATCTATGCAGGTGGCTTCATCGGCACCGCGCAACCGCCAGAAGACCCTGCAGAGTAGCCAGGGCGACATTCTGTGCTAGTCTGAGGGCATGGATTTGATGGCCCTCGGATTTTACGCCGTTGTGTGCGGCTTGCTCAGCGTTTTTGCGCCACAACTCGGCAGTTTCGCCATGCGCCTCAGCATTGGCGCGGTTGTTGGCGCCGTATCGGCGATCGTGCTCCCAATCTTGCGGGACATGGGCGGGTACTAAGCTCTACTCTGCGGCGATCTGGTTTTCGACTTTTTCGACTTTCACTGCTGAAAACTTGAACTCCGGAATCTTCCCGTAAGGATCAACGGCGGGGTTTGTCAGGATGTTTGCGGCCGCTTCCACAAAGGCGAATGGCAAGAACACCATATCTGGTGCCACAGCGCGATCTTCGCGCGCCATGATCTCAATAGAGCCTCGCTTGGTCGTCAAACGCACTGTGCCTCCGGGGACCACATCCAGTTTGCGCAAGGTCGATGGGTGGAGCGAACAATTCGCTTCCGGTTCGACAGCGTCCAAAACCTTTGATCGACGAGTCATCGACCCCGTATGCCAGTGTTCCAGTTGGCGGCCCGTCGTGAGGATCATCGGATAATCTTCATCTGGCGTATCATCGGGCGCGATCACATTTGCAGGTGTGAACTTCGCGCGGCCTTCGGGACGCGGGAACCCGTCTGCGAACACAATTGGCTGACCCGGGTCATCGGGCGACAACGACGGATATGTCACCGCACTTTCTCCCTCCAGGCGGTCCCAAGTGATGTTGTTGAGCGAGGCCATGACTTGGGTCATCTCGGCAAACACATCTCGCGGGTGGGCGTAGGTCCAGCCCAGGCCCATGCGATTGGCGAGCTCAACCGTGATCCACCAATCCTCTTTCGCCACACCTGGTGGCGTCACAGCGGGTCGGCCCATTTGAACCTGACGGTTCGTGTTCGTGACCGTCCCAGTCTTTTCGGCAAAGGCGCTGGCAGGTAGGATCACATCTGCAAAATTCGCGGTCTCTGTCAGAAAAATGTCTTGCACCACGAGATGCTTCATCTTCGCCAACGCGTCGCGGGCATGTTCGACATCGGGGTCCGACATCGCCGGGTTCTCGCCCAGAATATACATCCCTTCAATCGTGCCTTCGTGCACGGCATCGAGAATTTCAGTCACCGTCAGGCCCTTGTTCGGGTCGATTTGGCCCTCCTGCCAAACCTCCTGAAACGCGCTGCGCACACCGTCGTCACCGACCGGCTGGTAGTCGGGCAAAAACATTGGGATCAGCCCCGCGTCAGACGCCCCCTGCACGTTGTTCTGCCCCCGCAGCGGATGCAGGCCGGCGCCGGGTCGGCCGACTTGACCTGTCATCAATGTAAGCGAGATCAGACAGCGCGAGTTGTCGGTGCCGTGGATATGCTGCGACACGCCCATACCCCAGAAAATCATCGCAGACTTCGCGCCTGCAAACGTCCGGGCCACATCGCGGAGTACCTCGGCCTCAATCCCGCAGATGCCTTCCATCTTTTCGGGCGCGAAGTCTTTCAGGTGTTCCTTCTCCGCCTCCCAGTTCTCAGTATAGGCGTCAATATATTGCTGATCGTAAAGCCCCTCTTCCACGATCACATGCATAATGGCGTTGAGCATCGACACATCGGCACCGGGCCGGAATTGCAGCATGTGCGAGGCAAAGCGCTTCAACGCTTGGCCGCGCGGGTCCATGACAATCAGCTTACCGCCGCGTTTGGTGAATTGCTTGAAATAGGTGGCCGCAACCGGGTGGTTCTCAATCGGGTTGGCCCCAATCACGATGGCGACATCCGCGTTTTCGATCTCATTAAACGTCGCGGTCACGGCGCCGGAACCTACATTCTCCATCAAGGCGGCAACGGAGGACGCATGACAAAGCCGCGTGCAGTGATCGACGTTGTTGTGGCCGAAACCTTGGCGGATCAGCTTTTGGAAAAGATAGGCTTCTTCGTTCGTGCATTTGGCCGAGCCAAATCCGGCAACCTTCGTACCGCCAAGATCCGTCAGGCCCGTCGCGGCAAAGTCCAACGCCTCGTCCCAGGTCGCCTCCCTGAAGAACGCCTGCCAATTGCCCGGGTCGACGTTCAGGCCCTTTGCAGGGGCGTCGGCCCGGCGGATCAACGGTTTGGTTAGGCGGTGGTCATGGTGGATGTAGTCGAACCCAAAACGGCCTTTGACACACAGCCGTCCTTCGTTCGCGGGGCCGTTGATGCCTTCCACGAACTTCACTTTGTTGTCCTTGACCTTCAGCGACACCTGACAGCCAACCCCACAGAAGGGGCAAACGCTTTTGACCTCTTGGTCGTAGTCCGCCGTGTCACCTTGCTGGTTTTCATCCGTCACTGTCGCCGGAAGCAACGCGCCGGTCGGGCAGGCTTGCACACATTCGCCACACGCCACGCAAGAGGACGCGCCCATCGGATCATCCATGTCAAAAACCGGGTAGGCCTGATGGCCACGCCCAGCCATGCCGATCACATCGTTGACTTGCACTTCGCGACATGCGCGAACGCAGAGGCCACAGGAGATACACGCATCAAGGTTCACCGACATCGCAACATGGCTGTCGTCGAGCAGTGGAACGTGGTCCGCATCTAGCGTCGGGAAACGACTCTCTGCAACGTCCTGTTCCGCGGCCATGTTCCAGAGGTGGGACGACCTGTCGTGCGAGACCTCCTGCTCCGGTTGATCAGCCACAAGAAGTTCCATCACCATCCGCCGGGCCTGCACTTCGCGTGGTCGATCTGTGGTCACCACCATGCCTTCGGCAGGTTCACGAATGCAGGAGGCCGCCAACGTGCGCTCCCCCTCAATCGCGACCATACAGGCACGGCAGTTGCCATCTGACCGATAGCCAGGCTGAGGCTTGTGGCAAAGATGCGGGATCACGAGGCCTCGGCCATGGGCGACCTCCCAAATGGTCTCACCCGGTTGGGCGGAAACGGTCTCGCCATCAAGCGTAAAGGTGATCTCAGCCATCGCGGCCTCCCTGCAATCCGAGAATGACTAGATCATTTCGCATCGCATTTCAGAAGCCCATCCGCGACCTCAGCCCGCGCATTTACGCCAGGTTGGCGATGACAATAGGAAACGGATGCCCCAGGGGTGAACAGAATTTGTCCCAAATTCTGTTTGCAAAGTCTCTTAAAGACTTTGACCCAATTCTTGTTTCAAGAATTGGTGCCTAAAGGAAAACGCCCGCGTTATTGATCAGAACGATGCGCACAATCTCAAGCCCGATCAAAGCAACGATGGGTGACAGATCAACGCCACCAAGATCGGGCATAAAGCGCCGGATCGGCGCATAGACCGGGTCCAGGATCCGTTGCAGTGTGTACCAAATCTGACCGACCAAGGGCTGCCGCACATTGAGCACGTCAAAGGAAATCAGCCAACTCATGATAAAATGCGCAAAGATAAAGAACCGGGCGACCCCAATCAGAAGAAGAAGGATTTCAAAGATCGATTGCATGGTCAGGCCCCAATTTGCGTCGGGCAAGAGGTAAGCGCTCTCCCGCGCGCCCGCAAGTCCCGACCTGCCGTGAGGTTAATGTTGACGTGAGGGTCACCCGACCCCAGGTCAGCTTCATCAGCATCGGAGCCTCCCCCATGTACCCCTTCATCCGTCTTGCCAAAGATATGTGGCGCGCCCGCAGCATGGAGCCACTGCCCCCCTTGGGCATTCATGTCTCGCACCACCGCTGCTGGCCGCAAGACATCGACATGTTCATTGAGATGAATAACGGCCGTATTTTGACAGTCATGGACCTGGGCCGCACCGTTCTGGCGCGTAGGGTCGGGCTCTTGCAAGCGCTGAAGGACAATGGCTGGGGACTGACGATGGCAGGTTGCTCTGTCCGGTACCGCCGCCGCATACGCCCGTTCACCAAGTTCAAGCTGATCAGCCGTAGCGTGGGCTGGGATGACAAGTTCTTCTATCTCGACCAGACGATTTGGGTCGGTGACTCTTGCGCCGTACAGGTTCTTTATCGTTCGGCGGTGACAGACAAGGACGGGATCGTCAGGCCCCGAAGGTTGTTTGATCACATCGGTTTTGAAGGTGACCGCCCCGTCTTGCCTGAGTGGGTGCAGGCCTGGATCGATGCGGACGCGACCCGGCCATGGCCCCCGGAACGACCAGACGACATCACCTAATCCATTCCCGCTTGCATTTTGCGCCCCTTCGCGTGTCTTATCACCGTCGGGACGAAGGGGACGATAATGGCGATCACCGCAAAACAACGCGTTTGGGGCTGGATGAGCTTTGATTGGGCAACGCAGCCCTATTATACGCTTGGCCTTACATTTATCTTCGGGCCATATTTCGCCGTTGTCGCGGCGAGTTACTATGCCGGGCAAGGGTTGGAGGGGGACGCAGCCAATGCCCAGGCGCAGTCGACCTGGGCACTCGGGCAAACACTTGCTGGGCTCGTGATCGCTTTCACTGCACCATTTCTAGGGGCCTTCGCCGATAACACTGGTCGTAAACGCCCATGGCTCTTCTTTTTTTCGATCCTCTATATCGTAGGCGCCTGGTCGCTTTGGTTCATGACCCCTGACAGCAGCAGCTTGATGCTGTTCCTGGTCATCTTTTACATCGCATTTATTGCCGCCGAATCCGCCCTGAACTTTATCAACGCCTACCTCCCCTCACTTGGGACAGAGGATGAGGTTGGAAAGATCTCTGGCAGCGGGGCTGCTTTCGGCTATGCGGGTGGGCTCGTTTCTTTGATCTTGATGCTGATCTTCCTCGCCGAAGACGCCAACACCGGTAAAACGCTGATTGGGCTCGACCCGCTCTTCGGGCTCGACGCAAGCGCACGGGAGGGCACACGGGCCGTAGGTCCATTGATCGCCATTTGGTACCTGATCTTCATGGTCCCTTTCTTTCTTTGGGTCCATGATGACCCCGAAGACAAAGGCTCCGTGCCGCCTATGTCCAAAGTTTGGGGCGATCTGAAGGAAACCCTGAAGAAGGTATGGAACCGGCCAAGTACCCGGAACTTCCTTATCGGGGGCATGTTTTACCGCGATGCGCTCAACGCGCTTTATGCCTTCGGCGGGGTCTATGCGACTTTAGTGCTCGGATGGGAAACCCTGTGGCTTGGCGTCTTTGGAATCATCAGCGTGATCTCAGCAGCAATTTTCACCTGGATCGGCGGGCGCTTTGACGCAAAGGTTGGCCCCAAACCTGTTATCATCTTCTGTATCCTGATGCTTCTTGTTGTCAGCTCAATCATCGTGGGCATGTCCAGGACCCAGATTTTTGGTGTGCCAATGCCCGAAGGCGCAATCTTGCCGGACATCATCTTCTTTATCTGCGGCTGTATCATCGGTGCGGCAGGCGGTGCGCTCTATGCCGCGTCGCGCTCGCTCATGGTGCGTCACACGGACCCAGAACGCCCAACGGAAGCGTTTGGGTTGTTTGCTTTGTCCGGCAAAGCCACGGCATTCCTTGCCCCCATGTTGATCGGACTCTTCACGGCGATCACCGGCAATGTTCAACTTGGGTTTCTTCCTGTGATCATCCTCTTCCTTCTTGGCCTCGTGATGTTAAGGTGGGTCAACAAAGACGGAGATCGCGCAGTATGGTCCGCTTCCTAGCAGTCGCCGCCCTCCTCGGGGCGCTCGCCGCATGTAATTCCGAAGATGCCGAACCGGGGCAATTAAACCAGGCGGCGCTTTCAACGCAAAGCAGTGACAATCGGGTCGCAAAAGATCTGTTTGGGTATGTGCCCGCCGGATCAGCGCAAAGTCCGCAGGCGCATGGCAGCTACGCCCGCGGGTGTCAGGCCGGCGCAGTTGAGCTGCCAGAAACAGGCCCGACCTGGCAGGCGATGCGCCTGAGCCGGAACCGCAATTGGGGCCAACCGGAGTTGATCGACTACGTCCAAGACCTCAGCCGCTTTGCCGCGACACAGCCAGGGTGGGAAGGGCTTTATGTCGGCGACCTCAGCCAGCCCCGCGGGGGGCCGATGTTGTCCGGCCATGCGAGCCATCAGATCGGTCTTGATGCCGATATCTGGATGTTGCCACCAGACCGCCTGAACCTGACGCGGCAAGAGCGCGAGAATATCTCATCGATCTCGATGCGCCGCGCCCAAGGGGCCTACACCAACAGCAGCTGGACACCACAGCATGAGGCGATTTTAAAAGCGGCGGCGTCAGATCCACGCGTCGCGCGCATCTTCGTCTTTCCCGGCGCAAAGGTCGCCATGTGCAACTCTGCCACTGGGGACCGCAGCTGGCTGAACAAGATCCGGCCTTGGTACGGACACCACTACCATTTTCATGTGCGGCTCAAGTGCCCTGCAGGCGACTCCGACTGCCAAAACCAAGCCCCACCGCCTGCCGGTGACGGTTGTGCGGATGCCCAAAAATGGGTCAATGACATTCTCAACCCGCCTCCGCCCAATCCAAATGCCACACCACGGCCGCCACGTGGCCCTATTACAATGGCAGGGCTTCCCGGACAGTGTGGTCGGGTCTTAACCAGCAACTGATATGTTTCACTTTTTGGTCTCAGCATCGATCCTGCTGGCCAGCGGGGCGAGCGGCGCGGACGCGACGTTGGTTGGGCGCTATGTGATCCCGGCGGAGGGCAAGACCTACGGGGGCCTGTCTGCCATTCACATAGGTGACGAGGGTCGCAACCTCATCACGATCAGCGACCGGGGCACAATTGCGCAGGGTGAAATCGTCCGCGATCCAGCCGGACAGATCGTCGACATCTTGATGACGCAGCCAAGCGAGATCGATGTCTTTGCGTTCGATACGCGCCGAAAGCTCAACGATGCCGAAGGGATTGCCGTCGACGCCGATGGCGCAATGTATGTCTCGTTTGAAGGTCACGCGCGGATCGGAAAGTTCTCGGACATTGCTGCACGCGAAGAGGTCATCCCGATGGCCAATGACTTTGCAGCGTTGCAAGGCAATTCGGGTCTGGAGGCCCTGGCCATTGACGCCGACGGCGCACTTTACACGATACCGGAACGCTCCGGTCGGTACAGCACGCCCTTTCCCGTCTATCGCTACGACGGCGCGAATTGGTCAATCCCTTTCGCGATCCCCCGGACTGAGCAATACCTGGTCGTCGGCGCAGACTTTGGCCCCGACGGCAAGCTTTACCTGCTTGAGCGGGACTTTAGTGGGATCGGCTTTCTGACCCGGGTCCGGCGGGTCGATTTTGAGGCGGAGTTGTCAGAGACAATCTTGCAGACCGGCCTCGGCGTCCATGGGAATATGGAAGGGATCTCGGTCTGGGAGAACCCGGCTGGTGAGACAATTATGACCTTGATCGCTGACGATAACTTTCGAGGTTTTCTCAACAATGAGATCGCGGAGTACCGGATTGATGGGTAGGGCGGCCAAGCGGATGTTAACGAGAGGCAAAGGTCCGCTTCGACCCCAGACTACGATGAACGACGGTACACTTGGCTTATCCTAACAGACGAGCCGTCTGGCTGCTTGTTCACCTGAAGAACGGCCAGCAGTTCTCCATCGTGCGATACTCGCCTTCTTGAATAAGCCACTTCCAAACCTTTGACGACAAACCTACTCTCTAGCGTGTTTGCGTCGATGTGGGAGTACGAAGCGAAGCCATCCGGAACGGCATTTATAGGTTGCAACTCGCCATCCAAGGGACCATCGAAGCTAACTGATTGATTGACTCCGTGTGTCACCCAATCAATTGAAAAGCGTACGTCATCTCCCAGTATTTCGATGTGGTACCGTCCTGATTCAGGTGCCTCCCCAAGTTGATAAAAGCTCAACTCCGGCAACATGATCCACTCACCCTCGTAATTCCGAGCAGTCAAAGAAAAATCTCCTAATGGGCTCCGCATGGACTTCACACTATAGTCAATGGCTTTTTGAAGCCGAGTCTGAAGATCGAAAGCGCACCGATCTTCATGAAAAGGCAGCGTTGATGGGATTGGGTTGGCGTGAACTCGCGGCCGGAACGGCAGCAAAGTCCCGCAGAGCCGCCATACGGCACGGTTTTAAGCACGACAAACCCGATCAAAAGTATCGGATGACCGGTATGAGCCCAAACATACCTCATTCGGCAACAGTCAAACGTAACTCTTTATCTTTGCGACCTTGTTGGCCTTCGTGTTTGTGAATTCGATAACGTGGCTGTATCGGCGTGTCTTGCCATCTGGCAGGGTTGCCACACCCGATGTAGCCCCAGCTCTACCGTGAGTAATTGCATGCTCGACAACGATACTTACAGGTTGCTCGATGTTGGCCAAGGCCGCTTTAACTGCTGCTGATCCAACAGTTTCGCCGCCTTGCTGTTCCCATATCATGTCATCTGGGAAGGCCTCTTTGAGGAATTCACCGCTCTCGATTGCGACACCAATTGTCTGAGCGAACGTATTTTTGGGGGAGTTCCCACAATCCCGACTTCCTGTGACCTTCATCATCTATGACCTCACTTTTTCTTATCTTATCAAAAAATATTAAAAGAACGAAGACTTGCGGAGGTCGGCTTTGTCCGCATAGCGGACTCCCTTCCACATTCTCCCCATTGACCACCGCGCCCCTTATGGCTAAGTCGCGCTGTCTCCGAATGGTCGGGGACCAAGTGCCGCACCCTTGCCAAAACGGAACATCATCATGACACGTCTTCTTCCTGGCATTCTTGCCATGGCCGCTATCGTGGTCGCCTCAAATATCCTCGTGCAATTCCTTATCCTTGATGGATTGCTGACATGGGGGGCCTTTACCTATCCGCTTGCCTTTCTCGTGACTGACGTGATGAACCGGCTGTATGGCCCCACCCAGGCCCGCAAGGTTGTTGTTGCCGGCCTGGTCACCGGGATCATCTGCTCCCTGATTGGCACCCAAATCGTGCTTGAAAGCGAGTTCGGCCCTTATAACGCCGTCGCCTTGCGTGTTGCCATTGGGTCCGCAACTGCGTTCGCCGTGGCGCAACTGCTCGACATCACGGTTTTCAACACACTGCGTGACGGATCCTGGTGGAAAGCACCATTGGGGTCGACGTTGGTCAGTTCCACTGTTGATACGATCATCTTCTTCACAATCGCCTTTGGCGCTGTTTTCAATGGGATTTCTGCGGCGGCGGACTCCGAAATCATCTGGGCACAAGACCCAGCGCCCTTCCTGTTGGGCGGGCCGGAGGCGCCGCTGTGGATCACCTTGGCCGTTGCGGATTGGGGTGTGAAGCTGGCGATTGCCTTGATTGCACTGGTGCCATTCCGCCTGATCGTTGGGCGTTTTGCCGCACAGACCGCATAAACGCGCTTTCGATGCAAAATTATCTTGATTTTAAGTGACGCTGTGCCAACCTCTTTCATAGGCGAAACATTTGAAAGGAGGTGATCCAGTGCATCATGAGGTATTGGAGAATTGTGTCGGGACAACTTGTGGGGGTCGTGTCTAGAGCAGCCTTTAGGTAACGACCACGCAAGGTGGGACACCTAACCGACCCACCTCCGTGATTCAGGAAAGGCCCACACCCTCGCCGGTGTGGGCCTTTTTCATGTGGGTTGCCTTATTTCTAGGCAAGACACGCGATGTGCACCGGGCGTACACAGGCGATGCACAGGGCGTGCACCACAAGGTGCATTTACCCATCGTGATCGCCCGTCGCGCGGACGATGACCGTCGCCCACGAAAGATCAGGCCGCGTGGTGCGCGGCCACGGATCTGAAAGGACTAAGGCGTTTGCGGTCTGGTCGGGCCGTCGCAATCGACGTGCGTTGCCCCTCGACAACGAAGTCCACCAGGCCCTTCACCACAAGTTCGTTGGGATCGATACCGGCGCAGCTCAACACATCTCTTCCGTCGCGTGATCGCGCCCAGCGCGCGATCTGCTCTGGACCGTTTCCATATTTCTTGTCATCGGCGATAGCATCGTCCAAGGCCGCCAACACGACTGCGGAAAACAACCGGTTGGCCCGCGTGCCTTGTTCGGCATTGAATGTGATGCTTTCGGCAAAATTTCTCATTTCGCATCCTTGCTTGTTGTTGCCTGAGGCCCGACGCCTGTCAGGCCGGATTGATGCTGCAAGATTGGGTATCATTGCGCAAACGCGCGAAGGCGTAGCCCCGGCTCTCAAAAGGATAGAAGCCGAGGCGTTTGCCGATTTCAGGACTTCTCGACCTCGCGCAACTCGTCGATCAACAAGGCCTAGACATGGCCCGAGCACAACGGACCTATCCGCATGGCTAGTCGAAATCGCTAAAGTTCCAGGACCATAGCCGTAAGACCGCACGTGGTCGGCTGGGGATCTGATAGCCTCTCGTTAACTCAAAATTTGGAGGCATCTTGCCTTGTTGGACAACGTATCACGAGAAAACCCCCTGCGGATCATCATCGCCGACGACAACGACCTTGTCCGCGATGTCGTGCGCGACCTGATTGAATATGGATTGTCAGCGGATTGTCGTACTGCCCCAAGTCTCCAAGGGGCCATTGAAGTCGCGTCGCACGCGCGGTTCGATCTGGCGCTGCTCGACTACAACATGCCTGGAATGGATGGATTGGTCGGTGTGGATCGCATTATGCGTTGCGAGGTTCAAAACGTGGCACTCCTATCGGGGCGAATTTCGAACGAAATCATCGCTGATGCGATCGACCTTGGTGTTTCTGGTTTCCTGCCAAAAACGCTGGATCCGAATGCCATTCTTGAAGGGGTGCGTGCCATGTGCGGCGGCCAGAAGTTTCCGGCACAGCACTTTCTCGACCAATTGATCAGACAGACGCACTAAGCGCGCGCCAGTAACGAGTAATGACCTTCTTTGGACATGCGAGGCGCCCAAGCAATGCGGTGGACGGCTTTGGCTGGTGGCCCATTGCATTGAACGATGACGCCTTGGCGAGCATATCCGTCTGAACAGTTCCTTCAGACCAAGCGCGGTTAGAATTTGCTATCACTGCAATGGACCGTTCAGAGTCCGCTTTTCGGAAATTTGCTTTGCTCTTACGTGGAGCAAACTGCCGATTTCAGATCGCGAGGCTGTGCACAGACCCCGCAATGAGGGTTTGCGTTTGGACATGCGCGCCGGCCTGTTTGCCCCAACGTCTGTGTTTGTCGAAGCTTGGATGCGCCCTGGCTGAAAATCGATTAAAAGACGTCTTATGCGTGTCACCGATCACATCACACTCGACGACTGGGAACTGACGGAACAGTTTGCCCGCTCCTCCGGTCCGGGCGGCCAGAACGTGAATAAGGTATCGACGGCAGTCGAGTTGCGGTTCGAGGCGGAGCGCTCGCCAAACCTACCGGACCCGGTCAAGCGCCGCTTGCGCCGGATTGCCGGGCAGAAATGGACGAAGGACGGGGCAGTGGTGATTTTCGTACAAGACACCCGCAGCCAGGCCCGCAACAGGGAAATTGCGCGGGAGCGTTTAGCGGAAATGATCCGCAAGGCGACCGAAGTGCCGAAACGACGGATTGGCACGAAACCGACCTATGGGTCGGTCAAGCGCCGTTTGGAGGGCAAAAAGCAACGCGGCGCGGTCAAAGCGCTGCGTGGGCGCATTTCAGATTCAGATTAGCCAGGTGCGATCCGGCGCAAGCGTTCATTTCGACGGAACCGCAAGGCCCATAATGTCGCGCAGCCTTCCGTTTGTGATTTCGATGTCAAATGCGTCGGCTATCCTTTGGCGGCCCGCAGACCCATAGCGCTTTGCTTTGGCTGGATCGCTTAGCAATTCAATCGTGCGATCCGCCATGCCATCGACGTCGCCTTCCGCCACAAGCGCACCAGTAACGCCGTCTTGCACCGCTTCCGGGATACCGCTGTGGTGGGTAGAAACAACGGGGAGGCCTGCGGCCATCGCCTCAAGAATAGCAACGGGGAGGCCTTCGACGTCGCCATTTGAGGCCGTGACGGAGTGTTGGAGGAAAACCCGCGCGCGTTGCATCGCGTCGCGCACCTTCGCCCCGGTAACCATGCCGGGCAGCGAGATTGCACCGGTCAGGTCAAGCCTCCGCACCTCTGCTTTTGCTTGATCAAACAAGGGGCCGTCACCGAGCATGGTGAGGGTCGCCGCGGGGTGCGCTGCTTTGATCTTTGCAAATGCTTTGATCGTTTTGAGCGGGGCCTTTTTCTCTGTCATGCGGCCCGCCGCCAATAGGTTTACCCCGGTGGGTTGGGCCAGCGGGATGTTAGAGAGCGCCACCCCACACGGCACGACGTGCAGCTTATCGGCTGGACATCCAGACGCTTGCAATTTGTCGGCAATAAAGCGGGAAGGTGCGATAATGCCCGCTGCGATTTCGAACATTTTTTGGTAGGCGACCAGGGTCGTCGTATCCTTCAGCGCCGCAGAGGCATCGACCCCGTGGAAATGTACGAAGAACCGACACCCGGCCGCCTGCGCAGCGTCCATTAGGTGAATGCCGCAAACGCCGTATTCAACCATCATAGCGGTGACGCCCTGCTGCTTGAGCAGATGAGCGAGATAACCGCTGCGGGTCCTGACGATACGAGATGGATCAAGCAGGCCGCGAATGACATCCGACACCCCACCTGTCTTGCTCACCAAAATGGGCAAACGTTTCGAGAACAGGATGAGAGGGGCCGCGATCGGACGGCGCAGCTCTCGCCGTTCTGCGATCAAAAGCGTGCCATCCGGCGCGAGACCTGCCGCATGCGCCCGGATGAAGGTCTCCGATGGTTTGTTAAACCCATTGGCGGCCAGTGCGAACATCGTCTCTTTCGATCCATCCTGTTGTCTTGTAATCTGTGAAAGACGCGAAAATAGCAAAAGAAATGCGTTCGAAAGACCCCGGGGGATCCTGCACATCATGCGCCACGTCCATTTGCTGGATACCTCTGTCGCCTCAGACAATGTAGGCGATGAAATCATTGTCTCTGAGGCACGGCATTTCGTGCAGGAGCTGTTTGGCGACGCCTATATCTCCACCTCTTCCAGCCATGATGGGCTCGGCCATTATGGCCGTCAATTGGTGGCGAGCGCTGATGTCGTCTTGCTTCTGGGGACCAACGCCCTGACCGCGAAGTACCAGCGGCGCGGACATTTCGTATGGGAAGTGGGGCTGCGCGACCTTAGCGCGCTAGAGCAAAAAGTGGTGATGTTCGGCGTAGGGGCGAGCAAGGACTTTGACGCGGTTCAGCCCCGGCAAGCGCGCCTGCTGAAGCGTCTTTTGTCGCCGCACCATTTGCATTCGACCCGCGACGAAACCGGTCGGACACTTCTGGAGGCTGCGGGGATCAGAGCTGCGAACACCTCCTGTCCGACTTTGTGGCGTTATCGAGAGAGCGATCCGCAGGTGCCGGCCACCAAAGCGCCTGCTGCATGTTTCACACTGACAATGCACAAGGCCGCGCCGCAGGACGCCCCCTTCATCGATGTTCTACGCGAAAGTTACGACACGCTGTACTTCTGGCCCCAGCAACTGCGCGATCTTGGGTATTTGAAGAGCATCACATCAACCGACGACATCCAGATCGTCCCCCCAAACCTAGCGGCCTATGACGCCCTGCTTCGTGAAACGGACGTCGATGTGGTCGGAACCCGATTGCACGGCGGGATCCGCGGACTGCGCCATGGGCGACGCGTGCTGATCACGGCCATCGACAACCGCGCCCGCGACATTGGGGGCGAAACCGGTCTGCCCACACTGCCCCGAACCGCGACACCTTCCGACGTGAAAGAGCGCTTGCACGCCGACTTCAAAACTGAACTGCGCCTTCCAACCCAAGCGATCAACGGATTTCTGGAACAGTTTCGCTCGACCTAAGTCCGATCGCACCAATCTCGCCCCAAAGTTGCCATACGCATGGCCCCTTCCGTTTGTCTTTTAGCGGCAACCGCTGCCCGAAGGACTACCCCGTTGGACGTCTCTGATACCCTGGTCGATCTTATCCGGGCCCTGCATCTGTTGTGCTTTGCGGCCGGCATGGGGACAGGGCTGTATTTCGACCTGCGCACGATGCGGACGATGGACAAAGCTATTACGGAAACCGATGTCATCGCGCTACGTGACATCCACCTATGGATCATGGGGGCTTTTGGCGGGCTGTGGATTACGGGGCTCGCCCTGGTCTACATCCGCACCGGATTTGCCTGGGCGGAGGTGTCACCAAAGCTTTTTGTGAAGCTCTACGTCATGACCTTCATGCTGATCAACGCCCGAGCGATTGGCCGTTATGTGATGCCGGTGATGAAGCGGTCGGTTGGCAGCGCGCTGTTTGACCTACCGACGTGGAGGTTGGTGACGGTCACGCAGATCGCGGCCAATTCGGTGTTCTGCTGGACAGCCGGGTTAGCATTGGGATCAAGCGTCGTGCTGAAAACGGCAGAGTGGTCGCTCCTGCAACCGCTGCTGATCGGTGGGTTCGTGATGTTTACGGTCGGCGGACACGTGGTGGTCTGGGGGCTGCGGCAGCGGTGGCTGCGGGCGCGCGATCCGTTTCGGCGGTTGCGGGTGGGGTGAGCAACTCCTATCTCGTTCAGTCTAACCGATGGGCTTTGGGGCCCACACCAATGATCCAGACCGAACGGCCCCAAGCACCAAAAAATCAAAACATGACTGCAGAAATCCCAATGCGGGAACTGCATATCTGCGGCCGAATGTAACACATCTGACAAAGTACAATCAAAGTTGTGCCGCAAACTCACGTCTCAATTGGACTTGAGTTGACTGCACTATCTCAAAACAAGTTCTCACAATTGGGCTTTTTTGTTGTCCGCTCGATATCTGCCATCGCCTTCGCGTTGGCGTCGATCTGTAACGAATAGATTCAAAAGGACGAAGGAGAGAGACATGAAGACACCTCGCGTTGCGATTTTCCCAGTGGGCGGGCTTGGCACCCGATTTCTTCCATTTACAAAATCTGTACCTATGGAGCTCCTGCCACTAAATGGCCGACCAATTATTGAATATGCAGTAAGCGAAGCACGCAAAGCCGGAATTGAACGGATTGTCTTTGTAAATTCTCCGGCGAAGCCGCAACTTGAAGATCACTTTCGGTCGCAGCCTGAGCTCGAAGGTGAATTGTTCATTACCGGAAGACATGAAGAGTTGGAAAAAGTGGTTGCCACCGACCTTGGTGATCGCTTGCACGTCGTCCATCAAGACAGGCCGCTTGGGATCGGGCATGCAGTGCTCTGCGCCCGACAGTTTGTCTTTAATGAACCCTTCGCCGTAATCCTGCCAGACGACTTCATCCATGCGGACAGACCCGTATTGAAACAAATGATTGAGGCGTATCAACAGCGACCCGGCAACTACGTCGCAACGCATGATGTTGGCGTAGGCGCGATCAATAATTACGGCTCACTCGATATCGCGGAAGACGATGGGAAAGTATTGTCTTTGAAGAACATTGTAGAAAAGCCTGACCCCTTAGAGGCACCCTCTACATACGCTGTTGTTGGTCGATACATTTTGCAGCCTGAAGTGCTGAAGACACTTTCGACCGCGCGTCCAAAGGCAAATGGGAGAATTGAACTAACCGATGCAATTGCTACGCAAAAGGACCTATTCGCATATAGATTTGACGGCAGTCATTATGATTGCGGTCAGCCTGCTGGTTATGCGGCTGCGAACATTTACATGACGACGTGTAAAACCAAATCTCGTATTCTGCCAAATACGCTGAGAACGGCGCGCGTATCGGGGATGCCTGTGCTGAATATGGGGTAATACTTTGAGCCCTATTCAAATGCCGAATACGCGCATTAATGTCCCACACTTGTCGAAGCGAAATGGCATTGTCGTCGTACTTTACTTTTCAGGGGCGCTGTCTCATCGTCAGCGCTTCTGAAAGATGCCAGAACTAGACCACAACATCCTCCGCCACCTGGTCGCCAACCTCGAACACTCGCTTATATCGCGCGATCTCTTCGACCGGGCCCATCGCCTTGTTCGGGTTGTCTGACAGCTTCACCGTCGCGCGACCGTCCGCAGCCACGGCCTTGCACACCAAGGAAAACGGCGTCAAAGCGTCGTCGGCCGCCAACCCCTTGAAATCATTCGTCAGCATCGTCCCCCAACCAAAGGACACCCGCACCCGGCCCGCGAACTGCTGCTGCAGTGCTGCGATCTTTTCCACGTCGAGCCCATCTGAGAAGATCACCAGCTTCTCTGCTGGGTTCTCACCCCGTTCTTGCCACCAGCGGATCGCCTTTTCTGCGCCCGTCGCCGGGTCGCCGCTGTCGATGCGGATTCCGGTCCAACCCGCCAGCCAGTCTGGTGCGCCATCGAGGAATTGATCGGTTCCATAGGTATCGGGCAGGATGATGCGCAGGTTGCCCTCGTGCTCCTCATGCCAATCGGCGAGCACGTCATAGGGGGCCTGCCGCAAGGCGTCGTCCCCGTCGGCCAAGGCCGCATAAACCATGGGGAGTTCGTGGGCGTTTGTTCCGATCGCCTCCAGCTCCCGCTGCATCGCGATGCGGCAGTTGGAGGTGCCGACGAAACTGGCACCAAGGCCTTCTTTCAACGCCTGGACGCACCAGTCTTGCCACAGATACGAGTGCCGCCGCCGAGTGCCAAAGTCAGCAAGCACAAGCCCGTCGATCTCCCGCAGGCGGTCGACTTTTTCCCATAGCTTCGTCATGGCGCGGGCGTAGAGGACCTGCAGTTCGAACTTGCGCATGTCCTTCAGCACGGCGCGGCCGCGCAGTTCCATCAAAGTCGACAGCGCAGGGATCTCCCACAGCATGACTTCGTGCCATTTGCCTTCGAACGTTAGCTCGTACTGCCCATCCCGCTTCTCAAGGTGGTAGTCAGGCAATTTATGCCCCTCGAACCACTCCATAAAGTCAGAGCGGAACATCTGGCGTTTGCCATAAAATGTATTGCCGCGCAGCCAGGTGCTTTCGCCGCGGGAAAGCGAGAGAGAACGAATGTTATCAAGCTGCTCTCGCAGTTCCCCTTCGTCGACCAAATCTGCCAAGCGGATATGTTTAGACCGATTGATCAGCGAAAAGGTGACATGCGTGTCTGGCTTGTTCCGAAAGATCGACTGGCACATCAGGAGCTTGTAAAAGTCCGTATCGATGAGCGATCGGACAATCGGGTCAATCTTCCATTTGTGGTTCCAGACACGGGTGGCGATATCAACCATAGTGTTCCCCTTTTCGGCAGGGGGGTTAGACCAAGTGTAGCGGCAGGGTGCAAGGGACATGCGGCCAAGACTGTTTCCATCCTGGCGTTTGCGTTCATCTTGGGTTCATGTTCGGTTTCTATGGTGAGCCGAGGTGGGATTTTTTGTGCGGCATCACTGCGCGTCCCGTGATGCCTTTTGGTTGAGGTGATCATGGCGACTTATCTGCCGACTGCATTCTTATTTCTCTCATTGGCTTTTCTCTTCGCCCGCTGGCGGCTTGCGCTGAGCCCCGCAGTGCGTGTGAGCCGCGAGACCGCCGCCCTTCAAGCCTATCTGGCGTGGAAACCGGAAGAGAGCGGCCGCAAGTAGTGCCGCACAACGGAAGCGATGGAATAGGGCGGGCCACTTTGGTCGTGAACTTGTCCGCGTAGCGCGTGTCGGTCGCGAGAGAGACGTTAGTTTCCTGCGGTATTTTTGTATCGCAGTCCGACAAATCCATTCGCGCGCAAGATGCAGCGCGGATGGGGATGTTGATCTATTTCCCAATGACGTCCGCCATGACTGCTTCGGGTCGGAATGGCATGATGTCGATCCAGAACCTTTGTAGATGACCGTGGGTTACACCCACCCTACCCGCCAAAGGCCCCGACAAGCAGGTCGACAGCAGACGCGGCAGAGCCAACCAAGAGCGGCGACAGCGTTGTGAGGACGCGTGCCGCTTGGGCTGGCAATCCGCGTTCGGCGACGCGGCGTCTCACCTCATCATCCGCTTCTGCAACGGCGACGGCTTGACCGAGCCCGCGAAAATGCGCCAAGCCATGTTCTGAGCCTCTGCCGGGAACTCGCTTAGTTTGGCCGCCGCAAAGACAGCCACGGTGGCACACCCGATTACTTGAAATAGGCCAACGGCCGCAAAGATAATCAATGCGTTGAAAAACCGAAGGTCCCGCGCGTCACCATAAAGCGCGCTTTCAGCAATCCCCGACGACAAAAGCGTAATCGACCCATCGCTGAGAATATTGAGCAGTGCGAACCATAGAAGCACCGGCAAAACCGGAAGCACAATCCACATGAGCGGTGCTTCAAAGCGTGTCAGGGTCTAATGGCTCGCGTCCATCGCCAAGTCGTGCAGTTCCTTGCTGCGCTCGGGTGAGACGCCGAGGAGTACTTCGATCTGGTGGAGCAGATTGTCTTCTGCTTCCACCTCCACCCCATCGGCAAAGACAACCTCCCACAAGGCCAGCACGGTGGCCTCCCGCTCTTTCAGGTCAATCGCGTTGTGAAGTATATCAGCGAGTGCCGCAGTATCAGGCATGGCCACTTCGAGGTTTTCACACTCCGCTCGCAGTTTTGCTGCCTCAACCGGGTTCAAGTCATAGCGATGGGCGAGCAGCTCATCGATATGTTCAATTTCTTCAAAGAGGTAGACTTGGTCAATCTTCGCAGCCCGCACCAGAAGCGCACCAAGTGCATGCTGTGCATCGGCCTCTGGCAAAGGTGTGACCGGCGCATCGGTCTTGAAGAGAGAGAGAATACGATCGAACATCTTTTGCCGTCTCTTTGAACACTTTCCGCGAGACTAGACCGAAGGATCCCTGGCGGCTAGCGCCAGAATGCAAAGGGCCGCAGCAATCATGCGACGGCCCTGAAATTATTTGCTTGCGAAGATGATTACTCAGCAACGCCGATGATCAAACCGCTCAATGGCAGATCAGGCGTACCGCCAGAGGAACCAAGGTCTACCAGACCGCCAGCCAAAACGTTCGTGAAGACAGCAACACCATTACCGTCAACGGTGACATTCTGGGTGCTTCCCAAACCCGTCAGCGCGCCGGTCAGAACCAAGTTGCCGTCAACATCAAAGGCCAGACCATTGGGCAGCTCTGCGATACCAAGATCGCTGAGATCAAAGACAGAGGCGTTCGAATACGTCAGGCTGCCGTCGACATCGACTGTCGGCAGTGAATTGATGAACGAAGCAACGGTCGATTCTGTCAGTTCCGTCGGAAAATCAGATACGTCGATGGCCAAGATGTCATCCGCGTTCATCCCGATAAAGCCATCTGCGCCACCCGAAATCTCAGGGTCAGACCCGAAGGTGACATCGATCGTTGAACGACCGAGAATAAGGAAGGTTGGGTCGCTTTCAAAGAGAGCGTCGCCCGCTACCTCTAAGCTGACTTCTGGGTCGAAAAGCGGTCCGGAGTCGATGTCAGAAATCGCGATGACGCCGTCGTAGTTCGCGCTGCCGGCAACGGTGACATCGACCGGCGTAATATCGTCAAGAACCATCTCGGCAGTTGTTTCATCGATGGTGGTATCTCCACTGAGGAGGCTTCCGGCCAAAGCACTATCAATGCTGCCAAAGACGGAGGCCACTTCGGCACCAGAGACAGGCCCGTCTTGGACCACGTCACCGCCGCCACCACCGCTCCCGCCGCAGGCAGCAAGAAGTGTCAAAATGCTTGTTGTGTAAAAAACTGATTTCGTACTCATTCTATCTTCCGTGTTGGTTTGCCTGTTGCCCGACCAGCTAAGCCGGGCTATTGGCAAAATTGTGGCTACTTTTGACGTAGCGTCAGAAACTTTGCAGATTTGTTTCGCTCTGGCTAGTCCGGTTTGCCCGACCCGTGTTTTGGGCGGTCTAGATTGAATGATCTCATTGTACCACCGCAGAAGAGAGGCGATTGAATGCAGACGTCAAACTGGCGCATTGCGGCGATGGTTGTTGGTGCGATGACGCTTATCGTGACAGGTGACGTCGCCGGGCGATTGTTGACCTCCGCCGGCCTTGCTCCGTTTTTTGTCGCCTGGGCTCGGTTTGCCATCGCGGTGGTGATCCTTCTGCCATTTTGTGGATTGCAATGGTCCGAGCTAAAATACCTCTTCCGGCCCGGTTTAATTTTGCGGTCCTGTCTGATCGCAGGCGGTGTCGCCTGTATCCTGACGTCGCTTAAGACCGAAGAATTGGCAACCGTCTTTGGCGCCTTCTTTGTTGGGCCGATTGTGTCCTTCGTCCTCTCCGCCATTTTGTTGGGCGAGAAAGTCACGCTCACCCGCGCGATCCTGCTTTTGATCGGGTTTGGTGGGGTTCTTCTGGTGGTCAAGCCCGGCTTTGGGATGACCATCGGGGTGGCCTGGGCCCTAGTTGGCGGGACATTTCATGGCAGCTATCTTGTCGCAACGCGATGGTTGGCTAGCGACTACCGCCCGCGGTTCTTGTTGTTCTCGCAGCTCATGATCGGAACGGTTGTTTTGATTCCCTTAGCCATTGGTCCGCTGCCAGCTTTGACCTTGCCAATCATGGGATGGATCATGATCAGCGCTTTGGGCTCTGCGTTAGGCAACCTACTCCTTGTCCTTGCGAACCGTCAGGCAGAAGCCTCTGTCATTGCGCCGTTGATCTACAGTCAGATTGTTGTTGCGACAGTGCTGGGTCTTATCGTCTTCGGCGAATGGCCGGACCTGATCGCGCTATCCGGCTTGGTGATCATCATCGTGAGCGGTCTCACCTCGCTTTGGGTGGCGCGCCGCGCAGCCTAGGCAACTGTCGGAATTGTGAATTTACCTGCGCAGCGTTCTGCCCGATGTGAAAGGCTTAGCATGAGGGGATTCTGTTATGGCACGTCTAGTCGCGATTTTAGGGATGGTCTTATGGGGCGCGAGCCTCGCGGCGGAGGGGCTCAGCGACCGCGACGGTTGGGTCGTGATGCCTAGCGAAAAACCATTTGATGCGTTGCTCGATGACCTAAAGACTGCGGTCAAGGCCAACAAAATGGGCGTCGTGACCCAAGCTGGCCCCACTGGTGCGGCCGCCCAACGCGGGATCACCATCCCGAACAACCGTGTTGTGGGCGTATTCAACAACGTCTTTGCCGTCCGCATTTTGGACCTATCAACCGCCGCAATGATCGAAGCACCGATCCGGTTCTACGTGACCGAAGATGAAGCTGGGACTGCGACACTGTCTTACAAGACACCCAGTTTTGTCTTTTCCCCTTATACCGCAGAGGGTGGCGCGGATCTTGTCGCAGCGGCTGCAGAGCTCGACGCCATTTTTCTGGCGATTGCTGAAACGGCCCGCTAAAACCCGCGAAACGAACCCAAGGACGATTGATGACCGAGACCCTTCGCGCCGCCGATGTATTGGCCCGCCGCTTGTATGAGGCTGGCTGCCGCCACGCCTTTGGAATGCCCGGCGGCGAGGTGTTGACGCTGGTCGACGCGCTGGAAAAGGCCGGGATCACCTTTCATCTGGCACGGCACGAGAATGCCGCCGGGTTTATGGCTGAAGGCGTGCACCACGTCGATGGCGCACCCGGTATTCTGGTGGCCACTGTTGGTCCAGGCGCGATGAATGGTGTGAATGTCGTTGCCAATGCGGAGCAAGACCGCGTGCCGCTGATCGTGCTGACCGGCTGTGTCGACCCGCACGAGGCGGAACGGTATACGCACCAAGTGCTCGACCATCGGAAGGTGTTTGAGCCGATCACGAAGGCGACCTTCACACTGAACGCCGAAGCGGCAGGGGTGATTGCTGAAAAGGCGCTTGGGATCGCGACCGAGGGGCGCGCCGGGCCGGTTCATATTGATGTGCCGATCTCGGTCGCCGATGCCCCCGCCCAGCCCTACGCCATGCGCCGCGTGCCCGCGAGCGATGCTGTGCCCGCTGGTCCGGACCTCAACATTGCCCGCACGTGGCTTTCCAAAGCTGAGAAGCCGGTGATGATCGTCGGGCTAGATGTTCTAAAGGACAAGGCTTGCGAAACCGTTCGAGCCTTTGCCGATATCCACGGAGTCCCGGTCATCGCGACCTATAAAGCCAAGGGGGTGATCCCAGAAGATCATCCGTTGTGCCTGGGTGGCGCGGGTCTGTCGCCCCTCGCCGACAAACATCTGGTGCCGTTTGTCCAACAGGCCGATCTGGTGATCTGCGTGGGTTACGACCCGATAGAGATGCGTCCGGGCTGGCAAGACCCGTGGGATCCGACGGTGCAGAACGTCATCGACATCACGGCTGCCCCGAACCACCACTTTATGCACCAAGCCACGCTGAGCTTTATTGCGGATACGGGCGCGACGCTGGCCGCAATGTCAGAGGCGATCCCGCCCTGTAACACCTGGCAAGGCGGAGAGGTCGCTGCGGTGAAAGCGGCTTTGGCGGATGCCTTTCCGCAGGATGAAGCCTGGGGCCCCGGTGCGGTGATTGCGGAATGTCGCGCGGCGTTGCCGGCTGACACGATTGCAACTGTCGATAGCGGTGCGCATCGGATTTTGCTGTCTCAGATGTGGGCGTGTCAGGAACCGCGGACGTTGCTGCAATCCTCCGGTCTTTGCACAATGGGCTGCGCCGTGCCTTTGGCCATCGGCGCACATTTGGCCGCGCCAGCGCGAAAGGTTGTCAGCTTTTCTGGTGATGCTGGGTTGTTGATGGTGGCCGGCGATCTGTCGACGGCCGCAGAGCATGCGCAAACCACGATCTTTGTCGTCTTCGTTGATGAATCGCTCGCGTTGATTGAACTCAAGCAGCGCCAACGGCAATTGAAGAACGCCGGTGTTGATTTCCGGGGGCATGACTACGCCGCGATCGGCAAGGCCTTTGGCGGCGACGGTTACACGGTCACGAACCGGGAGGAGCTGCGTGCAGCACTTGCCGCAGCAGAGACCGCTGACACCTTTGTCCTGATCGCCGCCGTGATCGACAAAAAAGCCTACGACGGGCGGCTTTGATGGCTGGGGCACTCGATGGGCTCCGCATTCTAGACTTGAGCCGGATTTTGGCGGGGCCGACCTGCACGCAGCTATTGGGTGACTTGGGGGCGGAGGTCATCAAGATCGAGAACCCAGCGACCGGCGGCGACGATACCCGCACTTGGGGCCCACCATTTTTAGACGGCATGGATGGGGAACCGACGGACTTAAGCGCCTATTTCATGTGCGCCAATCGCAATAAGCTGTCGGTCGCCGTTGATATCACGACGCAAGACGGACAAGCCGCGATCAAGGCGCTTACTGCGGAATGCGACGTGCTGATCGAGAACTTCAAACCGGGTGGTCTGGCGAAGTACGGCCTCGACGCAGAGTCGGTCCTCACTGAAAACCCCGGGCTTGTGTATTGCTCCATCTCCGGATTCGGGCAGACCGGACCGAATGCGAGCAAGCCAGGCTATGACCTCATGGCCCAAGGTTACGGTGGGATCATGTCGCTCACTGGTGAACCAGAGGGCGAACCAATGAAGGTGGGCGTTGGCATCGCGGATGTGATGTGCGGGATGTATGCGACCGTCGGGATCCTCGCCGCATTGCGTCACCGCGACAAGACTGGAGAAGGTCAGCATATTGATGTGGCGCTTGTTGACAGTCAGGTTGCCTGGGTCATCAATGAAGGGGTGAACTATCTCACCAGCGGTGCGGTGCCAAAGCGCCGTGGCAATGGCCATCCCAACATTGTTCCCTATCAAGTGTTTCAAACGTCAGATGGCTACGCGATTGTTGCGGTCGGAAATGATGGGCAGTTTCAACGGTTCTGCGACTTTCTCGGCGACGCTGAATTGGCAACTGATCCTGACTATGCGACGAACCCGTCCCGCCTCGCCAACCGCGACTCGCTTTTGGCGAAATTGGTTCCGCTGATCCAAGCGATCTCAACCCAAGACCTCATCGACGGGCTCGAATCGCGCAAGGTCCCGGTGGGGCCGGTACAGACGCTCGACCAGGTCTTTGGCAGTGATCAAGTGAAGGCGCGCGACATGATCGCAACGATTCCCTCAGCTGACGTAAAGTCAGGTGAAGTCCAGGTGATCGGAAACCCGCTAAAGCTGTCTAAGACGCCTGTCACATATCGCAGCGCACCGCCCATTTTTGGTGCAGACACTGAACGCGTATTGAGCAGAATTCAGCCTAAACGTTGATATTTCAGGACTTTGACCGCTGAAATACTGGTCACAGGTCCGTGACACACGGGTCTGTGAGGTTTGCCATGCTATTTATACCTGTATGTGGAGTCGAGAGACGTGCGTTGCCGCACAAGCGTATGTGTAATCGGGATAGATGTATGACGCAGGATATTTTTGGCCAAACGACCACAGTGGCAGCGGGCCCTGCGCTTGATGCCTGGAACAAAACACAGTTGGCCTTTTTGGCGCATGGCGCCGCGACACCTGGCCACCTTGGTGATGCCCTTTCCGCCGCACCTGACTTCGCCCTCGCCCATGCCGTAAAAGGGATGTTCTACACCCTATTGGGTCGCCGAGAGCTGATGCAAACTGCACAGGATGCGCTGGAAGCGGCAAAGTCAGCTGCGGCCAAGACACCGATCTCAACCCGTGAACAGCATTTCATTGATGCGTTGGACGGTTGGGTGTCCGGCAATCCGCGCAAAGCGATTGCGCACTTTAGCGATGTGATCGCAAAGGCGCCGGACGACATTCTGGCAGTTAAGCTCGACCACGCGACCCGCTTTGTCCTGGGCGATAGCAAAGGCATGCGGCAGGTGCTGGAGCAAGTGATGCCGGCCTACGGTCCAGATCATCCAGGTCGTGGATATCTGATGGGCTGCTACGCCTTTGCACTGGAAGAAACTGGCGACTTTTCGAGAGCCAAATCAGCTGGCCGCGAGGGTATGCTGATCTCACCTGACGACGCGTGGGGGCTGCACGCTGTTGCCCACGTCCACGATATGACCGCTGATGCCAAGGGTGGCATTGAGTGGCTGACAGGGCGCGAAAGCGCTTGGTCGCACTGCAACAATTTCCGCTATCACGTCTGGTGGCACAAAGCGTTAATGCACCTCGATCTTGGACAGCATGACATTGTGCTTGATCTCTATGACCGCGAAATCCGACAGGACAAGACGGATGATTACCGCGATATCTCAAACGCGACATCATTGCTGTCTCGTCTGGAACTCGATGGTGTCGATGTCGGGCATCGTTGGGAAGAGCTGGCCGATCTATCAGCGAACCGGACGGAAGATGGCTGCCTGATCTTTGCCGACTTACACTATATGCTGGCCTTGGTCGGCGATAACCGTGATGCCGAAATCAAAACACTGCTTGGCCGCTTGCACCGCGACGCCAAAGACGCCGCGACGGACATGAAAAAGGCGATGGCCGCGCCTGGTGTTGCCGCTGCGGTAGGCTTGGAAGCCTTCGGCGAAGCGGAGTATGACAAGGCGTTCGTGAACCTCGCCCGCGCCCGCAGAACGCTGCAGGACGCAGGCGGCAGTCACGCCCAGCGCGACGTCTTTGAGCGTTTGACGATCGATAGCGGGATCCGCGCTGGTTTCCTGGATGAGGCCGAAGACATCCTGGCTGCGCGCGCAATGCGGCGTGGTGGCCATGAGGACGGCTACACCGCGGCGCGCCGTGCGTTGATTTCCGAGGGCCGCTCCGCTGCAGGTGTTGCCGCGAGATTCCCGGCGCAGTAGGACCCGGACCCGAAGACCCATGAATATGGCTGCTGCCACACCCACTCTCGCGCCCCCAGTGCAGGGGCGAGTCCGCGATCCGCGGCTCGACTTCTATCGCGGCATTGCCATGCTCATCATCTTCACCAGCCATGCGCCTAACAATTTTTGGGGCGACTGGATTCCGGGCCGGTTTGGATTCTCTGACGCGACAGAGATCTTTGTGTTCTGTTCCGGCATGGCTTCAGCCATTGCCTTCGGCGGCAGCTATGACCGGCGCGGCTGGCTGCTTGGAACCGCGCGCGTCCTGTATCGGTGCTGGCAGGTCTATTGGGCCCATATTGGGCTTTTCTTCGCGCTGCTGTTCTTGCTGATCACCCTCGACAGCTATGGGTTTGAGAAGCTCTACGTCAATTCGCTCGCCTTGCAGGTGTTTTTGAATAACACCAGTGAAGCGTTGTGGGGTCTGATGACCATGACCTACGTACCGAACTATTTCGACATCTTGCCGATGTATATCGTCATCCTGCTGATGATGCCGCTGATCATGGCGTTGGCGAATGTGCGGGTGGAGCTGGTGTTTGGCTTTATGGCGGTGGTCTGGTTCATGGGCCAAACGCGGCTGCTACAGTCCTTAGGGCTGGAACGATTGATCATCGGCCTGCCCGCGTCCTTTACCAATGACCGCCAGTGGTTCTTCAATCCCTTCGCATGGCAGTTGGTGTTCTTCACCGGTTTTGCCTTTGTTCGGGGTTGGTTGCCGAAACCACCGGTCAACAAGACGCTCATCAGCATCGCAGCTGCGGTCACCCTTGGGTTCATGACACTGAGCCATGTGGCCATCCGCGAATGGGGCTTCGGCTGGGCGCAAGACTGGCGCGCGGCCAATGCGATGTGGATTTCAAAGACCGACATCGGACTTGTGCGCTACATCCATTTCCTTGCCGTTGCCTATCTCGCCTACGCGATTGCCGGTGATGGTGGCAAACGGCTGATCGTCGAAGGGCGCACCGCCTTCGGCAAGGTCGGCAAGTTCCTGGTGACCGTCCTTACCAAAGTCGGCCAGCAATCGCTCGCAGTCTTCATCGTGTCGATGATCCTGTCGATCTTTGTGGGCTTCGTGCTCGACCTCACGGGCGACGGTCATCTGCCGGTCGCCCTGAGTAACATTCTTGGCTGGGCGTTCCTGATCGGTATCGCCTACACCGCCGCATGGTTCAAAAGCCAACCTTGGAGAAAGTCTGCAACAGGATGATTTCACGTCGCGCCCTTTTGGCCGGTATGGCCGCCACTGCCGCTACCCCCGCGTTTGCGAACGCAACCTTGGTGACGGCGGAAACACCGTTCAGCATCGACATGGTCCACACCATGGCGAAAGAACTTGCGCAGACAGAGTATGTCGCGCGGCCGCTTATCCCACAGGCCTGGCGCGACCTGACCTATGATGAGTTCAAGCATATCTGGTTCGATACGGACAACGCGATTTGGGAGAACGAAGACCGGCCAATGAAGCTGGATCTGTTCACAGCTGGTCTCTATCAGCAGCGGCCCGTTGAGGTGAATTTTGTTGAAAGCGGGGTGGCGAAAACCCTTGCCTACAACCTCGACATCTTCGCGACGACGGACATGTTCCCTGAGATGCCCGTGGACGAAACGATGGGCTACTCCGGCGTGCGGATGCGGTCAGAACTCACCGAACCCGGCAAATTTACGGAGTTCTTTGTCTTTCAAGGCGCGTCCTACTTCCGCGGTCTCGCGAATGGGCAGGACTATGGCCTTTCTGCACGCGGTTTGGCCCTGCGCACAGGTGATCCGAACGGGGAGGAGTTCCCCGACTTTACCCATTTCTGGGTTGAGGCCGCGAAGCCGGGCGACACGGAATACGTTGTACATGCGCTGTTGAACGGCCCGTCCACCACCGGTGCCTACAGTTTTTATGTGAGCCACGGCGCGCCCGGTGAACCAACGCTGGTTGACGTCGAAGCCACGCTTTACCCCCGCGTCGACCTGATGCATGTGGGCATCGGCCCGCTGACGTCGATGTTCTTCTTTGATGAAACAAACCGCATTCGCTTCGATGACTTCCGGCCCGCTGTCCATGACAGCGAGGGGCTGATGGTCTGGAACGGGAACGGGGAAAAGCTCTGGCGGCCCTTGGCGAACCCAACACGCGTCCAAGTCAGTTCATTCGTCGACGAAAACCCGCAAGGCTTTGGCCTGTTGCAGCGCACCCGGCGGGCGGAAGACTATGCCGATCTTCAGGCGAACTACCACAATCGCCCATCGCTTTGGATCACCCCGGGTGAAGGCTGGGGACGTGGCACCGTCGAACTGGTTGAGATCCCGGCCGACAAAGAGATCTATGATAACATCGTCGCCTATTGGCGCCCGGCAGAGCCGATCCCGGCGGGGAGCGATTATTCCTTCACCTACAAGATGGAATGGGGCGATGAACCTGAAGATGTGCCGGATGTCGCCCGCGTCACAAACACCCGGATCGGCAAGGGCTTTGATCAGATCAAAAACGTCGTCGCGATCGATTTCACTGATCACCCAATGCTGCCAGAGGACCTGTCAGAGGTCACGCTGACCGTGCGATCCAACACCGGCGAGATCAGCGAAGGCATTCTGCAACGCAATCCGGGAACCGGGGGCGTACGGCTCGCGTTCTCTTTCCTGCCGGGTGATGCACAGGCTGTCGAAATGCGCGCGCAAATGCATATGAATTCGGTCCCAGTGAGTGAGGTTTGGCTCTATCGATGGACGATCTAAGGCCAACAAACCTGACGTGGATGCCCCCCGCGGCCCCCACAGAAATGCCGGTTCAGGTTCTGGACCGGCCCTATCGGGATGAAACCGCCCCGAAGGCAGCGTCGGCGTCGATCACGAACTTCTGGCGGGTTGCAACCTTCGGACCTGCGATCGTCGCGACCATCGCCCTGATCGCTGCTTTTACCGATTGGTTCGCAATGGATGGCTTCTCGGCCTTCGAGGGCGTCGTCATTGGCCTTATCGCGTTCACTTTCTTCTGGATTGCCCTGTCCGTCAGCACCGCGCTTTTGGGCGTGACAACCTTGATGTTGTCCCGCCCTAAGGTGCGCGCACGTGGGCCGGTCAAGCCGATGGATGTGGCATTGCTTGTACCGATCTACAACGAAGATGCGGCAGATGTATTTGGCAACGCGGCGGCGATGCTGATGGCACTTGATGAGCATCCCCATGTTCACCGCTACGACCTGTTCATTCTGTCCGACACACGTGATCCTGTGATTGCCGACCAGGAAGAACGCGCGTTCCTGGCCTTACAGGACCAGATGTCGTTCCGACCCCAAGTTTATTACCGCAGGCGCGAGACGAATACCGACCGCAAGGTTGGCAACCTTAGCGACTGGATCGCGAAGTGGAGTGGCAACTACGCCGCAATGGTCGTGCTTGACGCGGACAGCCTGATGAGTGGTGAAGCGATCATCAGCCTGACCGATGCGATGGCGATGGATGATTCCGCCGGTCTGATTCAATCTTTTCCGACACTCTTTGGGGCGCAAACCTTGTTTGGCCGCGTCCAGCAATTTTCCAATCGCGTCTACGGCGCGGCTTTGGCTGAAGGCCTTGCAAAATGGACGGACCGCGAAGGCAACTATTGGGGCCACAACGCCATCATTCGCACGGCTGCCTTCGCGTCCTGCGCGGGCCTACCAAAGGTCAAAGGGCGGCGGGGCCAAGGCAAACTGATCCTCAGCCACGACTTTATTGAGGCAGGGCTTCTGCGCCGCGCTGGTTGGTCTGTGCGGTTCCTGCCGCGCATTGGGGGCTCCTATGAAGAGGTGCCCGCAACGCTTATCGATTACGTCCTGCGCGACCGGCGCTGGTGCCAGGGCAACCTGCAACACCTGAGCCTCGTCGGCACACGCGGGTTTCACGCCGTCAGCCGTTTCCACCTTGTCAGCGGCGCGATGGGCTACCTCATGTCGCCTGCTTGGTTTGCGCTGCTTCTTGTTTGGGCGCTCATCGGGAACGGGCAAGAAACCAGCGCGATTACTTATTTCTCGGGCTTTGACCCTCAGGTCAGCTGGCCTGAGATGACGACGGGAAATGCTGTCGCGATTTTGGCGTTCATGTACGGGATGCTGCTTGCGCCAAAAATGATGGGAGCGGCTGCCGCGGGCCGCGCGGGGATCAAAATCAAAGACATGGGCGGGATCGTCCAGTTCCTCTGGTCGCTGATCCTCGAGATAACGCTGTCGATCCTCTACGCACCAATCATGATGGTGCAGCAGACGATTGCGGTTCTGCGCACCGCCGTTGGCTACCGTGAAAGCTGGGCACCCCAGAAACGGCGCGGCGGGCGCTATTCACTGTTGACCATGCTGAAGTTCCACTTGGTGGAAACCGTAATGGGTGGGCTTTTAGTGTTCGGGATGAGCCAAGGTCTGGTCTCGCTCTGGCTGCTCCCCATCGGCGTGAGCTTGGCAGGTGCTGTGCCGTTGTCGGCCTTAAGCGGATTAAACCTGGGCGCCAAACGGTGGTCAGCGCGTCAGATGGGCACGCCGGAGCATCTGAATGCGCCTGCAATCATCCGCGCAGCCATGGTAGAGCGGGAACGCTTCGCCCACGTCTTGGCCCAGCCCGACCCGCCGATCGCAGCAGAGTAAACTACCTCACGCTCACCGACGCGCCACTGCTGACATCTTGATCCGTGATCTCTGCGCCGCCGCGCAGGCTCAGGCTGGCACCCGACGACGCGTCGACCGCGGCCGTACCACTGGCATGGACTGTCAGCGACGCCCCGCTTGAAGCGGAGGCTGTGACATCAATGCAGGTCAGTCCTTTCGCAGAAAGGCTCGCACCGGACGAGGCGTCAGTCCGCAGTTGTTCACAAGTGCCCGATACCGTGAGGGAGGACCCGCTGACCGCGTCGATGCTTACGTTACCCAAGTTTGCACTGTCGATGCGCAATGAAGACCCAGAGGCTGCACTGATGCTTTCTAGCGCGGAAGTCGCGCCCGCAACGTCCACGTCGGAGCCTGAGGTGCTTTCAATCAACGTTAAAGCAGGTAAGGTCACAGAAACCTCAAACCGGTCTTCAGACCGGAGAAGCCCAAAGAGCCGTGGGCGGTTTTGGCTTTCCCGGGAAATCATCAGACGATTGTCATGCTGGATAATGTCGAGGCGTTCAATGTCGCCCCGAACCGCCGTTCCAATGACGGAGAAGTCTTCGCCAACGGTGATATCAACTTCGACGCCTGCGCTTACCTCAATCTCGTCAAAGCCGGTCAAGTTGTAGGTCTTATCCTGTGCAAAAGTGGTGGTTGCGGCGAGAATGAGGGCACCGCTGGTGATCAAAAGAGGGCGCATGAAAAACTCCTGCTGTGTGGTCCAATACACCACAGATAGGGAGCTTCAGGTCAAATGTTAAGACCATTAACACCAGAAACTTAGCGAAGATCCTGCGCCATCACCGTTTCGAACCAATCCGCCGCATAGGTCGACCACCCGCGCGGAATACCGTGACCACCGGGGTGGAGAATGAATTCGAGCGCGGTGCCGGCATCACATTCGTCCCAGCGCCGCACCCAAAAATCGCCAGCGGTGTCAAAGGTATCGGCCCGTAGCCCGTCGCAGCCGTTCTCTGCCCGCCAGACCGTCATCGCGTGCCAAACGTCACCTTGGTAAATGGTGCCGCCACCCAAGGGGCGCCCCTCAAGCGGGACGGTTTTGTCCTTCCAGCCGTGGGTATGCAGCAGCTTCACTGGCCCGGCGCACTCGGTCGGATGAGGGCGCCAAAAGCTGCCACCGACAGGCACATAGGCCGCAAAGACCGTTGGATCCTGGCAGGCGATATAGCTGGCCATGGAGCCACCAATTGAAAACCCGCCCAGCATGATTTCGTCCTGATCAATACCAAAGCGCGTCGCCGCGTCATCTGCGATTTGTTTGAAGAAGGCCATTTCATCGCGGATGGCCTCACGCTCCGGATGGAAAGACCAACCGGGGCCGAAACGGCTGTTCGGCCGTTTCAATCCGTTCGGCCCAATCACCGCATACCCGCGCGCGTTCAGATTGTCCGACATACTGCCAGGGCGGGTAGATCCATTTCCGGTGCCACCGGCCCCATGCAGGAACATGAGTGCTGGGATATCCGATGTCGCGCCGTCGGGCAGGCTGATGTGATAGCTGCCAAGCGGTACCTCACAAGGCTCCGGGTCAGGCCCGCAGCCTGCCATGGCCGCCGATGTTGAAAGTCCTAGCGCGAGCGCGCTAAACGCCAGGCGGTGCGTAATCTTCGTGAACAAGCGGCAATCCTCTGTTCAGCCATCCCGGACCGGCGGCGGAGCCGAGCATCCCTTCGGGCACATCAATGATATTGGTAAAGCCTGCGTTCAGCAGTTGGTTGGACGTGCGCGCGGATCGCACCCCGCGCGCGCAGATTAGCGCGATGGGTGCATCGAGATTCCCACCAGCCGCTGCTTTCACACGCTCAGCAAAGTCCGGTACGCGAAGATCAATGCGGTGCGCACCTTCGCCCGACCCGGTCTTGTCCCACTCATCTGGGCGGCGGATGTCGACGAGGATGATCTCCCCCGCTACGGCCTTTGCATGTGCGTCCGGTGCACTCACGACGCCGCCAGGAAAATCCTCGGTAATCGCCGTGTAGAAAAGGTTCTGCCCATCAGCGGCGACAAAGCCACCAGCAGAGAGCGCGATCAGCGCCCCAGCCCCAAGAAATGCGCGTCTATCCATGTTTAGCTCACGTAGTTTGAAATGATCTCCACGATCTGCTCATCCGGCAGGATCGGGGGGATCAGCGTCAGGGTTTTGCCCTCACCGTCAAGCAGATACATGAAACTGCCGTGGGAATAGACAGGACCGTATTCTGGATCTTCAAAGAGGAACTCTTTCTCAACTGCAAAGGCATCATAAGCAACTTGCAGTTCGTCTTCGGTACCGGTTAGCCCAATAAAATCGTCATGATATTGCGTCAGGGCAGGGCCGATGTTGTCGACCGTGTCGAATTTCGGGTCGACCGTGATCATCACGGGGCGGATCTGTGCCCCCGTCAATTCAGCTACCTCATCTGCCACGACGGCCATCTGGGGTAGAACCGACGAACAGATTTGAAGGCAATTCGCGTAGCCGAAAAACAGCAATTGCGTTTTCCCGTCCGGGTCGGCTTGGGTGTGCGTTTCACCATACTGATTGGTGAGGGAATAGTCCCCGCCAACTAACCCCGGCAGCCCGGGGATTTTGTCGGGCAGGCCCTGCGCGGCGGCCAGCATAGGTGCCGCGCAAAGACCAAGGATCGTGGCAATCCGCATCATTCGAAGATCGCGTCCTTGATAACTTCGTCCTGTTCCAAACCCAGACCGAAGTAACCTTCTTCCGCGATTTCAGCTAGGACGCGTGGATCACGCCGGAACCAAGGGCCCTTGCCCTCCGCCCCCGGATTGGCTGCTTCCCAGGCTTTGGTCCACTGGTTGGCCTTGGTCCATTCGGCCTCGCCAGCCAGACGGATGGTTTGCAGTTGATAGATGTTGGTCGCACCCAGGTCCGGGTCATCCAGGATCAACCCATCGACCTCAACCGTTTGTCCGCAGTACGGCAGCAAGTCAGCCACAGCCCCGTTAAAGGACGTCTGGTTGTTCTTGTTGGGATAGATCAAGGCGTCATCTGCCGTGCGCAGCAGGCCAAGCTGACGTTTACCATCACCGCAGTTGTCGACGCAGTTGCCCGCGACCTCACACAGAAGGTCAACAACCGTTGCCTCGAATGTCGCCGGGATCTCTGCATAAAGGTTCCAGCTTTTCGCTTCAGAGCCTTCTTCAAAGGCCCAAGGATCATTTTGCTGCGCGACGGCGGCGGTTGTGGCCAGGCACAGGGCGGCTGTGAGAATGAACTTCATGGCGTTACCTTTCTGCCTTAGGGATCGCGAAGGGCGGTACGGTCCCGTAGTCTTCAGCGTTAAAGTTGGTGATATCCATGTCGGACACGACCTCTTCTACGACGAGGTAGTTCAGGCCGTCGCGCTGATAAAGCATACCGTCCGCTGTGACGGTGTGACTGGCGAGGCGGAGCTGGGTGTCGCCACCGGCGCTCGCGTCATCCTCTTCGATCTTCAGAACCATGTAGACGGTGCCGTCTTCGGCCAGCATCCCGACGGGAATACCTCCGGCAGAGCACCAAAGCGCGCAGGTGTGGTGGGCTGAGCCGACAACGGCATCAGGGCCGCCCATGACGCCTGAGAAGTAGCACCAGGTGTCGATAATCTCACCCGTGACTTGCACGCGCTCGCCTTCCGCTGTGAAGGCAGGACTGCCCAGCGCCAAAAGCGCCGGTGCCGCCAAGCTGGCGATAGTTTTTCTGATGGTCATGGGATCCTCCTGTTGGTGCGCCGATGCGCGCAGTGAACCCCAGGTCAGACCACAACAGCAAGTCACATCCCAGTGACGATACGGCTTATGAAACAGTCACACCCGCATTGGTCATCCCCACCAAGGCTGCCTGCATCGATCCATCAAGGTCGATCCCCCGGCAAAGTTCCCTGCGGACGGTCACAGCATAGCCAAGCTTGGCTGCATCAACGGCCGAGTAGTTTACGCAGAAATCTGTAGCGAGACCGACCAGGGTCAGGTCTTTGATGCCGCGTGTTTCGAGGTAGCCATGCAACCCGGTGGGCGTCGTGTGATCATTCTCGAAGAAAGCGGAGTAACTGTCGATCGCCGGGTTGTACCCTTTGCGGATAATCAGATCGGCGGGATCAGTGCGCAGGTCTTTGTGAAACGCCGCCCCCCCGCTGCCCTGGACGCAGTGGTCGGGCCAAAGGACTTGAGGGCCATATGGCATCTCGGTCAGGGTCATGGGGTCTTTGCCAGGATGGCTGGACGCGAAAGAGGAATGACCCGCTGGATGCCAATCTTGAGTCAGCACGACAGCATCGAAATCCTCCATCAGCGCGTTGATCCCCGGGACGATCAGGTCGCCCTCTGTCACCGCAAGTGCGCCGCCCGGACAGAAGTCATTTTGCACGTCGATGACGATAAGGGCTTTCATGAGGCTGTCCTTTAGTGGTTGCTTGGGTCCTGGCCGATCTCGCGATAAAAGTCGCGCACCGCTTGCCTGCTCGTCAAGTGATGAACCGTCAGATGCGGATGCCCGTCGATCAGATTTTGTAGTTTGATGCGGTGGGACTTGCGGGTGTCCCAGATCCATTTCCAGAAGGCGAGCGTTTCCAGGCTGAACTCCTCCGGGCAATCGGGTGCGGAGTCGGGGCGGGGCTTGCCATAATCCTTCATCAGGCGCTTTAAGACGCGCCAAATCCGCAGCCTAACCGGCAAATCGATCCAGATCATCGTATCGGCCCGGGCCGCACGGTTGGCGTAGGTCGCTGAAAGGCCCCCTTCAAAGATCCACGCCTCTTTTGCCTCAATCGCGTTGGCCATCGGGATCTTTTCCTCAAGTGGTCGTGGTTGCCATCCCGGCATGTGGTGGATTTGATCCATATGGTACACCGGCAGACCCGTCGCTGCGCCCAGCGCACGCGCGAGCGTACTTTTCCCCGAACCCGGGCCGCCGTTGATCATGACGCGTTGCATGTGGCGGTTGTAGGAGCTCAACGCCAGAACTGAAACCCAACATTTGTCTCTTGGAATCGCCGCCTGCTTCCCGTAGGAGCGGCGGTCTTTGACGCACCATAGGACGGGGGGACAGATGCTACCACATACTCTCGGCATTGACTTTGGCACTTCCAACACCGCCGCCGGTTTGATGGCTGGCGATCGGCCGTTTTTGATAGAGGTTGAACCCGGTAAGACCACCTTGCCGACCTGCGTATTTTTCGACACCCAGCGCAAAATAACGACTTATGGTTCCGTCGCGAACCGCGCCATCATCGACGGACGAGAAGGACGTTTCATGCGCGCTTTGAAGTCTGTGCTGGGAACACCTTTGATGCGCGAAGAACGCCAGATCGCCTATGAACGGCTCACGTTGATTGAGGTCGTCGCACGGTTCTTGCGCCGGGTGAAGACACAGGCGGAAGATGCGACGGGCCTCACGTTGACCCATGCAGTGGCGGGACGGCCCGTGAAGTTCCATTCGCGCGACGCGGCGCGCAATGACCGTGCCTTGGTAGATCTTGCAGAAGCCTACCAAATCGCGGGCTTTGACGATGTGACATTCATGTATGAACCAGAGGCAGCCGCCCTCGCGGCCGGAGCCTTGGAACCCGGTCACCTTGGCCTGATCGTCGACATTGGCGGCGGCACATCTGACTTTTCGATCTTTGAACGTGTGGATGGGGAAACGAAAATCTTGGCCTCGAATGGGGTTCGCGTCGGCGGAACCGATTTCGATAAGGCCGTGTCGCTCGCCCATGTCATGCCGCTCTTGGGGCGCGAGGCGGAAATCCGGAACGATATTGGAGAGGGCACCTACACCGCGCCCCGCGCGCTTTTTAACGACCTGGCGAGTTGGGAAAAGATCCCGTTTCAGTACACGCCAGAAAACCGACGGATGGCGGCGACCTTTGCGAAGCGCGGGTTGCAGCCGGAATTGTTCAAACGTCTGCATGATACTCTTGAACTTGAGGTCGGACACGATATCGCCTTCGCCGTCGAGGCCGGCAAGATCGCAGTCAATACAGCCGATGCCACCGCCGCTGAGATCGATCTTGGCTTGCTTGAGCCCGCGCTATCGGCGCCCCTCTCCACCGCGGACCTTGTTACCGACCTCGGCCCTTTTGCCGCTGCAATCCGCACATGTGCGGAACAGACGGTCGCTCAGGCCGATCTGTCGCCAGAGCAAATCTCCACCGTCGTCTTTGTTGGTGGGTCAAGCCTGATGCATGTGGTGCGAGACACGATGCGCAATCTGTTCCCTGCCGCCCGCCTTGAACAATCTGAAGCGTTCACCGCTGTCGCGACCGGCCTCTCTATGGCCGCCGCGCGTGCGGACGGCATCGTCAACCGTGGGCGCTAGCCTCTTGCCCACCGCCGCACACCGTCGTAATCGACACGACATGTACACCGTTGCTGCCCTCTACCACTTCACGCGGTTCGAAGACCCTGCCGCGCTGCGCGACCCGCTGCTGGCGCTCTGCAATACGCATCGCATCGGCGGGACGCTCCTGCTCGCCCGCGAAGGCATCAATGGCACAATTGCGGGGACGCGCGCGGGAATCGACGCGGTGCTCGCCCATATTCGCGCCCTGCCCGGTTGCGCGGGCCTGGAACATAAGGAAAGCGCCTCAGAGGTGCCTCCCTTCAACCGCATGAAAGTGCGGCTGAAGAAAGAGATCGTTACAATGGGACAGCCGGATGTCGACCCGGTAGAAGGCACCGGCCACTACGTAGATCCGGCCGACTGGAATGAGCTGATTACGTCACCCGATGTTGCGGTGATCGACACCCGCAACGACTACGAAGTGGCCATCGGCACCTTTGATGGGGCGATCGACCCGCAAACCAAAAGTTTCGGGGAATTCCCCGCCTGGTGGGACAAAAACAAGGATCGCTTTCACAACAAGAAGATTGCGATGTTCTGCACTGGTGGCATCCGGTGCGAGAAATCGACGAACTACCTGATTGGGCAAGGTATCGATGAGGTCTATCACCTGAAGGGCGGCATCCTGAAGTATCTGGAAGACGTGCCGCAGGAAGACAGCACCTGGGACGGTGAATGTTTCGTCTTTGATGCCCGCGTGAGCGTCGGCCATGGGCTGAAAGAAGGGCCGCATCAGCTGTGCTACGCCTGCCGCCGCCCCATCAGCCCGGAACACCGCAACCTGCCTAGTTTTGAAGAGGGCGTGTCCTGCTATCAATGCATTGACGAGACGACGGAAGACGACAAAACCCGCTTCCGCGAACGCCAGAAACAAGTCGCGCTGTCCAAAGCCCGCGGCGAAAAACATATGGGCAGTCTTTAGGTGCAATTCATCGAGCAGAACAAACCCGTCCTGCTCGCACTCTTGATCGGGCTCATCTGCGGGTACGGCGGGTTCCTGGCGGGCATGCCGTTGCCTTGGATGCTCGGGCCGATGATTGGCAACACCGTTGCCGCGCTTTTTCAACTCCCGATCAAAGGTCCCGCAAAGCTGCGCCCGATCGTCATCCCTGTCATTGGTGTGATGCTCGGCTCTGCGATCACACCGGCCCTTTTTGCTGACCTTGGGCCGTGGGCGGCAACGTTGATCGCGCTGCCGCTCGTCCTCTCCGCGACTGCCGGCGCGTCCTTCCTGATTTATCGTCGCTTTGGTCAGTACGACGCAGTGACCGCTTACTTCTCTGCGATGCCGGGCGGTTTGAACGAGATGTTGATCCAGGGGGAGGAAGCGGGCGGGGATGCCAAAAAGATCGCGCTCGCCCATGCCGTTCGCATTCTGATGGTTATCTTCTTTGTCGTCGCGTTTTTCTGGGCGTTTCTGGGCGTCCGCACAGAAGGGACATCGCATTGGACGACTGTCCAAGCGTTGACTCTGTTAGACTACCTCATTTTGGGGGCCTGTGCTGTTGCAGGGGTCTGGGCGGGTCAGTGGATCAAGCTCCCAGCCGCGCCCATCTTTGGACCGATGCTGCTCAGTGGGGCCACCCATCTGCTGGGGTGGGTCACGCTCCCGCCGCCTAGTCTTCTAGTGATCATGGCGCAATTGGTGATGGGCACAGTGATTGGCTGCCGGTTTGTCGGGTCAACTTTCCAGGAGATCCGAGGCGATTTGCTCCTTGGTATGGTCGCCTCACTCTCGATGCTTATCGCCGCAGTCATCTGTGCAGAACTGCTGACCTTGGCGGGCCTTCCCCTGGCACAGGCCTTCCTCGCGTTCGCCCCTGGCGGGTTGACAGAGATGTCCTTACTGGCGCTCTCAATGGATCAGGACCCGGCTTACGTGTCCACGATCCATCTGATCCGGATCACCCTGGTGATCGCGGCTGCCCCGCTCGTCTTTCGGGTCTTCCAGCGCTAGTTGACCACAAACTCAGCGTGCAAGGCACCAGCCGCCTTAATGCTCTTGAGGATATCGATCATGTCTTGCGGGGCGACGCCCAGGGCGTTGAGACCGGCAACAACCTCGGACAACGATGTCCCTTCCCGTATTTCGGCAAGACCAATGCCTTCTTCTTGCTCAATCCCCGCGTTGGTGCGGGGCACCACGATGGTCTCACCATCGGCGAAGGGGTTGGGTTGCGACACCAGCGGCGCTTCCTCAATCCGCAAAGTCAGCCCGCCTTGGCTCACAGCCACCCGGCTAATCCGGACATCTTCGCCCATGACGATGGTGCCAGAGCGCTGATCAACCACGACCCGAGCACGGCGTTCTGGTTCGACCATAATGTTTTCGATGAAGCCAAGCGCGTGGGCCGGCGAAGGGTAATGGGTTGCCGCGATATCAACCTGCACCGTGCCCGCATCCAGCATCCGCGCCACTTGACCGCCAAAGCCGGCATTAATCGCCTGTTCGATCCGGCCTGCGGTCGTGAAATCTGGCGTCCGCAGGGCGAGCCGCACGTGGGACAACGCGCTGAAGTTGAAGCTCACTTCACGTTCGACAATCGCGCCAGAGGGGATCACACCGGCAGTCGGCACACCTTGGGTCACCTGTGCGCCTGCGCCCTGCGCCGTGACACCACCTGCAATAATGGTGCCTTGGGCAACGGCGTAAATATCACCATCAGCCGCGTTGAGGGGCGTCATGATCAACGTCCCACCCAACAAAGATGTCGCATCGCCAATGGCAGAGACGGTCACGTCCAGCGGACTGCCAGCGCGCGAAAAGGGTGGCAAGGTCGCCGTGACGATGACCGCAGCAACGTTCTTGGGGCGGAATTGCTCTCCTGTGACGTTCACGCCGAGGCGTTCGAGGATGTTGGTCATAATATCTTCGGTAAAAGGCGCGTTGCGCAGCCCATCGCCAGTACCGTTGAGGCCGACAACGAGGCCGTAGCCGACAAGGTCATTCGATCGGACGCCGTCAAATTCAACCAAGTCTTTGAGGCGGATTGGCGTGGCCGCCGCCATGGTCGACAGAAGCAACACCAGCAATGCGGCTCGCAGCAAGGTTTTGATAATCACTATATGTACTCAGCCAGGCTTAGCCGCGCCAAACGGGCGGTCAATTGATAGTGGGTTTCAAGCTGAATCTGCAGCGCTTGCAGGGCCGACGCAGTCTCAAATGGGTCATCGTTGATCAGGTCATTGCGGGCCTGGCCAAGCGAGGTTTGTTGTGCCGTTTGGTACGTGATCGCCCGGTCGACTTCGTTTTCGAGGAACCCGACTTTCGCCTGCATATTCACGACCTGCGCCGCAGCAGATTGCAATCGCAACCCGCCTTCGAACAGCAGCGCTGTTTTGGTCTGTTTTCCAATCCCGGGCAACGCATCCGCAAGGGCGGCCATGGCGGCACCCTTCAATGTTTCCCGGATTTCGGCGTTGTCAGCACGCGCTTCAATCGTTGCATTGCGGTTCTCATCCAAGCGTCTGGTCATTGGGTTGCCGGTATCGCCAAGATACCCAACGGTTTCAAACCCGCCGCCGACATCATCAAACCAAGCGTTGACCTCAACCTCAATGGTCAGGAAGTCGGTTGTACCACCAACGGCAGTAACCAGATCTGCCAGCATGTCTTCGGCAGAGGCAAGTGCGGGGCCGTCAACCGCAGTGCCAGCAAAGAGCCGCTTGCCAGCCACCTCTGTGTTCAACGTGCTCACCATCGCCTCAAAGCGGCCAAGCGCATTGCGGGCCGCATCATCAACCTGCAGATCGGGGCTTTCAGCATTGATCTTGGTTAGGTCTTCGGCCATCGCACCGCGTTGGATGTCCAACCCGTCCAACGTACGCTGCATCGTATCCAGCAAAAGCGCGGTTTCGCGATTCCGCGAGACCGCCGGCTCCAAGGTCGCGAGCGCGTGGTCGATGGCGCTAAACCGGGCCGTATCGCCCTTAAGCGCTTTGGCCTTATCGGCAATCTCCCCCGAACTCAGTTGGTCGGTCAGCCGGTTCAGATCTGTCTTCAACTGCGTATTCGTACGAGATTGCGCCAAGTAGAAAACGCCGTCGCCTAAGGAATTGAGGTTCATCTTAAATCTCCATCAGCTGGCGCATCATTTGGTCAATCGTTTGTATAACGCGGACGTTGGCCGCATATGCCTGTTCGATGCGAAGCAGGTTTTGCAGTTCCTGGTCGCTGTCGACACCATTGGCGAGCTCCGCCGACAGCAGGCGGTCTTGCCGTGCTTGGGCAAAGCTGAGGTTCTGTTCAGCGTAAACCCGACGCTCACCCACGTCGGCAATGTAATCAGCTGCATGACTCGCGGCAGATTGGTTCGCGCCGCCAGCCACGACGGTTGTGGTGTCCCGCAATGCGGAAAGCCAGCGATCGAGCTGCTCCGCATTTCCAACCGGGCCCGCCGCCACGGCATTCACGCCGTCCCGAAAATTACTTAGGTCACCGCCTTGGTCAGGATCGACACCGACGTTGACCGCAAGCCGAAACGACAAACCGGTAATGTCCAGCGGATCGAGCGCGGCACCGCCGTCTGTCAACAGGCCTGGGTCGCCGGCGGTAAGGCTGGGATCGACTGTCGTATCTTCAAATCGACGCACCAGATCAGCCGCGATGTTGTCGAGGTTGGCCTGGATGTCGGGGACAGTTTGATCGCGCAGCTCAAAATTTGCTTCCAAGGAGCCACCTTTCAAGCGGCCGAAACCGTCATTGAGGCTCAGCGGGTTGCCATTCTTAAAGACACCGTTCAAGACCCCGCCCGCGAAGCTCATCGCGGGCATGATCGTTGGGGTCGCTTCAAACGTGAACTCAGGCGCGGGCCCATCGATCAGGCTCTCGCCGCTCATTGAATAGAGCGCAATGACGTCATCACCCCGGTCGACCTGGCGTACTGGGGTGATCGAGGCGATCTGGTCGACCACCACTTGGCGCTGGTCAATGAGAGGCGACGGGTCTTGTCCGCTGTTCCGAATGCGCCCGATGTCTGCGTTCAACTCTTCAATCTGTTGAAGCGATTGGTTCAGCGTTTCGATGTCTCGCGCAATCGCGCGATCCGCCTCTTCCCGTTGCGCCTTCAGCGCGTCGGCGTCGCTTCGAATGGCAGCTACAAGATCATCCAAGCGGTTCAAAACGCCGCGCAAGCGGACCTCTGACGAGGGTTCCCCACCCGCAAAGATCAGGGACTCCTCGAGCGCATCAAGGCGACCAGCAACGCCACCGTCACTGCCGACAGGACCAAAAGTTTGCTCAAGCCGCGACAAGACAGCAGCACCGTATTGCTCCCGCCCGACGTCGGCATCGGCAAGCCGCCTGTCACCGATTGCGGCAAGGTTCACATCCCGCGACAAGCTGTCTACCCGGACACCGCCGAGGAGGTCGGGCACCAAGTTTAGCTCTCGCCGCCCGTAGCCTTGCGTTTGCGCATTTGCGAGATTGTCAGAGGTGGTTTGAGCGAGGCGGGTGGAGGCCGTCAAACCACTAAGGGCAGAGTTGATTGCGCTTGTCAGAGCCATGTTTGCGCCTTTCGCCTAGGGGCTTATCGTTTGATATTGGTGGTTTCTTGCAGCATCTCATCCACGGTCTGGATGACCTTTGCGTTCGACGAATAGGCCCGCTGCGTTTGGATCAAAGAGGTCAATTCACCTGCAACGTCTGTGGCAGATTCTTCGCGCGCAAAGGACACGACATCGCCGGTCGGACCATCACCAGCATCCCAAAGGAAGAACGTGCCGCTTTCAGGCGAGACGCGATACGTTTGATCATCCAAGGCTTCGAGACCGTTGATGTTGGACACGTCCGCAAGGGGCACTTGATAAAGTGTGCGGTTGATCCCGCTGTCAAAGGACGCCCGTACAAAGCCGTTCTGATCAACTTCAATCGACGTCAAGGCGCCCACCGCAGAACCGTTCTTGTTGATGGAGGTTGGCGCGAAGGTATCAGACAATTGGGTCAAACCCGTTGCCGAGCCAAGCGTCCCGATTGTGAACTCAAGTGGGCCGCCTGCAACTGCCAAAGCCATCGATCCTGTCGCGCCGACATAGGCAGGTGAACCGGCGTTCGCCACAACGCCCAAAAGCGTCCCGCCCCCTGCGCGAGAGTCGTCAAATGTCAGCGTGTAGTCCCCAATCGTCGCACCGGCGGACGCGGAGTCAGTGATGGTCAGGTTCCATTGGTTGCTCGCCCCAGCAACGGTCGTATCAGGTGTGAATGTCAGCGTGAGATTGGCCGACTTGCCAAGGTTATCGAAGTATTCAATCGAAAGCTGTTCAGGACCGGTTGTATCCCCAAACTCTGTCGAGGTTGCGGGCAAGTTGACGGCCAAATTGATTTCCGTCGTTGGCTCCCCGGCAAATTGGTTGCTGTTAATCTTGATCGGCTCCAACCCGTCGATTGAATCGCGTGGTTGCGGCGGAATCGTCCCATCTGCACTGGCGGGCCAGCCCAACAGCACCATCCCGCTTGGGCTGCGTAAGAACCCTTCTTCGTCTGGACGAAAGGAGCCCGTTGTTGTCAGCAGCAGTGGGTTTTCACCGTTTGCGACCTGAACGGAGGTCTCTGGCGTGACCGGCAACAAGCCCCGCCCCCGCACAGCCAGGTCCGTTGAGTTTGCCGTCGAGATCAGGGAGCCACGTTCGTCGATCAACCGAGAGGTCGTGGTCCGTACACCCCCGGCTGTGTATTTGCTGCGTGAACTGTCGATGACCAAGGATTCAAAATCAGTCACCACGCGCTTGTACCCGAACGTCGAGGAGTTCGCGATGTTGTCTGATATCGTCGACAGCCGGGTCGCGTTTGCGGCGAGACCCGCGACACCTGCATTCAGGGAGGAAGAAATCGACATGGCGGAACCTTTCTGGATCAAGACTGGCTAGTTTCCCACTCCTAAGGTCATCGCGCTTAACGGCTGCCTAACTTTTCCTTTCTTTCGACAGTGATGGTTAAAGGTCGCTGCGCAGCACGATCACTTCGATGCGGTTGTTACGATGGGATGTGGAATCTTCGACAACCGCTGGCGCCCGATCCGCCATTCCTGTGACACGCACGATGTTTGCTGGATCGTAGCCGCCGCTCTCAAGCAATACCCTCAGCGCTGTGCCGCGACCCATCGACAGCTCCCATACCGTATTCTCGGCACGAACGATTGGCTGCGATTGCACATGCGCCCGGATCGCCAGAGGGTTTTGAACGATCTCAAGATACGTCGCCAAAACTTTGGCAATTTCAATGGCAATTGGATTGGGCTCGGTGCTGTCCGCAACAAAAAGGGCAGCATTTTCACGATCGAAGATTTCAATGACCAGACCCTCGTCGGTTTGCCGCGTGATAATGTGGCGAAGGGCCTCTTGCGAAAGGGTACTTTCGCCGCCGCGGCCCAACAGCACCTCCTCTAACTCCTCCAGCGCCTCGACTTTCGCAATCTCTTCGCCATTGGCCTGCGCATCGTCAGGGTCTTTGGCAGAGTTCACCTGTGCGCCTTCATGTTTCATGCTGGCGCCCTGACCATTCTTCACCAGGGTGTCATCCGCAAAGATGCTATCACCACCGAACATCCCATCGCCCCCGCCCGAGGTGCGATTGATCGATGTGGTCGGCGCGAAGTAGTCCGCCAAACCGGCCCTTTGCTGCTCTGACGATGCATTCAAAAGCCACATCAGCATGAAAAAGGCCATCATCGCGGTCACGAAGTCCGCGTAAGCCACTTTCCGCGCACCACCGTGGTGGCCATCACCACCACCGCCCTCTTTCTTCTTAATGATGATTGGTCTATTGGCGACTGCGCTCATTTCTACCACCTTTTTTTCCCACGTGCTGGGAGTAGGAAGCGGGTGTGAACTGGGCCTTAAATAGCGGTTTTGAGAAGAACCTTAGGTTTTGCGCAAAGCATAAATTTCGTCCGGGCCGCAAAAATCAATCAAGTCATAATTGCGGCTCCGCATCAAATCATGGATCGCGCGATTAGCGGTATTGTTCTCGATCGCCCAAATGCCGACGCGATGATCAGCGAACGGAAAGGCCTGTAGCGCGGAGAGTTCGCCACCTTCAATGTCCAGAGACACAAAGTCAGGATGCGGGATCTCAGCCTCATTTAAAACTGCAGCCAGCGGTTTGGTCGCGACCTCAATTGTGGTTTCTTTGTGGCGGGGGTTTGCGCGGACCTTTTCCAAAACACCCGCATCGTAGCTGTCCGATAAGCCGCTCATTTGAGTAAAACCCTCTGTGACAGTCAAAAAGGAGGCGCGGCCGTCCTCTGCCGCCACCGCAAGCTCAAGGCATTCACAGGTTCTCGCTTTCTTTGCCCGCTCTAGATTCGCGGGTACAGGTTCGACAAGAACGCCGGACCAGCCCCGCCATTTTTCAAAGAACACGGTGTTGGACCCGGTCACGCCATCGTAGCCACCGATGTCGATGAAGGTCCCGCCTTCCATCTGGTTAAAGTAGCGGTCCACAATCGCGTCTTGGCCAGCTTGAGACATGAACGCATAGGCTGGCGTGATCATCTGGCGCAGTTCGTGCAATTTGCGGTTCAACAGTGCCCGCTTGCGCGACTTTTCCGTACGCAGGTCTTTCACAATGTCCGCCTGCGCTTGCAACATTTCGCGGCGCATGGCGTCTATTCTATCTTGCGTAATCATTCGGAATCCGTGCTGTGATATGATTTCTCTTCCATGATCGCAGAGCCGAGGAGCTGGTTGATCTTTTTTTTCACGCCGGCGCGCGTATCATTCGTCAAGTAGATTTGCCGGGCGAGGGCGACGAAAGCCTCGCCAAAATCGCCGTTCGCTTCGCAAGCGCGAATTTGATCTTCGACCTGCCAAAGGGATTTGTTGATCTCATAAAGCTCATCCCAAAGCGCCGTCAGCTCTGCTGAAGCCGGAACGTTGCGGTTCGCGACCGCCTCGAGCATCGCCTTTTCGTGGCGAACATGGTCGAGCTTCCCGGGGTCTTCGATGTGATCCGCCTTTAGTCGCAAAATGGTGAGTTTGTCGATCAGTTCACCCGGCGCAATTGGCACCAGAATATCAGTCATGTCTTTGCCTTGATGTGGTCTTCGAGGGCAACGCCGACCTGGTCGATCACGCTGCCCCAATTGAGTGGTTCGTGCTGTCTAAACAAGCGCATACCGGGATACCAGTCGGTATTCTCTCCGTCGTGACGCCATACCCAGAAAGGATCCCAGTGCAACAACGCCCAGGTTGGCACGCCTAAACTGCCTGCTAAATGCAAAGTCGCGGTGTCGGAGCTCACGATCAGGTCCATCTGCTGCATTGTTGCAGCGCTATCCCCAAAATGCTTTTCGGTCTCAGCCGCGTTCACGATAAAGGCGTCCGTACCGTCAGCGAAGTAGCCCTTCAGTTCGGGTCCTTTGTAGAGCGAAAAAAGCTGAATACCCGGGATTTCAGAAAGCGGCAGTAGGTCGCGATGGCTCAACGATCGAAAAGCGTTACCCTTATAGGTGACAGAGCCTGTCCAAACCACGCCGACCTTGAACACCGATGGAAACGGCGCAACGAGGCTCGCAGCGCGCGCACGCGATTCTTCTGGAACGTGGATCTTTACAGGCTCCGGGATGTAATTGGTCCGCTCAAAATGGATCCGTGCGAGCTCCATACTGTTGATCCAATAATCAACCGGTGACGCTTTCGGCAGTGAGGTACCGACCCAGTCCGCACCCTCCAGCCCATCAAACACAGGCGCGACGGGCTTTTCAGTCAGAAAGAGCACCCGCGCGCCCATGTCTTTCAGCACCGGCACAAAGCGGGAAAAGAGGATGGCGTCGCCGAACCCCTGTTCAGGCATCACCAGTACCGTTTTCCCGTCGAGCGGTTCGCCGGCCCACTCCGAATAAGGCAGATCACGCGCCTTCAACTCGCCAGTGTCCCAGCGCACCCGATAGGTATCGAAGGCGGTGGCAAAAGCCTTCGCACCCAGTTGCGCGAAAGCGAGCTGCATCTTCAGTTCGGTGTCGTCCGGGTGATCTGGAATGACGGTGGATAAATAGGTGATCGCCTCGTCATAGGCACCTTTACCGCGCAAGCAGCGGCCAATCATTGCTTTCTGGCTGGCGTCATCTGGCGTTTTTGACAAGATCCAGCGCCGCGCGGCGATCGATTCATCATATCGTCCAAGGTCGCTAAGGATGTTGGCATAGTTGTTGCGCAAAGCTGGATCGTCAGGCGCAATCGCTTGCGCCCGCTCTTGGGCGCGCAATGCGGCGTCGTAGCGTTTCTGCGATCGATGCAAGGCGCCAAGGTTCGACCAAATCGGCGCATCATTCGGCGCAAGTGCAAGGTAGCGAGCGTAGGCTTGCAAGGCATCTGGGTCGTTTTCACGATGGGCGCGATGGGCCGCGCGACGCAGCGCCGTCAAATCAGCCGTCTTGTCGACCACATTCATTAGGACGGGGCGTCCCGCTTCACTGGGGTCAATAACGTCTTGGGGCGTCGCGCCTCCGCAGCTTCAAAGAGTGAGAAAGTCTGGCTGACATAGTTGACCGCACCTGAAATCAGCTCGAGATATTCTTCCAATTCTGGTGTCACTTCTGCTTCCGTCAGGGAGACACTGCGATCTTGCGGCATGGTTTCAAAGGTCGCGTAGAACAGCGGCTCACCCCGTGTGATTTTGATCGGCTTCTCAGGGTCATGCCACTCAAACGCCCACATCAACGGCCGCGGCCAAACATTAATCGGAAAGCGCCCTCCAAAGATCGTCCCCGGTAGCGGGTCTTTGGCGTAGTGCATAAAGGGGGAAACCTGGGACATGTAGACAGGTTCATCTGCAATAAAGACGTACGGCAACGACAGTTGAATCGTCGGCACGTCCTTGTGCCGCCACTCGACCTCGTTCGTCAGATGGAGCTTTTCTCCCAGTTTGCTCGCGCGGACCGTACTTTGCGGCCCCGCGAGATTGCGAAGCGCTGGCTTTCCTTCTTTATCGCGGGTGAAACCGATATGGATATCGAAAGGGCACTTCACCGCGAAATAGCGGCTTTCCAGGTTGATCACGGCGGGGCAGCGCGAAGCAGACTTCGCGTGCGCGCGGTTCAACTCAGCCGACCGTACCCGCTCGGGCGGATCATAGATAATCCCGCCTTTGCGTTCGTTGAGAAACCAACCCACCTTGACGGGGCCGGTGCCCGGCTCTGTCCCCGTGGTATTTTCAAAATGCACCGACAACTGCATGTGCATCCCCTTTTTGCGTGTTCGGCCCGCCGCCGCTCGACGGGCATCGGCACGCGCTAACATTCGAATCGGGCTTGATATTGTTCTCTTCTGGCCAAGATCACAAATCCGGCCCGCTTGCTCTGTGCAAAGGCCGAAATGTCGCGGGTGTCAGGCTGACATTACACTTGCGACTCTGCATAATGTCTCGTTAAGTTGACACTCATGAGCGTCTCTTCAGACTTACAGCCACCGCAGACGCATCGATACCCGCAGCCTGCGGCGCTGGCGCAACTGGTGAAACCCCATACATGGTTCCCACCGATGTGGGCCTATTTGTGTGGCGCGGTGTCCGCTGGGGTCAGCCCCGAAGCGCGCTGGGGGCTTGTCATCCTCGGCGTCATTCTTGCCGGTCCACTGGTCTGCGCGATGTCGCAAGTTGCCAATGATTGGTGCGACCGACATGTGGACGCAATTAATGAGCCAGATCGCCCGATCCCCTCGGGTCGCATTCCTGGGCGGTGGGGGCTTTGGATCGCGATCGGCATGTCCGTTGTCTCGCTGTGCGTCGGCTACCAGCTTGGACCCTGGGGGTTTGGTGCAACCATCCTTGCCGTTGCAGCTGCTTGGGCATACTCGGCTGAGCCTGTGCGCGCCAAACGTTCCGGCATTTGGGGACCTGGGCTTTGCGGGCTGGCCTATGAAACACTGCCGTGGATCACGGGTGCTGCTGTCCTGTCAGCCGGTGCGCCAAAAGCAGAGGTGATCATCATCGCCCTCCTCTACGGCCTTGGCGCGCACGGGATCATGACGCTCAACGATTTCAAAGCCATCGCAGGCGACAGGCAAATGGGCTTGCGGAGCTTGCCCGTCACGCTCGGCCCCGCCCGTGCGGCGAAGATCGCCTGTTGGGTCATGGCCGTGCCGCAAGCGGTGGTCGCGTGCCTGCTCGTCTTTTGGGACAAGCCGCAGCATGCGGCGGGGGTCCTTGCCTTGTTGGCTGTCCAACTGGCCGCGATGCAGGTCCTGCTGCGCGATCCAGAGGGGAAGACGCCTTGGTATCAAGGCATGGGCATTCTGTTTTACATCAGCGGCATGATGATTGCCGCCTTTGCCATAAGGGGGTTGTGACGATGACGTTGTCTTGGGTTCAAATCGCCCGACTAGGGCTTGTTCAAATGGCGCTTGGAGCGATTGTGGTTCTGACCACATCGACCCTAAATCGGCTGATGGTTGTCGAACTGGCCTTGCCAGCTGTGCTGCCTGGATTGCTCGTGGCCTTGCATTACGGCGTACAGTTGTCCCGCCCAAAGTGGGGGTTCGCCTCCGACGCCGGTGGCAAACGCACGCGGTGGATCATCGGCGGGATGGTGGCTTTGGCGGTTGGGGCGATGCTGGCAGCCTTCGGGGTGCTGTTGTTTGAAACATCCTTCTGGACCGGCATGGGTGTGTCGATCATTGCTTATGCGCTGATTGGATTGGGCGTTGGGGCCTCAGGTACCTCGTTGTTGGCCCTTCTGGCCACCACAACGGAACCGCGCCGCCGCGCCGCGGCCGCGACAATCACTTGGCTTATGATGATCTTTGGCATCGCAATGACGGCAGGTCTTGTCGGCGCAATGCTCGATCCTTACTCGCCTGCCCTGCTCTTGCGCATCGTCGGCATCGTCGTCACCAGCGCTGTTATCATGACCTGCATCGCGGTTTGGGGCATCGAACGCAAACTTGCGGTCGTGCGCACGCCGGACGAAACCCCGTTTTGGGAGGGCATGCAAGAGGTTTGGTCTGAACGCCGCGCCCGCAACTTCACCCTTTTCGTGTTTCTTTCGATGACCGCTTACTTCATGCAGGAATTGATCCTAGAGCCCTATGCCGGCCTCGTCTTCAGCTTCACACCCGGCCAGTCGACGTCGCTATCGGGCGCACAAAACGGGGGCGTCTTCTTGGGCATGCTCACGGTTGGTATCATCGCAACTGGGCTCAAGATGGGGTCTTTGCGGAATTGGGTCATGGCCGGGTGCATGGGGTCGGCTGGCGCTTTGGCCATCATCACAATTCTCGGCCCTCTAGGACCCGGTGCACCTTTGGTCCCAGCGGTCGTCACCTTAGGCTTTTTCAACGGTATGTTCGCGGTCGCTGCGATTGGCTCCATGATGGCGCTCGCTGGCGAAGGACGCGAACAGCGGGAAGGGACGCGGATGGGCCTTTGGGGTGCAGCACAAGCGATTGCCGCAGGCTTTGGCGGGCTCACGGGGGCGGCGCTGGTTGATCTGCTCCGCATGACGTTGCCCGATGCCCAGGCCTTCGGCGTGGTCTTCCTGTTTGAAGCCACACTCTTCATCGCGGCCGCCATCATGGCGGCCAAAATCATGACGCGGCCCGCCCCGGCGGCTGCATTGGTTCCGGGGGAATGACCATGGAATATGACGTTGTTGTTGTCGGCGCAGGCCCGGCAGGGGCCACCGCGGCAGAGGATCTTGCACGCAGCGGCCATCGTGTCGCGTTCATTGACCGTGAGGGGCGAATTAAGCCTTGCGGAGGCGCGATCCCACCGCGCCTTATCGAAGACTTCTTTATCCCGGACGAGCAGTTGGTGGCAAAAGTCACAACGGCGCGCATGATCTCTCCGACGCAGCGCCACGTCGATATCCCGATTGAGAACGGGTTTGTGGGGATGGTCGACCGAAAAGACTTTGACCCTTACCTCCGGCAGCGGGCCGCAAAGGCCGGGGCGCATCCCTATAAGGGTACTTTCGTGCGGGTGGGCCGGGACGAAGATGGCACGCACGTCGTCTACCGCGACAAGATCAGCGGCAATCAGATGTCGCTAAAAACCAAACTGGTGATTGGGGCCGATGGGGCGCGATCCAAGGTGGCAGCAGCAGAGGTCGAAGGCGGCGATGTCATCCCCTACGTGATCGCCTATCACGAGATTATTGCGGCCCCAGAGCCGACAGACGACTACGATCCGATGCGCTGCGACGTGATCTACGATGGGCAGATCAGCCCAGACTTCTACGGCTGGATTTTCCCGCATGGGTCTTCGGCAAGCGTTGGCATGGGGTCGATGGTCAAGAGCGTTGATCTCAAGGAAGCCACAGCAGCACTCCGCCAAACCGCGGGCCTGGCCGACTGTGAAACGCTGCGCAAAGAAGGCGCACCGATCCCACTCAAGCCGCTCGACCGCTGGGACAACGGTAAGGATGTCGTATTGGCCGGTGATGCGGCTGGCGTCGTCGCCCCGTCCTCCGGCGAAGGCATCTATTATGCTATGGTCGGCGGACGCGTGGCAGCGACGGCGGCGGCAGCAACCCTCGCCTCGGGCCGCGTGAAAGACCTGCAACTTGCCCGTCGCATGTTCATGAAAGAACACAAACAGGTGTTTCGGGTTTTGGGTGCCATGCAGAACGCTTACTACCGCTCAGATGAGCGGCGTGAGCGGTTTGTCTCTCTGTGTCATGATGTCGACGTGCAAAGACTGACGTTTGAGGCCTATATGAACAAGAAGCTTGTAAAGGCACGGCCCTTGGCCCATCTGAAAATCGGCATCAAGAACCTCGCACACCTGACTCGATTGGTTTCCCCGTTGCGCACATGACGATTATGATCCCGGCCTGGGTGAACGGCACGCTCCAGCCGATTGAGAAACTCGCAGCACATGAACGCGGGCTAAAGCACAAAGCCGTCAGCGTCTTTGTGATGCACCAGGGCCGGGTGCTAATTCAGCAACGCGCGATGGGCAAGTATCATACGCCGGGGCTGTGGGCGAACACCTGCTGCACGCACCCAGAATGGGACGAAAGCGACGCGGACTGCGCCGTGCGGCGGTTGCGAGAGGAGCTGGGGATCTCTGGCGTTTTCCCATCTTACAAAGACACGATCGAGTATCGCGCCGATGTGGGCGACGGGCTGATCGAACACGAAGTCGTCGCGGTTTTTGTCGCGGACTGTAGCGATGCGCCGCAGGTCACCCCAAACCCTGAAGAGGTCATGGCGACGCGTTGGGTCGGCATCTATGACCTGGCAGCAGAGGTGGAGCGGCATCCTGACATCTTTACGCCATGGCTGCGGATCTACCTGGCAGAACATTTGGGCTTGATCGTCGGTGAGACCGCCGCGGCGGAGTAGACCAAACCACCCTTGACCAAGCGCACCACTTATCGCCAGTTATTTCATATGACGAAATAAGGCAGGCCACTCTTTTCATGAATGAAAAGCCAAACTGGGATGATCTGCGTCTTTTCCTTGCTGTTGCACGTGAAGGCGGGCTGTCCCCCGCCGCGAAGCTGACTGAACGCAGCCCGGCAACGCTGTCGCGCCGGATGTTGGCACTTGAACAAGTGCGGCGGGAAACGCTCTTCCTCCGGCATGACCGCGGTTATGAACTCACGCACGACGGCAAAGCGCTGCTTGCCGCGCTGACGGGCGTTGAAAGAGAACTCGAGGCGTTGTCCCGACCCGCACAAGACAACACGCGGTCAACCATCAAGGTATCCGCAGGATCCTGGACAACATTGCATCTGCTTGGGCGCATGTCCGATCTTGCTGGGTCACCTCCCGATGTTATGCTCCAATTCGTCGCCGCCGAAGCGGTGCTCGACATGCCGCATCGCACAGTGGCGATTGGCGTTCGCAACCACCGACCGACAGCTTCAAACCTTGCCGCGCGCCAGATTGGGCGCGCTGCGTTCGCGCCTTACGCGACTCCGGATGCACCAGACCTGTGGATCAAAGTCATCGCTGAAACGCCGTCAGCCAATTGGGTGGCAGATCACGTTGGTCAGGATGTCGTCTGCGAAGTGACCGCGCCACGCAACAGCCTGGACCTCGCCCTGGCCGGCCAGGGCATTGCCCTGCTGCCAACATTCGTCGGCAAAGCTTATCCAACGCTTGAGCAACGTGGTGACATCATTGCTGTACTGACCCATGACCGTTGGGTCGTGACCCATCAGGACGACCGGCACCGGCCCGATGTCCGGCGGGTGGTGGATCGCTTGTACGATGTTTTCGCGGATTAAGAGCGGTCGAATTTGAGCATTGACGCCGCTGTCATCCGTTCGCCCGCCGCCTCCATCGCAGCAGCGGCTATGTCGACAGCCGTGAGGCCCGCTTCCGCGTACATCGCATCCGGTGCGGCTTGGTCGATGAAGCGGTCTGGCAACGTCATTGTTCGCAGTTGGCACCGTCCGTCCAACAGTCCTTCGTTGGCCAAGAAGTGAAGCACCATCGCGCCAAAACCCCCTTGGCTGCCCTGTTCCACGGTGATCACCGCGCGATGGGTTTGCACAAGCTTGCGGATCATTGTCTGGTCAAGCGGCTTGGCGAAACGGGCATCGGCGATGGTGACGGTCAGGCCCTGATCTTCCAAAAGTCTTGCCGCCTTCCGGCTCTCGCCCAAATGGGCGCCGAAAGAAAGCAGCGCAACGTCGAGACCGCGTTGAACGATGCGCCCTTTCCCAATCTCCAGCACTTCACCACGTTCCGGCATTTCGAGCCCCTCGCCCTCACCGCGCGGATAGCGGAAGGCAATTGGGCCCGCGTCATGCTCCGCAGCGGTGCGCACCATGTGCATGAGCTCCACCTCATCCGCGGCGGCCATGACGGTCATGTTCGGCAAGGCAGTGAGGTAACCGATATCAAAAGCACCGGCATGGGTGGCCCCATCGGCACCAACGAGCCCCGCACGGTCGATGGCAAAGCGCACCGGTAGGTTTTGAAGCGCGACATCGTGGACAACTTGGTCGTACCCGCGCTGTAGGAATGTCGAATAGATCGCACAAAATGGCTTGAGACCACTTGCTGCCATACCAGCCGCAAAAGTGACCGCATGTTGTTCCGCAATACCGACGTCAAACACCCGTTTCGGAAAACGTTCCGCAAGACTATTGACCCCGGTCCCGCTCGGCATCGCTGCTGTGACGGCCACGATACTTGGATCGTGCTGGGCTTCCGTCGTGAGGGCAGATCCAAAGACCTTTGTATAGCTCGGTGCATTGGGTCGCGACTTGTTCTGCGTGCCGGTGTCGACATCAAACTTTGCCACGCCATGGTACTTATCGGCACTGTTCTCCGCCGGGGCATACCCCTTGCCTTTCACCGTACAAGCATGGATCAGCACCGGCCCGGTCGCGCGGGTCTTCGCCGTGCGCAAAACACGCAACAGCTGCGACATGTCATGGCCATCGACTGGGCCGATATAGGAGAACCCAAGCTCTTCGAACAATGTGCCCTGTCCACCAGGCGCCCCAGTCACCAGCTGGCGTGCGCGGCGCGCGTGATCGCGCAACGGACCCGGCAGGGCAGCTTCGAACCCTTCCGCCATCTGCTGCATCTCACCTAAGGGGGATGCGTATAACGATGACATGTACTTGGACATCGCCCCAACGGGAGGCGCGATCGACATTTCATTGTCGTTAAGGATGACAAACATCCGGCGCCCCTCGGCCCCGGCGTTATTCATCGCCTCATAAGCCATGCCGGCGCTGATGGACCCGTCGCCAATCACGGCGATCGCGTCTCCTGTGGGCATTCCCAAATCGCGGCCCACCGTGAACCCGAGGGCGGCCGAGATCGATGTACTGGAATGGGCCGCGCCAAAGGGGTCATAATCGCTCTCTGCGCGTTTGGTGAAACCAGAAAGACCACCTTCCTGGCGCAATGTCGTCATACGGTCCCGACGGCCCGTGAGGATTTTATGCGGATAGCATTGGTGGCCAACGTCCCAGACCAGCTTGTCGCGCGGTGTGTCAAAGACGGCATGAATGGCGACCGCCAATTCCACGACACCAAGTGATGAGCCAAGATGCCCCCCAGTTTGGGCGACGGCCTTAATCACTTCGGCCCGCACTTCGTCGGCCAGAGACGTCAGCGTTTGGTCCGACAGACCGCGCAGATCCGATGGTCCGGCGATACAGTCCAGATGAGGAGTGGTCGAATGGGACAATGCGCGGCCTCCTGACATGCTAAAAGGCGTCGCACACCGGCTGCCCGGTCTGCGACGCCCGGTTCCTGTAGCCAACAGGAAGGGAACTGAAGGGTTGGCCCCTTCATGACGGACCAACCAGGGAGGGTGGGCCCGACGGCGGAAAAGCAGCCAACAGCGTCGCGCGCCGGCCGCCCCAATGGTTTAGGTCAAACGATGTGAATCGCTTGATGTCAGCGGTAGCTCAATCGAGCTGCGGTTGATCGGATCAGGTGTGAAACGGCTGTCTTCCGGCAAGGCCCGTCCAACGGCCGCAATGATGAGAACCGTAAACAAGATCGCCAAACAGACCAGCAAGGCATAGCCAGCACCGCGCATCATGAGCATGAGGATACTGGCGGACAGTTGACCGCGATCGGATACCCGCAAGACTTCATTCAGATCAGACATGGGTTCTCTCCTTAGTTGACCGGGGCAAAGCCGTGGACCTGCGCCCAGACGTACCAGTTATCGACGACCGTGCCGGACAGAAGGATTCCGATACCACCCGTCAAGGTCGTCAGAACCGCAAACCACCAAGCCCAGCGGTGAATGCCTTCCATTGTGGCGTTGAACCCCATGGTCCAGCGCCAGAAAAGACCGGCGCGTTCAGAGGCCGTACCACGATCAACAATCTGTTCGATCTCCCGTTCACCACCGTAACGGCTGACCGCCAAGATGGTGGCCCCATGCATCGCAAACAGCAGGGCAGATCCATAAAGGAATGCGATGCTTAGGGCGTGGAACGGATTGTAGAACAGGTTGCCGTGATTGATGGAAAAGAGGTTCGTCCAGTCGAGGTGGCTGAAGATGCCATAAGGGACCATCTCAGACCAATCACCGATCAAGATCGGGCGGAAGAGGCCCAGGCACAGGAACAACCAAATCGCAGAGGCAAAGGCCCAAGCGACATGTTTGCCCATGCCCAGCGCTTCGGCTCGCAGGTATGTGCGCACCCACCAGGTCAGCACCGACACTAGCAAAAAGCCGGACGCGATGAGGAAGTAACCCCCTTCAGCCATCGGTGGGATCGACAGGCCATAGCCTGGCACAGGTGGTTCTAGCGAGAAGTAGAACAGATCCCGCAAGAAGACGCCCGGATTGTACCCGGCCTGCGCCCAGAACGACATGCCAACCATGACGAACCAGATCAGGCCGGTCGCCATTGAGATCACTCCAAAGGCGCCAAGGTAAATTGGACCCAACTGCGCGTTCCCGAACCACCCGGCAAGGGTGGAGAACCCGGCCTTATCGGTCCGATCCTCCAAGGTATTGACGCCCATTTCAGGTGGTCCTTGGACCTGCACCTGGGTGAAGATGTTCTGATACTCAGCCATTGACGCCGCCCTCCAGATTGACCCACCACGGCAGGTCGACATACCAGTACCACCAGTCAGCCCATGCATCGAACCAGATGGTGCCCGAGATCACGATACAAACTGCCGACCAGAAGCCAGCATTCAGTGCCAGGAACAGACCTAGACGGTGGATCCCCAAAGGCCCAATGGAATAGCCAATGAGATCACGGAAATAGGTGTCTTCGTGGTCAGGTGAGGCAATTGGTTCACCACTTGGCGTGTTGACGGCTGACAGCACGAGCGATCCATGCAAGGCCAAGGCCAAACACGTGGTGAAGAAGAAGGTGATCGCCACCATATGCGCCGGGTTATAGTGGAAGTTGCCATAAGCGTAGCCCACGTTGTTCACCCAATCGAGGTGGCTGAATATCCCGTAGGGGAAGCCGTGGCCCCAAGCGCCAAGTAGCACCGGTCGGATGACCACAAGGGTCACATAACACAAGATCGCAAAGCTAAACGCGATAGGGACATGATACCCCATGCCAAGCTTGTTGCAGATCTCGACCTCGCGCAGCGCCCAACTCACAAAGGCCCCAATCGCGCAGATCGTGATGATCTGCCAAAGCCCGCCTTCGAGCAGCGGAGCAGCTCCAAGGCCGTACTCCAGCGGTGGTGGATCAATTGAAATTAACCAGGGGTTCCACGTTGGGCCTTGGCTGGCCCCGTAAAAGATCAGAATCGTCCCAAGGACGGCGAAAAAGAACGTCGTGACCCCGAAAAAGCCCACATAAAATGGGCCAACCCAGAAGTCGAACAGGTCCCCACCCACAAGGGTGCCGCCCTTGACGCGATATTTCCGCTCAAAACTGAGTTGCGCCATCTGTCGTACTCCATCCATGACAGGCCTCACGGGCCACGCCGGGCCTGTCCTGTCTTCAGTTCAAGTGCTGTTTGCTACGGGCGGGCAGGCGAAGCGCCCGCCCGCAGCGGTCTTAATGGGTGTATCGCCCGTTACTCTGCTTCAGCAGCAAAGGCGCGGTCGAACCAGTTGGTTTCTGGATTGCTCAGCAGGACGAGGTGAATCATCGCTGCCAGCAAGAACAGGAACACGCCCTGCGCCACGAAAACGCGGCGCGGGTCGAAAACCAGCCAGATTTTATAGAACTGTGCCATTCAGATGCTCCTTAACCCCAAGCGAACCAAGGAAGTTTGATGTACGTCAGAAAATGAGCGACGATGGCCACGATTGCGAACAACGTGAACCCGCTCATATAGACTGCGTGCAACTCCTGGGCCTGCTCGTCAGTGAGACCTGTGAAGGACAGATCAGATTTGTCAGCCATGTTTTGTCTCCAAAATTAGGTTCTGACGCCGCGCACCCCCCGCGGCCGGGTTACGACAGGGGCTCTTCCCCTGCCCTAATCCGCCATCCCGGGGGGGGAGGGCGAACCTGGTGATCTGCGTTTTCACGCAGAAAAGATGTGCGGCGTGATGATCCGCGCTTGTGTCCAGGCCTTTGCCAGCGGGCCTTTTTCAGGCAGGGCAAACTGGCGTGCAGCAGCCAAAGCCCATGTCAGAAAAGCCAGCGGCAAGGCGGCCAAAAAGATGATGGCGAAATAGGCGTAGTACTCCCGTTTGGGCGGGGTCGCCTTTGCGCGCACAAAGGGTGCGTCGGTCGTGAAATCGCTCATGATGGTCCTCCCGATGATGTTTCAAGCGCCGCGACGGTCTCGAGGACCACGCGATCATTGCCTGCGTCGAGCGCGGCCCTCTCCGCCGCGTCGCGCAATGATTTCGCGGCAGAGATCCGCGTTAGAATGGGGTGTTGCGCGACGATTTCGTCGAGCTTGGCTTGCGCATCCGCGTCCCAAGGGAAATCGCGCTTCAAAGGCGTCAGCGTTGCGTCCGTCGCGTCCATATCCGTGGCCAAGGGCAGAATGTGGAACAGGCTGTCGAAGAGACCATTGCAAACCTCTTGCAGCACATAAGTGGCCCCCGCGTAGCCCATAAATGGCGTGCCCGTGTGCCTGCGAATGGCGGCACCTGGGAAACTGGCGGGGATGTAAGCCGGGGCTGGCCCATGCCCGCCCTTGGCCTCAGCCATGTACATTTTTTCGTTGATTGAACCGAACACAACGAGAGGGCGCTTGCCGTGGATCAGATCGCGCACTTCTTCATTGTTGGTTTTTTTGCCTCGGCAGCGGGCGACCGCAAAGGCGCAAGGGAAACCCAGGTCGCCTTCAAGGTAGTGACGGATGCCGCGTGCATAGGTCTCTGTCGCGACAACCCCAAAAGTTGCAGTCGCAAAGAAATCTTGGGTCACCGAGCGCCACAAGTCCCACACGGGCTTCAGCGTCGAATGCTTCTCCTTCTCGATGAACGGCTCCGGGTCGAGGCCGGTTAGGTCACCGAGCGAGCGCAGGAATTTCGTTGTAGAATCAACACCAAAGGGGGCCTGCAGGTAGGGTTTTCCAAGAACTTCTGCCAGGCCGCGCCCGAACTCCCGATACATGCAGATGTTGACATCCGCATTCACGAGGTTCCGCATTTCGGCCAGATGCGCGCCAAGCGGCATCACCATATTGACCTCAGCGCCGATACCTTCGACCAGACGCCGGATCTCAGCCAGGTCGGACGGCATGTTGAAGGAACCATACATTGGCCCAAGGATGTTCACGCGTGGCTTCGCGCCCTCTTCGCGCTTCTTTTCTGGCGGCATGCGGCCTTTGGTCATGCCGAATTCGGTGAAGATCCAGGTCATGGCCCGGTCGGCACATTCCCATTGATCTTCATCGATCGTGCGCGGCAAAAAGCGTTGAATATTCGTGCCTTGCGGCGTCACGCCGCCGCCGATCATTTCGGCAATTGACCCGGTCACGACAACGGCAGGCAAAGCGGGGTCGAGCACGTCCCACGCGCGCTTCATTGCTTCTTCCGTGCCTTCGCCCATCTCGCTTTCGCCGAGACCAGTGACGACAATCGGCAACTCATGCGGCGGCAGGCCGTCGGTGTAGTGCAGAACGGACGTCACCGGCAGGTTTTCACAGCCCACTGGGCCGTCCACGACCACCTGAAGGCCCTTCACAGCGCAGAAGGCATAGACCGCCCCCCAGTATCCGCCCGCCCGGTCGTGATCAGTGATCAGCATGCCCAACCTCCTGCAAAAGGCTGTGCACCGGGCGTACACCGCGTGTGCACAGGGCGTGCACCGATATGTGCATCACGGCGCATCATATCATCCGCTCCGCCTTGGCGGCACGCGCCGCTTTGTCGAGCTTCTTTTGATGCTGCGCCCGGAAATCGGGGCGTAAATTTGGGCTGCCTTCCCAGACACCCGCGGTGTCGTCGCGGCCCACGCCTTCGAAGAAGGCTTTCATCTTCGTCATTTTTTCGGCCCCGCCAATCGCCGCGTTGACGACCTGCGCGAGGGAGCCTGCACCGGCAGGCCCCATCAACGGTCGGGCTGAAATGAGATTGGTGAAGTAGAGCGAAGGGATTGCCCGCTCTTTGGCATGCTGGACGACCGGCGTGGTGCCAATAGCGAGGTCGGGCTTGACGCCATCTACTGCAGCCAAGTCATCTTCGAGCGATGCGCGAAACTTGACTTTCACGCCCTTGCTTTCCAGCCACGCGGCGTCCTCTGCCGACCAGGGTGTTTTCGGACAAGCTGTGCCAACGTAAGGCACCTGCGCGCCGCTCTCGATCAGCAGGCGCGCGACAAGCAGTTCGGACCCTTCGTAGCCCGATAATGTGATCGTGCCATCGATCCTGGAACCTTCCAGGGCACCCTTAATTCCGGGCAAGAACGCATTCAGAGCGCCAGCGATTTGGGCGTCCGGGATGTTGAACGTCTCGCCGATGGATTTCAGCCAAGCTGCGGTCCCATGATAACCAACGGGGGCGGAGCCGATGATGGGCCGACCTGCCGCTTCAAACTCTCGTATGGACGCCGTGTAAAACGGATGGATCGCTGCGACAGCGCTGCAGTCGAGTGCCGCATAAAGCTCCCGCCATTCCCGCGTTGGGACAGTGGGGCCAGCGGCCAGACCCATTGGGGCCAGCATCGCGCCAATCATCATCGGATCGGCCGGGAACATCTCTCCGAGCAGCGCCACTGTGGGTCTGTCTGACTTTCCACCAACTGGGGCTTGGACCGGGCCCGCCGCAATCTCTTGACGGGCGTAGTTCAGCATCGCACCCGCAAGCACATCTTTCGCTTCTGCATGTGTCGGCACACCAAAGCCGGGCACGTCGATGCCCACGATACGCACGCCATTGATCTCTGATGGCAGCAGCCGCAGCGGCACGCCTGACGCCGTTGGGACGCAGAGATTGGTGACGACAATTGCGTCGTACTTCTCTGGGTCCGCCATCTCATGCACGGAGTCGCGGATGTCTTCGAACAGCTTCCCGGTGACAAGCGTTTCGGAGTTGAACGGGACATAGCCCACCGACCGCCGCGCGCCGTAGAAGTGCGAAACGAAGGTCAGGCCGTAAACGCAGCAAGCCGAACCCGATAAAACCGTCGCGACCCGCTTCATGCGCAAGCCCACGCGCAAAGACCCGAACGCCGGACACATCGATTGCGGCTGGTCGTGGGGCCCTTGCGGGTAATCTTGCGCGAATTGGTCGAGGATATCGGACTTGCCAGCCTCTCTGGCAGCGGTTTCCAAGGTGGCCGCGCCAGCGGTACAGCCGCCGTCGAGAGCAGTGGCTTTCACCGCCTCTTCGGACGCATCCCGCGCCTGGCCTTCGAGGATCTGGACATTCCCAGCCTCGTCGTAGCCAACCTCATACCCTTGCCGCGTGCCATCAGGCGTCGTCATAGATCACCTCCAGGCTTGCTTTGGGTTTCGCGTTCTTGCCGCGCATGTCTGCATCGGTCGCCGGTTCCAGAACGACGCCCGCGCCGGTGTCCGAGCCATCAAAAAGATCAAGCAGTTCATCTTGGCTGAGAGGCGCCGGGCGCACCGGCGGCGCGTCACTGACATTGTCGGCCAACTCTGCAAACAAGGCGCCCCAAGGACCGTCCGCGGTGCCGACAATCTGATAGTTTGCGGATTTCTTGCGCAGGTCATCGTCCTGCGGAATAGCCGCGAGAACCGGGATATCTACGGCTTTGGCGAAGGCCTGAGCCTCGCCAGTGCCATCGTCCTTGTTAATGACGAGCCCAGCCACACCGACATTACCACCGAGCTTCCGGAAGTATTCGACGGCAGAGCATACATTATTAGCCACATAGAGCGATTGGAGGTCATTGGATCCTACCAGAATGACTTTTTGCGCCATATCGCGTGCAATCGGCAGGCCGAAGCCCCCGCAAACGACATCGCCGAGGAAGTCGAGCAGGACATAGTCAAAGTCCCAATCGTGGAAGCCCAGTTTTTCGAGCAGTTCAAACCCGTGGATGATTCCACGACCCCCACACCCCCGGCCCACTTCGGGCCCGCCGAGTTCCATGGCAAAGACGCCACCACGCTTGAAACACACGTCGCCGATCTTGACCTCTTCACCCGCGACCTTCTTTTGCGCAGATGTTTCGATGATGGTCGGGCAGGCTTTACCGCCGAAAAGAAGAGATGTCGTATCGGACTTTGGATCGCATCCGATCAGCAGCACCCGCTTGCCCATCTCGGCCATCATGTGGCTGAGGTTGGCAAGGGTGAAGGATTTGCCGATGCCGCCTTTGCCGTAGATCGCGATGATCTGGGTCTTGGAGGTCGGCTCACCTTGCGGGACTTCCAGCGTCGCTTCGGACGCCTCCTCGCGGAGCGTTTGATCGTAGTCCTTCAGATTTGGGACTTCGTCTTTCATGCGGTGCTCCAATCGAGGATCATTTTCAGGCAGGCGGGGTTGGTGAAGGCGGTTTCATAGGCCTTCGGCGCTTCCGCCGCGGGGGACGTGTGGGTGATGAGGTCGTCGAGACGCAGTGCCCCACTTTCGACCAAAGCCCGAGTGGCGGTCATGTCATCGGGCGCCCATTCGGCGGCGATGCGCAAACGCGCCTCTTTCATGAAGGCAGGTGGGAAGGCGAATTGCAGCGGCTGGGTATAGAAACCAGCCAGGACGATTTCGCCGCCTTTGGCGATCCGCCCAATCAGGTCGTTCAGCAGCGCAGCATCGCCGGAAGCGTCATAGATTGAGGTGTAGTCGCGGCGCGGATCGGCGTCGGGGTGAAGCACCTGGTATCCGTCTGCACCACCCTGCCGCGATGTATTGATATCCCAGACAGTTGGCGCAGGTGCCCCGGCAGCGAGAGTGAGCCGCGCTAGCAGGCGGCCCAGAACACCGTGACCCACAATCAAGTCTGGCACCGCCTTGCCCTGCCCCGCCATCGCGTGGCGTGCGGTTGCGGCCAGCGCCAACAGAGCCCCGGCAGCACCGACACCAGGGTCAATGCGTGTCACACGGTCAGCTTTCGTAATCAGGGTGGCGGAGGCAGCCCCGAAGAGCCCATGTGCCCCATCGTAGCAAGTGGCGCCAGGGACGAAGACATGCTCACCGACGCGGAAGCCGCTGTTTGTGCCAGCCTCAACGACCTCACCAGCCGCCTCATAGCCTGGAATGAGCGGGTACCCCATGCCGGGAAACGGCGGCATGTCCCCGGACCAGAAGAGTTTCTCTGTCCCGGTGGAGATACCGCTGTGGCGCACGGCGACGACCAGGTCATCCGCAGATGGTGGGACAAGCCCAACAGCATCAAGCGCAAGTTGACCTGGGGCGCTTAGGATGACGGCTTGTGTCTCCATTATTTTCTCCCCGCCGCGGCGCCCCGTGAATCGGAGGTGCGACATTTTGTCTACCTGTCAGTCTATCCTGACATTCGTAACTGTCAATTCTTTGTTACAGGTTAACTGTCAGTTTCCTTTGACAGCGGTGACAACCGAGGTCACGAAAGCTCGCTGCGGCCTTGGCATTTCGACACGGTCAAAGCCTGCTGCGTTGAGCATTGCGCCGATTTGATGCGCCGATCGGGCCCGGCCGGTGCGCATCGCTATGCAATAAAGCGCAAAATAGGCGTCGCCTGCTTTTTCGGGGCTGTCTCCACCCGTCATGGGTTCAGACACCAAAATGCGGCCACCTTTGGGGAGTGCCGCGTGAACCGCGCGCAGCAAGTGCATGACCGTTTCATCCGCATGATCGTAAAGAACCCGGACAAGGGTGATGAGATCTGCCCCCTGCGGGAGCGGCGCATCACGGAAGGAGCCGGGGGTGATGGTCGTCCGATTCTCAAATCCCAGCTTCGCGAACCTGTCTTGTGCCTGAGGCAAGACGGCTGGCAGATCGAAGAGTGTAAGGTGCAAGTCAGGATATCTTTGACCGACGGCTGCAAGGAACGCCCCCGTCCCACCGCCGACGTCCATGACATGCGTTGCCCCTGAAAGGCTGACGGTGATGAGCGTGTCTTCCGCGACGAGCGTTTGACTGTCGCTCATCAACTGCGAATAGGTTGCTGCGATCTTCGGGTCCGCTGCCCCGCCTGCCCCGAAGACATAGGGCCAGAAATGCGCCAGCTCTGTTTCCGATTCACCCCGAAAGAACGCGACGGGATCAGTGAGGTCCCGGTAGAGGACATCGTGGTGTGCGATCATCCCTTGCAGGCCGGGAACTGTGGCCAGCGCCGCGCCGCGGGTGGTCAAGGTGATGTGGTCCTTGCGGATCGCGAGGATACCTATCGCGACGCCACCTTGGACGAGTACTTGCATGCGGTCGATTGGCACATGACAACGCTGCGCGAGCGATGCGACTGTCAACTGCTCTTCCAAAAGCATCTTCGGAATCTCAAAGCGCACGATGGCTTGCAGGATCTGCGAATGGCAGAAACCGGCAACGAGATCGAACATCGCTTCGCCTTCGCGTCGCACAAGACCTTTGGTGAGCGGAAAACGCGCGGCCCAGGATTGAAAGCGGGGTGACGCTGCAAGACGGACCAGCCAGCCAGGTTTGGTCGGCCCTTTCGCGCGTGGCGCATGGTGGGTCGCAGTGGTGTCGGCCATTACTCCCCAGCCACTGTGGGTCGAACGCCCGCTGGGACCAGCTTGTCAGCATAGGCTTTCACCATCTGCGCCAGAGCCGCCTCACCAGGGCAGGCCGGAATAGAGGCAATGGCACCGCCGAGGATGTCGTCGAAACGTCGGATCGCCCCGTGCACACCAAATTCGGCCACGGCGTTCGGCCGTCCATGCAGATCGTCTTGTCCCGCAGGTTTGCCCAAAGTGTGTTCGTCGCATAGCGCATCGCGGAGGTCATCAGCCACTTGGAAAGCCTCACCAATTCGGGCGCCAAGTTCTTCCCAAGCTTCCGGTTCCTGCCCCGCAGCGGTCGCCCCCATCTGCGTCGCGGCGATGAAAAGCGCACCAGTTTTGGCCTGGTGATAGGCCGACAGATCAATCTGCGGCTCACTCTCCCACCCCTGCCCTGCGCAGATGCCGTAGGGCATGCCGGTTCGCGTGCCGAGGATATCAATGAGCGTTAGTGTGCGATGCGGCATGTCGCCGGCCGCCCGCGCCAAGACCTGAAACGCCATGATGATCAAGCTGTCGCCGCCGAGCACGGCAATTGGTTCGGAATAAGCACGATGCAACGATGGCTTTCCGCGTCGCACATCGGCGTCGTCAAAACACGGCAGGTCGTCGTGGACGAGGCTTGCGCAGTGGATCAGCTCCAGCGCGGTCCCGGCTGCATTTGTTAACTCGGGACGGTCATCCCCGCAGGCCATTGCCACCGACATGAGGATAGTGGGCCGAATCCGCGCCCCACCCGGGTTCACTGCATAGTCCAACGCCTTGGCGAGCTTGGCGGGGGCGATCCCCCCTTGGCCCGCGCGGATCGCTTGCGCCATTGAGGTTTCGATGCGTTCGGCGATGGTCATGGGACCCTCTATGTCAGTTCATATTGACAACTGTAGTGTCAATTAGACTGGACACAATCGGTAATCGAGTCAACACTCTGCCGAAGGAGAGAGACATGGCACAGCCTTCGGTCGTGATTATCGGTGCCGGGATTGGCGGGTTGGCAGCTGCGCTGCGCCTGTCGCATGCCGGGTGCGGTGTGACTGTGCTGGAGGCGCATGCAACGCCAGGAGGGAAGATGCGGACCGTGCCGTCTTCATCGGGTCCAGTCGACGCCGGGCCGACAGTCCTGACAATGCGGCCCGTATTTGAAGAACTGTTTGCCGATGTAGGTGAAACCTTATCTGACCATCTGACACTGGCACCTTTGACGACCCTCGCCCGGCACTATTGGTCCGATGGAACACGGATGGATTTGTTTGCCAACCGAGAGCAAAGCGCGCTGGCGGTGAAGGACGCCTTCGGTACGCAAGCTGCGTCGGACTTTTCCGCCTTTTCAGATCGCGCGGCCCGTTTATTTGCCGCGTTTGATGGCCCTATGATGCGGTCCGCCGCACCGACCCAGTCTGCCTTGACGATGGAGGTTCTCCGCCAGCCCCGCTTGATCGGGGACATGGCCCCGCATCGCACCTTGCATCAGCTGCTCAAACGCAGCTTTCGGGAGCCGAAATTGGTGCAGTTGTTTGGGCGCTACGCCACCTATGTTGGCGGTCTGCCGCAAGCTGTACCCGCGATCTTGTCGCTGATCTGGCAGGCCGAGGCATCAGGGGTTTGGGCCGTTCAAGGTGGGATGCATCAGGTCGCAACAACCTTGGCCACGCTGGCGGAAAAACATGGCGCTGTGTTTCGATATGGGACGGCGGCGACACGGTTGGTGAAGCAAGGTGGCCGGATTTCTGGCATAGAGACGACCGATCAAAGGCTCCCTGCCGACTGCGTTCTGTTCAACGGTGACCCACGCGCCTTGCGGTCTGGCCTGTTGGGCCCCGCAGTCGAAGACGCTGTCGGCGCAGAGGCCACCGCACCGCGTAGCCTTTCCGCCGATGTGATGGCCTTTGATGCCGCATACCACGGGCCGGACCTGTCCCATCACACTGTTTTCTTTGCGGATGAGGAAATGGCCGAGTTTGAACCGCTCGCCCAGGACGAACGCCCAACGGACGCCACGCTTTACATTTGCGCGCAGGATCATCCGGCCCCCGCCACCACACGCCAGCGCTTCGAAATCATCCGGAACGCCCCCGCGGGGCTAACCGATACGCAAGAGGACCACCAAAGATGTCAGACACAGATTATCGACCGGCTGGGTCAATTTGGCCTGACATTCGATCCGCTGCCAAAGCAGACCGCACTGACCACACCGATGCAGTTCGACACCCTGTTTCCCGCCAGTCAGGGGTCCCTTTACGGGCGTTCCCCACAGGGGCTGATGGCCGCGTTCAAACGGCCGACGGCGCGAACGGCGGTGAAGGGTCTGTACCTGTGCGGGGGCGGGGCACATCCGGGGGCGGGGGTGCCGATGGCGACCCTCTCCGGCCAGCACGCGGCCGCGGCGATCTTGAGCGACCATGCTTTGACATCGCCGTCCCACCAGACGGCTATGCATGGTGGTATGTCGACGGCCTGAGCACCTGCGGCACCAAGGCGGTTTCTGTCATCGGATTTATCGGATCGGTGTTTTCACCGTGGTATCGGTGGTCGGGTCGCCAGGATCCGTCAAACCACTGCTGCATCAATGTTGCGACCTATGGCAAGGGTGGTCGTTTCACGATGACGGATCGTGGGCGTGGCGCGTTGCGCACGTCGCCGGATACGTTTGAAGTGGGGCCGTCTTCGATGCATTGGGATGGTGAAAAGCTTGTGATTTCGATTAACGAGATCAGTAGTCCCCCATTGATCAGCCGCGTGCGCGGGACGATCACGGTGACGCCGAAGGCGCTGACCTCGGTGGAGCTCGCCTTGACCGACGATGGCGCTCATGTGTGGCGGCCTTTTGCCCCCGACAGCGACATTTCCGTCGCACTGGAGGCGGACGGATGGCAGTGGGAGGGGCATGGGTACTTCGACGCGAACTTCGGAACGCGCGCGCTTGAAACCGACTTCACCTTTTGGACTTGGGGCCGCTACCCGACAAAGGATGGTGCGATCTGCATTTATGATGCGGAGCGACGGGATGGGACTGCGATTGACACCGCGATTGCCTTTGATCGCGATGGCAACGCAACGCGGGTCGAAGCCCCGCCACGGACGCAGTTTAAGCGGTCGCTTTGGCAGGTCTATCGAGAAACCCGGGCTGATCAGGGCGTGATGCCGAAACAGGTGCTCAATATGCTCGACGCGCCGTTTTATTCCCGCTCGGCTGTGCAAACGCAGATCAATGGGGAGGTGGTGACGGGCGTACATGAGGCGCTGGATTTGGTGCGTTTCAGGTCGCCACTGCTCAAACCGATGCTGGCTGTGCGTGTGCCGCGTCGGCCGGGCTGGCGCTGGCCTGAACCAGCTGAATCCTAGGCTTTTAGGTGGATGGTATGCCCACCCGCCGTTTCCGCGTCGGCATGATCGTGGGTCACCATCAGGACAGGCAAGTCACGCTCCTTCGCCCGGCTGAACACCATGTCGCGCACCTGCGCCCGCAAAGCGGTGTCGAGCCGCGAGAAGGGTTCATCGAGCAGCAACGCCTCTGGCTCTGACAACAGCATCCGCATCAAAGATACGCGGGCCTTTTGCCCGCCGGAGAGCGTGGCAGGGTCACGGTCTGCGAATCCGTCAAGGCCGACTTCGGACAGAGCGTCAGCAATTTTCGCATCGCGCGCCGCGCGGTTGCCGCCGGGCTTAAGACCGAACGCAAGGTTCGCGCCGACCGAAAGATGCGGGAACAGCAGGTCATCTTGAAACAGGATCCCAACCCGGCGATCCTGTGGCGCGAGGGTTGTAATGGCGCGGTCATTCAGGATGACCTGGCCGGTGGCATTGAACTCCGGAACCAATGTGCCCGTCACAAAAGACAACAGCGTCGACTTCCCAACCCCGGAAGGGCCCATGAGCGTTAGGACCGCTCCTGGATCGATGTGATGATCCACCTCCAGGAGTTTTTTGCCGCCCTTCGCGATGCAAACGTCTTGCAGTGACAGGCCTTTAGTCATGCCGCAGCCCCTGTCGATTGCGCCAGACAAGCGTTGGGATCAGCAAGGCGAGGGCAAATGGCACCAAAGCTGCTGCCGTTTGCATCAAGCCATAAACCCCAATCGCCCGGCGGTCGCCACCAGAGACCAGCGCCAGGGCTTCTGTTGTAAGTGTCGCCACGCGTCCCCCGCCAATCAGCAATGTTGGCAGATATTGCCCGACGGACACGGCCACGCCAACGGCCATCGCGGTCAGCAATGGACGCAACAGCATCGGGAGACGGACGCGCCACAGTACGCCATCGGGCCGGGCGCCGAGTGCCGTGGCGATGGTGCCGTAGCGCGTGTCCCAGGCACGATAGGGATCGGCAAAGGACAGGAAGACGTAAGGCAGCACAAAGATGAGATGCGCCATCATGACGGGCCCGCGGCCCATATCGGCCCCGGCAGAAAGAAAGAGGATTTGCAGACCAGGTAAGAAAGCCACCTGCGGGATGAGTAACGGTAAATACAGCAACCAAATCCCACGTTTTGTCAGGCGCAGGCCATAGCGTTGCTCCGCCTCAAGGCATCCGATCGTCAGCACCACGGCGAGGATTGTCACGCAGACCGCGATCACCCCCGTTTCCCAAAGCGCCGCACGCATGCCCATACTGTGCCGGTTCCAACTGCGCAGCGTGAACGCGTCGGGCAAGGCGTGGGGAAACTGCCATTGGGCCGCGACGGACCAGATGGCCAGCACACCAATCCCCAGCAAAACGGCCAATGCTGAGAGCGCACCAACGCCCAATGCAGCTGGTGCCAGCCAACGGTCGCCCGCCATCCGCTGGCCGCTGTGGACCCATCGCATGCCCAAGCGACCCAGAGCAAACTCCCCTAGCCGCCAAACACCAAGTGCGCCGAGCACAAGACCGAGTTGCATGAGCGCGCCCGCGGCGGCCTGGAGGCGCATGGTCAACTCCGGCTCCCCCATCCATTTCACGACTTGAACAGCAAGCGTTGATGGTGTTGTTGGCCCAAGGATCAGCGCGACGTCAACGACCGACATTGCATAGGCCAGCGTCACATAGACCGGCAATCGGATTTGTGCGTAGATCCGAGGGAAAACGGTTTTCAGCCACCCAGTCATCCGTCCGTAGCCTAGCGCCTGCGCCAGTGTCGCGGACCGCTGCGCATCAGCCTGCGCCAGCGCTGCGAGGGTCATGAGTAGAAGGAAGGGCACCTCTTTTGCGATAAGACCCAGTGTCATCGCGAGGCCCATTGGGTCTTGCACGATCAGCACGTCCGGGGGTCTGTCCCACCCCGTTAGCCATGGCGATAAGCCCCGCGCGACCCAGCCCGAGGGCGCGATGAGGAAGGCGAGGCCAAATGCGGCTGCGGCATGCGGCACCGACAGCAAGGGTGACAAAAGACGTTCGAGCACCCGAAAGGCGCGGGTGCCGGACCATCCTGCGGTGACGAGAACCACAATTACAAGCGAGATTGCCGTGGCAATGAGGCCGGTCGTCAGAGAGAGGCGCGCAGCGGTGACGAAGCCGGGCCAGGCCAGAACCGCGCGAAAGGCGTCGAGGTTTGGCCCAGTTTGCCCAAGCGCAGGCAGGTGCCCGAAGGCCGGTAGCACTGTCCCATACAGCCCCGCCGCGACGGGGCCGAGCATCACGAGGAGTGTCAGCGCCGGCAGCGCAGGAAGGACCCGGCGCGCCGGCATCGGATTATTGTGCGACGCCGTAGCGGGCGACCCAATCATCTGCGATACGAGTCATCCAGCTTGGATGCGGTTCTGCCACCGCCTGCCCCAGCTGATCCGGTGTCAGCGTTGCGATACCAAGCTCAAGCGCGTCGAACAGACCTTTGTCTTCAGGCGCAAGGGCTGCGATGTCGAGAACCGTGCCGTAGCCCAGCAAGTTCGGGTCTTGCGCGCGGGCCTGTGCCTTTGCCGAGAGAATGAAGTTGGCCACGACCATGGACCCGGCTTTGGCGCCAGAATTGTAGGGGATCGCCACAAAGGAGGCGTTTCCGATCGTCCCTTTGTCGAGCACGAAGGTACGGACCGTGTCGGGCAGTTCGAAGTTGGCGATTGCAGCGGAGGCCGCACCGGGGCTGAAGGAGATCGCAAGGTCAACTTCGCCGTCGTTGATCAATTGGTATTGCGCATCACCGGTGACGGGGTAAGCCCGGCCCTGACGCCACAGAGCGGGTTTGAGCGCATCCAAATAGGCCCAAAGGGGGGCGACCACGTCGTTATAGGTGTCATCGGCAACCGGGTCTTGCAGGACGGATGGGTCGGGCAGGATGTCGACCAGGACTTGCTTTAGAAATGTCGTCCCGAGGAAGTCAGGCGGTTGCGGATAGGTGAACCGGCCAGGGTTGGCGATCGCCCAGTCTTTGATGGCCTCCATCGAGGTGATGGGTGCGGCGATATCCGCAGTGTCGTAGATGAAGACAACTTGCGCCATCGCCCAGGGGCTTTCATAGCCATCCGTGGGCACGGTGAAATCGGTTTGCACGGTTTTGCCCGCGACATCAACGATGTCCCAGTTTGGCAGCTGCTCTGCAAAGGGGCCAAAAAGCAGATCCGCATCTTTCATCGCCGCGAAGTTCGCGCCGTTGATCCAGATCATGTCAACAGCACTGCCGTCGTCTTGGCCCGCCTGCTTTTCGGTCAGAACCCGGGTCACCGCATCAGCTGTATCTGTCAGCTTCACATGTTCGAGCGTGACGTCATAGGTGGCCTGCACCTGCGCGCCGACCCATGCGATAAAGTCATTCGTGTTCGTCGACCCGCCCCAGGCATGCCAATAAACGGTCTGGCCTGCGGCCTCTGCCACCACCGCATCCCAATCAGCGGGGTCGGGATCGGCGAATGCGGCAAATGGGGTGAGTGCGGCCAGCAGGGCAAGGTATTTCATGCGTCGTCCTTTGCGTGCAGGAAAGTTTGGTACGCGCCATATACACGCAGCGCACCGGTGGCAAAACAGGCGGCCCCAAAAAACCACGCCAGTGGCGCGAAATATTGGGGCAGACAGCAAATGAGAACAAAGAAGAGGATCGTCTCTGTCCCCTCTAGGATCCCATTGGAATAGTAGAGCGATTTGATGCCCTGGGCGGTCGATTCCATATCCCGCTTTTCGGCCAGAATCGCATAGCCGAGGAAGCTGGTGCCGTTGAAGTAAAACGAGGTCAGCAAGAAGGCCCCGGCGAGGCCATTGGCGGCAGGATCCATCACCACAAAGGCAAAGGGGATCGCGCCGTAGAACAGGAAGTCAGCAGCGATGTCGAGGTAGCCGCCGAAGTCTGTCTTTTTCGTGGCCCGTGCTACGGCACCGTCGAGCCCATCGGCGAGACGGCTCAGCAGGAGAGGGATGACGGCCAGAAGCGGCTGGCCGAGGGCGATCATCAGAGCGGCCAACAGGCCCAGCGCCAGCCCGATCAGCGTCACCGCGTCGGCCGAGAGCCCGGTGCGGGCGATCCCCTTACCCGCCATGTTCAGCGGCGGGTCAATCCATTTGCGCAAGTGACGGTCGAGCATGCGCGGTGTTGTGACCGATCAAGGTGTTAGGCGCAATCGGGGGGCACGGGAATGTGAGGGGGTTGGGTTGGTGTCCTCTTTAGCGAGGAGGTCGGCTATGCGGACATTTCTGCCGTTCAAGGGGATGCTAGCTGAGTTGGAAATTCATCGCAGCCAAATAGCCGAGGAAGTTTTCCCGTTCGAGTTCGGAGCCCCCCTCAGCTTCTAACAAAAACCAGTTAGCCCATGCCTTCTTGTCGGTTTGGAACGTTTGCCCTGTTTGACGCTCTAACTCCTTGATGAGGCTGATTTCCGTAATTGTTTCAAGCTCGGGTAGGATACCACAATTGCCCCCATCGAAAAGCTCAAGCAAAAGGTAATAGACAGAAACCGAGTTTAGTTCGTTCATGCTCGCACCAACCCGGTTTTTGATGATCAAATCAAGCGGACATTGCTCGAAAACCAACGCCAAATGAAGCTGCGACTGGCCCCGCCCAAATAGGCAGGGCCAAATCATGTCCTTTAGTTCAGCGCTTGATCCGTAATCGCGCTTGTCCACGCGCCCTCGGGCTGGGCCGTAATGACCGGATCAGACCCACCTGCGAGCAGTGTATCCACCGTCCGCTGGAAATCTGCTTCGACCAGGGATCCGTCAGACCCTGCTGTCAGCTTCGCGATCTCGCCCATCATGCGGATTTGGTGGGCTTCGGTCTGTGCGCCGGTGTCGTCATAGTCGAGCACGATGCCTGCGGCCTCTTCCGGGTTGGCTTCGGCGTATTTCCAGCCTTCCATGGAGGCGCGCACGAAGCGGACCATTTTGTCTTCGAACACCGGATCAGCCAGGTTGTCTTCCAGCACATAGATGCCGTCTTCCAAGGTTGCGACGCCTTGTTCTTCATATTTGAAGGTCACCAGCTCATCTTCCGACACGCCCGCATCCAGCACCTGACCAAATTCGTTGTAGGTCATTGTGGAGATACAATCGGCCTCGCGGCTGAGCAGCGGATCGACGTTGAAGCCTTGCTTCAGCACCGTCACACCGTCTTCCCCACCGTCAGTGGAGATGCCTTCTTGCGACATCCATGACAGGAACGGGTATTCGTTGCCAAAGAACCAGACGCCGATGGTCTTGCCTTTGAAATCCTGCGGCCCGGTGATGCCGGTGTCTTTCCAGCAGGTCAGCATCAGGCCAGAGGATTTGAACGGTTGGGCGATGTTGACCACTGGCAAGCCCTTCTCCCGCGCCGCCAAGGCGGATGGCATCCAGTTCAGCATTGCGTCCGCGCCGCCACCGGCCAGGACCTGGGGCGGTGCGATATCGGGCCCTCCCGCAAGGATTTCCACCTCAAGCCCTTCCGCTTCATACATACCTTTGTCGAGCGCCACATAATAGCCCGCGAATTGGGCCTGGGTGACCCACTGCAGTTGCAATTTCACAGAATTGGCGTGGCCGTCCGCCGCCGCCATGGTGCTCCCGAAACACGCAGCGAGTGTGGCTGCTACTTTGAACATATTCATAGTCGTTTACTCCTAGTCAGATTGTTATGCGCGCCCTTGGGGGCATCTTGTTTTGTTATCTCTGCGACGGGTGCCAAAAGGTGACCCGTTTTTCGATAAGCACCATCAGACCGTAAAAGGCTGAGCCTGCGAGTGCAGCGATGACAATCTCCGCCCAGACCATGTCCAGCGCAAGCTGGCCGAAGCTGGTGGAGATACGAAAGCCCATCCCAACCGTGGGAGAGCCGAAAAATTCAGCAACGATCGCCCCGATCAGCGCCAAAGTGGTCGCGATTTTGAGACCGTTGAAGATGAACGGCATGGCGGCCGGGAGGCGCAGTTTGAAAAGCGTCGGCCAATAGCCCGCCCCATATGTGCGCATGAGGTCCCGCTGCATTGTGGTTGTGTCTTTGAGGCCTGCGACGGTGTTCACGAGGATCGGGAAAAAGACCATCACCGCGACGACGGCTGCTTTTGATTCCCAATCGCTGCCGAACCACTTCACGAAGATCGGTGCGATCCCGACAATGGGCAGCGCTGCCATGAAGCTTCCGACGGGCAGGATCCCACGCGTCAGGAAAGGCGAGCGATCGGCGAGGATCGCGATCCCGACGGCAGAGAGCCCGCCAACGATGTATCCCGTCATGGCCCCTTTGATGATTGTTTGTTCAAAGTCGGCCCAGAGGCGCGGCCCTTCAACCATCAACCGCGCGCCGATCGCGGAAGGTGCGGGCAGGATGACCGGGTTCACCCCGAACCCGTGGACCAGCAGCTCCCAAACGATCAGGATCGTGACGCCAAAAAGCGCTGGGATGGCGAGGCTTACCGCTGTGGTCCGTGCTGCCGGGCCATTGGCGAGCCAGACATTCAGCCACCAGCCTGCGCCCCAGATCAGGAATGCTGCGATCACCAACATCATGCTGTCTGCATCCCCATGCGTTTCAGCGTGAACCGCTCCAACAAACCAAAGAGTCCGACGAGTGCCGCAGCTGTAATCGCGGCCCCAAAGAGCGCGGCCCAGGACACCAGCGGTTGGCCGTATTGGTCCCCCACGAGCATACGGGCCCCGAAGCCTGCCTTCGCACCCGTCGGCAGTTCCGCGACGATGGTGCCGACCAGGGAGGCGGAGATGCCGATCTTCAGGGATGCGAAGAGGTAGGGTGTTGAGGCAGGTAATCGCAGGGACCAGAAGCCTTGGGTGTTCGACGCGCTATAGGTGCGGAGGAGATCAAGTTGCATCTGATCCGGGCTGCGCAGCCCTTTGACCATGCCCACGACGACCGGGAAGAAGGACAGGTAAGCGGCGATCAGGGATTTTGGGAACAGTCCCTGGACGCCCATTGAGCCGAGCACGACGATAATCATCGGCGCCAGCGCCAGAATGGGGATTGTTTGGCTGACAATTGCCCAGGGCATGACCGAGGCGTCCATCACGCGGCTGTAGACGATGCCGACCGCCAGCAAGATACCCAGGCCGGTCCCGATTGCAAAACCCAAGAGCGTCGGCGCGAGGGTCACCCAACCGTGGTACACGAGGCTGCGTTTAGAGGTGATTTTCTTCTCGAAAACAGATGCGTACAGCTCTGCCCCGACCTGATGCGGCGACGGCAAGGTTGGGCGCACGAAGGTGTAGGTCAGCGGGATGATGTGGGGGTTGCGCAGGGCGAGACCGATCCCCGACACCTCCTGCCGCGCGGCGGGTTCGTTTGGTGTCACCACGATTTCATCCCGCTGCGCCTGATCCGCCACGAGGTGGATGTTCATCGGGATCACGGCGGCAGCCCAGAGCGCAAAGATGGCTGCAACGACGGTTAGGACTGGCACAATCGATCTCATGCTGGCCGCCCTCGCCGCCAAAGTAGGACTGCGCCAACAACGCCGAAGACCCCAACAAGGCCAAAAACCACTTGGGCCAGCCAGCCATCTGAACAGTTGGCGGTAGCAGCCCAGTCTGATCGGGGAATGTCGACGCAGCCCCGGAAAGCGAAATCCGACCTGGCTGCGATTGCAATCGACCCAGAAACAACTCCTAAGAGCAGCAGTGCCCCAAATGACAGAACTTGCAACACCACCTTAAACATCGTCGGAGTGCCCCGCCCGCAATCCTTCTCGCACCCGGTTTGCGATCTGGATGAACTCCGCACTGTCGCGGATCTCCAGCGGGCGGCCCTTGGGGAGCGGGCTTTCAATCACGTCCGTGATCCGGCCGGGCCGCGGGGACATGACGACGATCTTCGTGCTGAGATAGACCGCTTCGGGGATAGAGTGCGTCACAAACCCAATGGTCTTTTCTGTCCGCGCCCAAAGCTGGAGGAGTTGTTCGTTCAGGTGATCGCGCACGATCTCATCCAGCGCGCCGAAGGGTTCGTCCATCAACAGAATGTCGGCATCAAACGCCAGCGCCCGCGCAATGGAAGCCCGTTGCTGCATGCCGCCCGACAGCTGCCAAGGGAACTTGCGGTCAAACCCAGTGAGGTCCACGAGGTCGAGCACCCGTTCCACCCGCTTGGCCTGTTCGGCTTTGTCAAAGCCCATGATCTCGAGCGGCAGGCGGATATTACTTCCGATGGTGCGCCAGGGATAGAGGCCAGCAGCCTGGAACACATAACCGTAGGCACGGGCCCGGCGGGCCTCATCTGGGGTCATGCCGTTGACTGTGAGGGTGCCTGCAGTGGGCGTCTCTAGCCCCGCGATGCAGCGCAGAAAGGTGGTCTTGCCGCACCCTGAGGGGCCGATGAAAGAGACGAAATCCCCTTTTTGTATGTCGAGGTTCACGTCCTTGAGCGCATGAACCGGGCCGTCGTTCGTTTGGAAAGTCAAATCCAACGATGCCGCCGAAATAACCGATGGGCCGGCCGACCGTGGGGTCGGTGCTTTGCCCTTTGCGACGGCGTACCCTGCAATCTCTGCTACCGTTGCCATTCGTTCCTATCCTTCACTCGCAAGGCCGCAATTCCGTGATGAATTCGGGCGAACCGACAGGCCAGATGGCGAAATCATCGCCAACGGGTGTGATCCCATATTGGTCGTCCCAGGTTTCCCCCTCGCCGCTGCATTCCACCGTGATCACGGCGCGCAGATTGATGTCACCATCAATCTCTTTGATTTGGCAGTTGCTTTCATGCCGTTCGATCCGGTCTGGCCAAAGGATGAAAACGCTGTCCGTCAACACCTGTTCACCGCGGACGCGCTGGCAGCCCGCCTCGTCGCCCCAGGCTTGCGCCTGAGCCGTCCCTGCGCCCAGCACCAACAGGATCGTCAGCGCGCTACGCATTCACTGTCTTCCCCCATTGCGCGACCATTTCTTCGGTCTGGCCGTAAAGCCTGTGGTTCTTCTGGCGCAGCCGTTCGCCGCTCACAAAATTTTCGAGCCGTCCCCAGTCGCGGATCAAGGCGGACCCCCAATAGTCTTTCAACAAATCCTCATCGACCGCCCGGTAGTTCACCATCCGCCACAGCAGGCCATAGACGCTGAGGATGCGGCGGGCGTGCCGCTTATCCTCACTATCCAACATCGCGTAGTCCTTTTGGTGCGCCCCGCTGAAGAATTCCAACCGGGCCTCACGAAAGCCGGGGTCTTGCAGGGTGTCGTGGACGAGCGTCAGCGTCTCACGCATGTATCGCTTTTCGTCATTATCGACGTCGCGGGCTTGCAAACGCACCTGGCGGGCGACGAAGAACGTGGTGATCAACACAGCGAGAGCTGCGATGATGGTGCTGACGTCAGCGAGGATGTCGAGCCAGAGGGTGGTTTGTGGGTTCATCTCGGCGGTTTATCCTGAGAGTCGTTCCATTTCAGGCCGAAGTCATCAAGAAGGTCAACGGCTGCTTTGGCTTCTCTCAGGCCATCGTCGTTGATGGCTCTGAGCGTTTTGATTGCTTCGATCTTGCGGCCCGCCCGCGCAATCTCATTGATTTCGATGATCTGATCTTCTGAGAGCCGATGCAGTGCCTCGCGCCCAATGCGGCGGTCTTCTTCAACGCCCGGTGCGAATGAAAGGATCTTCTCTGGCGGGAAGTAGCCGACGCAGAAGGCGACGATCACAAAGGTCATCGGCCAAAACCCATGGGTCATCAACGCGAACAGCGCCACCCCCCCTGCCACGAAGAACGGAAACCGCGCCTTCATCCGGTTTTCTTGATCGAGCCGCCTGTCAGTCATCAGATCAAGCTGCTTCCCCCTTGGAAGACTTGAGGTTTCCCCATGCCCTCACCGCTAGAAAGCTCAACAACACCGCTCCAAGCGGCGCTGCGATAAAGCCAAAGATGTAACTCAGCATGCCTGCAGGGCCGTCGCAGGTGTGGCGCAGATACTCCCGCCCATCATTTGTCAGCGCAATTTCCGGCTCGGCACCGCACGACACTAACGTTTGTATGGCAGCGAAAATCAAATAGCCCGCACCGGCAGCAATGACCGCAAGACTTATAAGCGGATAGCCGAAGCGCATCGCGATCCAGCCGACAATCAGCACAACTGCAACGTAGGCTGCAACTACCGCAAAGGCCATGAGTGCTAGCCCCACGGGAGACATCAGACCCCCGTCGCCGGAATACCAGTCCGCTGCACCGGCTGCGGCGCGGTGAGTTCTTTCCACGACGAAAGCGCCTTGTTCACCGTCCCGTTCCCTTCACGCGCGACGAACTTGCCGTGGCCTTCTTGTGTCTTCACCTCTCCGTCCGCGATGGCCACTTGGCCCCGTGTCAGGGTGAACCGCGGCAGGCCCTTGACCTCTTTGCCCTCAAAGACGTTGTAGTCGATGGCGGATTGCTGGCTTGCCGCTGCGATTGTTTTCGTCTTTTCCGGATCAAAAACCACGATGTCTGCGTCGGCCCCCACAAGGATCGCGCCCTTCTGCGGGTAGCAGTTGAGGATTTTGGCGATGTTTGTGGAGGTGACCGCCACGAACTCGTTCATCGTCAGGCGGCCGGTTGCAACCCCGTGGGTCCAGAGCATGGGCAGGCGGTCTTCCAGACCCCCTGTCCCGTTGGGGATCTTGGTGAAGTCCCCGACCCCGTAGCGCTTTTGTTCGGTCGTGAAGGCGCAGTGGTCTGTTGCCACAACTGACAAAGTCCCGGATTGCAGGCCGGCCCAGAGGCTGTCCTGGTGCTGTTTGTTCCGGAATGGTGGGGACATGACGCGGCGCGCGGCATGGTCCCAATCGGCGTGGAAATATTCACTTTCGTCCAGCGTCAGGTGCTGGATCAGCGGCTCCCCCCAGACACGCTTGCCTTGCAGCTTCGCGCGGCGGATGGCCTCATGCGCTTCCTCGCAGGAGGTGTGAACGACGTAGAGCGGCACGCCCGCCATGTCGGCGATCATGATAGCGCGGTTGGTGGCCTCGCCTTCGACTTGAGACGGGCGGGAATAGGCGTGGGCCTCTGGCCCCGTGTTGCCCTCGGCGAGGAGTTTGGCGCTCAGCTCCGCGACCACATCGCCGTTTTCCGCATGCACCATTGCGATACCGCCGAGTTCGGCGAGCCGGTTGAAACTGCTGAACAACTCATCATCATTCACCATCAACGCGCCTTTGTAGGCGAGGAAGTGTTTGAAGGTGTTGATGCCGCGCTCTTCGATGACCGTCTTCATATCGTTGAAAACCTGCTCCCCCCACCATGTCACCGCCATGTGGAAGGAATAGTCGCAGTTTGCGCGGGTCGATTTATTATCCCAGCGCTTGATCGCGTCCATGAGGCTTTCGCCTTGGTTGGGCAAGCAGAAGTCGACGACCATCGTGGTGCCGCCCGACAAAGCCGCGCGAGTGCCGCTTTCAAAATCGTCGCTGGAGTAAGTGCCCATGAACGGCATTTCGAGGTGCACATGCGGGTCAATGCCGCCGGGCATGACATAGCAGCCGGTGGCATCCAGCGTTTCGTCGCCTTTTAGGTCCGGGCCGATTTCCGTGATCTTGCCGCCTTCGACGAGGACGTCTGCCTTATAGGTCAGGTCTGCTGTGACGACGGTTCCGTTTTTGATGACTGTGGTCGGCATGATGGTCTCCCTCGGTGGCGTGGCAGGTCAGGCGGCGCAACGGGTCGTTGCGTCGGGGGCTGATGTTGTAGTGATACGGGTGAACCCAGTTGGGGTCCGATAATAATAGCAGCCGCCCCGCTCACGGACATCAAGTGGCGAGACATCGGGTGGGAGCGCCTGCTCAACGGTCAGCGGCAGCAGATCAACGGTTTGAAAGTCGGTGGCGGGTGGCGCGGGCCGTTGGCAGGCTGCCAGCACCCCAAGCGTCGATATGATCACCCGCCGCCCCATTTAACTGGCGGGCGGCGCTTCCGCCGCGATTTGATCGGGCGGGATCACCCCGTCGTTGCAGACCCAATTGCCAGCTGCGTCGCGCAGCGGACGGCCTTGGCGCGGCTCACCCGCTTCGAGACCGACAGCCCAGCACCCGTTCGCGGATTCAAAAACGAAGGACCGCGGCATGCCTTCGGGCATCGCGGCCTGCACTTGCGGTGGGAGCGGCGGCAAGATGGGGTTGCCGTTTTCATCCAGCTGCGGTGGCAAGTCACACGCAGCCAATGCCGGCAAAAGTAGCAGAGGTTTGAAGGATTTCATCACAAACTCACTTTGGTCATGGTCGTTGACACGCGTGGTGACATATCCACGCCGCGTCTGACCAGCCCTCCTCCAAAATCAGCTCACGATCTCTGCTGTTTCGACAACAGCATGAAACAGCACATCGGTGCCTGCGGTGGCCCAATCTGGGCTGATTTCCTCAGCTTCATTGTGGCTCAGGCCGTCCACGCAGGGGCACATGACCATGGCGGTCGGGGCCACGTCGTTGATCCAGCAGGCGTCGTGCCCGGCGCCCGAGACGATGTCCATATGACTGTAGCCCAGCCGTTCGGCCGCATCACGCACTGCTGTGACGCAGCCTTCGTCAAAGGCGGGCGGGTCAAACTGGCCGACGATTTCGCAGGAGAATTCGGTTTCAATCTCTTGGCAGAGCTTCGGCGCTTTCTCCATAAACTCTTCGACCATCGCGTTCAGCTTATCGATCAGGTGTGTCCGCATATCGACGGTAAAGACGACCTTGCCGGGGATGATGTTCCGGCTGTTCGGGTAGACATCGATGTGCCCGATGGCCCCAACCGCGTTGGGTTGGTTCTTCATCGCGATTTCATGGACGAGTTCGGTTACCCGGGCGAGGCCCCTGCCGGCGTTCTTGCGCATGTTCATCGGGGTGGATCCTGTGTGGCTTTCCTTGCCTGTGACGGTGCATTCGATCCATCGCAGGCCTTGGCCATGGGTGACGACACCGATGTCCTTCTTTTCGGCTTCAAGGATTGGGCCCTGTTCGATGTGCAGCTCAAAGAACGCGTGCATCTTGCGGTCGCCGACGGGTTCGTCACCCTTCCAGCCGATGCGTTCCAGCTCATCCCCGAACTTCAGACCTTTCGCATCTTCGCGGTCGTAGGCCCACTGCTGATCGTGTTTGCCGATGAAGACGCCAGAGGCGAGCATGGCGGGGGCGAAGCGCGTGCCCTCTTCATTGGTCCAGTTCGTGACAACAATTGGATGTTTGGTTTTGATATCGAGATCATTCATCGTGCGGATGATTTCGAGACCCCCGAGCACGCCCAAAACACCGTCGTACTTGCCGCCAGTCGGCTGCGTATCGAGGTGAGAGCCCACATAAACTGGTAGCGCATCCGGGTCCGTCCCTTCACGGCGCGCGAACATGTTGCCCATGGTGTCCACGCCCATGGTGCAGCCGGCATCATCACACCATTTCTGAAATAGGTGACGGCCTTCGCTGTCTTCGTCCGTGACGGTTTGGCGGTTGTTTCCGCCCGCGATCCCGGGGCCAATCTTGGCCATTTCCATCAGGCTGTCCCACAGTCGCGCGCCGTTGATTTTCAGATTTTCACCAGGTGCTGGCATGTGTTACCCCCGAGGCAGAGACAGCTTGCATGTGTTTTTGACCAATTGGTAAAAGAGACGCTAACAGAGGACCGGTCTCAGTCAAGGATTTTGGAGGCCCGCCCGATCGTCTGTCTTGAACGCCACTTGTGCACACCCGGTTGGGCCGGGATGCTCAAAAACCGAGCAACTTGCATATGAAAAAACCCCTCACCCGGATTCAGCAGAAGAACCATGCGGCCATTATGGCGGCGGGGTTAGAGGTGTTTTCACAGTACGGGTTTCGCGGCTCAACGCTCGATCAAGTGGCTGACGCGGCGGGGCTGTCGAAGCCAAACCTGCTCTACTATTTTCCGTCAAAAGAAGCGATCTACACGGGTCTTTTGGTGGGATTGCTTGAGAATTGGCTGGAGCCTTTGCATCAGTTGGATGCGGGCGGAGATCCGGTTGAAGAGTTGCTGAGCTACGTCCACCGCAAACTGGCCATGAGCCGGGATTTCCCGCGCGAGAGCCGCCTATTTGCAACCGAGATCTTGCAGGGCGCGCCGGAGATCAAGCCAGTGCTCGAAGGCGAATTGCGCACCTTGGTGGATGCGAAATGCGCCGTGATCACGGGATGGATTGACGAAGGGAAAATCCGCAATGTTGACCCGCTTCATTTGATCTTTTCCGTGTGGTCGCTGACACAGCACTACGCTGATTTTGATGTCCAGATACGCGCCATCATGGGAGACCGTGACCCGTTTGAATCCGCGGACGCGCATCTTGAAGACATGTTCCGACGGCTCTTGGCGCCGAATTGAGGCCCGCTCAGCTATCGGGCCCAAGCGCTAAAAGCTCGCCCACTGTGACGAAGCGATAGCCCTTGGCCTGAAGCCCCGCCACGATAAGCGGAATGGCCGCCCGCGTCGCCCCCCCACTGTCGAACATGGGGTGCAGGATGATAATTGATCCTGGCCGCGTCGCAGAGATTGTACGCGCGGCGAGATCCGCTGGCGGTTCATCTAGATGATCCCAATCTTCCGGCGCGACATCCCACATCACTGTCGCACGCTCCATCTGGGAGAGGACCCAAGGGAGGACAATCAGCTTGGCACCATAGGGTGGTCGGAATGTAATCGGACCGTCGTAGCCCGCGGCGCGTATGGCATTGTCCGTGTCGGCAATCTCGCGCCGCACACGCCAAGGGGGCCGGAGAACCATGCGATTGTGGTGCCAGGCATGATTGCCGATTTCGTGACCAGCCTTCACGATATCTGCGAGGGTTTCCTGCTCTTTCGACGCAGGCAGGCCGTTGACGTAGAAGGTGGCGGTTATGCCGCTGTCTGCGAGCGCTTGCAGGACAGCCGGTGTGTGACGCGCTGTTGGCCCATCATCGAAGGTTAACGCCACAACAGGCTCCGCCGTATCAACGCGCGAGATCAGGTCGCCAAAAAGTTGGTAAGTCTCGGACCGGCTAACCTGTCGTCCTACGACGACGACGCAAGCAACGAGGATCAGGGCCGCGACAGCTTTGGCCCAACGCGGCAAGAGACCTTACTCCGCAGCCACGGCGCCAGGATTGTTGGGGTGCGTTGTCCAGTTTGCGTATTCTTCCTCGACCACCTTGCCAGTGCGCGGATCTACGGTGCCTGGTACTTGTTCAACCATCGTGATGCAGCCTTCCACCGGGCAGACCTCAACGCAGAGGTTGCAGGCCACGCATTCGGCGTCGATCACGCTGAATTTGCGATCGTCCGACATGGCGATCGCTTGGTGTGACGTGTCTTCGCAGGCCGCGTAGCAGCGGCCACATGAGATGCAGGCGTCCTGATCGATCGCGGCCTTGGTGATGTAGTTGAGATTGAGATACTGCCAATCTGTCACGTTTGGTACGGCAGCACCCTTGAAGTCATCAATGCTGGTGTAGCCCTTTTCATCCATCCATTGGGACAAGCCAGAGATCATCTCTTGCACGACTTTGAACCCGTAGGTCATCGCTGCCGTGCAGACCTGCACGTTGCCGCAACCCAATGTGATGAACTCAGCTGCGTCGCGCCATGTCGTGATCCCGCCAATGCCGGAGATGGGCAGGCCCTGCGTTTCCGGATCCCGCGCGATGTCGGAGACCATCGCCATCGCAATAGGCTTTACTGCGGGCCCGCAATACCCGCCATGGGTCCCTTTGCCGTCAATTGATGGCTGCGGGGCGAGGTTATCGAGATCGACAGAAACGATAGACTTGATCGTGTTGATCAAGCTCACCGCATCTGCGCCGCCTGCCTTTGCTGCCGCAGCCGGTTTGCGAATGTCGGTGATGTTCGGGGTCAGTTTCACGATAACGGGTTTGGAGTAGTATTGCTTGCACCACTTCGTCACCATTTCAATGTATTCTGGCACCTGCCCCACCGCGGAGCCCATGCCACGTTCAGACATGCCGTGCGGACAGCCGAAGTTCAGCTCAATCCCGTCAGCCCCTGTGGCCTCCACCATCGGTAGGATCGCTTTCCACGCCTCTTCTTCACACGGCACCATGATCGAAACGACGACCGCCCGGTCTGGGTAGTCCTTCTTGACCCGGGTGATTTCGTCCAAGTTGGTTTGCAAGTCGCGGTCGGTGATCAATTCGATGTTGTTCAACCCGATGACCTTGCGGTCAGGCCCATGCACCACGCCATAGCGCGGCCCATTCACGTTGACGATTGGTGGCCCTTCTGAGCCCAGCGTTTTCCAAACGACGCCGCCCCAGCCTGCTTCGAACGCGCGGCGGACGTTGTATTCTTTGTCGGTCGGCGGCGCTGAAGCGAGCCAGAAGGGGTTGGGGCTTTTGATGCCCAGAAAGTCTGTCGTCAGGTCTGCCATTTTATGCTCCTGTCTGCTTATTGCTTTCGGCACCAACAAGGTGGATCGTGCTGCTCGGTGACGCGATCCAGAAGCCTTCAAACCCATCCGGGAGGGCTTCGACTTCGTCACAGAGTGTCACGCCTTGCGCGCTCAGGTCGGCCTGCGCCGCCGCTATGTCGTCAACCACCAGTTCCAGCCAGATGTCAGTCTGGCTTTGAAGTGGCACACGGTCGAGATTAAGGAAAACCTCGCCAAACTTGAAAATCGTCCCATCGTCATCCTGATCAACGATTTCCAAACCCAGCACGTCTTCGTAGAATCCAACAGTCTGCGCATAACTGCGTTCAGGCAATTTCATCGCAATGTTCTTGCCAGCTGAGTAGTTGGGCATTGGATCAGCCTCCCATCAGGCTTTCATGAATATCCATCGCCGCGTCGCGGCCTTCGGCGACAGCCGTGACGGTCAGGTCATCGCCGCCTGCCGCACAGTCACCGCCGGCCCACACGCCTTCGCGGCTGGTGCGGCCAGCGCCGGTCACGACGATCTTGCGTCTATCCAACTGCAGGCCACCGTCAGAGGTGAGGGTTTGACCAATCGCGCGGAACACCTGATCGGCCGGCAAACGTGTTGTCTCCCCGGTTCCGGTCAACTTTCCATCGTTGGAGGCGGTGTATTCCAGCTCAACCTCAACCGCCGCACCGTTACCGTGCACAGCTATCGGCTGCACATTGAACATCAGTTTCACACCGTTGGAGGCCGCCAGGTCTTGTTCGTAGCGGCTCGCGCTCATGGCGTCGCGGCCACGGCGATAGGCAATTGTGACGTTTTCGGCACCGAGGAGCTTGGATTGAACTGCTGCATCGACCGCCGTCATGCCGCCGCCGATCACAACCACATTTCGGCCGACCGGGAGGCTCGCGAGATCATCCGCTTGACGGAGTATTTCGATAAAATCAACGGCGTCCGTGACACCGCCCTTGTCATCGCCATCAATCCCTAAGGCATTCACGCCACCCAACCCGACGCCGAGGAAAACAGCGTCGAAACTGTCGGCAAGGCTATCGAGTGATAGATCGGTTCCGAGCGCTTTGCCGTTCTCGATGGTGATCCCGCCGATGGCACAGAGCCAATCGACTTCTTTTGCTGCAAAGTCATCAGTCGATTTATAAGCGGCGATCCCATATTCATTCAGACCACCCGCCTTTGGCATGGCGTCGTAAACCGTGATGTCGTGCCCCAGCATCGCAAGACGATGGGCGCATGACAGACCGGCAGGCCCTGCCCCAACGACGGCAACAGATTTTCCAGTCGCTTGCGCCCTTTCGAACGGATGCACGCCTGAGACCATCACCGTGTCGGTGGCGTAGCGTTGCAGACGACCGATCTCGACCGGCTTGCCTTCGGCCAATTCCCGGACGCAGGCCTGCTCGCACAGATCTTCAGTTGGACAGACGCGGGCGCACATACCGCCAAGGATGTTCTGATCAAAAATTGTCTTCGCTGCAGCCTCGGGCGTGCCGGTGCTGATTTGGCGGATGAACAGCGGGATATCGATGTCTGTCGGACAGGCTGTCACACAGGGCGCGTCGTGACAGAAATAGCAGCGATCCGCGGCCACCGCAGCCTCATGCGGCGCGAGGGGCGCATGCAAATCGGAAAAGTTCGTCGCGATATCTTCGGCTGGCAAACGGCCTGCAACGATACCGGGGGTCAATGGGGTGGCCATAAGCAGCTCTCTGTCTATCCACGGATGACAGAGAGCTTGGCACAGTTTAATTTTTTATCAAATGGTAAATTTTAGGCAGGATGTGAACGCTTGGGCCGTCTACCACTCAAAGGCATCCGTAACCAAACGTTGGCCTAATGTGAAAGCGTCGGAGACGTGGATCATAGGCCGCAGATCAACATCCGATGTCCCTTGATCAACCAATTTTTTCATGTGGTTATAGAGGGCAGGGTATTCTCCGACTGTGCCTGTTTCTTGCTCTGTGCCGTCGATCACAAGACGGGTTCCCCCGTCATGCAGCGTCAGCGTGCCGGCATCGGTTTCGACGACAATGTCCCAGGTTTGTGGCCCTTCTTGACGCCAATCGAATGCGGCAGTCACGTTGTTTGACCAAGTCAGATCGGCCGCAATCGGCGTGTCCCGGTTCGAAGGGAATGTCAGAGTGCCGGATTGCAAGTGCATCTCGAACGGCAAGATTTCCGTGATGATCGATAGCGCGTTGATGCCGGGGTCAAACACGCCCATGCCACCTGCTTCAAACACCCAATCCTGGCCGGGATGCCATTTGCGAACGTCTTCTTTCCAAGTGATGTGAGCCTTCCTTATCACCTTATCTGCAAGCCATGCCTTTGCCGGTTGTACCGCTTTGGCCGCGCGGCTGTGCCATGTCGCGAAGAGCGAAAGTCCAGCGTCTGTGGCCATTCGTTCTAGTGCATGGATCTCGGCCAAAGTCGCCCCGGGCGGCTTTTCCAGCATCACATGGCGGCCCGCTGCAATGGCTTTCGCCGCGTAGTCAAAGCGCGGCACGGGGGGGAGGCAGAGAGAGATGACCGGGATGTCCGGACGATCCGCCAGCATCTGATCAAAGTCTTTGAACGCGGGCACGCCATCGACGGTACCCGCCCGGCTTACCGTTGCAGCCAGGGTCCAATCAGCAGACGCCGCAATGGACGGCACATGCTGGTCGATAGCGATCTTTCCGATCCCAACGAGGCAAATTGGCGTAGTCATTGTCGTTTCCCCTCTTCCGCGCAGCGCAGGCGTAGGACAAAGTCAAAGGCGATACAACGGCAGACGAACCAGCGAGGAGACACGCAGATGCGCAACAGCGTCGATCATTGGGAAGACCGGGTGGATTTGGCGGCGGCGTTTCGCTGGGCCGCGCGGCTGAACATGCACGAGGGCGTCGCGAACCATTTCTCTGTCGCGATCAACGAGGACGGTACGCGGTTTCTGATGAACCCCAATCAGATGCATTTTGCCCGCATCAAGGCGTCCGATTTGATTGTTGTGGATGCCAATGACCCGGACACATTGAACGGACCCGACGCGCCGGACCCAACCGCATGGGGCTTGCATGGGGGCATGCACCGTCTGGTGCCACATGCCCGCTGCGCGATGCATGTGCATTCGATCTTTGCGACTGTCTTGGCGACGTTGCAAGACAGCCGGTTGCCGCCCATCGATCAGAACTGTTGCACCTTCTACAACCGCGTTGTGGTTGACGAGGGCTATGGCGGTCTGGCGTTTGAGGACGAGGGCGAACGCTGTGCCGCTCAGTTCACTGACCCCAAGAAGAAGGTCATGGTGATGGGCAATCATGGGGTGCTGGTGATTGGGGAGAGCATCGCGGAGACATTCAATCGACTCTATTACTTTGAGCGGTCGTGTGAGACCTATATCCGCGCTTTGCAGACCGGGCAGCCTTTGCGGGTTCTGTCAGATGAGGTTGCTGAAAAGACGGCGCAAGAGTTAGAAGCCTACCCCGAGCAGGACGTCCGCCATTTGGCGGAGCTAAGGGCGATCTTGGATGACGAAGGGTCGACTTACGCCACTTAGGTGATGCGGAAGATTAACAGGCGGGCAACGTCGTCTTGATGTGCAGGGTCCGCCCGTTCGTTATAGATCTTCACTTCCTTGAAGGTCAGATCCGTCGTGTGGTCAGCTGACGCGGCGAGGTAGGCCGCAAAACCCGCACTTTCATAGTGTTTTGCATTGACGGAGATCACGAAGAGTGTCCGAGGGGCCGCCCCGTCAACCAGAGCTTTCAGACCGTCGACACCCACGTGGCCAAGCGTAAATGTTCCTGCGCTTACGATACCTGCGTAGTTTGGGTTTCCCGGCAGTGGTTTTGTTATGTCGGCTTCGATGAGGTTTCGGTAGAGGCCCTTCTTTGCCGCCACCGCCAACATCTCGGGCGAAAGATCCACGCCATCGATGACATCAATGCCCTTGGCGATCAGCTCTGGCGCACCAAGACCTGTGCCGGCGCCAACATCCAGCACCGGGCCTGTCCCGCCTGCTTCGGCATAGGCAACTGCAACCTCTTTGGGCAGCTGATAGCCTTGATCATCGGCAAAGCCTGAGTCGTAGGTCTCGGCCCAGGTTTCGTAAAGGTCGCGCACAGCATCTTTGCCTTTGAGGGCATAGGCCGCGTCGAGAGATGGATTGTCAGTCATTCTTTGACCTTAGCACAGGCCCATCTGACTTGCAGTTCTGATGAGCCTCGCCCAGTTAGGGGTTATGGTAGGGACACTTCTTTCTTTCGGTCACGGGTACTCCGCGCAGGCAATTGGCCGCCTGCTGTTGCAGCGCGATTGGCGTGTGATCGGCACAAGCCGGTCGGAAGACAAAGCCGCGCAGTTGATGGCGGCGGGGGTTGAGCCACGGATCTGGCCGGGCGCGGATATGATCCCAGCCTTGGATGCCGCGACCCATCTGTTGTTGTCTGCCGCCCCAGGAGACGAGGGCGACCCGGTTCTGGCCGCGCTTCGCGACGAGATCGCAGCGCGCGCGCGCCAGTTCGCATGGGTTGGATATTTGTCCACAACCGGCGTTTACGGTGACCATCAGGGGGATTGGGTCGATGAGGCCACGCCGCTAACTCCCGCCACCAAACGCGGCATCGCCAGGATGAAGGCCGAGGCGGCCTGGGCTGCGATCCCAGGGCTGCCGCTGCATATCTTCCGCCTTGCCGGCATTTACGGACCCGGGCGCGGGCCGTTTTCGAAGGTCCGCAATGGTACGGCACGGCGGATCATCAAGCCGGGGCAAGTCTTTAGTCGCACCCATGTCGCGGATATCGCCCAAGTCCTGCTTGCGTCCATCAACACACCCAACCCGGGTGCGGCCTACAACGTCTGCGATGATGACCCCGCCCCGCCGGAAGATGTGATCGCCTACGCGGCAGAATTGCTTGGTATGCCGATCCCGCCAGCAGAGGATTTTGCAACGGCGGAAATGACGCCGATGGCCCGCAGCTTTTACGCGGAAAGCAAGAAAGTGCGGAATGGTCGGATCAAGGATGAATTGGGCGTTAAGCTGCTTTATCCCGATTATCGCTCAGGCCTTCTGGCGCTGTTTGCGGCAGAGGTGAGCGGCGGATGAGCCAGGCGAGGCCTGCAAAGACGCCGATCAGCACCACCCCAATCCCGACGTTGGAGCCGTAGAAGATCATCCTTTCTGGCAAGTCCAGGTTGTTGAGGAAGGGGTACGGCAAGCCGGTTGTCACAGATCCGACTGGTTTTTCATTGAAAGTTTGCACCAACAGCTCTGCCCAAGTGACGTAAAGCGCGATCACGCCGACCAGCCAGCCCGCCGCAATCAAAGGTCTGCGGTGGCTGCGATGGATGAAGAGACTGTCGATGAGTTGTAGCGCGGGTCCGAGCCCATGCAGGTACATTTCGAGATAGAACTGTCCCAACTCCCCATTGCGGGTAACGGAGGTCGGATCCGCAAAGTAAAGCCGCCAATACAAAAACACGACCATCGTGTTCAGAACCGACGTCATCGCGACAAAACCATCCCATCGTCGCTCGCTTCGGCCTTCTTCCAAAGCCATCATCCGACTGGCCGCAAAGAAGGAACAAAAGAGCGCCCAGACGGTGAGGAATCGAAAGGGACCACCGAAGTTATCCCAGTCGCTGAAAAAGATCATCCGCAGGCAGTAAAAGGCTGCGAGCAGAAAAACGATCCAACGGAAGACAAGGCGTGGTCCAATCATGATCTTACAGTCCCCGACGCGCGGCAATCCGTCCAGTCTGATCCCACGTCATCACGGATGCTTGAGGTTTTCGTGCCACCGTCCCATATGACCTGCGACGTATACGAGAGTTTGCTATGACACTTCGCGCCCGCACCGCCGCTTTTCTCGATCGCCCTTGGGTTGGTAACGTGATCCTTGGTGTGATCTTGTTTAACGCCGTCATCTTGGGGCTGGAAACGTCAAAGACCGCGATGGCGGGTTTTGGCCCCTTGATCGTGACGCTCGACAAGATCTGCCTCGCGATTTTCACAGCAGAGATTGTGGCAAAACTATTTGCCCATCGGCTCCAGTTTTTCCGGAACGGCTGGAATATTTTTGACTTTATCGTCGTGGGTATCTCGCTTGTACCTGCCGCTGGCCCGCTTACCGTTTTGCGCGCCCTACGCATCTTGCGGGTGCTGCGGGTCATATCCGTCGCCCCGTCGCTGCGGCGCGTGGTTGAAGGGCTGGTGAACGCCCTGCCCGGCATGGCAAGCGTTTTCCTCATGATGGGCCTGTTGTTCTACATCGGTTCCGTCATAACCACGAAGCTCTTTGCCGAAAGTTTTCCAGAGTGGTTCGGCACGCTTGGCCAATCGGCCTATTCGCTGTTCCAGATCATGACGCTTGAAAGCTGGTCGATGGGCATCGTCCGTCCGGTCATGGAGGTTTATCCGTACGCCTGGATGTTTTTTGTGCCGTTCATTTTGGTCACGACCTTTGCAGTGGTAAACTTGCTGGTGGGTCTTATCGTAAACTCTATGCAAGACGCTCATGCCGAAGAAGGCAACGCGGCAACGGACGCGTACCGGGACGAGGTAATGGCGAAGCTGGTTGCAATTGAAAAGCGGTTGGAGGCGCAAGGCGCGAAAGACGACGCCTAACTGCCGTCTTCCACAATCTTGGCAAGTGCGGCTCTCAGAACCTGCATGTGCTCCGCCCCAATCAATTCCAAGTAGTGCTCCTCGATCTCTTGTTTGACGTCATTCGCAACGTGGAATAGCGCTTCGCCCTTTTGTGTGAGCACGACAATCTTCTTACGAGCGTCCGTTGGGTCGGGCCGTCGGACGGCGTACCCCTCATTTACGAGTTCATCGATGTGCTGTTGCACGGCCTGTTTGGATACCCCTGCCTTGTTCGCGAGCGCGACCTGGGAGATCCCTTCCACTCCAATGTGGCGGATCAGGCCGCCGCGGGCTTCGCCGTAAACGGCATGACCCCGGGCGACCATCTTTTGGGTCAATTGGGACTTCCACGCTTGGGAGGCCCGCCAAAGGTCCCATCCGATGTGGTCAATGAGAATGCGGTTTGGCATAAAGCCTCTTTCGTCAAGTGGCTTGACGAAAGAGGACTCTCGCCATATCGTCAAGTAAATTGACTAATTGCAGATTTCCACTGTTCGCGCAAGTCACACCTTCGAAAGTCACTCCGTTATGCCATTCCCGCATGCGAACACCCCGTCGCGCTTGCCGCAGCTTTACGATGCAGCCAGCACCTCTTGGCAGGATACGATCGACCGGCTTGGTTACCCGGGTGCCTATGCGGAGCTTGCGGCGGCGGCCTTTGCGACTGACCTTTCTTCACGGCCGAAGATACTTGATGTCGGAACGGGCACGGGGGCCCTCGCTGCAGCGATCATCCGGCGAAGCGGTCCGCCACAGTCGCTCGATCTGCTGGATGTTTCTGAAAACATGCTCGAGATCGCCGGGCGCGCGCTGCGCGCGCATGGACCGCGTTTGATCCATGGGGCTGTTGGCGCTGTCGACCTACCCGAACGGGCGTATGACGTTATCCTATGCGCCCATACGATTGAGCATCTGCCGGACCCTGAACGCGCCATGAGTTGGATGCGCCGACACCTCAAACCGGACGGTCGGATCGTGCTGTCGATCAGCAAACCGCATTGGTGCACGGCATTGATCCGTTGGCGTTGGGGGCACAAGGCCTACCGCAAAACGGAGGTTGAATCCCTTCTTGCCACTGCCGGATTGACCCACCTTGCGACGGTCGAATTTTCCAAAGGTCCACCGCGCCGGACAAGCCAGGGTTATATTGCGACGGTTTGATCTTTGCCCAGGCCGCGAACCAAGGTAGCAGACTGGTGACACACATGGAATCGGAGCGCACTGCCATGGCCATCGTGATCCACCACAACCCCGCCTGCGGAACATCCCGGAATGTTCTTTCCGTCATCGAAGCGTCCGGGACGACACCGACGGTGATCGAATACCTCGACACGGGGTGGACGCGCCCACAACTTCTTGCGCTTTTTGCGGCTGCTGATATCACCCCGCGTGAGGCCTTGCGGACGACCAAGTCGCCTGCGGAAGAGCTGGGCTTGCTGGACCTGGCGGTCAGCGATGAGGTGCTGTTGGACGCAATGCTAGAACATCCGGTTTTGGTGAACCGCCCGATTGTATGTTCGCCGAAAGGCGTGAAGCTTTGCCGCCCGAGCGAAGAAGTTCTTGATTTGCTTGATCAACTCCCGCCCGGTCCGATGACGAAAGAGGACGGTGAGCTGATTATCGACGCCGACGGTAACCGTGTCTGACGACGGGTTTTTCAACGCCGCAGTGGCGGCCACCTATGACCAGCGCCATGCCACGCCCAACGCCGATATCGCGCAGATTATCAGACGTTTGAAAGACCTGGCAGATGGTGGCGACATACTGGAGTTTGCGATCGGCACAGGCCGGATCGCCCTTCCGCTGGTTGACGCCGGCGTGCCCGTGAAGGGTATCGAGCTGTCACAAGCGATGGTCGATGAAATGAGGAAAAAGCCAGGCGGTGCTTCGATTGAAACCATCGTGGGTGATATGACGACGGCCAAGGTGGACGGCGCATTTTCCCTCGTGGCGCTCGTCTACAACACCATTGACAACCTCACGACCCAAGATGCCCAGGTTGCCTGTTTTCAGAATGCGGCAGACCATTTGACCCCGGGGGGACGGTTTGTGATTGAAACGCTGGTACCGCCGATCCGGCACCTGCCCCCCGGCAGCCCGCATTTGGCCTTCGACAAGTCTGACACCCATTGGGGGATCGATACCTTCGATCTTGTCGATCAGACGTTCACGTCGAGTCACATTTGGATGGAAGATGGGGAGACGACCCATTTCTCTGCCCCGTTCCGCTATGCCTGGCCTGCTGAGATGGATTTGATGGCGCAGTTAGCGGGGATGACGCTCGAATCTCGATGGGAGGACTGGGACGGATCGGCGTTTACGGCAGAGAGCCGGAAACATGTGTCGGTTTGGCGGAAGGGGTAGGTCGGGATGACTCAGACACCACAGCTATAGAATTGGGATGGACCTAAACCTACGCCCGCTTCCCAATCGTTGCAACGCCCATCACGTCGAGCACCTTTGCCGCGATATCCTCCGCGTTCAACCCGGCCACGTCGTACATGCCGCGCGGTGACGCTTGGTCGATGAAGATATCGGGCAGCACCATCGACCGATATTTCAGCCCTTTGTCAAAGACGCCCTCCTCCGCCAGCAATTGCGCTACGTGAGACCCAAAGCCGCCGACGGCCCCCTCCTCCACCGTGATCAGCGCCTCATGGTCTGTCGCCAATGCCAAGATCAGCTCCTGGTCCAGAGGTTTGGCAAACCGCGCGTCTGCGACGGTTGGGGCGATGCCCTTCGCCGCCAATGCCTCACACGCCGCTTCCACCTCTTGAAGGCGGGTGCCGAACGATAGGATCGCGACCTGAGAGCCCTTGCGGATCATTCGGCCTTTCCCGATCTCCAAAGGCTCCGCATCTTCCGGGATCTCAACCCCAACGCCTTCACCGCGTGGAAAACGGAAGGCAATTGGGCCGTCATTATGCGCAGCAGCCGTCGCAACCATCTTTACCAACTCCGCCTCATCCGCAGCGGCCATCACCACAAAACCAGGGAGGTTCGCGAGATATGCGATGTCATAAGACCCCGCATGCGTTGCCCCATCGGCCCCGACGAGCCCGGCGCGGTCGATGGCAAAGCGCACTGGCAAACGCTGGATCGCCACATCGTGCACCACCTGATCATAGCCCCGCTGCAGGAAGGTCGAATAAAGTGCGCAGAAGGGCTTCATCCCGCCTGCCGCCAAACCTGCAGAGAAGGTCACGGCGTGTTGTTCCGCGATGCCGACATCAAAACAGCGGCTCGCGAATTTCTCCATGAACTTGTTGAGCCCCGTGCCGTCCGGCATCGCCGCGGTAATGGCGCAGATTTTCGAGTCTTTGGTCGCCTCTTTAATTAGGCTTTCTGCGAAGACGGAGGTGTAGGAGGGCGCGTTCGACTTCGCTTTCTGCACCTCACCCGTCACCACATTGAACTTGCCGCGGGCATGCCCCTTGTCGCTCGCCGTTTCGGCAGGGCGGAAGCCTTTGCCCTTTTGCGTGATCGCGTGGATCAGGATCGGGCCGGTCGCCCGATCTTTCACTGTCCGTAGCACGGCAAGCAGTTGGTCCATATCGTGCCCGTCGATGGGTCCGAGGTAGGAAAACCCGAGTTGTTCAAAGAGCGTGCCGCCGACGGTCATATGTTTGACCATATCCTTTGCCCGCTTGGCCCCTTCGCGGAAGGGCTCTGGAAGGAAAGACACCGCGCCCTTCGCGGCCGCCTTCAGATCCTGGAACGGCGCACCCGCATAGAGTTGAGACAGATAAGATGACATCGCCCCAACCGGTGGCGCAATCGACATTTCATTGTCATTGAGGATCACGATCAGGCGTTTCTTCAAATGACCCGCGTTGTTCATTGCCTCATAAGCCATGCCGGCGGACATCGACCCATCGCCAATGACGGCAATTGCATCGCCGCCCTCGCCGCCGAGGTCGCGGGCGACCGAGAAGCCGAGCGCTGCAGAGATCGAGGTGCTGGAATGGGCCGCCCCAAAGCAGTCAAACTCACTTTCTGATCGCTTCGTGAACCCCGACAGCCCGTCTTTCATACGTAGCGTGCGAATGCGGTCGCGGCGCCCAGTCAGGATTTTATGCGGGTAACACTGATGGGACACATCCCAAATGATCTTGTCCTTCGGGGCATCAAAGACGGCATGCAGGGCCACTGTCATCTCGACCACGCCAAGCCCTGCGCCCAAATGGCCGCCTGTCACAGACACAGCTGAGATTGTCTCTGCCCGCACCTCATCCGCCAACTGCCGGAGTTGGGTATCTGAGAGGCCCTTCATATCGGCGGGCACGGTGACCTGGTCCAAAAGCGGTGTTGCGGGGCGATCGGCCATCAGGGCCTCCTACTTATCGCGGGTAATTACAAAGCGCGCCGTCTCCCGCAGGGTCTCTGCCGCGTCACCATAGGGTGATAGCGCATCGCAGGCCTCTTCCACCAGATCAGACGCCCGGCGTTTTGCCGCAGCGAGACCCAGAAGCGACACAAAGGTGGCTTTGCCAGCGTCGGCGTCTTTCTGGGTGGCTTTGCCAACAGTGGCGGCGTCGCCTTCGACATCGAGAATGTCATCGGCGATTTGGAACGCGAGGCCGAGGGCGTCACCAAAGGTTCTCAACGCTGCGGGATCATCGCCCGCCATCCGTGGACCGGCCATTGCCGACCAGGTGATCAAGGCACCGGTTTTGCCAGCTTGTAATGTTGTGATCTCATCAAGGGTGAGTGGTGTGTTAGAGGTCTCTGCACGAATGTCCGCAGCTTGCCCGCCTACCATTCCGTTTGCACCAGCTGCCAAAGCGAGGCTGTGAACCAATCCTGTCAGGTCTTTAGCGTCGCATGCCGTCTCAGCAACCAAACGAAACGCCTCGGTCTGCAAGGCGTCGCCGGCTAAAACGGCAGTTGCCTCGTCCCACTTTACGTGAATGGTCGGTTGCCCCCGCCGCAGATCGTCATCGTCCATACAAGGTAAGTCATCATGAACAAGCGAATAGGCGTGAAGGCACTCAATTGCTGCTGCAGGTCTCAACGCACGTGCAGCGCTTATCCCATGTAGATCAGCCGACGAAAGCACCAAAAAGCCTCGAAGGCCCTTTCCACCAGCCACCGCGTAGCGCATCGCCTCCGCAAGGTCTTTGCTGTGCGAACTCGAAAGGTGGTCCATCAAATCCGCCTGCACAGTTTCGGAAGCTCTGCGCAAAGCCGCTTTGAAACTCTCAGGCATCCAGCGGCGCCGTCCCCGTGGGCTCACCCCCATCACCGAGCGTGATCTTCGCGACCTTCTCTTCCGCCTCTTTCAGCTTCGCCTCACAGCGCGCCTTCAACGCAGCGCCCCGCTCATAGAGCGCAATCGACTGATCCAGCGCCACATCCCCGCGTTCCAACTGGCCGACGACCGTCTCCAGTTCTTTCATGGCCTCTTCAAAAGACATCTGATCCACAGGATCGCTCATCGGCTTCTTTCCTCCAAAACGGCCACATGGGCAGCGGCACTCTCACCAAGGGCTGCCAGATCATAACCACCTTCCAGGGCAGATACCACGCGTCCCTGGCAATGACGATCAGCCAGATCGCAAATGGCATAGGTCACCCAGGCAAAGTCCTCCGTTTCCAGCATCATGCCAGCGAGAGGATCCGCCTTATGGGCATCAAACCCCGCGGAAATGATAATCAATTCAGGGGCGAAGTCATCGACGCGCGGTAAGACCTGCCGTTCCCACGCCGCCCGAAATCCGGGGGAGCCTGTCCCGTCGGGCAACGGCACATTCAGCACATTCCCCACACCGGTTTCGTGTGCAGCACCTGTGCCGGGGTAGAGCGGCGATTGATGGGACGAGCAAAACAGGATCCGTGCATCTTCCTCGACCAGGTCTTGTGTGCCGTTACCGTGGTGCACATCAAAATCCAAAATCGCGACGCGCGACAGGCCATGATGGTCGAGGGCATATTTCGCAGCGATCGCAACGTTCCCGAAGAAGCAGAACCCCATCGCTGTTTCTCTCTCGGCGTGGTGGCCCGGCGGACGCGTCGCGCAAAAAGCGTTACCCGCGTCGCCAGACATGACCAGATCTACCGCGCGCACCGCGCCGCCCGCTGCGCGGTAGGCCGCGGCCAGTGATCCAGCAGACATATGGGTATCGGTATCTAGTGATCGCCAACCGGTTTCAGGTGCCGCCGCCTTGATTGCATCAACATGCGTTTTCGGATGGACACGTAGAAGATCGTCTTCAGCCGCCATTGGCGCTTTCACCCGGATAACATCCAACGGAATCAAGGCCTCTCTGACGGAGTCGAACCTTGCGACCTGCTCGGGATGCCCGGGCGGTGTTACATGATCCAAACAATCGTCGTGGGAAATCACAGCCGTGACCATGCGCACCTCGTCTTTTTGATCCTGAAATATGGCCGCCAGGGGCTCCAACAGCGCATCAATCACAACACCCCCTGCAGACCGCAACAGCTCGTCCAACGCAATAGAAAATCTGGAGTGCAGCGCAGCTGCACATTGCGGTCAAGCCTGGTCGGGCGCGAGCATATACCCTGCCCCGCGGACAGTCTGAAGATACCGCGGCTGTTTTGGGTCTTCTTCAATCTTGCGGCGCAAGCGCGTGATCTGCACATCCACAGCTCGTTCTTGGGTCTGCCCACCAGACCGGCTTAGCTCTTCGACGAGCTTGGCGCGGGTCACGGCCTCTCCCGGTACGCCAGAAAAAATGCGCATCAGCTGACTTTCGGTCGACGTCAGGCGCACAAGGTCTTCACCGCGCCACATCTCGCCGCGTTCAATATCGTAACGGATCGGGCCGAGGTTCAACACCTTGGGTGCCACCACGGCGGGTTCGGCCTGCGGAACGCGGCGAAGGATGGCATTAATCCGCAAAAGCAGCTCTTTCGGCTCAAATGGCTTGGCGAGGTAGTCGTCTGCCCCAGCCTCAAGCCCGGTGATGCGATCATCGGTCTCTGACTTCGCCGTCAGCAACAAAATGGGTGTGGTGATTTCGGCGCGTAGGTCACGGCAAAGGCTCAACCCATCTTCGCCCGGCATCATCACATCGAGGACGATGAGGTCGAACTCCAAACCGCTCAATATGCGCCGTGCATGGGCGGCGTCCTTGGCCCCGCTGACCAAGAACCCGTGTCGCATCAAGAATTTCTGCAGCAACCCGCGAATGCGTTCGTCATCATCAACGATCAAAAGATGTGCGTCGTCTGAATTCATTCGGCCTTTTCCTTCAGCGCCTCGTATTGGCGCCGCATGTCCTCATCCATCATCGCCTCAAGCACCTGGCGAAACCCTGCAACCGCTTCTGCCCCCGCCGCACGATACGCCGCCCGCATCCGATCTCGCTGCGCATTTGACAGGTTGCGCTCCAATGCAACACCTTCTGGCGTCAAAAACAAATGACGTTCACGTTTGTCCCTTTGCCCAACATGGCTGGAAACAAGCCCATCTGCAATCAGGGTTCGCAAGACCCGATTGAGCGACTGTTTGGTGACCCCAAGGATATTCAGCAAATTGTTTACCGTCGTTCCGGGGCTGCGATGGATAAAATGCACAGCTCGATGGTGCGCTCGCCCGTATCCGCGGTCCGCAAGAATGCGATCCGGGTCGGCCGTGAACCCACGATAGGCAAAGAACATCGCTTCAGTGCCTTTGCGCAGCTGTTCGTCCGTGAGGAAGAGTTGGTTGGCCACCGATTTTGGCTGTGCCGATTGTGTCATGCAGATCCTCGTTCTTGCCGGTCAGAATATGTCAGCCTTGTTGACATTCCAAGAATCAATTGGTAGCGATTTGCAGATTTTGCGCAATAAAAAGTCCGAACCGGACCCATCTGCGCAACAAATGCAAAATTGAGAGGTCGCCATGGCTGGTGGATATGATGATCGCGACGGGAAAATCTGGTTCGATGGTGAACTCGTCGACTGGCGCTCGGCAAATGTTCATGTCCTGACACATGCGATGCACTACGCCTCGTCTGTCTTTGAAGGCGAGCGGTGCTACTCTGGCAAGATCTTCAAAAGCCGGGAGCATTCGGAGCGGTTGATCAAATCGGCCAAACTGGTTGATTTTGATATCCCTTACAACGTGGATGAGATCGAAACGGCAAAGCAAGCGGCCCTCGATGCGAACGGCCTGAAGGATGCATATGTCCGCCCCGTCGCATGGCGCGGCGCTGGTGAAGACATGGGTGTCGCCTCTGCCCGCAATCCTGTTCACCTAGCGGTCGCCGTCTGGGAGTGGGGCAACTACTACGGCGATGCGAAAACCAAGGGGGCGAAGCTGGACATCGCGAAGTGGAAGCGCCCTTCGCCAGAGACGGCGCCATCCCAAGCCAAGGCTGCCGGCCTTTATATGATCGCGACAATGTCAAAACACGCGGCCGAGGCCAAAGGTTGTTCTGACGCGATGATGTTCGACTACAAGGGCGACGTTGCTGAGGCGACGGGTGCCAATATCTTCTTTGTTAAAGATGGTGAGGTTCACACGCCGGATGCATCCGCCTTCTTGAACGGGATCACCCGCCAGACCGTCATTGGGATGCTCAAAGACAAGGGCATCACCGTGCATGAGCGGACGATCAAACCAGCGGAACTCGAAGGGTTCGAACAATGCTGGTTGACCGGCACCGCTGCGGAGGTCACGCCCGTTGGCGAGATTGGCGACTACACCTTCGAGGTTGGTGCCCTCGCCCAAGAGATTGCTTCGGACTACGAAAAGCTCGTCCGCGTCTAGGATCGAGCAGGATTGGGGGCATAAAGTGCCCCTAGCGAGGCGGCCACGCGCATTGACTCCCACTTCTGATCAGCTGTACTAAAGAATTAATAGACAGTAGCTGGTTTAGAGGATCACCCGTGGCGCGCCGTCGTACAGAAATGCTGACAGATGTTGAGCTCGAGCTCATGATCGCCCTATGGAAGATCAAATCGGGCACCGTACGTGAAATTATGGCTGCACTCGAAGACGATGCAGATCGCGCCTACACGTCCATCGCCACAATGATGAAGATCCTCGATGAAAAAGGCTATGTCACATCAGAACGCCGGGACCGTACGCTGTGTTACGCGCCCGCTGTGCAGAAGAGCGACTATGAGGGGCGCTCTTTGAAAAACCTGTCAAATTCGCTGTTTGGAGGAACGCCAACTGCGCTTGTCGCGCGGCTGGTGGATGATGGTGAACTGACGGACGACATGATCCAAGAGATCAAGGAGATCATCGACACGAGGATCAAGAAAGATGACAGCTCATGACATCGTAGGGGGGGTAGTCTGGGGCCAGATGATGGTCCTGTTGGCTGCGTTGATTTTTGCTGTATTTGAACTTTGCTATGCCCTGACGGGCGCACGACGACACTTTCAAACACGCAGACGCGTGGGCTACGCGGTTTGCGCGAGCGTTTTGATATTGCCACTGCTGATGCCGCTGATCATGGCGACGCCTTATGCGGTGTCCGTCAACGCGACAGATGCTGTGGTGGCACAGTATCTGAAAGGGAATATCTCGATCAGCGCGATGGAGATGAGCCGCATTGTGGACTTTCGATCTAATTGGGTAATGGACATTGCATCGGGCGCGAGCGTTGTCGGTCAGACCGTGGTTGCCGCGTTCCTATCCGCCGCTGTGCTGCGTGTAGGCTACCTCTGCCTGAACTTCTACCGCATACGGCGGGCCGTTCTTGGCGGCGTCACCCTGCGCCAATCACGGCAGCTGCGCGTTGTGGCCTCGCCTGATATTAGCGTGCCATTCTCAACCCGAGGCCTATGGCGGCACTACGTAGTCCTGCCATCTACCATGGCCCACGACTATGCCGCTACGCGCATGGCGCTTGGGCATGAGTTTCAGCACATCCGTCAGGGCGACGTGACAGCTGAGGTGCTTATTGCTATGGCGTCACCACTTTACGTGCTGAACCCGGGGTATTGGTACCTGTCGGGCCGTGTGCGCAAGTTGGGCGAATTGGCCTGTGATAGGGCATATCTGGCCCGCCACCTTCAAGACGCGCACAGCTATTCGCTGCGATTGCTCAGCATTGCCCGCAGCGCAGCGAAGGCCCGGCAGCAGCCTGCGGCCTTCGGTGTTGCATTGACCGGACGCGCGCTACCTTGGTTTGGGCGGAAATCGATGCTGAAGTCTCGCATCCTCGAAATCGCCCGCGACCTTGATCGCCCTGCGAAAGAGACGCGGTGGGTTGGATTGGCGCTGTCTGCCGTCCTGAGCATCGCGATCGTCGGCACCGCAACCTCTTTGTCGAAGCCAGCAGATTGGAGCCACGAACGGATCATGCTGTCGACCGTGGTCAACCTGGAACGGATCGATCAGCTGAACACCTTGGCTCAGCGAAGCTGGTAAGCGTTTTCGAACTCGCCTAGGCTAACAGACATGTCAACTCGCGAACCGGTTTCCTTCATCGCTACAGCGGACCCTGACGCAATGGGTGCGTTCTATCAGGATGTCCTGGGACTATCGCTCCGGGAAAGCTCACCGTTCGCCTTGGTCTTTGCAGACGGCGCCCACACGCTCCGGGTCCAGATCGTCGAAAGCCACGCCCCTGCCCCCTTCACGGCTTATGGATGGGTGGTGACAGACATGTCCGCCGAGATCGCGACCTTGGCTGCCAAGGGCGTCGCCTTTCTGACGTTCCCCCACTTTGATCAAGATCCATCTGGGGTTTGGGCCACGCCCGACGGTGCGAAGATCGCCTGGTTCAAGGACCCAAGTGGGAACATCCTGTCGCTTACGGAGTTTCCGCGCGCCGGCAGCTAGGCTGTCGTGATCAGCATGACACCCAATGCCAAAGCCAGCATGACCGTCGTGATCGGGCCCCACAATCGCCGCTCTGACGCGGAGGGCGTCATCCAATTGGCAATGCAGGACACGACGCCCACGGCCACTGATCCCCAACCAACCCAGCGCGGCCAGTTGGGCCAGTAGCCCGCATTAGAGAGGATCCCCGCCCCCATCACGGCCAAGAGCACGATTGAGGCCGCGGCGGCAATCCGCCCGGACCTTGGTAAAGAACCCTCATGTTGACCGCCCTGCGTCAGCTTGCCCCAAGGCGCCCCAAGGATCAGGGCAATCTGAAAGCAGATGACGCCAGCGATTAGTGCGACGTAAAGTAATGCAAGTGTTGCCGACATGCCTTCATCTTGCGCGGTTCGCACCGTCATTGAAAGATGCTACGCGTCAGATGCGCGTTCCGTTTGGCGCAGAACGCCCTTTGCGCAAAATCACACGGGCCGCCTTAAACACCACAGTTCGCCTATCGCACCCCGGGTCCGCAAGACACAATCGGTTGCTTGAAGACTGGCATATGTTCGCATATTGTTCTCTCATTTAGGAGGATAGTCATGGCCGAAGGAACCCAGCTGAATGGGACGTTGCGACGTTTCATTGACGATCAGAAAGTCTTTTTTGTTGCGACCGCCGCGCCTGATGGACGCGTGAATTTGTCGCCAAAAGGTGCGGATAGCCTCCGCATTCTTAGCGACACCCATGTCCGTTGGCTCAACTTGTCGGGTAGCGGCAATGAGACAGCAGGGCACATCAAACAGACCAATCGGATCACGATGATGTTTTGCGCGTTTGAAGGAGATGCCTTGATCCTGCGGCTGTACGGGCGCGCAACCGTCACGCACCCGTATAGCGAGGGCTGGTCAGATTTGATCTCGGATTTCCCGGAAATGGCAGGGAGCCGACAGGTCTTTGACGTCAAGATTGAAAGCGTGCAAACCTCTTGTGGGACAGGCGTCCCGATTATGCCATTTCAGGAAAGCCGCGTAGAGACGGAATTGCTGCCATTCTACGCGGATATGGGACCTGACGGTGTGGCCGCTTATTGGCGCAAAAAGAACCTGCAGACCATTGATGGGTTCGACACTGGACTGTTGCAAACACCAGACGCGTGACGCTTGTCAGACTTTCCAGAAGCAGAACACACCCCAGCAAATCGCAATGCCAAGTGGGGCCCATAGGGGCATGCCAAAGAAGCCAAGCCAACCGAGGAAGATAAACGCCGTCCCGAGGCAGGTCAGGAAGAGGCGATCACCGCGCGTCGTTGTCAGCCCAAGAACGCCCCGGCGTTCATCCCCGCCTGGGTACTTGATTTCCAATACAGTCAGCACACCCATCGCGCTGAAGAGGCCGATAAACACCAGGGCCGTTGGCCACGTCCATGCCATCCATCCAAGCATGTCAAACCCTCCCCATCGCGAAGCCCTTCGCGATGTAGTTGCGGACGAAGTAGATCACGATGGCGCCTGGGATGATTGTCAGCGTACCCGCCGCGGCGAGAAGCCCCAGTTCATAGCCGGCCGAGGAGGCCGTTCGGGTCATCGTCGCGGCAATCGGTTTTGCTTCTACGGCTGTTAGGGTCTTGGCCAGCAGCAGTTCAACCCATGAGAACATGAAGCAGAAGAACGCCGCGACTCCCACGCCCGCTTTGATCGTTGGGATGAAGATCGTTACGAAGAAGCGCGGGAAGGAGTAGCCATCGACGTAAGCCGTCTCATCCAATTCCTTTGGCACACCGCCCATGAAGCCTTCCAAGATCCAGACCGCAAGGGGGATGTTGAAGAGACAGTGTGCGAGAGCCACCGCAAGGTGCGTATCGAAAATGCCAATCGCCGAATAAAGCTGAAAGAACGGCAAGGCGAACACCGCGGCGGGGGCCATCCGGTTTGTCAGCAGCCAGAAGAACAGCTGTTTGTCGCCCAAGAACCGATACCGGCTGAAGGCATAGGCTGCAGGTAAAGCGACGGCGATGGAGATTAGGGTGTTCAGCGTCACGTAGATGATGGAGTTGATATAGCCCCAGTACCACGTCGGGTCGGTGAAGATCGTCTGATAAGCCTCCAGCGTGAAGGTTTGGGGGAAGAGGGAGAAGCCTGCGAGGATCTCATTTGTTGTCTTAAAGCTCATCGCGATGAGCCAATAGATCGGCAGCATCAGAAAGAGGATGTAGACAATAGGGACGATGGAACGTTTGCGCATCGGACCCTCCTTAGTTCAGGTCGTCTTTGGTCATGAGCGTGTAGAACAGCCAGGACACAAAGAGCGTGATTGAGAAGTATATGAGCGACATCGCGGCGGCCGGGCCGAGGTCAAATTGACCAAGCGCGATTTTGACGAGGTCGATTGAGAGAAGTGTGGTGGAGTTGCCAGGGCCGCCGCCCGTCAGCACAAAGGGTTCTGTGTAGACGTTAAAGCTGTCCATGAACCGCAGGAGGATTGCGATGGTCAGGACGTTTTTCATCTTCGGCAATTGGATGTAGCGAAAGACGCTCCAATTGCTGGCTCCGTCGATCTTTGCCGCTTGATAATAGGCGTCAGGGATCGACACGAGACCGGCGTAGGAAAGGAGCACGACCAGCGAGGTCCAATGCCAGACATCCATGGTGATGATCGTGGCCCAGGCCGCGATGGGGTCCTGCGTCATGTCGTAGTTGATACCCAAGACATGGTTCATGAAGTAGCCGAGCAGGCCAATGTCGGGCAGTGCGAAGATGTTCCACATGGCCCCAACGACGTTCCACGGGATGAGCATCGGCAGGGCCATGAGGACCAGGCACACCGGCACCCACGGCCCGCTACGGGGCATAGATAGCGCGATGGCGATGCCGAGCGGCACCTCGATGATGAGGATCAGGAAGGTGAAGAGAAACTGCCTGCCTAAAGCCGCGTGAAATCGCTCTGATGTCAGGATTTGTTGGAACCAGGTCAGCCCCTCCCAGAAGAAGAGGTTATCGCCGAATGTCTCTTGCACCGAGTAATTGACCACCGTCATCATTGGGATCAACGCGTTAAATGCGACAAGGATCAGCACCGGCAGCACAAAGAACCAGGCCTTTTGGTTTTCGGTTTTCATGATGCGGCCTTTTCAGTCGCGAGCCAGCCGTCTGCGTACACACGCGTCTGGTTGGCTTGGAATTGCAGGTGGACGGTGTCGCCTTGAGTCGGCGCAGGGCCGTTGAGGATCGCGGCGACCTTTTGGTCACCTGCCATGGCCTCAACCACGAGATGACGCCCGACGTCGGCAACGCGACGAACTTGCGCGGGAATGCCGGTTTCGCCGAGGGAGACGAACTCCGGTCGAACACCGATCTCGACCGTCTTACCGGATCCAGTGATCGCACCTTCCAGAGCAACACTTTGGCCTTGGAACAAGGCACCACCATTTCGCACTTCGGCTGGAAGGACGTTCATGCCCGGTGAGCCAATGAAGTGGCCGACGAACGTGTGGGCGGGCCGTTCGAAAAGTTCGACCGGTGTGCCGATCTGCACGACCTCACCTTCTTGCATAACGACGACTTGATCAGCGAAGGTCAGCGCCTCTGTCTGGTCGTGGGTGACGTAGATCATCGTCGCTTTGACGCGCTGATGTAGCTCCTTCAATTTCGAACGCAACTTCCACTTCAGGTGGGGGTCGATCACGGTGAGCGGTTCGTCGAACATCACGACATTGACGTCGTCGCGCACAAGGCCGCGGCCCATCGACAGCTTTTGCTTGTTGTCAGGTGCCAGGCCTGCCGCGCGACGGTCGAGCAAGTCAGTAACCTCTAACATCTCCGCAATCTCAGCGACCCGCCGGTCGATAATGTCCTGCGCGACGCCGCGGTTCTTCAGCGGGAACGACAGGTTTTGCCGGACTGTCATGGTGTCGTAGATCACTGGGAACTGGAACACCTGCGCGATGTTGCGCTGGTCCGGAAGAAGGGAAGTTACATCTGTTCCGTCGAAAAGGATCTGACCTTCCGAAGGCACCAATAGCCCTGAGATAATGTTGAGCAGCGTCGACTTCCCGCAGCCAGACGGCCCAAGCAGCGCATAGGCTCCTCCATCCTCCCAGTTCACATCGATTTCCTTGAGGGCGTAGTCGTCTGGCCCTTGAGGGTTCGGCATGTAACTGTGCCGCAAGTTCTTGAGCGTAATCTGTGCCATTATGCGACCCTCGTGCCGTCGGGCGCAAAGTAGAGGCAGGCGCTGGCATCCATGTAAAAGGTGTGATCCTCGCCAATTCGGTAAGGGTGTGTGCCATGAGCAAGCGAGACCCATCCTCTCCCGCCTAGGTCAAAATGTGCGGAGCTTTCGGAGCCGCTGAGTTCAGTGACGCTAATCCGACCAGACAGTGGAACTGTTGCAGCTTCCGTCGCGGCCGGGAGGATATAATTCGGTCGCACGGCAACCGTGTAATCGCCGTCGGTGAGGTCCGTCACAGCCCCGCTCGCTGCCCAGCGCACATCGCCCATCACAAGCGTGTCGCCCTCTTTGCGGACCTGCGCCGCATTGATTGGAGGGTCTGAAAAGACTTCCGCAGCCGTAAGGGTGGCAGGCGCCCGGTAGATCTCCGCCGTTTTGCCAAACTGGGCAACCGCGCCGTCCATCATTAACGCCGTCATGCCGCCCAGCAATAGCGCCTCTTCTGGTTCAGAGGTGGCATAGACAACTATAGCGCCGCGGCCAGCGAACAATTCAGGCAACATCTCACGCAACTCTTCACGCAGTTTGTAGTCAAGGTTTGCGAGCGGCTCGTCCAAAAACACCGCTTGGCTGTCTTTGGCAATCGCGCGCGCCAGGGCACAGCGTTGCTGTTGACCACCTGATAGTTCGTGGGGCCGCCGCTTCAGCATTGGGGCAAGCTTCAGAATATCCGCCGCCTCTTGGACACGGCCCTCGATTTCGGACTTCGCCATGCCTGCGACCCGCAATGGGGAGGCAATGTTGTCGTAGACCGTCATGTGCGGATAGTTCACGAAAAACTGGTGCACCAAACTGATCTTGCGTTTTTGGGTGCTCAGCTTTGTGACGTCCTCGCCATCCATCTCGATCGTGCCGTCCGCGATTGGGTCGAGCCCGGCCATCATCTTAATTAGGGAGGTTTTGCCCGATCCGGTTTCACCGAGCAGGACGTTGAAGTGACCCGTTTCCAGCGTCAGGCTTGTGGGTTTAATGTGGACAGCGCCCTGCACCACCTTTGTTATGTTCTTGAGAACAAGCGCCATAATTCACCTATTGTCGTCAGATCCGCCGCGTTGGGCGGGCAAGCACTGGGGCCCTTGTGATAAGGGCCCCAGCTTTCGTCAGTCCACAGGGAGAAGGGACTTAAGACCGACGTTTAGTTCGCGCCCCAGCGTGCAACCAGTTCATCGTAGTTCACAGTTTCGCCCTGTGGCTTCTCGTTCTCCAGCGGTGGCTTTGCGCCGCCGTTGGCGTACCAGAACTCCGCGTCTTGTTCTTCGTTCAGACGTGGGCCACAGCCGCCGTAGACGTTTGCACCTTCGTCTGCGCGCTGCATCCGGGCCATGGTGATATCCATTTCCTCTGCCAGACGATCCATCGCTTCTTGCGGTGTGAAGGCACCAGAGTTCACGTCACCAATCTGCTGCCACCAGATTTGGGCCAGTTTTGGATAGTCAGGGACGTTCACGCCGGTTGGCGACCATCGGACCCGATCAGGCGAACGGTAGAATTCAACCAGACCGCCGAGTTTCGGAGCACGCTCTGTAAAGCTTTCGTGGTTCACCGAACTGTCGCGGATGAAGGTCAGACCCACGTGGGACTTCTTCACATCAACAGTCTTAGAAGTCACGAACTGTGCATAGAGCCACGCGGCCTGGGCCCGATCAGCTGGGGTAGACTTCAGGAAAGTCCAAGACCCCACGTCCTGATAGCCAACTTTCTGGCCTTCTTCCCAGTAGGGGCCGCGTGGCTTGGCGCCATACGCCACAATGGGTTGCCATCAGCATCCACCGTGTTGTTGCCTTCAGACTGCGGCTTCACCATGTCGGCCGTGAACGCAGTGTACCAGAAGATCTGCTGGGCCACGTTGCCTTGGCTGAGCGCTGGCAGCGACTGGTAGAAGTCAAACGATGCGGCACCTGGTGGCGCGTAGTTCCGCAGCCATTCGTCCCATTTGCGGATCGCGTAGACTGCCGCTGGGCCGTTCGCTGCACCACCCCGAGACACACTCGCACCGGCTGGGTTGCAAGACCCCGCTTCCATCCGGATACCCCATTCATCAATCGGGATGCCGTTTGGTTCACCGACAGAGCCTGCACCAGCCATGGAGAGCCACGCATCTGTCATCCGCCAGCCCAGGTCAGGCGCGCGCTTGCCATAGTCCATGTGGCCATAGATATCGACGCCATCGATGTTCTTGACGTCGTTGGAGAAGAACTCCGCGATGTCCTCATAGGCCGACCAGTTCACCGGCACGCCAAGATCATAGCCGTACTTTTCCTTGAAGGCCGCTTGCAGGTCTTCGCGGTCGAACCAGTCTTTGCGGAACCAGTAGAGGTTCGCGAACTGCTGGTCTGGCAGCTGGTATAGGTCGCCGTCCGGGCCAGTTGTAAACTGGATGCCCATGAAGTCTTCCAGATCGAGGGTCGGTGATGTGGTCGCCGCCCAATCGCCCGCCATCTGCTCCGTCAGGTTGTAAGCCAGCTGCAATCGAGAATGGGTGCCGATGAGGTCGGAGTCATTGACGTAGCCGTCATAGAGGTTCCGTTGTGTTTGCATCTGCGTCTGCACAGCTTGCACCACTTCGCCTTCACCAAGGATCTGGTGGTTCACCTTGATGCCGGTGATTTCCTCGAAGGCTTTGGTCAGCACTTCGGCTTCATAACCGTGTGTCGGAATACCTTCCGACAGGACGTTAATCTCCATACCGGAGTATGGTTCCGCCGCCGAAATAAACCACTGCATCTCTGCCAGTTGTTCGTCTTTGCTTAGCGACGAGGGTTGAAATTCATTGTCGATCCAGCGCTGCGCTGCGGCTTCGTCAGCGTGCACAGGAGCGGTCATCGCAATTACAGCGCATGCTGCAACTGCGGAGCGAAGATACTTGCGCATCTTGTCCTCCCAGATTGTGTTAACTCCGGTCCTCCGCCGGATGAATTAACTATGCAGCAAGTTGACATTTGGTCAACTAAATAATTAGTAGATAGTTCAAATAGGACTTTAATGATATGAAATCAAATAGTTAACAAGACGCCCTTGGCTACCGCTTAGGTCATCGGTCGAGGCTTTAACAAGAAGTGGGTTCGGGAATTGAGTCGCTGCCCCGCAGCAATATCCGCGCCTTGGCAGGACCCGCCACTAGCAACTTCATTAAAAACGAACGAAACATCGCGCAGTATGACCTTGCGATGATCAGTTCAATTGTATACCTGTGTATACGAAGCGTCAGTAAGTCTGCCGCCGCCACCGATAGCCAGACAGCAACATAAGCGGACACAGCCATGAGCCTGTACTCAGAATATTTGGAAGAGATTGAAAAGCGGAAAGCCGAAGGGCTGAACCCGAAACCCATTGATGATGGCGCGTTGACGCAAGAGGTTATCGCCCAAATCAAGGATACCGCGCACCCGCACCGCGAAGACTCGCTGCATCACTTCATCTACAACACCATCCCTGGCACCACGAGCGCGGCAGGCGAGAAGGCGCGGTTCCTGAAAGAGGTCATCCTTGGTGATGCTGAGGTGGCAGAGATCACGCCGAATTTCGCATTTGAGCTGCTGTCGCACATGAAAGGCGGCCCTTCAGTGGAAGTCTTGCTCGACCTGGCGTTGGGTGAAGATGCTGACCTCGCGACACGAGCAGCCGATGTGCTGAAGACCCAAGTGTTCCTTTATGAGGCTGACACCGATCGGCTGAAGGAAGCGCACGACGCCGGCAATGTTGTCGCTATCGACCTACTGAAAAGCTACGCCGATGCGGAGTTCTTCACGAAGCTGCCAGAGATCGACGAAGAGATTGAGGTCGTGACTTACATCGCCGCTGAGGGCGATATCTCTACCGACCTGCTCTCTCCTGGGAACCAAGCCCATTCCCGCGCAGACCGAGAATTGCACGGCAAATGTATGATCTCTGCAGCCGCGCAGAAAGAGATTGAAGCGCTGAAGCTGCAGCACCCGGGCAAGCGGGTCATGCTCGTGGCTGAGAAGGGCACCATGGGGGTTGGTTCTTCGCGGATGTCCGGTGTGAACAATGTGGCGCTTTGGACAGGCAAGCAAGCTTCGCCCTACGTGCCGTTTGTGAACATCGCCCCCGTTGTTGCGGGTACGAACGGCATCTCGCCAATCTTCTTGACCACCGTTGGCGTGACCGGCGGGATCGGGGTTGACCTGAAGAACTGGGTTAAGAAGCTCGACGAAGACGGCAAGCCGATCCTGAACAACGACGGCAACGCCATCCTTGAGCAGCGCTATTCGGTTGAGACCGGGACGGTGCTGAAGATCAACACCAAGAAGAAGAAACTTTACAGCGCTGATGGCAGTGATGAGCTGGTGGATATGGCCGGGTCGTTCACGCCGCAGAAGATGGAGTTCATGAAGGCCGGCGGCTCTTACGCCATTGTCTTTGGGAAGAAGCTACAGACATTTGCCTGTGAGACACTGGGCATCGCACTGCGGTCCGCCTTCGCACCATCGAAGGAAATCAGCCATGAGGGCCAGGGCCTGACCGCGGTTGAGAAGATCTTCAATGCCAATGCCCGCGGCGCAACGCCAGGCAAGGTACTGCACGCGGGTTCCGACGTTCGGGTTGGCGTGAACATCGTTGGTTCACAGGACACAACCGGACTGATGACCATGCAGGAACTGGAAGCGATGGCGGCGACCATCGTGTCCCCGTCTGTGGATGGTGCCTATCAGTCGGGCTGCCACACCGCATCGGTTTGGGACCTCAAGGCGCAGGCCAACACGCCACGTTTGATGAAGTTCATGAATGACTTCGGCCTTGTCACCGGGCGTGACCCAAAGGGCGTCTATCACTCAATGACAGACGTGATCCACAAGGTGCTGAACGACATCACAGTCAGCGACTGGGACGTGATCATCGGGGGCGACAGCCACACACGGATGTCGAAAGGTGTGGCCTTTGGCGCGGATTCCGGCACGGTGGCGCTCGCACTGGCAACCGGTGAATCCTCCATGCCGATCCCGGAGTCGGTAAAGGTGACCTTCAAAGGTCAGATGGCCGACCACATGGACTTTCGTGATGTAGTTCACGCGACCCAAGCGCAAATGTTGGAACAGCATGGCGATAACGTGTTCCAAGGACGGGTCATCGAGGTACACATCGGCACGCTGCTTGCGGACCAGGCGTTCACGTTCACTGATTGGACGGCAGAAATGAAGGCAAAGGCTTCTGTCTGTATTTCAGATGATGAGACGCTGATTGGCTCCCTAGAACTCGCCAAGTCGCGGATCCAGATTATGCTGGACAAGGGGATGGAGCATGACAACGGCATGCTGCAAAGCCTGATCGACAAGGCTGACAAGCGGATTGCGGAAGTCAGATCTGGCGATAAACCGGCGTTGCAGCCTGATGACAACGCAAAGTACTTTGCCGAAGTTGTCGTCGATCTGGACCAGATCATAGAACCGATGATCGCAGACCCCGACGTCAATAACGCCGATGTCTCTAAGCGCTACACCCACGACACGATCCGCCCGATTAGCTTCTACAAGGCTGAGAAAGAAGTGGATCTGGGTTTCGTCGGTTCGTGCATGGTGCACAAGGGCGACATCAAAATCGTCGCCCAGATGCTGCGGAACCTTGAAGACGCGCATGGCAAGGTGGAGTTCAAAGCCCCCCTCGTCGTGACTGCGCCCACCTACAACATTATTGATGAGTTGAAGGAAGAGGGCGATTGGGAAGTGCTGCAGAAGTACTCCGGCTTTGAGTTCGACGATAGCGCGCCAAAGCAAACGGCGCGGACGGAGTATGAGAATATCCTCTATCTGGAGCGTCCGGGCTGTAATCTCTGCATGGGCAACCAAGAAAAGGCAGCCAAAGGCGATACTGTGTTGGCCACATCGACCCGCCTGTTCCAGGGCCGCGTTGTGGCCGATAGCGAAACCAAGAAGGGTGAATCGCTACTGGCGTCTACGCCCGTCGTGGTGCTTTCCGCAATCTTGGGCCGAACACCGAAACTGGAAGAGTACAAAGAAGCCGTGGAAGGCATCGACCTCACAAAGTTCGCACCGCCAAAGAAAGCGCCGATCGATACGCTGTCGGTCCACTTCTAGTTCGACAGATAAGACGAGCAATTGGGGGTCCCGTCGGGGCCCCCTCTTCGTTTTAGACTACTTTTGGTTCTTGAGATCCCGCAGATCGTACGTCAGCGGCCCGTCGACCGCGAACCCATCCAAGAGCACGTCTTTGCGGACCTTTTGGGTCGGCGTGACTGGCACATCAGTGATAAATTGCACCCAAGCAGGGCGCTTATGGCGCGCCAAACGATCTGCGCCAAATCGATAGATCTCTTCCGCCTTTGCAGCGCTTGCCTCCTCTGGGTTCGCCAGCACGACGCAGGCCAGCGGCTCCTCTTCCCGCAACTTATCCGGAACGGCGAGGACCACCACGCGGGCGACATCCGGATTGCCGATGAGTGCTTCTTCCACTTCAGCCGCCGCAATGTTTTCGCCACTGCGGCGGATGATGTTTTTGCGGCGCTCCACGAAATAGAGCATGCCGTCTTCGTCCTGCGTGACGACATCGCCTGTATGAAACCAGCCGCCCTCCCAAGCCTTCGTCGTCTCTTCTGGGTTCTTGATGTATTCGGAAAAGAACCCCGCCTTTGGGTCTTCGCCCACGCAGCGCACCAGAAAGGCACCTGGCACTCCTGGCGGCACCTCGCGCCCGTCATCATCCACGACTTTCACCTCCCACGGGGCATGCGGCACGCCGAACGCACGGGTGTCGGTGCGGCGTGGTTCGGCCGCGTTGCCGATGATGCGTGACGTCTCTGTCATGCCCCATATCTCAACCAGCGGGAATCCGAACCGGTCTTCAAAAGGGGCATGCAGAACCGGATCAACCCCCGCTCCCAGACCGAATTTCACCGTCGGCGCGCCTTCCCCTGCAACAACGGGGGTCTTTAGCAATATCGGCGGGATCAGGCCCAAATAATGCAAACAGGTTGCCCTGGCCGCATTGATTTCGTCCCACCAAGTTGACGCGCGAAACTGATCAGTGGTGATAAAACAGCCGCGTGTGCGGAGCATGGCGTTCAACGCCAGAACTGTGGCGTTCATATGGAAGACCGGGAGCGGCATATAGAGCCGCTCTTTGCCCTCCTCCAATGTCAAAAGCCCCCCAATGTCGGTATAGCTACGACCGGATGCGAGGCAGGACTGATTGGAGATCAGACAACCCTTAGGGCGACTTGTTGTGCCAGAGGTGAAAATGATCAGTGCCCCGCGTTGCATCACATTTGCGGCGTCTGGCAACGGCGCGCGTGATGGTGGAGGCAATGACGTATCGTTCAGCATCGCCAGCGCTGGCGGTACTGGCACATCCTGGGCGGCCGCATTCACCACGCCCGCCAAATCTGGCGTGGTCACAACGAGTCCAACATCGGCAAGCGCAAAGGCGTGCGCAAACTCATGCGCCAGGAGGTCGGGGTTCACTGGCACAGCGCAGACACCCAGCTGATTGAGTGCCAGAAAATGCCAAAAGTACTGCGGGCGATTGCCAAGCACCAAGGCAACGCGGTGACCTGGTTGATAACCAGCGCCGCGATAAGCGTCGGCCAATTGGCTCACCTGGGCTGCGGCGTCCGCATAGCTAAACTCTGCGCCTGCGGGTTCGAAAGCCCGTGCCTCACAAGGCGCGTATGCCAAGAACGGAAGGCGGCCGTCATGCGCCACGGCCTTTGCAAACATCTCATAAACGGAGTTTGGCTCTCGCATCGCAATCGCACCTTCTTTGACTTGGCCACCAGCATGCGCCGCGGCGCGCGGCGGTCAAGCCCGTGTGAGATGTAAGCGCGCCAATGCGCCCACATATGACCCACGGAAATGGCCAAAACCAGTTGACCTTAGGTGCCGCCTTCGCTTGAAGTGCGCGGCAACCGTCTAAGCCCAAAGGATTCAGTAAAACAAATGCGCGTCTTAGCAATTGGGGAGTGTATGGCCGAACTCGCTCCAGCAGAAACGGCTGGCCGCTTCGCGCTGGGGTTTGCAGGCGATACCTTCAACACGGCTTGGTATTTGACCAAAATCATGCCTACCGCTGAAGTATCTTACTTCACCGCGATTGGGACAGACACCCTTTCACAAGACCTGAAGAACTTTATGGATGCCAGCGGTCTGCAATCCAAACATGTGCAGATCATTCCGGATCGTACCCTTGGCCTCTATATGATCACGCTGACGGACGGTGAGCGCAGTTTTACCTACTGGCGGGGGCAATCGGCCGCGCGGGCCCTGGCCGCGGACCCAGAGGCACTCATCAAAGCGATGGACGCGGCGGATTTGATTTACTTCTCAGGCATCACACTTGCGATTTTGGACCAAGCCTCCAAAGACACTCTTGTCGCGGCGGCCCGCGCCGCGCGGGCGGCCGGCAAAACCATTGCCTTTGATCCAAACTTGCGCCCTAGACTTTGGACGTCCACCGATCGCATGACCGAAACGATCATGGAGGCCGCCGCTGTTTCTGACATCGTTTTGCCGTCTTACGAAGACGAAGCAGACTGGTTCGGCGACGCGACACCGGGGGGCACGTTACAGCGTTACCTTGATGTTGGGGCCAGCTGTGTTGTGGTGAAGAATGGGCCAGCGCCGGTTCTATATAGCTGCGACGGCGCCCAAGGTGAGATTGCGATCACCCCGGTCGAGTCTGTGGTCGATACCACAGCCGCTGGCGACAGTTTCAACGCTGGCCTCCTGGCTGGCAGAGCCGCAACCCAAGATATTGCAAAGGGCATCGCCTCCGGCGCCGCCCTCGCGCGTTGGGTCGTTTCGAATAAGGGTGCGCTTGTTCCGATGGACGCGTTCACTTTGCCCGTTTAGGCCGACGCCTGTCATCGGGAAAGCGCCTACTCCACGAGCCCGGCTTGACGCGCGACATCTTCCAAGAGGCCCAGCGCATCAGGAGACTCTGCGTAGACGTCACGGGCTTCGTTCAACACCGTCTTGGCCTCTTCCGTCTTATCCAAGACGCTGTAGGCCGTGATCAACCGTGCCCATTCTGCTGGCGTCCCACCTTCTGACGCAAGCCGGTCTGCCAAGCCGCTCACCATATTCTCGATCATGGCGCGGCGATCGTCCTCATTCATCTCTTCTGCCGCCCGCATCTGATCAGCAGTTGGACCAGGAAGATCTTCAGTATGCGCCACCACGGGCACAGGCGCGGTATAGATCACGCCCGCCCGAAATGCGGCGTCTGCGATCTGATTACGGGTAAGCGTGACGTAAACACTTTCGGGCGCCCCACTTTCTAAGATGGACCGCCAGAGCCGGAATGCGAGGTCGGGACGGTCCGTTTGGTCAAACACTGCGCCCATGTAATACCGCGCCGCGACGCTATTGGGCGCGACCTCAATCACCTGACGCACGATCACCTCAGCTTCCGGCGAAACATACCCATCCGCCGCAGCGACCAGCAGTTCGGCTTGGCGTAACAGATCGTCAGCTGTCGCTTCTTCGCCTTTGATCTTCACGATCTGCGCTTGCGCTTTGGCCGCAGCGGGGAATTGGCGCAGGCGCGCTTCGTGATAGGCCAAGAGCTCCCAACCTTGCAGGTCGCCACTACGTTGAGGGACCATTGTGCGAAGTTGATCGACAGAAGCGAGATAGCCTTCGTCAAAGTCCGGCTCTGTTAAAACGCGAGCCGTGGCTTCTGCAGCCGCTTGAGACGGTCGGTCGCGCCGCATCTCCTCGGCCGATGCGATGCGCAGTTGAAGGGGCAGATCAGCGTACCCTGGCGCGCCCAGCCCCCAGTAGAGGCCGCCAGCAAGGGTCGCTAAAGCGATTGCCGAAAATATTGCAACTGGCCGCGATTTAGGGCTCTCATCCGGACTTTGCGGGCCGTTTCGCGCGGCCGCGAGCAGGCGCCGCGCGATCTCAACCCTGGTCCGCTCCGCATCTTCAACCGCAATCACCTGGCGTTCAACATCGCGGTCCACTTCCGCAAGCTGGGCTTTGTAAAGCGCGGTTTCCGGTTTCTTTGCGCCGACATTTGATGGCCACACAATAGGTGCGAGGATCATGGCGAGGGTTGCCAAAGTCATCAAGGCGCAGACCAACCAAAACACGGGTCATGCCACCTGTTTGGCCAGCGCGCATTGGCTCCAAAGATGATCCAACGCCGTGACTATGTGCGCGATATCCCTGTCTGAATGCAAAGGCCCAGGCGTAATCCGCAACCGTTCCGTCCCTTTTGGGACGGTGGGGTAGTTGATAGGCTGAACGTAGATGCCCCAGTCATCCAGAAGCATATCAGATATCATTCGACACTTCACTGGATCTCCAATGAGCACCGGGATGATGTGGGAGGGATTGTCGAGATGCGGAATGCCGCAACGATCAAGCATGTGGCGCAGTTTGGACACGTTGCGTTTCTGGTTCTCACGTTCGGCACCCGACTGCTTCAAATGCCGGATCGAAGCTGTTGCAGCGGCGGCGACTGCAGGCGGCAAGGCCGTGGTAAAGATAAACCCACTCGAAAATGACCGTACAAAATCAACCAATGCGGCTGAGCCGGTGATATAGCCACCAAAGGTTCCAAAGGCCTTGCCGAGCGTGCCTTCGATCAGGGTAATCCGATCCATGAGGCCCAGCGCTTCGGCGACACCACCGCCACGCGGGCCGTACATACCGACGGCGTGGACTTCATCGATGTAGGTCATTGCCCCATGCGCCTCTGCTACGTCACAGATTTCTGCAATCGGTGCGATATCGCCATCCATCGAATAGACCGACTCGAAAGCAACAATTTTGGCCTTGTCAGGACCCAGTGCAGCAAGCTTGCGGTCTAAGTCTGCGGGATCGTTGTGTTTCCAGATCACCTTGTCCGCTCGGCTATGGCGAATGCCTTCGATCATACTGGCGTGATTTAGGGCGTCCGATAAGATAACCGCATTGGGTAGGCGACTCCCCAAAGTCGACAGCGTCGTCCAGTTTGACACATAACCGCTTGAGAAGATCAAAGCCGCTTCCTTGCCATGCAAGTCGGCCAGCTCCGCCTCAAGCGCCAGATGCTCAACGGTATTGCCAGAGATATTGCGCGTCCCGCCAGCCCCAGCCCCACTGGTTTCCGCCGTTTGGCACATGGCCTGCACGACATCAGGGTGGTGCCCCATGCCGAGGTAATCGTTGGAGCACCAGACCGTCACTTCTCGCTGCCCATCTGTCCCGTGGTTCAGCGCGCTGGGAAAGACGCCGCAGCGTCGTTCCATCTTCGCGAAGGTGCGGTAATTCCCCTCGTCTTTCAGTGCGGCAAGCTGGTCGGTGAACACCTTTTCAAAATCCATACGCCCTGTTCCTTGTCTTGTCTTTTGGCCAACAGCCCCTATGACGCGCCGCAACTGGCGCGCCCTTTCAGCCTTATTCTGCGGGCCCCACGATTTGGGGCTATTTGTTGGACTAGCCGAACATGCGCGCGAGGAAGCCCTTTTTCGGTTCTGGTTCGACGGGTGCAGCGACCGCCTTTTGGGCTTCTTTCATTACCCCGGCGAGCAGACCGTAGGTTTCGGTCCAGGCCGCTTCCGTTTCCGGCGTGAAATCATCGCCGAGGCCTTTGCCGAGTGTATAGAGCAATGCAGCACCCACGCTGTCGTAGTGGGCTTCAGTCACCTTGTAGCCCTGATGCCGTGCGCCGAGATCCTGTACGGCAGGTACAATCGCGTCGAGGTCTTTCAGGCCATTCACAGCCACGCCGATCATTTGCATCAGCTTTTTCTTCTGATCCGTCATCACCTCTGGAAACAAGGCGCGCGTGTCAGGAGCGATTTCGAACAGCCGGTCGTAAAAGATATCCGCTGCCGTATCTGCGATGGGCACAACCTTTTTAAAGGAAGATTGCACGAGGTCGATTTGTTCAGGTGTCATTGTCCCGTCCCTATTGGATTGAATTGATGTAAGTTTCCGCGATCTCAGCCCCGCCGCTGATCCAAACCATAAAGGCGACGGCCGCAGCCACCTCTTCATCTGTCAAATCAGGATTGGCGCCGCGTGCGGGCATTTGGGTGTATTTCGGCCCGATAAAGCCGTTGAGGGCATGGTCGATCAGTACGTCCATGCCTTGGTCAAAACGCGGGCTCCACGCCTTGGTCGATGTCACCTTAGGTGCACCTGTTGCCCGATTGCCGCCATGGCAATTCTGGCAGGTTTCCCCAAAGGTAGCGTGACCGAGCGCCAGAACCGCATCTGCTGGCACTGGAAGGTCTTCGAAGGTGATGAACCCGTCCAAGCCCCGCTCTGACGCGAGGGTTGGGTCTGCCTGCGCCGGACAGGCACAGGCAAAACCCACAACACATGCAGCCCAGAACCGCATGATCAGTTGATCGGAATGCGGATTACAACGCCGCCCATCACGTCACCGCCTTCAAAGTCGGTGCGCGGGCTATCCTTGTGCTCGTTATGGCAGGAGGAACAAGCTTCAGCGACGGAGATGTCTGGGTAAAAGGCTGTGAAGTACTCGGTCCCGCCAAGTTCTTCCATGCCGTAAAAGTTCTCGCCAGGGTTAGCCGCGATGTACTCAAGGCCTTCAACTTCGAGGTCGGTCGCTGGTGCGTTCTGCTTGTTAATCGGCCAAAGTGACAGCAAAGAATATGAGAACGCGTCGGTCTCTTCCGCCACCATTTCCGCGCCGAAGCGGAACATCTGAGCGGGCAGAACAAGCGCTTTGTCATCTTCAAAGTGCTCTGATGCGGTGATCACTTTCTCTTCAACCGCAAGGCGGTTCACAATCATGCGGGTGTAAACCGTGCGATCCGAGCTCATGACAAGGTGAAGAAGGTCCGCAACCTCCTGATATTCCATGCTATCCGCATGGGCCGGTTGCATAGCGCCCAAGGCCATACAACCCGCCAAAGCGGCGGCTTTCATTTTTGTTAGTTTGGCATACATATTAGTCTCCTGTGACTACTGGTTGCAGTGTGTGGGGGCGCCGTCATTGATTGGCGTCGGTGTCTGGCGTCTCCACACGGTTAAGCGCCCAATCGATACTTTCGATGTGGCGGTTCGGGTGGCCCTGGAAGTTGTTGTTGACCAGAATCGGGTCAGCCAAGGCATCAATCGCAAAACCAAGTCCATGACAGGACATACAGGTCGCGCGGATCATCTTCTCATTCGGGCGAAGGGTGTCGTTTTGATTGTGGTTGGTGCGCACGTCGTCGCCTTTCACGACTTGGGGCATATGGCACGTGGCGCAGGTGACACCGCTGCCGGGTGGCAAGGCGCCGTTAAGTTCAGCCTCCCAAAGGCTAAAGTGCAGGCTGTCTTTGTAGGATGTCGAATGCTCATCATTATGGCATGACAAACACCCGTCCACCGCAGCATAACTGATGTTCTGTTCATGCGGGGCATGGCAGGTGCTGCAGGTCAATTCCCGCCCATGGGCTTCTGGCAGAAGAGAGACCCGGGCTTCGACGGTGGACATGACCGCCGGTGTGTCAGGGTCGGCGAGATAGGTATCCAGAAGGTTGACCATGCGTTCCGACGGTTCATCTATGCCGACGGTTTTTAGGATGTCGGAGGGCTGGCGCGGGCCAGCAATTTCTGGATGGCGGCGCATACCGTGACGCCCAAACGCGAAGGTTTCCGCCTCATTGCCATGGCAATCGGCACAAACGGCTTCATCCGGTTTCTCAGTCCAATTGGCGAGGATTTCCGCGTCCGTCTCGAACCCAGCCGCATGGCACCCGCCACATCCGACGTCGGCTTGCGCATGCGCGGAATGAGCCCAGTCGTTCTCAATGTCCGCATCAAGCGCTTCAGGGGAGGCCACGACGCTGGCCAGATAGATCGCAATCTCTGCCTGGTCTGCGTCGGGGGTTCCACGGGCCATCGCCGCAGCTTCAATAATTGTGTTTTCGAGCAACCATGGGTCTTTCCCATGTTTGACGAGGAAGTCTTCATAAAGCGCACGGTTGTCGTGGAAGTTGTGGCAGCCGGAACTCGCGCAGGTGTCAAATTCCAAGTCTGCATGGCTCTCCCTGTTCACCCGCACATTCTGTTCACCTTCCGAATGACAAGCCACGCAGAAGTCCCCGGCGAGGGTCAGGGCGCCTGCCAAGGTCTCATCCGGCACATGTTCGAGGTGGCAAGAGGTACAAAACCGCGCATCAACCCGATCCCAGAACGCGGCCATGCGCGGATTGGTGAACTTTTTGATCGGGTGGCTGTCGTCTGACGCTTTCAGCTCTTCCTTGTGGCAAGTTACGCAGGTCTTGTTCAAGTCCTTGCGAACTGAATTGACGTCCTCAAAGTTGTCGGAGGTGTGACAGGTGTTGCAAGACACCTCAAACTGGTGGTGCACGCCCGTAGTTTGCCCGGGGAGCAGGACCGTGCGATCCCCCGATACATAAATGGTCTTCGCTGCATAGGCGGCGGCCCCGACCGAAATCAGCGCCCAAACCGCCCAAAAGAAATATGTGCTTAGCCGAAACATCAGTAGGCGTAGATCGTCAGAACGTGGAACAGGATCAGGACGGGCAGCGGCCAGATGGCAAGGATATGCAGCCACGTTGGGATACGGCGCGCCGGTTTTCGTGCGGTGCCGATGCCTTGCGCGCGTAAGCTATGATCACCCCCCGTCGCGAGTCCGGCGAATGCACCCATGAAGAGCGTCAGCAAGAAGGCGAGCCCAAGCAAGAAGTTCCAATTGGCGCCCAACCGGAACCCGGTATGGGCAAAGAACCCTGCAATTGCGGCCACGCCGATCCCGATATGAACGAGCCGCCAACCGTCATAGCCGCCAAGACGATCAAAAAACCGAATGCGCTTGCGTAATCCGATGACCATGGCCGCACAAATGATGCCGAGCAGGATATATCCGCTCCACTGTTTGACGATGTTGTCGCGCCAAGCCCAGGTCCGTAGGCTTTGCGCGTCATAGCTCGTGGGCATCGGCACATAGCCGAAAAGCACGGGTATCAGTGCAAGCGCCACTGCGAGACCCGACAGTCCCAAAAGCGGCCTTGAAAAGGCAATCGGTTTGGGCGGCGCGCCTGCGTCAACCATTTCATCGAGCAATGGTTTGCAGGTTCCGCAGACCGTTCCGGCCCCCGTACGTTCACTAATCGCGGTCTGGTCATCTGCCCCTTTTGCGATCGCCGTACGGATCTGGCCGCAGTTAACACCGGTACAGTTGCAAATCGTGGCGGCATCCGGCAGGTCCGCAACGTCAACCTCGGCATCGCCCCAGAACGACCCGCGCCGACGGAATTGATAAAGCATCCAGGGATAGACAGTCGCGCCGTTTTGCGTGGCTTCCTGCATTTTACTGGCTTGATCCCACTCGCCGACTGCGATGACCCCCATGAGCTTACCGCGATCGACAAAAATTCGGCGGTAGGCATCGTCGGACTGCCAGACGTGGCTTTTGACGTTGCGCATCACCTCAAGCTGCTCAACTGGCCCAACAGAAAAGACGTCGGCCCCCAGCACCTTCAGCTTTGTCGCGGTCACAGCTGGCAGATATGTCGCGGCCTCACCCGAAATGGCCGCGGCCGCGACTTCGGCTTGCGCGTAGCCGGGACCGACAAGGCCGACAACTTCACCTTCGAACTGCGCGCATTCGCCGACCGCATAAATATTTGGGTCGCGCGTCTGCATTTGGGCGTTAACCAAAATGCCGCGGTCAAAGGCCAAGGCGGCCTCTCGCGCCAAATCGACATTGGCCCTGACACCTGTACAAATCACAACGGTATCTGAGGCAATGACCGTGCCGTCCCCGAGCTTTACGGCATCCACCCTATGGTCACCGCAAATCTCTGTAATTCGCGTGCCGGTATGGATTGTCGCGCCCAGCGCCTCGATCTTCTTGCGCAAATGCGCCGCGGCCTCTTTATCGAGCTGCCGCGGCATCAATCGGTTTTCGTGTTCTACAACGGTGACCTGGCAGCCCCTCCGCAGCAAGCCACGCGCCGCTTCAAGGCCAAGAAGTCCGCCGCCAACGATCACCGTATGCCGTGCTGAGAATGAACGGGCCAAAAGGGCAGAGGCGTCCTCGGCCGTACGAAATGCATACACGCCCGGTGTATCAGCACCCGGAATCTGCGGAATAAAAGCGCGCGAGCCGGTTGCAATTACCAAGGTCTGGTAAGGCGATTGCGTTCCGTCAGCCATGACAATAACACGCCTATCGCGGTCGATCTGGGTGACACGTTCACCAACCCGGATATCTAAGTGGCGGTCCGTTTCTGCTGGTGGGGTCAAGGCGATATCACCGAATTGGACATCACCTCCCAATAGGGGCGTCAGACGCACGCGGTTGTAGGGCGCATAAGGCTCATCGCTAAACAGCGTTACGCGTTCACCGGATGCCGCCAATAACTGGCCTACCCGCATGCCAACCGGCCCGCCACCAATGACGATGACGTCAGGCGCCGCATAGGTTGCCGGATCACGTGCAGGTGAAGGATGCAGCTGGTTCAATGGCTGGCTCCACGGACGAAGTTAGCTGAGAAGGGCGAGGGCCCTTCATGACAAGCACCGTTGCTAAATTCGCTGCGCGTCAACGCAGTTATGCCGGGGACGCCATTGCCACCCACCATCAGGGGGGCGCGCGAGTCCGCATGAGTCAATGATCTTCGCAGTTGCAGCAGAACATTTTGCATTCACAGCATGATCATCTGGCTCGAAAGCTGTTTTCTTAGGCAGCCTAGGCCTTCGTTGCGCAATACTTTCACATAGTCGGCATCGCGCGCTTGATACAACGAATTGGCGGGCTAGCGGCCACCAGCGGCCGGGTTGGTTATGACCGCGCGGGCAAAAGTTGACCGCGGCAGGCGCCAAAGCCTACGCGATATCCGTCTCCTACAGCGGCCCCACGCAAGGTGAGCGTGTCGCCATCTTCCAGAAAACTACGGCTCTCGCCGGTGTCGAGCGTGATCGGCTCCTTGCCGCCCCAGCTCAGCTCTAGCAGTGCGCCACGGCTCTCTTTGGTAGAGCCGGAAATCGTCCCCGAGCCAAGCAAATCGCCCACCCGCATTGGACAACCACTTGTGGTGTGATGCGCGAGTTGCTGGGCTGCGGAATAGTACATTTCCTTGTAGTTGGTGCGGCTGATGATGGTTTCAGCCTGCCCGTCCGGCGCTAAGCCGACTTCAAGATCGATATCGTAAAGCATTGGTGACGTGTCCTGCAAGTGCGGTAACAGGTCAAATTCGCGGGCGGGGGTATCGACACGAAAAGGCGCTAAGGCGGCTGCGGTCACAATCCAGGGGCTAATACTTGTCGCGGTGGCCTTAGCCTGGAACGGCCCAAGCGGTTGGTATTCCCAGGCTTGAATATCGCGTGCCGACCAGTCGTTAAGCAGGACATAACCAAAGATATTCTCAAACGCCTGATCCACGCTGATGGGGCCATCCGAGGGCGTGCCCACAATCGCACCCATTTCCAATTCAAAGTCGAACCGAGCAGATGGTGCATAGCGCGGCAAAGCGTCGTTTGGTCCTTTCAACTGCCCATGCGGGCGGGTGACATCGGTGCCGTCGATGACGACGCTCGATCCACGACCGTTATACCCGATGGGAATGTGGAGCCAATTTGGAGGGAGGGCGTTCTCCGGCCCTCGGAACATGGTACCGACATTGGTGGCATGGTTGCGTGAGGCGTAGAAGTCGGTGAATTCTGAAACATGAAGTGGCAAAGCCAAACGCGCGCCGTCTCGCGGACGCAGGTATTTTTCTACGCTGGCACGTTCCACCGCGCCCTCTGCAAAAAGTTCAATCAAACGTTCCCGGAAGGCCGCCCAAACCGATGGCCCGGCTCGCATCAACCCATTCCAATCGCCGAAGAGAGCCACTGGTGTGTCACCAACGCTCAATAGACCGTCCAACTCCGCTTCATAGGCGTCGAACAAGACGTCCCCGATGGCGACACAACACCGGGGCAGGTCGTCACCGGCGGGAATATAGCTGCCGTACGGCAAGTTATTGAGCGGAAAGTCCGTGTCGGGGAAATTTGCGCTTTCGACCCAGGAACGTTTCAATGCAATCATTTTTGGCTCCCGTTAGGCGGCATCAGCTTGGTTTTCAGGGTGGGCGTCCGCAAAAGCAGGCAGGTCCAAACAGCGCGCTTCAATATCTGTCAATCGCGCGAAAGCGGTCAGATCCACACCCCAGCGATGCGCGTTATAGAGCTGCGGGATCAAACAGATGTCGGCAAGGCTGGGTGATTCACCGAAACAAAAGGGCGTATCGTCACGAATGAGACGCGCGAACGCGTGAAACCCGATCGCCATCCAATCATGCATCCACGCCAGACCTTCTTCCTGGCTATGTCCCATCCTATTCAATTTGCCAATAACACGCAGGTTGTTCACAGGGTGGACGTCTGTTGCGATTCCAAATGCTGCGGCCCGGACAAGCGCGCGTCGTTCTGGGTCCTGTGGCAAGATCGCAGGCTTTGGCGCAACTTCCTCTGCCCATTCGAGGATCGCCATGGATTGGGTGAGGATTGTACCATCCCCAAGCCTAAGCGCTGGTACCCCAGCACCTGGATTGACCTCCAGATAGGTGGGCACGCGCTGCTCACCTTTGCCCAAGTCAATTGGGACCGTATCAAACGCTATGCCTTTGAGGTTAAAGGCGATGCGTACACGATATGATGTTGTCGACCGCCAATGGGAATAGAGTTGCATGGTCAAACCGGTCATTTCTTCCCGGGTGTGCCGTCGAACTTCTTTGCGATGTCGCCCCAACAGTCGATGTAGGTGTCCTGCAGCGGTGCCTCCTGGCCGGCAAACGTCGTCAAGTGCTGTGGAAAGCGGGTCTCGAACATGAAGGACATCGTTTGGTCGAGCTTATCCGGACCGAGGTTCGCGTTTGAAGCGCGCTCAAATGCGTCTTTATCCGGACCGTGGGGGAGCATCATATTATGCAAGCTGATCCCTCCAGGGGCAAATCCCTGGGGTTTCGCATCATATTGGCCATAAATATTGCCCATCAACTCAGACATGACGTTCTTATGGTACCAGGGCGGACGGAATGTATTTTCTGCAACCAGCCAGCGTTCCCGGAACAATACGAAGTCGATGTTCGCTACACCCGGCTGGCCAGACGGTGCGGTGAGCACCGTGAAGATCGACGGATCGGGGTGGTCAAACAGGATCGCGCCAACCGGGCAATAGGCGCGCAGGTCGTACTTCATCGGAGCGTAGTTGCCGTGCCAGGCCACGATATCAAGCGGCGAATGCCCAATTTGCGTTGCGTGAAACTGGCCGCACCATTTCACGGTGACACTGCTCGGCGCATCGCGGTCCTCAAACGCCGCGACAGGGGCCTTGAAGTCGCGTGGGTTTGCCAAACAATTCGCGCCGATCGGACCCCGATCTGGCAAATCAAATTTCGCGCCGTAGTTTTCGCAAACAAATCCGCGACACGAGCCTTCCAGGACCTCAACCCGATAAACCAAACCGCGTGGCAGGATCGCAATCTCTTTGGGTTCCAGGTCGATGATGCCAAGCTCAGTTGCGAAGCGAAGCTTGCCCTCTTGTGGGACAACGAGCATCTCAGAATCTGCCGAATAAAAGTAAGAGTCTTTCATCGATTGAGTCACGAGATACACATGCGACGCCATGCCCGTTTGGGTGTTGACGTCACCTGCAGTCGTCATAGTGCGCATGCCACTGAGCCAGGTTAGGTCGCCGTGAGCCTCAATCGGGTCCCAACGGTATTGGCCTAAGGAAATGACATCGTGTGGGATGTGTGGCGCCGTCTTCCAGTAAGGAAGATCAATGCGGTCAAAGCGATGCGTGTGCTTGACCGAGGGGCGGATGCGATAACACCAGGTTCGCTCTGGTCCGGGCTGCGTGAAAGCGGTCCCTGACAATTGTTCTGCATAGAGCCCATAATTCAACTTCTGCGGCGAATTCATTCCCAGCGGCAGCGCACCCGGTAGCGCCTCTGTCTCGAAGTCATTGCCCCATCCCGGCATGTAGCCGGGCGTTATTGCAGTGCCATCAGCTTGGATCAGGTCATGCGTCTTTGGGGCATTCATGGGGTCTCTCCTCGCGCGGTTTTGATGGCCTGCATGAGGACCGCAATGTCCCCTATGTGGTTCGATAAGATCAAAATCAGTCGGGCGTTGAGCGCGGCGCTTTCAGCGTCTGAAAGTCCGTCGTGCGCATCAATCAAGGCCGCGTAAAAGCCATCTGGATCGGATAAGTTTGGATCGAGAGTCAGCATGGGTGCCCCGTCGCTTTGCGGATCGCAGCAACCACTTTGGTTGCGTCGAAGGTCGGCCATCGCGCGGCGATATGCTGATCGGGCCGGATCAAGTATAGCGCGGTCGAAGCCTGACCAAGGTAGCGATCAACGAGTTCGTCCAACCCTTGTTCTTTGGTATCCACATGCAGTGCCTTTGCACCTGCGACACTGTCTGGCGCCGGCGTGTTCACCGCCAAAAGCACAAAACCGTCGCCCAAGTGATCCAAAAGGTACCCGTTCCCGAAAGGGGCATCCGGACAAGGTGCACCCGGACGTGTGCGCGCAGGGCCGCCTAACGCATTTTCGCTGCTCAGCGGAGAGCCGTCATAGACGCTTGGTATGCTGAGACGTCCGGAATTGATCAGGGGCCGGGCGAAGGCGTGGTCCTTGGCAAGATCCAGCACTGCGTTCCGGAAGAGCTTTGACACCGCACTTTTCGGCGTCAGAAAGTCCGTCGCGCGCGACGAATTGAGGATGTTTTCATCCGCCGCCAATATGCGTTCGTCGTCGTAACTGTCGAGCAAGGCATCGGGGGCACCACCCAGCACCGCATCCAGCTTCCACCCAAGGTTATCCGCATCCTGCACGCCTGAGTTTGCACCCCGTGCCCCAAAGGGTGACACCTGATGCGCGCTGTCACCGGCAAAGATCACACGGCCATGGCGGAACTTTTCCATCCTGCGACATTGAAAGGTGTAAATCGAGCACCAGTCGAGCGCATAGGCCACATCGGGGCCCAACATCTGATCGACGCGCGCCCGGATGTTTTCTTCTTTCAGCTCCGTTTCTCGGTCGATATCCCAGCCGAGCTGAAAGTCGATCCGCCAAACGTCATCCGGCTGCTTGTGCAAAAGGGCGCTATCGCCGGATTTAAACCAAGGTTCGAACCAGAACCATCGCTCGGTCGGAAAGTCTGCGGTCATTTTGACGTCCGCGATAAGGAAGTTGTCCTCAAACACGCGTCCTTCAAACCCCAGGCCCATCATATCCCGGATCGGAGAGCGCGCGCCGTCGCAGGCAATTAGGTAATCGGCCTCAATCTGGTAGGAGCCATCCGGTGTCATGATATCGAGCAAAACGTGATCACCCCTGTCGATAACATCATCGACACGATTTTTACCGCGCACCTCGATCGGGTGATCGGAAGCATCAATCGCGTCCATCTGAAACCGCTCAAAGTGAATTTGGCTTAGGTTGATGAAGGCAGGGCATCGGTGGCCGTCTTCGGGCAGGAGATCAAAGTTGAACACCTCATCACGATCGCGAAAAACGCGGCCCTTTTGCCAGACGACGCCCTTTGCAAGCATTGCCTTACCTGCATCGAGCCGATGCATGATCTCCAACGTACGCTTTGCAAAACAGATCGCTCGTGACCCCTGCCCGACCCCCTCATGATCGTCGAGCACAAGGGCCGATGTACCACGTTTGCCGAGATCCATCGCGAGCGCCAAACCGACCGGGCCACCGCCAACGATGACAATAGGATGGCGCACCGGCGCCTCGGTATCCTGATCAGCTGAGCGCCGATAAGGGTAGAGCTTGAAAGCCAGAGGATAGCGATTTCCCAGTGGCGCGTTCATCCCTGCAGCGCCTCCCACATGTCCAGGTCGCGTTGCGCCGTCCAGATGCGCGGGTGAGCAATACCGCGTGCCTCATCAAAGGCCCGCGCAACGTTGAATGGTAGGCAATGTTCGTAGATGGCGTAGTCTTTAAACTTTGGATCGCACGCATCTCGCACCCCATCCCAGGCGTCTTTCAGCGACCCACCACGGGCTGCGATGGGTTTGACGGCATTGTAAGTGCTATCAACAAAGTCACGTGTTGCGGCAAGTGCTGCGTCCACCATCTCACGTCCAACCAAAGCGTCACCACGTCCAGGAGCGATAGACTGCGGGTCATAAGTTTTGACAGCATCCAGAGTTGCGCCCCAGTCTTCAAAGTGACCATCACCGCAATAACAGGCAGAGTGGTATTCTACGATGTCGCCGGTAAACATGGTCTGCTGATCAGGGACCCAGATCACGCTATCCCCTGCAGTATGGGCGCGCCCGATCTGCTTGATCTCGACACGACGGTTGCCGAGGAAGACGGTCATGCTGTCGCTGAATGTGGTCGTCGGCCACGTCAGCCCCGGGATGCTTTCGTGTCCTTCGAACAGACGAGGAAAACGTTGGAATTCGCTGTCCCAGTCTTCCTGCCCCCGCTCAACGACCATCGATCGGGCCGCGTCCGACATGATAATCTGCTGGGCCCCAAAGGCGCTCGCCCCCAAAACGCGGACTGCGTGATAATGGGTCAATACGATATGGGTAATTGGCTTGTCAGTCACAGAACGCACACAGTCGATCACCTGCTGCGCCAAGCGAGGCGTCGCCTGCGCTTCAACGATCATCACGCTGTCATCGCCAATGATCACGCCAGAGTTCGGGTCCCCCTCGGCCGTGAATGCATAGAGCCCCTCACCGACTTCGGTAAATGAGGTTTGCTTCGCCGCCATGTCACCCTGTGACGCAAATGCCTTCGCCATCCCTGTAGAGCTCCCTTGAATTCGTTGCATATGCAACGATAATTTCGTTGCATATGCAACAAAAGTCAACAATGGTCTTAATATTGGCCGAGGACCGATCATATGGCAGACCCCTTCAACCTTGCTGAATTCCTTCCCTACCGCCTCGCTTTGATCGCTGAGAGGATCAGTCGACGCTTGGCGGTTGAGTATGAACGTTCTCACGGGCTTTCGGTCGCCGAATGGCGTGTTTTGGCAAACCTGAGCAATTTAGGCACCGCCTCGGTGCGCGACATTCAACTTGTTACCAACCTCGAAAAGTCGCGGGTCAGTCGGGCAGTCGGGCGACTTGAGACGGCCAAAATGGTCAAAAAGCATGTGAGTGCACAGGACGCACGTCTTGTCGAAATCGCACTCACAGCCAAAGGACGAGCGACGCTCAACGCGATTGTTCCAAACGTGCGAGAGGTCGAAAACCGTCTGCTTGAAGGGCTAACAGCGCATCAGATGGCAGCGTTCTACGCCATCATCGACCATCTCCACGACGTACTGGATGCAGATCCGGACGCGAAAGAACGGGTGGACAAACGCGCTGCTAGCGCAGCAAGCAAAACGGGCGCGAGCTGATCAGCGCGCTGCCATCCGAATAGCCCCATCAAGACGGATCACCTCAGCATTGATCATCGGGTTGGTCACGATATCGGCGACCAGTTTCGCAAACTCGGCCGGATGACCCAGACGCGACGGGAATGGCACTTGCTGCCCCAAGCTGTCTTGCGCGTCTTGCGGCAAGCTTTCGAGCAGCGGCGTCAAGAAGAGCCCTGGCGCGACAGTGTTCACTCGGATCCCGTGACGAGCAAGCTCTCGGGCAATTGGCAGCGCCATTGAAACAACGCCACCTTTAGAGGCCGCATAGGCCGCTTGCCCAATCTGCCCTTCAAATGCAGCGACTGATGCAGTGTTAATGATGATACCGCGTTCTTCTTCGATTGGGTCGGTTGCTTGCATTTTGGCTGCGACTTGGGCGAGCACGTTGAACGTCCCAATCAGATTCACGTTCACAATCGCCGAGAAGGCCGCCAAAGGTTGCGGTGCCCCTTCCCGGTCGACCACCTTGGCCGGCGGCGCGATCCCTGCGCAGTTCACGAGAATGCGGGGGGTGCCGAGATCCGACGTCACCGCCGTGACAGCTTCAGCGACCGAGGTCTCGCTCGTCACATCAACCTGATAGAAAGTTCCGGCAACCGCCTCTGCCACCGCAACGCCGGCTTCGGCGTTCATGTCAAAGATCGCGGGCGTCGCGCCGTCGTCAGCCAATCGCCGAACCACCGCAGCACCAAGGCCGGACGCACCACCCGTAACGATCGCTACCGTTCCATCAATGATCATTCACATCACACTCGCTTAGCCACGGCCGCGCTTTTCAAAACGGGGCAACATGGCGGAAAAGTCTTTCCCTAGCCCGCCTTCCTCTTCGACGAAGGTCGTATAAAGATCCGTCGCTGCCTGCCCCATCGGCGTATCGGCGTCCGCACTGTGCGCGGCTTGTTGGCTCAACCGAAGATCCTTAAGCATGAGTTCAGCTGCGAAGCCGGGCGTGTAATCATTGTCTGCCGGTGATTGCGGCCCGATCCCAGGTGCCGGGCAATAAGCGTTCATGGTCCAGGAATAGCCAGACGAGGTGCTAACCACGTCAAACATCGCCTGCCGGTCAAGTCCAAGCTTATCAGCTAGCGCAAATGCCTCGCAGGTGCCGATCATGGTGATGCCTAAAATCATGTTGTTGCAGATCTTCGCGGCTTGGCCATTCCCAGGTCCGCCACAATGCACAGCCTTTTGACCCATGATGTCAAATAGGGGCGCCGCTTTCGCAAAGGCCTCTTCCGTGCCGCCCGCCATGAAGGTCAGCGTCCCAGCTGCCGCCCCGCCGATCCCGCCAGAAACAGGGGCATCGACCGCCAGAAGGCCAGCAGCAACGGCCTGTTCCGCAACCGCGCGGGCGCTCTCGACATCAACGGTGGAACAATCCACCAAAGCTGCCCCCGGCTGCATGGCCGGGATCACCTCTGCCGCGACACCGCGCAGGATCTCTCCATTGGGCAGCATGGTGATGACCACCTCAGCGCCCGCAGCGGCCTCAGCGCCAGAGGCGGCCATGATCGCGCCATCAATTTGCACCTCGGCCCGGTCAAAGCCGGTCACCTCATGACCCGCATTCACCAGATTGGTTGCCATTGGCGCGCCCATATTGCCAAGGCCTATGAACCCGATTTTCATCTTTCATTCCTTTCAAACGTCCATTCGTCGTCACCCAGCGGGGCCAGCATGGCGGCAACATCTTCTGGGTTTACGTCCTTTAGCGCGGTATGTTTCCACTTGGGCTGACGGTCCTTGTCGATTACCTGCGCGCGAATGCCCTCCAGAAAATCACTGCGTTGAACCGCGCGATAGGAAAAGCGATATTCTTGCGCAAAGGCCTCGCGCAGGGTCAAGTCCTTCGCCGCCCTGATCGTGTTTAAGGCGCAATGCAAGGCCAATGGCGAATGAGTGTGCAGAGCCTTGCGCCACTTGTCAGCGTTTGAAGCACCTACTTGGGCAAGGTCATCCGCAATCTCGGGAAGAGTTTCCGCTCGAAACCACTGACTGGTTTCTGCCCACAGAGAGAGCGCCCCTTCAGGCGGTGGCACTGCAACCTGTTCGAGGACAGTTACATCGCCGTCGGCACACAGATCTTTGATCAGCCTGGCCCAGCTTTCGCGCGGCACAAAGATATCCGCCAAGCCAGCAAAGATCGCGTCATCAGGCCCCATTCGATATCCCGTCAGGCCAAGAAAAACGCCAAAATTCCTAGGCGCCTTGGCCAACAACCACGAACTGCCGACATCTGGGATCAGGCCAATGCCGCATTCGGGCAGGGCGAGTTGGACGGTTTCGTCTACCACCCGGTGCGACACATGACACGACAAGCCAACGCCACCACCCATTGTGAAACCCTGCATCAGGGAGACGATCGGTTTGGGGTATTCTGCCATCGTCAGGTTCAGACGGTATTCCTCTGTCCAGAACCGCCGCCCAAAGTCCAAATCGCCGGCCCGGCTGGCGTGATAGAGATCAACAATGTCACCGCCAGCGGCAAAGGCCCGATCGCCAGCGGCATCGATAATAACAAGTGCGACGGCGTCGTCTGCGGCCCACCGCTGCAAGGTCCTATCAATCTCGCGGACCATGTCCCATGTCACAGCGTTTAATGCTTTTGGTCGGTTGAGCGTAATACGACCCGCGCAACCTTCTGTCCGCACGAGAAGATCGCTCATGAAGCGGCCATTCGGCGAGAAACGGTTCTCCGCATGGTCTTTTGCCCCTCCCAACTGCAATGGACCGACATATCACACAGTTTCGTTTCGACACCATTATCCGGCAAATGGCCAGAGCGGAGGTGCTTACTTGGTCTTTGGCCAGCTGCGCTGTACGCATCACTCGCGGTCGGGCCATTCCAAGTTCAGATCAGGCACAAGACGCTGAATAAATTAGCTAAAACTTATTGAAACGAACGTAAGTTATTTTCTTGCTGCGGGATCTCTCGACCTTTGCTAGTATCGCAATAGGACTCGGACGGGGTGTTTTTATCTATTATGATCAACATGTTACCCCACTTGCGACCGTTGAGCTCGGACCTATGTGCCGCGCATTGCTCCAATCAACGCCTGCGCAGGTCGCGAGCCACACGGGGCACGCGGTGTAAAAGTGGCGGTACCTAAACCGAAATTCAAACAGACGCGAGACACCCGAGAGGCCGTGTTGTCCGCCGCTGCGAAAAACTTTCGCGAGAAGGGCTATGCCGCCGTCACGCTGCGCGAAATTGCAAAGACGGCAGGACTGACAACAGGCAGCCTCTATTACCACTTCAAATCGAAAGAAGATGTGGTGCGCGAGGTTTTGGACCAAGGCCATATCTTCATCCGCCTCGCCGTGGAAAAGGCGCTTGCCGACCCGCGCGTTGGCACCGATGACCGATCACGGATCCGCTGCGCGATCAAAACGCATATGGCCTGTCTTTTTGGTGACGACAGCTTGTCGGCAGCTAACATTCGTATCTTTAGTCAGGTTCCCGCGCAGGTGAAGTATCCGACGCTCGCCTCGCGCCATGCGTACGAGGCGCTTTGGCGAAGTCTCTTTCAAGACGCGAAAGCGTCCGGATTTCTTGATCCCAATCTCGACATCGAAGTCATGATCCCTTTGATGCTGGGGGCCGTGAATTGGACGCTGGAATGGTCCGGTTCTGACGACGTGAGTGTCGACGCGATCGTCGATCATGTCGTCACAATGCTGGAAGCTTAGTCCACCGCGTCTGCGAGGGCTGAGACTGACGCGGCAAATGCGCTGAGAAAGTCTTCGTCCCCGCGCTGATGCGACAATGGTGGAAAGGTTACGCTGGAGAGCCCAATTTCCGCTGCCGCGGCGATCGCGGACTCCGGCGGGTCGCCTTCCCAAATAATCAGACTTGCGCCTGTGTTTTCAGCGAGTGCTGCCAGCTGCGCCAGCTCTTCGTCCGTGGGCAGCGCCCCTGCTTCCCATTCGAGCGACGCAATCGACAGGTCGTATCGCCGTGCAAAGTATTGGTACCGCGGATGCGTGGCGATCATCGGTACGTTTTCAATGGCCTTCAAGCCAGTGCTTGCGTCGGTGTCGAGGGCCATCAAATCAGCCTGCAGGGCGGCGAGGCGCGCATCGACCTCCTGCGCAGGTGCAAGATCACGACGTTTTATGGCCGTTGCTACGGCTTCTGCCTGGGCCGCCGCGAGGGTCGGATCGAGCCAGATGTAAGACGCCAAACCTTCATGAGAATGCTCCCCACCGTCGCCATGGCTGTGGGTGATGCTTTCGGTCACGATGAACTGATCCTGGATCGCGGCGCTTGTATTAACGAGCTTGGACCGCGGCAGTGACACGCGGTCGATCCACGTCGCAAAACCAGCGCCGTTGAGAAGGATCAAGTCGGCTGATTGGATCGTGGTGATATCTGCGACGGAGGGACGCCAAAAAGATGGATCCTCGTCGTTCGGGACTGGGAAGACAACGTCAGCGGCATCGCCCAATAGACGTTCGGCAAAGTACTGCAAAGGATGGTTGACTGCGATCACTTGCGGACGGTCTTGGGCCGTGGCTTGTGCTGCCAGAAGCACGAACACCAAAATAGTTGCCCACGGGCGCACCAACCAATGCACAATCAACTCCCGCATTTGCGTGAAATGTCGTCAGGCGTCACGATCCAATAATTATCGTGATTGCCGGTATCGACCTCGATGACCAGTCCGCCGGAATGGTCGACGGTGTCCAACGGGACGCTGACGGTGCCATCTTCGCCGATGTCCAGCGTCTTCAGCAACTCACTCTCCCCATTCAGCACACGCACTTCCGCTTGTTGTACGGCATTCCCGTTCGAGAACTTGGCTTCCACAGTGACGGCCTCACAATCGACGGAAGCGAATACGATTATCTGATGCGCCGCCGCCCCAATCGGAGCAGCCGTCACAAAGGTTGCGAGCACACAGGTTCGGATCATTGACCAGTCCATTCTTCGAAGTGAACCCAGATCACAGCACCAAGCTCAACCGCCTTCTCTTCACCAGAGCTTTCTTCGGTCAGCGTGTACTCAGCTGTGTTCAACGCGGCGAAGCCCCACCAACCGTGGGACGGCGGTGCATACGTGAAAACGCCATTCGCATCGGCTTTGACAGTTTGCGTAATCATCAGATCATCCGGCACGGTCGCACCGGCGGTGTTGAAAAACTCAACCTCAACTTCGGCATAAGGCACCACGTCCCCGTCCAATTTCACGATCCCTTGAAACACATTGTGTTCCCAAAGGCCAAAGGGCTTGGACAGCGGCACAATTTCAGTCTTCAGATCTAGTTCCGTGTCCCACCCCTCGTCGTCGCCATAAGCAGTGACGTAAGTCTTGGTGTAGTGGATGATAAAAACTTCTTCGGCTGGTTCCCAATAGGGTTGGGGCTCCATGGCAAAGACGTAAGTACCCGGCCGCTCTAACGCATAATCGAAGGTGTAGCCTGCTTCCTCCATGATCGTTTCAGCCTGTAAGGCGCCAGACAGATCCGTAGTTGTTCCTTCATGCGCCACGTTGAAGGACACGGGCGTGTCAAGGAACAGGCCGTTTTGTTCAAAAGGGTGCGCAAAACCAACCGTGAACGATACAGTACGACCATCTTCCTGGCTGATCATCGAGTCGCTGGGAATGATCATCCCGTAGTGTGCCATGGCGGGGGCAGCAGCCAGAAATGTTGCAACGGATGTGGTAAGGATTTGACGTTTCAAAGGACCTCCAAAAGTCATGTTCCAAGGGCGAGCAGCCAGCCCACCCAGGCTTCTGCATTGCGGGCAACGACGAGGGCGCCAACCGTGGCGATTGCCCCTGAAATCAACATCAGAGTCACGGTCTCAGCAACCAAAAGTTTCGCGACCATCCCGCGTTGCGCCCCCAGTTTGATCGCAGTGATGATTTCCCGCGTACGGAGGCGGTAGCTGAGAAAAATCGCGAGCCCAATCGCCGCAATGGCAGCGACTGCGATAATGGCAGTCACCACATCAAGAAGTGATTTGATCCGGAAAATCCGGTCAACCAACCCCTGGATCTCGCCCGCCGGTTCAATCAACTGACTGGGGTTTTCGCTATCAAGGTAGCGGCCTTTCAGGATCGTACTCGACCGCGTATCGTTCGGTACCACAATCACGGCCGACGCAGGGAAATCATCTTGGCTGCCGTGGAAATGAAAGCTCTCGATATTGTCCGGCGTGATGCGCTGGTATTGCACAACAGCGGCGTTCGCGAGCGCAGCCGTACCTGCGGCAACTTCTGCGGCGGTCACGACATCCTCATGTCCATGCCCAATACCCTGGATCACCCAGGCTGTCTTGATGTCCACAAAGACCGCTGCATCGTCTGGAGAATTCGTCTGTACCAGAACGCCGACAATCGGCATCTCTAACGGGTAGACGCCATCTAGATCGAAAAGATTCTCTGGTGCGGAAACCAATGTGTCGCCGACGCCTTTCCCAAGCGCCTTTGCCACATCCGCACCGATCACAGCGTCGCCAAGCAAGGACAGCCCGCGCCCGTCGGCCATTTGCAGATCCCGAAAATCGAAGTAGTCGAGCGTCGTACCAACAATCCGAAACCCTGCAGAAGAAAACGCAGTATGCACCGGGATTGGGATGCCAAGGTCGCTATCCCAGACGCTTTCAACCTCACGCATCGGGATCGGAGCGGGACGTTCGTCCGAGAAGTACAGAGCCGCCATCGTCAGGTCGAGTTGAGACCCGCGACTGCCAAGCAAAAGCGGCGTCGCTTCGCCCCGCGCGACCAAGGAGCGTTCACTTGTCGTCAGCAAGGTCTGCGTCGCGACAGGCACGAACATTATCAGCGCGGCGACCAGTACGAGGATCACGCTGCGGCCCCAGTTGTATTTGAGGTAAGCAAAGGCAAGGTAAAGCGCGTTCATGCGGTTGCGCTTTCCCGGAACTGGGCGAAATCAAGCACCCTTTCGAACCTTGGCAGAAGCTCGTGATCATGGGTCACGGCCAGCACGGCTGCCCCAGCATCTGCGGCTTGCTCGAACAGAAGATCCAGGATCCGTGCCTTACTGTCCGGATCCAGATTGCCTGTCGCTTCATCCGACAAAATCAGGTTTGGTTGCGTGACGAGCGCGCGACAAATCGCAACGCGTTGCTGTTCACCCTGGCTGAGTTCAGCTGGATGCCGGTCGAGCTTGTCACCGATCCCACAGGCCGTTGCCAAAGCTTCCGCACGGTCGCGAGCGGCCGCGTCCAGTTTCAGGGCTGGTGTGATCCGATAGGGGTAGAGAATATTCTGACGCGCAGGGAGGTAATCTAACAGCGCAAAGTCCTGAAAAACAAAGCCAACCTGGCTTGCACGGAATTGTCGCCGCCCCGTCTCCGTCAGTGCAGTAACCTCTGTACCGGCCACATCGATCCGCCCCGTTTCAGGTGACAAAAGCCCCGCGATCAGGTTCAAAAGTGTCGTCTTCCCACTGCCACTTGGACCAACGATAGCAACGCGCTCACCTCCTTTTAGGGTGAACTGTGGCACCGACAAACGAAACCCGCCGGCGCCATAACCGAAGGTCAGATTTTCAACGCGCACCATCAGTTGGTCGCACCCGCGTCTTCGACGTCGGGAGCCAAGAATGTTTCCCCCGCATCATCGCGATTGACCTCAAGCAGCTCAAAATCGGTAATGCGCCAAGCCCCTTCGACCGGTGCGACCAAAAGGTCCGCGCTATAAGTGTTGCCCCGGACGTGCAGATGTTCGGCATGCCCAACGGTGCCGATAACTTGCCATGACGCGTCGATGCTCAAAGCGCCGTTTTGCCGCGCCACTTGGGTGTTCAGAAGCTTGATCTCATGGATGGTTTGGTCGGCTTCTTCCAGTCCGCCACCTGCCATCGCCCCGACCCGTTCGAGATACAGGTATTCGAGCGCTTCGCCATGGGTCACGCTGGCTAAGGTATCGTAAATGGCCGCCTCCTGTGTCTCTCCAAAGGCTTCGTAGACCACCAAAAGTAAGGCAGGGGTCAACCGCCAAAACTCCGACCGGGCACCCTCAATCGTCAACGGCTCAAGACCTGGTGCCGCATAGGATGCTGTCTCTGAAACACGTTCAGATTTCAGCTTTGGCAATGCAATGACGACCAATGCGATCCCTGCAATGCAGGCGAAAACGATGACAGCAAGGCGACGCACAAAGACCCCCCTCGAGTCAGGCGAAAAACAAACGTAACCTCTTTGAGTTCACGTCCGACTTCAAGTGCCACGCGGGCGCATGGTCATCAAGTGTCGGTGTCCCGTCAATTGATCTCACTTTGGCGGCGCGACGCGACTTTTCAACTGGTGCAATGCATGGCGGGAAAGGTGACCGAAGATGCAGAAGCGGGGGTCCATGATCCCCCTAAAGATCTATAAATTCACAAACTCAAAAGGCACTGTACTGCTGCCCCCCCGGTCACGTCAGAGGGTTTCATGGAATCGCAACCCGAAAATCACCAGGATGGGTTACGTAGGGTTAATTTTAGTTAACGAATAACAACTTAAGGTAGATACAGCATCAACTCGTACCACTATGCAGAGAATGAGCAGCGCGCAGTGCCTTCGCCCAAAACGTAGTCCGAAACATCCTGCAGGGTCGACATCTGATCCATCAGGGCAAGGCCCTTCTTGCTGAAAACTGGCTCGGGCCCGCCGAGCTTCCGATCAAACATTCGTTTAGAGAGTAGCGGGTTGGTCAACGCCTGTGTAAATGCATCATAAGCAACCATGTTGCGCATCAGCTCGCCCATTATCACACTCCCAGTGTGATCTTCCGCAACCATACCGACGAACCACTCCACATCGTGGATGCTGCCATAGATCTCCCGTAGATTGCGATAGAGGACGTCCGCCTCGGGCTGATTGCCGACCAGCTGCCGGAATGAGAAGATCGGAAGCAAACCAAAGTGACGTCGATAAGTGTTCATCGACTGGAACTTGGCATCATGGGCAATCGATAAAGTACGCTTTAGGGTGTTCATTTCATCCTGCCCATGCGGCTCACCAAAGAAATCCGGGTAGTTGCGCAAGCCAATCCGCCCAGCCTTCTGCCGGGAAAACTCTGTCAGTAGCGTTTCCAGGCCATACTCTTCCACCAGCGCGGGCATCCGGCGAAACTCATTTTTTCCCAACGGCTTGCCTTTCACATGCAATTGGTCCGGAACCATGGAGTGCCACCGGTAGAGCAAGTTAAATTCCAACGCGATCCGGTTCGATTTTCCCCACTTTGCGCCATCCGCGACGCCCACTGGTGTCTTCAGCGGCAGTCCTGAGATGTGGGCGACATAATCTTCGATCACGATCTTCAGGAGGATGAAGGTCAAGACGTTTCGCGCCGATTGGAAGGCGCGTTCGCCAGCCTCGTCGCCCCACTCCGCCCCATGGGCATCCAAAATATCCTGCGCAATTGTGTTGTGCGCGCGAAGCATGAGCGTGTTCAGGACAACGTAGCCTAATGTCCCGTTGCCATGTTCCAACCCCATGGCAAAGTACTTTGCTTTCTGCTCAGTGTTTTGCCCCTTCGTAATGCTTTCCATCCGCTTAGGCTCATGCAGATAGCGCCGGCGCACCCCATCTTGTGTGGACGCGGGGTCTTCGAGATCGCCCTCTTCCACCACCTTTTCGTCGTAGCGGTAAGAGTCCCGAAAACGGGTCGTTTCCACGCCCTTGATCGTGACCACATCGTAGAGGCGAGGTGGAAACATGCCCGTTTCATCTGTGGCCAAAAGGTGCTTCTTGTCCGGATCCAGCAACGGCTTACCGGTCTCATCGCGCTGGACGCGACCCTGCTCATCGGTCAGATGGACGCGCAGCATATGGGTCTTTTCTTCAGTCAGACCATAGATCGCACAGAAATCAATCTCGTGGTTGCTGTCAGTCCGGGCATGATCATCTGGGTTGGTGCGCAAGAACGCATCGGTGAACCATTGTGCAAAGAACAGAAATAGGACCGAGCTGCGCGTACAGTCTTGCTGTTGGCGACCTTGCCGCAGGAACAGTTGTCGCAGTTTGTCATTGTCCGCAGGGGCGGCTGGGTCGAGCCTGGGTCCAAAGGCCTTTCCCCGCCGTGACTCTTCGCGGTCCCAAGCACCGTTTTCGACGCGTTCGTCCCAGTCCAGATCTTCCGGCAAGTGCCGTCCGGAGTAGGTTCTGTCGACGAGGCCGGTCCAAGACACGAAGGCGTGTGCCATTGACCACCGGCGCGGCCTTGGTTGGGTGCTGTTCGCGAACTTCCACACCATAACGCGCGTGGCCAAGCGCGGCGCGACTTGGAACGCCAATTTCATAAGAAAACTCGAAAATCTGTCCATGAAGGTCATGATTGCCTCCTTTCAAAAAAAATGATCCGCAAAGCTACTTGTAGACATCCCCATCTTGGTGAGTCCGGCACCGGTGAAGCTCCCGATAAACTCCGCGCCTTAGACGATTCAGCACGCCCAGCGGGCGGTGGTCCGAAGTGACGTTCCAGATGTTGTAGGACTGTGCCTCATGCCCAAAGCGCATGGCCTGCCATTCCAAGTCCGAGAGGCTTTTGAATTGAGGGATGTGAATATCAGCGAGCGGGATTTCAGCGGCACCAGTCCAGGGCACATCGGGCGTTTCGATCGGGTAGGGATCGCGCGATGTCTTAATCTGCGCGGAAAGCACAAAGTCGTGGTCCCGATCCAAAAGCGCGGTCCGTATTTGTTTATTCAGGAAATTCTCATCCGGTCCCGGGCGCGACTGGGATGTCGTCGTGTCTTCCGGCAACTTGGGCGTTACCTTGTATTTCACCGCGATGTCTGGACCCAAAAGATAAGGGGTCGTGCTGAAGAAGGTCTCCAAAAGCGGCGAGACCGGGAATTGGTCGCTCGTCTGTGTAATCGCCCGCCCCAACTTTGGGTCTGTGAATTTGGTAAACATCACAGCTTTGAGACCCGAAGCGAGGCCTCGGAACACGGGGCGACCGTTCCGCACGAGCGAAAGATAGTCGCCAGCCACTACGTTCAGTTTGAGGTAGCGTTTCAGATCCCCGTCAAAGAATGTCTCGTTGTTGAGTAAAATGAAATCATGAGAGTTTGCTCCGCTAGGATCCGGCTGAAATTTCTTCCCCTCAACATCAAGCACTTTGATTGCCATGCCATGGGCATCACCCCCCTTGGGGTTGTCAATCAGCTGATTGCTGTTGGAAAACCGTATCAAACAGTTGTGTTGCGCACCTGCGGTCGCAAAGAGCCCAACACGGCAAGAGGCTGGCACCTCTCGGATTGTAAAGATGGCGTTGAGCGTGGCGTGGGCTTTGGGATGCTGTGCCCTTTGCCCTGCCCGGTCCAGTTTCGGCAACATCGACTTATTGGCGTCAATGATTTGTGACAGGGCCGCATCAAATCCGCCCGGGTGCGCGGCCTCGCCCAAGTGTTCGGAAATTGCAAAATCGAGTCGGTCTTCGGACATGGCAAACCTCCCAAAAAAATTTCAAAAATAAAAATAGCTTCGGTCAAAATGAAGGGACCTGTCCATCGTTATATCACAGAGGTCGAAAGTTTGCGTCGTTCTGCCTATTCGTGTACCGAATGAGCCAGTGGTTAGCCCGATAAACCGTACCTGGCGCCGGCAAAAGGCTTGCATTCCCATGGACAAAACCGCCTACAAAGAGCTTGTTCTAAAGATTTATCAAGCTGTTTCAGACCCAGATGAATGGGTCCCTGTGCTCGACCAAATTTCTGATATGGTCGGAGCGCGTGGTGGTATGCTGATTGAATTGCAACGAACCGGTGGTGACCTCAGGCTCGAAGCCGCGTTGATGACGAGCAGCTACAATCCAGATCGCGTGGAAACCTACTTTAAGCGTCACCGCGCCGCTGAGACCCGAGATCACGCAATCTTCGACCGGCGGCTGCTTGAAACCGACGGGATCGACCTCATCGGCGAAGATATTCTTTACGAGGACCGCGCGACCTACCTCGCACAACCCCATGTCGCCCAAATGGCCGAATGGGGTATTGTGCATCGCACCGGCGCCTTGCTCGATAAGGACAATCCATTTCGCGCAAGGTTCTCGTTAGCCTTTGGACAGGATCGTGGACCATTGACGGATGCAGACATGATGGTGCTGCGTGATATCCTTCCACACCTTGCAAAAGCCCTTGAGCTGTCGCGGCCTGTTGGCCCGCTTACGCAGGACCGGCCCGCACTTCTGGCCTTACTCGATCTGCTGGATGTTGGCATTTGCCTCGTCGACGCGCAGGGCCGATTGGTTGAACAAAACGCAGAGTTCCGACGCCAATCGGAAGATTACCGCGCTTTTTCAACAGACCCAGTCGGTCGCCTGCGCCTCAGCGCCGCCCAAGATCACGCGCGGCTAACAGAGCTGTTAGCGGATACAATGGCCCATGCAAAATATGGCGCACGTCCGCGGAAAGAGGCGATTGTGATTAAGGTACGCGATCGGGACGCGTCGCTTTGCGTTGAGATCCTTCCGCTTCCCCGCTCGGAGGCGTTGGGGAGTGGACACTTCGGCGGCGCCTTAGTGATCAGCCGCGATGCTGCTGCCCCAGTCGAATTCGACATGGGACTTGTCCGGCAGGTGTTTGAACTAACCTCGACCGAAGCCTCTGTGCTTCAGCTGCTTTCCCACGGGCTTACGAACCCAGAAATCGCAGATCGACGCGAGAGATCGGTGGAAACCGTCAACGCGCAAATCAAATCCATCTTGATGAAGACTCGGACACCCAACCGAACGCAGCTGGTTCGGATGCTTTGCAACTTCTCAGGTCCCGGAGGCGCCCGGTAGGACCTTGGCCGCGAAACGGGTAATGGCCTCAGCCACCAAATCAGGTCGAGTCAGATGCGGTGCATGCCCCATACCAGGGAGGTCCATCCGCTCAAACTGATCACACAGACCTGCTACAAGTCGGTTGTTCACGTCATATAGATATGGGTCGGGCGTTCCCCAAATCAGAAGATGCGGCATGACGATCCGGTCCTGTTGCAACGCAGATTCTGGTAAGGCGGCAGGACCTTCGATTGTCGCGGGGTTCGGCCGTTCAAACGTGTTTGCGCGATACCACGACAGCGCGCCATTCAGGGACACCGATCGCGCCCAAGCTGACGCCATCTGAGTGATGAGGTCAGGATCACCGCCTGGGCTCACCATCTCAAACATCGTCTTGCGGAGCTGTGCATAGTCGTCCGCCGCAAACAATTCCGCTGCAGCGGGGTGGCGCACCACATCCAGATAGGCCGCGGCTTCCGCTTGGCCGGGATCGGTCTGCAAAGCGTGCCCATAGACAACGCGATGGGCACCATTCACCACCACGAGCCCAATCACCTTATTCGGACAGGCAGCCGCCAAGGCATAGGCCAGCATCCCCCCCACGTCATGCCCAATCACGATGGCCTGACCAGTGGAAGAAATACGGTCGATCAGTTCGGACATATCACGGACGCCGGCTTCGAACCGGTAACGCTCCAAGCCCTCTGGGTGCGACGAAAGGTTGAAGCCTAACAAATCCGGCGCGTAGCACATCATGTTTGACGGCAGATCGGCCATTACGTGTCGCCAAGCGCCGCTGAACATCGGAAAACCATGCAGGAAAAGAAGTGGCACTCCGTCACCATGACCGGTGCGAAGGACGTTAAACATAACATCACCAATCGGAATTTGGCGTTCTTCAAGAGTTCGCGTCGGCACCGTCATCATCCATGTGGTCTGTCGTTATGGCCTATCCAACCAGTGGCTTGTTTGCAGCAACCGCCATAACACGACAGGTTGATGCACCCGACAGACATCCAAAAGTTTCCTTAAAAGGCTGATTCCCTCGTTCAGATTTTCTTGTAGCGCCAGTAGCGCATGCATTAGCGTTTACGACAGTTTTGCCGCAAAGATGTTGGGCGACGAGTTTGCGCCCCTATAGCAACAGACTTAAGAATTTAAGGCGTCAGTTCGCCCTGCCGAACCCTATTTCTTGCGATTTTCCTCAGTCTACCAGATCGTCGATGGAAAAAAGTGGGACAGATGCGGACTCTTATCGGCAAATTTTTATTGGCAGTCATAGTGTACTGTTTCAGCACGCTGGGCGCGGTCGCACAGGCCGGTCCCCCCTTCGCCTGCGATGGCAGTATTTATCAGGTCCAATCAGGCCAGCTGCGAATATTTGATCCAATCACCTCAACCTACCAGAATGTTGGTCCGAACAATTCCAGCTACAATGCGACTGGCTTCAACATCATCGATAACTATGCTTACGCCTCTCAAGGCGGAAACATCATCCGCATATCCTCAGATGGAACGATTGAGAATGTCTTCAACATTGGTTTTGGCAGTTATTCTGGCGATGTTGACTTCTCAAACAACTATTGGTTGCGCCGCAGCAATACACGCTATGCGCGAATAGACCTTGCAACTGGCGCATTTGTAAATGTTGATTTTTCGGGGCCCGGTGGTGGCCCTGCAGATGTGGCCTACGATCAAAACGGTGGGCAAGAGTATCTAATCGGGTTCTCCGGCGGGGGGACCCTGTACCGCTACAACATCACAACCCTAACGAAAGAGAACATTTCCGTTCCTGGCTTGCCAGGTGGTGGCTATGGAGCAACCTGGACGGACTCAAATGGGCGTCTGTTTACATTCAACAACGGTAACGGCCGCCTTTACGAAGTCTTCGATTACTACACCAACACGCCCATTTTTCAGCAAGTCGGAATTGGCGTTCCCAGCGGCAACAACGATGGCTTCTCTTGCTCGCAAGCGCCGTTTCCAAACCTTGCGCCAGTTGCCTTTGACGATGAATTCTCAGTGACGGTGAATAACCCAGTGTCTGGTAATGTTTTGGCAGACAACGGCAATGGCGCAGATAACGACCCAGATGGGTCACCTGTGACAGTGAACCCAACGCCGTTGTCTGGGCCGTCGAACGGGATGCTGACGCTGAACTCTGATGGGACATTCACCTATACGCCCGACCCGAACTTCTTTGGCGTTGATGTCTTTGAATACGAAATCACCGATGCGGCCGGCTTGACGGCAACGGCTTTTGTCCGGATCGAAGTGATCGCAGATCCGGACTTTACCGTGACAAAGACCCAAGTCGGCGCACCCAACCCGGTCACGGCGGCTGGGCAAACGATCAACTATCAGATCGTCATCGAAAACACCGGCAACATCCCTTTGACTGACCTGCAAGCAACCGACACGCTACCCGACGGCAGTGTTGGGACATTAACTGGTCTCATTGAAAGCGGTGCGACGACGGACGTGCCGGGGCAACTCGATATCAATGAGACCTGGACCTACACCACCAGCTATCTCACGACCCAAGACGACCTGGATGCCGTTGGGAACCTTGTGAACCAAGTTAGCGTAACGACGGAAGAGACAGGCGCCATTGCGCGGAATGCGCAAGCGAGCACGCCGGTAAGCCGGACTCCCAGCTTTGATCTGACCAAAGATGTCGACATACCCGTCCTCTCCGCACCCGGCACGCTGACTTACACGATTACTGTCGACAATACCGGTAATCAGAGCCTGACAAACGTCACGCTGATCGATGATCTGACGCAAAATGGAGATGACCTCGTACTTACGACCGGTCAGTCACTGACCGGCGATACGGACGGTGACCTTGAGATCGATGTAGATGAAACTTGGGTCTACACCTCGACTTTCGCGGCAACCCAAGACCAAATCGACAATGGTGCGAATATCCTCAATACGGCGACTGTTGATACCGCGGAAACGGGTCCTCAGACTGCGAACGACACGACCTCAATCGTCCAATCAGCGTCTTTTGACGTCACCAAGGGATCGGATACGTCGAACCTCACGGCACCAGGGCCGATTGCTTACCAGATTACAGTTACGAATACGGGCAATACGTCTGTCACCGGATTGGTGCCGACCGACATATTGAGCCAAGGGTTGACGACAGTGAACCTGACCGCCGACCTCGCTCTGTCCGGCGATACGGATAACGACGCCGAGCTCGATCTGTCAGAGGTCTGGATCTACTCCGTGACCTATCAAGCGACACAAGACAACATCGATGCGGGTGCGGATGATATCGTGAATGATATCTCCATCGTGAGCAGCAACGCCGGAACTGAGACTGGTCAAACAGTGACGTCCGTCGCGCCCATGGCTGCCCTCACGATTGAAAAATCAGTTGACCAACTAACGCTCACTGGCCCGGGGACCCTGCGGTACGAGATTGTTGTAACTAATACTGGGAACGTCACGCTCACGAACGTCGATTTGACGGATGTCTTGACCCAGGGTGGCCCTCTTGTGCTCACAACCCCCGCAACGCTGTCGGGGGATACGGATTCCGATAGCGAAATCGATGTGGGGGAAGTTTGGGTCTACACTGCTACCTTTGATGCGCTGCAAGCACAGATCGACGATGGCGCCAACATAGTGAACGAGGCAACAGTCGATACAGCTCAAACAAATCCATTGACGGCGACCGTATCGACATCGATCACCCAGACAGACGCAATCAGCCTCGCAAAGACGATCGCGGCTGGACAGCCGTCCAGCTACAGCATGGTCGGCGATACGGTGACCTTCGAATACACTGTCACAAATGCAGGCAATACGACGCTGATCGGCCCGATCACCGTTGATGACGATCAAATCGGGACTGGCCTGGCTTGTGCCGCCGGGAACATCTTGCCCGGGGACAGCGTGATCTGCCAACATACATGGACCGCTGATCAGATCGACCTCAACAACGGCAGTACAACGAATGCTGCGACAGCCGAGGATAGCACGGGCCTGACGACGGCCGTACAACAGCAGACAGTCACGGCTGTACAAACCCCATCGCTCGACCTCATTAAACGGCTCGTGGACGATCCGCCTTTGCGCCCCCTACCGCCGGTGTTTGAGGCAGGTCGCGTGCTCTTCTACGAATATGACGTCACGAACAATGGGAACGTGACGCTAACTGGATCCGTTAACATCGATGACAACCTCGCGACCGATGAATTCTGCCCAACCTTGGCACCCGGTGGTCTGTTGCCCGGCGCGAGCATCATCTGTACCGCGAGCTATACGCTTGTCGATGATGATATTGACTTAGGGAGCACGACCAACAGTGCGACTGCGCAAGGCAATTTTGACGGCACACCCGTTACGTCACCCACCGCAACTGCGGTTTTTCCGGTCGGCGCACTACCCGTCCTTCGATTGGACAAAAGCGCTCCGACGGGCCTAACCATCGACGAGGTCGGCGATACGATCACATACAGCTACACCATTGAAAACGTGGCACCAGCAACAGGCATTGGCGCGTCGTTGCCAGATGTCATCTTCATCAATGATAATAAATTCACTGACCCCATTGAGTGCTACAATCCTGCGACGGATGGTGGGGCATTCCCAATTGATACGCCCTTTACTTGCGAAGCGATTTACACCGTAACGCAAGATGATCTTGATGCGGGCGAGGTGGTGAACGAGGCCACCGCCAATACCCAATTTGCGATCACATCGCCAACGCCGCTGGACCTCGTGTCAAACGTTGACACAGAGACGGTTCCAACCGTTGCATCGCCTGCGTTGACCGTCGACAAGACGGTCACAGGCGGGCCAAATCCAGCCGCGGTTGGTCAAACCGTTTCTTACCAGATCGTGGCCACGAACACCGGCAACCAAACGCTAAACACTGTCGCCATCGCAGACCCATTGCTTGGGGCGTTGACTTGCGACCTTGCAGCGCCTGTGACGCTAGCGCCGACCGAAGCACTGACATGTACCGGTGACTACGAAATCCAACAAAGCGATATTGACGCCCAAACCGTTGGCGACGCTGCGACGGCGATCTTTACCAATACCGCAACGGCGGTCGCCAACGACCCCGCCGGTGATGCCATCACGCCTGCGGATGGCAGCGTCGATCATCCTGTCGCAACGGCTGCACCGAGTGTAACAATCACCAAAGAGCTGTTCCCTGATCCTGCAGCGGATCCAGCCTATTCGGCGGTCGACGATGTGATCCGCTTTCGCATGGTTGTCACCAACGATGGCAACATGACGCTCAGCAGCGTGGATCTCACCGACAGCTTAGTTGCTGGCACGTGTACAGTCGGGCCATTGGCGCCTGGCGCCTCTGACACCTCCTGCATTTTTGACTATACTATCGTCCAAGGCGACCTGGATCGGGGCTTCGTTGAAAATACCGGGGCCGCCTCTGCTCAACCGATTGACCCAGCCGCTTCACCAGTCAGCGCCGACGACACATTGCAGTCTCCTGGACCTGCTTTCGCTGGTGGGTTGGAAGTTGTGAAAGCCGGCAGCCTTGATCTCGGGGCCGACAACATCGCAACGGTCGGCGACCTGATCAACTACACCATCACGGTTCAAAACGTTGGCAACGTGACATTGAACGACATTGCGGTCACAGACCCTGGCGCTGACAGCATCACCTACGCCCCCGCAAATGATGGCGACAATGACAACGATATCGACAGCCTCAGCCCCAACGCCACCGCGACTGTGGCCGCGACGCACGCCCTAACGCAAGACGACATTAACAACGGTGCGTTTAGCAATACGGCAACAGCAACGGGTCTCGATCCAGCCGGCACACAAGTGTCGGATCAATCGGACAGCGCTGACCCCGGTGCCGGCCCCGGTGGGGACGACCCGACTGTTACGCCGATTCCGCGAGATACTGGGCTCACGGTCGATAAAAGCTTTACGGCCGTTGCTGGAACAGACGCGGGTGATACGATCACCTACAGTTATCTGGTGCGCAATACCGGCAACGTGACGCTTACCAATATTGCGCTCACCGATGATCACACAAGTGCGGCGGAAACGACCGCTTTGACCATCTCAAACGGTGGCACCATCGCAAGCTTGGCCCCCGGCGCCACCGCAACATTGACCGCAACATATGTCATCACTCAAGCAGACATCGACGCCGGTGATCCGTTGACAAACATCGTGTCGGCCGTTGGCGACGGGCCTTCCGGAACAACCGCCGCCACTGATACCGACACCGAAAGTGTGGCCGTGACAGCGCCGGATCCGGCGGTCGAATTGGTCAAAACGGTGCGCAACCAAACAGGTAATGACCCGGGCGATACCATAGTGTTTGAAGTTGAAGTCGCCAACACTGGCAACGTGACACTGTCCAACATCGTTCTCACAGATTCGTTGACGCGGACCGACAACACGGTGATCACCCCCGCCCCAAGCCCAGTTTTCGAAAGCGGTGATGGCGGTCTCGCCAACCAAATCGATGTGGGCGAAACCTGGGTCTATACAGTGACCTACGTACTCACCCAAGCCGACATCGACGCTGGCGGGATCCGCAACAGCGTAACAGGTGAGGCACGCGCGCCAGACGGCACCCCGGTCTCCGATGTATCTGACAATGGAGCGGGTGATGGCAACGACCCAACCGTGGTGGCCATCGCACCGATGCCCAGCATCGAGACGGTGAAAACGATCACATCCAGCACAATCGAAGTCGGCCAAACCGTGACCTTTGCGATCACGGTCCAAAACACGGGCAACGTGACCTTAAGCGATGCGGAGATCTTGAGCGATACGCTTACCCGTGCCGATGGCACACCGCTCACGATCAATGGGCCAGCGTTCGCGGGGACCGACATGGGATCGGCCGAAGGAACGCTGCAGGTCGGTGAGACGGCAACATACACTGCATCATATGTGCTTGTTCAAGATGACATCGATGCGGGAGGGATTGAGAATACAGCCACCGCCCTTGCGATGCCACCAGTTGGGTCTTCGGTACAGGATTTGTCGGACGATACCGGCGCCGGCAGCGACCCAACCATTCTGACCATTCCAGCCGAACCTATCATCGGCTTCGAAAAGCGGCTGGTCGCGGGTGGTCCGACATTTGATGCGGTGGGGGATGTATTGTCGTACGAATTCGAGATAACAAACCTCGGAAACGTCACGCTCTCTGCACCTTATGACGTAGCAGACCCGCTGATCACTGACGCCGGCGGCGCGATCACTTGCCCGTCAAACGACCTTGCGCCGAACGCGAGCCTTACTTGTGCTGGCAGTTATAGCGTTACACAGGATGACCTTGATACAGGCAGCGTCGACAACACCGCGACAGCCACCGTGGGTGACGCACCCCCGGTGAATGACAGCATCACCGTGCCTGCCCAGCAAGAGCCTGCGCTGGAGCTTCTTAAGACCCCCGAAAACGTTGAGCCTGAGGACTTTATCGTCGGTGCGGTCGTCACCTACACCTTTGAGACGACAAACATCGGCAATGTCACCATCACGGACCCGATCACGATCAACGATAGTTTGATCCCGGCTAGCGACATAAATTGCGATCCGTTCCCGGCAAGCGGCGTAGCACCCGGCGCCACCTATACCTGCACTGGCGACTATACTGTCACTGTTGACGACGTGCAGATCGCAAGTGTAACGAACCTCGCCACAGCAACGGATGGAAACGTCACATCGCCCATCAGTTCTGCAACGATCCCGAATGAAGGCGTCCCCGCGCTCACGATCGACAAGGCGCTGGTTACGGTACGACAACCGGACGGCACCGACACTGGTGGAACCACCTTTGATGAGGTGGGTGATCAGCTAGACTATAGTTTCACAGTGACCAACAGCGGTCAGGTCAGCTTTGCCAACGAGATTGAGGTGATCGATACGTTCTTTGCGGATCCCATCTCTTGCTATGTGCCGGATGCCAGCAATCCCGACTTGATCCCAGGCGAATCCATCGACTGTTCCGCGACCTACGTGATCACCCAGGACGATCTCGACGGAGGTGAGGTCGAAAATGAGGCCTTCGCAAGGACCGAATTCGGAACGATCCCAACCGTTGTCCAGTCCGCCCCCGACACGCAAATAACATTGGTGGACGCGGATCCAATGGTGTCCATCATCAAAGACGCTGACCGCATCGCTTACACGGCCGTCGATGAAACCGTTACCTTCGACTTTACAGTGACCAATACCGGGAACCAGACACTCACCAACGTCGCGGTCACAGATCCCCTCTTGCCAGGTTTGGTCTGTGAAACACCAACCTTGGCTGTTGGGGACGAACTGACGTGCTCCACAACTTATCAGATCAGGCAGGAAGACATCGACCGTGGCAGCCTGACCAATACTGCAACAGCATCCGGGATAGACCCAACCGGGGCCGCCATCCCCGAAGTCGATGATGCGGTAACGCTCGACGGTCCTATGGTTGCGCCAACCATCGACCTCGCCAAGATCGCCAACCCCGATCCATTCGGCGGCGTTGGGTCGGCCATCACCTACACTTTTGAGGTCACGAACACGAGCATCTACACGCTGTCCAACATCACGATCACAGACCCGCTTCCTGGTGAGTTCACACCATTCACGTGTGACATTTCTTCGATGTCACCTGGCGCGGTGGATCGCAGCTGTCAGGTTGTCATAACTGTCACGCAAGACATGGTTGACGACGGCGAACTGGACAACACGGCCTCCGTCGTGGCGAGCGACCCGTTTGGCAATACGGCAACCGCAACCGACACAATCACAACGGACGGCCCAGCCGAAAATCCATCTTTGGAAGCAACAAAACTCGTCGATGTCCCGGCAACAACCCTCGGCACGACAATTACCTACACTGTTCTGGTCGCGAACACAGGCAATGTAACAATCAACGCGGTTAGTCTAACAGACCAGATGGTCCGCAACGACGGAACGACCCTTTCGCTTGATGCACCTTTCGTACTCGTTTCTGGTGACGACGATTTCAATGGACGGCTGGCTCCAACGGAGACCTTTGTCTTTGAGGCGCCTTATACGATTACCCAGGATGACATCAATTTTGGCGGCTTCACCAACGTCGTCACGGCACAAGGGCAGTCCCCTTCCGGTACAGGTGTCAGCGATATGGCTGATGACGGTGATGATGGCGACGGGAATACGATTGACGATCCAACGGTAGTCGAGATCACGATGGACCCGGTTCTCAACGTTACCAAGGTGTTTGATTTGCCTGATCCTGTGGAAGACGTTGACCCAGTGACCGGGGATATCATTCTGGTCACGGAAAGCCCCGGTGAGAGTCCGGGTGATGAGATCGTCTTCGAGATCCGGGCAGCGAACACTGGAAACGTTGATATTTTCAACGCATCCCCGACAGACACGCTGACGCGCGCTGATGGAACTGACCTATCGGCAGAGATCATCGGGCCAACACGGACGACCAACCCGTCCGACAATGGTGATACAACTCTTGATCCAGGTGAGATTTGGACGTGGTCGGTCCGCTATGTGCTGACCCAAGCCGATGTTGACGCGGGTGGTTTGGAAAACTCTGCAAGTGTTACGGGTGCTGACGTGGGTGGCGTCCCGGTGACGGACGTCTCGGATAATGGCAACGATAGTGATGGCAACATCACAGATGACCCCACGGTGCTTTCAATTGCGCCAGACCCCGGGCTTGAAGCCACAAAAACGCTGACGAGCCTGGGTGAAGCAGAGGGTGACACCGCCGTCTTTGAGATTCTGGTGACGAATACAGGCAACGTCACCCTGTCCGATTTTGCTCTGACCGATACGATGACCAATTTCGACGGCGATGTTGTCTCACCCGTTGAAGTAACGCTCATGTCTGATGATGACGGGCTCCTCTCCGTTGGTGAAACAGCGACCTTTGAGGTCAGCTACGTACTCACCCAAGCGGATGTGGATTCCGGTGGGCTCAGCAACACGGCGACGGCCGCTGGCACGACGCCGAGCGGCCTCGCGCTGTCTGACGTTTCTGACGATGGCGATGATTCAGACGGCAACTCACTGGATGACCCCACCATCGCCAATATTGCTTTCCAGCCGAGCCTTGTCGCAACGAAGTCCGCCGGCGTGCCGGACCGGATCGGGACGGACCTATTCGAGCTGACCTTCGACATGACAGTAACGAATACCGGGAACGTGACGCTAACCGATCTGATCGCAGAAGATGCCCTGTTGTCATTCGTGGAACCAGCAACGCTGACCAACGTCGCGACGCCTGTTGTTTCGGGCTTTACGACCGGCAACGCTAACCCCAGCTACGATGGCGTTGCGGATATCAGCTTGCTGACGGCAGGTGCCAGCTTGGCACCGGGCGAGACAGGAACCATCGCGCTGACAGTACAGTACGACACCTCTGGCGGTTTCCCCGAAGGCTCCAACACGTTGGTTGTCTCATCGAATGAGACACCGGATCAGGCGGTCGCGGTGGCCTCTGTCGCACAGATCGCCCCGGCGGATATCTTCGCGACGAAGACGGCAACGCCAAGCACCGTTATATTGGGTGATACCGTCACCTACTCGCTGACCTTCCTGAACCGCCTGAATAACCCGGAGAGCAATCTGTCGATCATCGACGCCCTGCCAAGCGGTGTGGTCTACACGCCTGGAACGGCCACATTGGACGGCGCGTTGCTAGAACCCGAAAACTCCGGTCGGCAACTGGTTTGGGAACCTGTTGCTATTGCTCCGGACCAAACAATCACGATCACATTCCAAGCGCGTGTGGCCTCAGGCGACGTTGGAGAATACGTCAACCGGGCTTACGCACAAGACTCCGGTGGGAACCGCGTCTCCAACGTTGCCACAGCGACCGTCACGCGCAGACCCGAAGCCGTGTTTGATTGCGCAGACATCATTGGCAAGGTCTTCGATGACCGAAACCAGAACGGCTATCAGGATGGTATCGAAGTGGATCGTGCGGCGATCACAGTGCAAGACTACTTTAGCGACAAATTCGAACGCCCCGAAGACCCGGAAGGAGAGCCCGGCCTCCCCGGTGTGCGACTGTCAACGGTTGATGGAACACTGATCACAACGGACGCGTTCGGCCGGTTTAGCGTCCCATGTGCGGAACTGCCTGCCGACATCGGGTCCAATTTCCAGCTGAAACTCGACACGCGGACCTTACCGACCGGCTATCATGTCACAACCGAGAACCCCCGCAATGTGCGGGTTACTCCCGGACGATTGACGCGCCTGAACTTTGGGGCGGCCTTGTCCCACTTGGTCGAGATTGACCTGACCGCAGCGGCTTTCGATGGCGCAAACCCCAATGCGGCTTTGGCTGCTTGGTTACCAACATTGATCGCTGAGATGGAAAAGCAACCCTCGATCCTGCGCTTGACCTACTATCGCGGCGGCGAAACCGCACGGGCCGCAAATGCGCGTCTTGATGCGCTGGAGACAGAGATCCGAGCACTCTGGTCAAGTCGCGCCCGTGACCGACTCATCGTCGAACGCCTGATGCATAGGGTGCAATGATATGACTACATTTCGCTTCATAACCCTGACGTCACGCGCCCTCGGTGCCACCGCCCTGACGCTGGTGGCGACAACGGCCATGCCCCAATCAAAACCCGTGCAAGAAAATGCAGGAACGGTCGCCGCGCCGCCCAGCGCAGGTTTCTCGATCCGAGTGAATGGTGAAGTGCTGACCGAAGATGGCGGCGTTGAGAACGTCGCGCGCCAGGTGGATGTCGCCCTCGACCAGGCGGACGTTCAGATCGTCTTTGATGGGCTTGGCGGGGAGCCGCGATTGGATATGGAGATCGCAGGGCCGACAGAAAGCCACGAGCCCGGCGATCTAGTGACCCTGCAATCTGCTTTGAACTATCCAGCATATATCGACCGGGCGGAGTTTCGGATCATTGATCGCGCGGCCATTGGTGGCCCCCGAACCGTTGCGACTGTCCCAGTCACAGCGAATGGTGTTGCGACAGTGACGCTTCCCGCTGGCGAGGACTTGGTCGTCGTTCATCGGGTCTACGACCAAACCGGCCGCTTTGATGAAACGGAACCCCTCACCTTCGCCGATAGCGATCGGCGCGCTAACAGTGATGGGGTGGAAGAAGGCACTGATCTTACGGCACGTCGTCGCATTCCCATCTACGGCGGCGCTGTCACTGTAAGAGGCACCGGCGTGACGCCGGGGGCGCAGGTCACGGCACTCGGTGAACAGATCACCCCTGATCCCGCCGGCGGGTTCGTCCTGCAGCGCATCCTGCCAAGCGGTGATTACGATGTTGATGTGGCCGTCAAAGGCTTTGGCCAGAACGTGGACCAAACCCGCCGCGTCAGTATCCCCGCGTCCGAATGGTTCACGACCGGCACGGTCGATCTGACCTACCGCCAGCGTGACGGCGAAGATACGCAAACAGGTCGTGTTGCAGCCTATGTCGACGGCCGAACCGAAAATGGTGTGGAGGTCACGGCCTCCATCGATACCCAAGAGGGAGATCTCGATGAGATCTTCCGCGACTTGGATGAGAAAGATCCAAGGCAGCTTTTGCTCCGGGTCGACCCGAGCGATTTGTATCCGACCTATGGGGATGATTCTGAGCTTGTCGACAACACCCCGACATCTGGCAAAATTTACGTGCGCGTGGCGCGTGAGGGGAATCTCCTGCTCTGGGGCGATTTTGAAAGCCAGTTGGGGGGCAACAGCCTCGTCCGCAATGAGCGCACACTTTATGGCCTGCAGGCCCATGCTGAAACGCCCAGCGCGACAACGAGCGGTGAAGCCAGGGCCAGCCTTGACCTGTATGCCGCGCAACCTGACCGCTTACCGCAACGCGACGAATTTCGGGGGACGGGCGGGTCGGTCTATTTCCTCGACAAACAGGATATTGGGTCGGGTTCAGAGACCGTGACGATCCAACTGCGTGACCCAACCACGGATCGCGTCATCGAGACTCGCACGCTCGATCCAGGTGCCGACTACGACATCAACTACATCCAAGGCATTGTGACACTGGCAGCGCCACTACAAAGCACCATTGACCAAACAACGGTTGTCACCGATCCGACGGCGGCCGCCGAGGTGCGCTTAGTCGTGCAATATGAATTCACACCCAGCGCCACCGACGTCGACGGATACGCTACTGGTGGACGCGTCGAGGGCTGGGTTACGGATGAGCTGCGGCTAGGACTATCCGGCATCCAAGAGCAAACCGGATTCGCAGATCAAACCCTCATTGGAGCAGACTTACGCTATCAGATCAGCGAAACCAGCTATCTTCAGATTGATGTCGCGGAGAGCGACGGACCTGGGTTCGGATCCACCTTTTCGAATGATGGTGGTTTGGTGATTGACACAGTCGAAGGCGGCTCTGGGACGGGGCAAGCGTTGAAGGTCGAAGGCAAACTCGGCTTTGGTGACATTGGGTTGGCCACGGAAGGGGCCGCATCTATCTACTTTGAGGACCGAACCGAAGGGTTCGCGAGCCTTGATACAACCGTCACAGCCGCGACGGGAGACGAAACCCTCTGGGGGTTCGCCATCGACGCACAACCGCAAGACGGTCTGCGGTTTGGCGCCTATTACGACAACTATGAAAACCAAGTTGGCGAGCATGACAGGACGGGCGGTGTCGAAGTTGGCTATGCGCTAAACGCCCAAACCACACTCGATGTCGGCATCGAGCATGTCGATCGTGCGCGCGGCACGGATTTCGGCGAGCGGACCGACGTCGCCGCGCGCCTCACTTACGCGGTGTCAGACAAGAAGGAGGTCTACGGCTTTGGCCAAGCAACGATAAATCGGGATCAGCTCGAGGAGAACAATCGGCTCGGCATCGGCGGCGCGACAGCATTCGACAACGGCTGGACCTTGGAAGGTGAGGTTTCAGATGGCTCCCTTGGCATCGGTGCTCGCGTGTTAGCGCGGCGGGCCGACGGGGAAGGGAACGAGGTCTATGCTGGATATGAACTTGAACCGGGGCGTGATTTGAACGGTTTGACGTTGAACGGACACGACCGAGGCCGTTTCGTCACGGGTGGTAAGCGACGCCTTGGTTCTGATGTGACCGTCTTCGGCGAAAACACCTATGATATGTTCGGACGGCGGGAGAGCCTGACAAGCGCCTACGGTCTGGCCTACACGGCAAGCGACGCGCTGCGGTATTCTGGCGCATTAGAGGTCGGTGTGATCGATGACGGCGACGCCGATGACTTCGACCGTACGGCAGTTTCGTTTGGCGTTGAATACGAAGACGATCGGTTACTTGCCTCTGGTCGTTTGGAATATCGCGTTGAAGACGGCACCCGGTCTGGTGCACCGCTTGAGAGTGAGACGATTCTTCTGGCCACCGACGCACGCTACAAACTGAGCGACAGCGCCCGTATCGTCGCCTCATTTGACCATGCGGAGACCCGCACAGACGAAAGTGCGATCTTAGATGGGGTCTATACGGACGTCACACTTGGTTACGCCTTCCGGCCGGTCGATCATGACCGCCTGAACATGCTGGCCCGCTACCGCTATCTGAATGATCAGGTGGGCCAACGGGTTGATAGTGTTGACGAAGATGGCCCGCGACAACGTAGCCAGGTGCTCAGCGTTGATGCGCTTTACGATCTGAACCGGGAATGGTCGATCGGAGGCAAATTGGGTTATCGGTCAACTGAGTCCGCGGCGACCGAAGGTGATGACTTTACCCAAAACGATGCCTGGCTTGCAGCGGCCAACGTGACCTACCATCTCGTGCATGAATGGGATGCGCTTCTTGAGGTACGCAGCTTAAACACCGTGCAAGCAGAAACCTCCGATTTCGGCGTTCTCGCGGCCGCTTATCGGCACTTTGGAAACAACGTGAAGCTGGGTGTCGGATATAACTTCAGTGAGTTTTCGGATGATCTGACCGACCTTGTCATCGACGATAGCGGGCTCTTTATCAATCTTGTGGCGAAGTTTTAGGCTGGGCCGGAAGCGGTTTCATGCGGTTGATGACAAACCGCTTCGATGTTGTGGCCGTCGGGATCGAAGACAAACGCCCCATAGTAGTGGGGATGATAGTGCGGTCTAAGTCCAGGTGAACCGTTATCGCGACCTCCGGATTTGATCGCTGCGTGGTAAAACGCATCCACCATTGCCCGGTTGGCAGCCTGAAATGCGACGTGCAATTTTCCGCGTGTTGGGTCTTCTTCGGCGATCCAAAACCAGGGGCGATCATCCCCATATCCGGTGACTGCTACGCCGTCGGTTTGCTCTGAAGGAACAGTAAATGGGCGGCTAACACCAAGCGGTTTCAAGGCATTGTCGTAAAACGCAACTGAGCGCGCGAAGTTCGAGACACCGATAGTGATGTGATCAATCATGGCGCCACGCGCCCCCTTTTACCTTGGTTGCGGGTTGGTCCCCTGTTTGTAGGGCTGCCAATCCTCAATCTCGGGGTAATACCGCGTCCGCCATGCGTCCACCCGGGGATTCATCACACGCCGCCAAAGACGTGGGGACAGCGCGCACATCGTCATCAGCGTATAACTGTGCGGTAGCTGAGGGGCCTCATCATCGTCATAGGTCTGCAAAAGCGGGAAACGGCGGTCGGGTTTGTAGTGGTGGTCTGAATGGCGCTGTAGGTTGATCAGCAGCCAGTTGGACGCCTTGTGTGCCGCATTCCACGAATGGTGCGGCTGAACGTGTTCGTACTTGCCGTCGCCAAGGTGTTTGCGGGTCAAGCCATAGTGTTCGACGTAGTTTACCAACTCCAACTGGAAGATGGCCCAGAACGATTGGACGGCAAAGAGGAATACACCCCACGTTCCGCCGATCACGAAGGCCAAAACAACGAAAGCCAACTGGAGCCCCCAGTACCGGAAAAAGGGGTTCGACAGATCCGTCCAAGGCCGCCCCTTCCGTGCAAGCATCGCCTTTTCCGCGTTGAAGGCGGAGACGTAGCTCTCTTTCAAAACACGTGGAAAGAAGCGCCAGAAGTGCTCATTGTAGCGGGCTGTGACTGGGTCTTTGGGTGTGGCGACATAGCGGTGGTGGACCAGCAGATGCTCCGACCGGAAATGAGAATAGAGGACCGAGGCCAAGAGGAGATCCGCAAGCCAGCGTTCAAGTTTCGGGCGCTGGTGCATAAGTTCATGTGAATAGTTGATCCCTACCGTCCCCGACAAAATGCCCAAGAAAGCAAAGAGCGTCCATTCTTCCAACCATGAAAGATGCCCAGACGACAAAACCCACGCCATAATCCCAAAGATCGTGATAATTTGAACTGGAGGCCAGACAAGCGTGATCATCCGGTACCAATAAAGCTGGTCATCAGGTGTCAGCGGATCCGCGTTGTCCTCATTTAGTCCAGTGAAGTAGTCGAGGATCGTGAAGAGGTACCAAGTGCTCAGCGGCAAGAGCAAAAGCGCCCAACCACCATATGCCGCGGCAACCAACGCTACTGGTACGAGTCCCAATGACATCCAAAACGGGACCGCCGCAGTAAAGCGCGCGATTGGAGGAGATGTAGGCACTGTCGTCATGAGCCTAGACTAGCGGAGGTGAGACTCCGTCTCAATTGGAGCGTTACGTCGCGGGCAATAGGTCAAAAACCTTTCGCATTGCTGTTGGCAGCGCCGCTGCGCGGAAATCATGATGGGCCACGAAATACCCTCGATCAGGCGTTGCATCTTGCGGCACCTGGGCCGTCAAGATCTCCATATGCAGGTGAAAGTGGGTGAATGTATGACGGGCTTCGATCCCCGTTGCCGTCCACTGTGCTTCGATCGGCGGATAAGATTGGGGGTCCGCCGTCCATTCGGAACAGGGAAAGGCCAGCATGCCACCAAGAAGACCTTTCTCCGGCCGGGTTTCCAACAACCAAGCACCGTCAGCGCGCCTTGCAACATAGGCAAAGCCTTTCCGCGTCGGTGTTTTCTTCTTCGGTGATTTCTTTGGCAGCTCGGCGGCCGTGCCTGCAAGCCGCGCTTTGCAGGGCTCCCGCCAGGGACAAATGCCACAGGCTGGATTGCGGGGCGTGCAAATCGTTGCACCAAGATCCATCACCGCCTGCGCGTAATCCCCAGGCCGCGCGTTTGGCGTTAGCCCGGTCGCGTGTTCCATCAAGACGGGCTTCACGCCAGGCAAGGGATCGTGCACATCATACATGCGGGCCATCACGCGTTCGACATTGCCATCCAGAACTGTGGCTCGCTGATCAAACGCAATCGCGGCAATCGCGGCAGCCGTATAAGGACCGATGCCTGGGAGTTTCAGCAATTCGTCATAGGTACTCGGAAACTGCCCGTCATAGTCCGCCACTACGACACGGGCGCATTTCAACAGGTTTCGCGCGCGCGCATAGTATCCAAGACCCGCCCAAGCGGCCATGACATCCGCGTCCTCGGCGGCAGCAATCGCCCTCACGGTCGGCCATGTTGTTGTAAATTTCCGAAAGTAATCCTTTACTGCAGCTACCGTTGTTTGCTGCAACATCACTTCAGACATCCAAACAAAGTAAGGATCGGGAACCACGCCCGCCGCCCGGTCGTTCGAAGGGACACGCCAAGGCATCATGCGCGCATGCACATCGTACCAAGACAGCAATTCATGGCTCAGATCACGCAATCTTTATTGGTCCTTTGGTGTGTAGGGTAGCTTGGCGCGGTGAAGACCATAGATTAGAACGAAGTGATGAAACAACAACGCACCAAAAGCACGACCTACGGGTTTGCACGGGCCTCTGGCCTGATGCAACCGCGGATTCGCAAGGCAAGCGAAGATCGCGGCTTTGCTGTCTCGCGACTTTTGACCCATTGGGCGGAGGTCGTTGGCGATGCGACGGCCCAAATCGCAACACCGGTGAACGTCAGTTATACAAAAGGCGGAATGGGCGCGACACTGACAGTGCTGACCACAGGTGCACATGCCCCGATGCTGGAAATGCAGAAAGATCAGATCCGCGACAAGGTGAATGCCTGTTATGGCTATCGCGCGATCTCACGCGTGCGGATCACGCAAACCGCCCCCACGGGCTTTGCGGACGGCAAGGTGCAATTCAAAGCCCGGCCGAAGCCGAATGTACAACTCTCCCCGGATGCCGAAGCCGCCGCTTCCAAAATGTCTGGCGACGTGACCAACCCCGAACTCCGTCTGGCTTTGGCCCAATTGGGCGCCAAAGTTCTGTCGAAAAAGAAAACATCGATCAAAGGATAAGAAATGAAACGCAGAGAGCTTTTGAAATCAGGCGTCGCCGGGCTTGCGCTCGCCAGCGGGTTGGGCAACGTCGCTTGGGCCCAAGATGTTGAGATTGCTGACATGGTACTTGGTGACCCTGACGCGCCTGTTGAAATGGTCGAATACGCCTCTTTCACCTGCCCGCATTGCGCGCGGTTCCATGCAGACGTCTATCCGCAGCTCAAGGCCGACTACATCGACACCGGCAAAGTAAAGTTTGTCTACCGCGAGGTCTATTTTGACCGCTTCGGTCTCTGGGCCTCCATGATTGCCCGGTGTGCCGGCGAGACACGGTTCTTCGCCTTCACCGATCTGCTTTATGAAGAGCAGCGCGGCTGGGCCGGCAGCCAGGAGCCAGCACAGGTGATCGATAATTTGCGCACTCTGGCCAAAACCGCTGGCATGAATGATGAGACATTAGACGCCTGTATGTCTGATGCAGCGAAGGCCGAGTCGCTAGTCGGCTGGTATCAGACCAATGCGGAGCGGGACGGGATCAACTCAACCCCATCGTTCCTCATCGGTGGCGACAAGTACAACAACATGACCTACGATGAGATGAAGGCTGTCATCGACGCGAAGTTGTCAGACGCCTAAAGCCCTATATTGCTGAGGGCCGCGTCAAGCGGCCCCCAATCCTTTAGATCCAATCGGACCGGGAGCGTGAGAACCTTCGATCGAAAGCTTTCCGGTAATCTCACAGCGTCCTTCTCCGTCGTCACAAGCTGCGCTTTTTTCAACTTTGCTTCAGCCTCAAGCCGGGCCATCAACCCGGCACTCAACGGCTGATGATCTGCAAGCGCCTCACCATGAATCAACCGTGCGCCAAGACCACGGACCGTTTCAAAGAACTTCTCTGGATGACCAATGCCCGCGAAGGCCAGAACTGGGAGGTCTTGCCAAGGCATGCCGGTCGGCAGTGGTTTTAGCTGACCAATCAGGTCGGGCTTGGCCGTTGGCCACTGCCCAGCAAACCGCGTTTGCGCAACATCATCCCCAATCGCCAAGAGCAAGTCCGCGCGTCGCAACCCGACAGCAACCGGCTCTCGCAATGGTCCAGCTGGAATGACCCTCCCGTTCCCAAATCCGCGAAATGCGTCAACGACGACGATGGACAGATCTTTCGACACGCTCGGGTTTTGAAAGCCGTCATCCAGCAGGATCATATCGGCCCCCGCCCCTTGCGCGGCTTTCACCCCACCCGCGCGGTCCTTGGCTACCCAGGTCGGCGCGAAGGCTGACAGGAGCAATGGCTCATCACCGACAGCGGCGGCATCATGCTGTTTTGGGTCAACCTGGATCGGACCATCTAATGATCCACCGTAGCCCCGCGACACGATGTGGGGGGATCTACCGCGTTCGATTAAGTGTTGCGCCAAAGCCATCGCAGTCGGCGTTTTCCCTGTCCCCCCCGCGTTGATATTTCCGATACAGATGACAGGGATCTCGGCGCGCCAGCCACGTTGTCTAACAAGTCGCGCGGTGGCGGCGGCATAAAGCGTCGACAACGGTGACAGTGACCGCGCCTGCCAGGTCAACTGGTCAGGCGGCGTGTACCAAAACGACGGCGCGCGCATCAGTTTTCGGTCGCGTCGAGGTGCGCCATCAAAAGGTCCGCCACGCGTGTCGTAACCTCGGCACCGCGCGAGGTGACTTCCCAAGCGCTATGCACCATCAGAGCTGCAACATCGGGGGCCAGGAGTCGCTCAATCTCGGCGCCAAGACCATCTGGCACTGCGACCGATACGCAGGCGTCAGCCTCTGCCAAGCGGCTGAACTCTGTCGCATAGGGATCAATAGATGGCCCGTGAACAACGGCGCTACCAAGCGTTGCGGCCTCATACGGATTGCGAACTGCCGCGCCTACGAGGCTCCCACCGATATAGCTAATGGGGGCGAGCCGGTACCAAAGACCCAACTCGCCTTCGTAATCCGCAACGTAAATTTGGGTCGCGTCATCGGGCTCCTCATCGGCCGATCGCAGCGCAACCAGGTAGCCTTGCGCCCGAAGGCGGGCTGCCATCTCCGGCCCCTCCTCCTCCTGGCGCGGCACCGTGATCAGCAACAACCGATGCGATCGCAAGGCCGCGTGGTGATGGGCCTCCGCCAGAATGTCCACTTCTGACAAGTCGGTATCTGCGGCCAACCACACCGGACGCGAGCCCAACAGTTTGGCGGCTTCCAAACGCTCGTCTTCAAAGTGCGACAACGCAGGTGGCGCGGTTTCCATAAGGCCCAGTGTTTCCACCTTCGCTGGATCAGCCCCTGCCCGTCGGATGGTGTCGCTGACCGCATCGTCGAGCGTCAAGATCTTCGAAAACTGCTGAATAAGGGCGCGAGCCATTCCGGGCACCCAACCGGCGTGCTCCGGCTGGATCGCCTGTGCGCTTGCTTCCACTAACATGCATGGGACACCGCGATCTGAAACTTCGACCAAGACCGACGGTTCAAGCCCGTCTCGCATCCAGATCATCACTTCGGGCCGCCAGTGGGTCAGGAACGTGATAGTCTGCGACCGGTTTAGCGGAGCGAGAAAGACACCATCCGAGTTATCTTCGCTGACCTTTGGCAACGTAATCACAAGGGTGATCTGATCGCCTTCGGCCGCCAGCTGCTCTTCCAACCCTTTTAATGTCACAACCTGATCAGGGCGTGTCGCCCAAGCCCAAATCACAGTACCTTTCGGGCGATCGGGCAAAACCCCCATGTAAGGTCCCGCCATATCACTCGTGCGACGGGCGAAATAGGTCGCAAGGGAGAAGATGGGCTTACTGGACATGTGGGTCTTCGAGCAGTTTTAGCTGCCCAGCTCTTCCGTGGCAGAGGCGGCGGTCTCTTCGTCCCTTAGACGGTGAAGATGGGCGATGTAATACCGCATGTGGGCATTGTCGACCGTGCGATGCGCGGCGTCTTTCCACGCGTCATACGCGGTCGCGTAGTCAGGGAAGATACCGACGATATCAATCGCATCAACGTCTTTGAACGCACTCTTGGTTGGGTCGACTAATTCGCCCCCAAACACCAGATGCAAACGTTGTGTCATGCCATTCCCCTTTTTCGGTCCATTGCGGCTGCGCGCACCCTATGCCGACGGCGTGGATGCCTCAAGATGCGTTGCTGGCCAAGAGCGGGGGGATTTGCGCGGCAATCGACCCACCAGCAATAACGCCATTGACCTGCGGATGTGGATTGTTGAACTGCAGGTCTAACCCCGCTTGGTCGGTCACGGTTCCCCCGGCCTCTGACACAATCAATGCGCCAGCGACGATATCCCACTCCCACGATGCTCGTAACGTCATCATCGCATCAAACCGGCCTTGGGCCACAAGGCAGAGGCGGTACGCAAGCGAAGACCGAAAGTGCCGGGTCAGACCTTTCGGCGGCAGGCCTTCGGCCCATTTTTCATCTCGAAAACTCAATTTATTCGCAAGCATGGTCGCGCCGAACAATTCAGCTTGGTCACTGATTTTAACCGGCATGCCATTAAGTGTCGCACCTGCCCCGCTTTGCGCGGCAAAAAGCAAGTCTTTGGCAGGCAGGTAAACGACGGCACTCGTAGGTCTGCCGTCTTCCACCACAGCCAACGCGTGCGCCCAGTTGACGGACCCTTCAATGAAGGCGCGTGTCCCATCGATTGGGTCAACGACAAACTGCCGCTGCGTGTGAAGCCGCGAAGTGTCGTCTTCCGTCTCTTCCGACAACCACCCATAGTCGGGCCGCTCAGCGCCAAGTGTTTGTGCAAGGTGTTCATTGACCGCGAGGTCGGCTTCGGTCACCGGACCGGCACCACCGCCCTTGTCCCAGACCTGCGGGTCGTCTTTGAAATAGCGCTGCGCGATGTCACCGGACGCCCGAGCGGCGGTGACCAAAAGGTCCAGATCAGTCCCCGGCAAGCGTCAGCCCTTCAACCAGCAGCGACGGCACAACGTGGCTCAGATGCGGGCGCGCGTCGTTGGCCGGGACAATCCGCATCAGCATATCGCGCAGATTTCCAGCAACTGTGCATTCATTGACCGGGTAGGTGATTTCACCATTCTCAACCCAAAACCCAGAGGCCCCACGCGAATAATCGCCGGTGTTCCCATTGATGGTTGATCCAATCATTGAGGTGATCAAAAGCCCGGTTCCCATCTCTTTCAGAAGATCGTCGCGGCTCTTGTTACCTTGTGTGAGTGCGAGATTAGTTAAGCTGGGGCTCGGCGGGGCAGTTGTTCCGCGAGAGGCGCTTGCAGTGCTTTCCATTTCAAGCTTGCGTGCGTTGGCAAGATCAAGCGTCCAACCTGTCAGCATCCCGTCATCAACAATCGCCCGTTCCGCTGTCGCAAGTCCTTCGGCGTCAAAAAGGCGCGAGGAAAATGCGCGGAGGCGGTGCGGATCCTCGATAAGCGACAAGCCCTTCGGCAACACCTGCTCGCCCAACGCGTCGCGGAGCCAGCTGGAACCACGCGCGATAGCAGCGCCATTGATTGCGCCGGTCAGATGGCCGATCAGGCTGCTCGAAATGCGTTCGTCATAGACGACAGGATAGCTGCCGGTCTTTGGTTTGCGCGCACCTGCCATGGCGACGGAGCGTTCGCCCGCCGTCCGCCCAATTTCTTCAGCATCCCGCAGATCCGCCTGAAAAATGCGACTATCGTAATCATAGTCCCGCTGCATATCGGTACCGGTGCCGCTGATCGCAACACAAGACATCCCGCGGGAGCTGCGTGTGTAACCACCCGAGAACCCGTTGGTTGCGGCCAAATGCACCGTGCGATGCATGTAGCCCGCAGAGGACGTTTGAACCTGGCTGACGCCTTCAACACCCATCGCAGCGGCCTCGGCGCGCGCCGCATCATCCTGAAGCGTTGCCGGATCCGGCTCCGCGGTTGGATCGCAAAGTGCAAGCGCTGTGGCGTCACGGTCGGTCGCCAATTGGTTTGGATCCGCGAGCCCGGCGTAAGGATCCTCTGGCGCCTCCCTGGCCATCGCAACCGCTCGTTCGGCCATCTGCTGCAAAGTGCCTTCGCTGGCATCAGATGACGACACACACGCCTGGCGTTGGCCCACAAAGACACGCAAACCGACGTCGACACCCTCGGAACGTTCTGCTTTTTCCAATGCGCCACCGCGCACGTCGATCGAGACGGAGGTTCCATCCACTGCCAAAGCGTCCGCCGCATCGGCCCCAGCCGCAGTGGCAATGGCAATCATTTTGTCGGTCAGGCTGGCAAGGTCGCGGGTCATGAAGGCTCCGGTCGGGTCATGTTTTAGTGCTTTGCCAGAGGTATGCGGCGGGCGCACCCGCCGCAAGGGGGTCGATCAGCGCATCCGCTGACCATTCACGAAGACTTGGCCCTCTGCGTTGACCTCAACCGCTGTTTCAAATGAGTCTGCGCCCGTCGATCGGGCGATGAACCCCATACCCAACCGTGCCATCCCGGCCTCATCGGGGCCGATCAGGCCCAAATTGGTCAGGCGATCAAGCAATGCATTCGCCCCGCTAACGGCCAGGTTGGCTGCGCCTTCTGGCCGGGGAAAACCATCAAAGGTCTCCAGATCTGTGAGGTCCAGGGTAAAGGCACCCGAACCCTGAGCGGATGCACCGACCGCGCTGATGGAAAGATCGTTGATGGTGATCTCTTCCGGCGTGATTGGCGGCACCGGCTGGTCCAATTGCGCTTCCAGGTTGGCAAAGTCAAGCCAGTCGATTTCTGAAACAACAGACCCAATGATGTCGATGTTCAGAGACGCGGGATCGCGCGGCATTTCTGCAGCTGGATCAAACATCGCCCAAAGGTCTTCGCTCAGCGTCAGATCTGTCAGTCCCAGCTTCAAGACAATATTTTGGGCCGTATCACGCGGAAGCAGTGGGAAGGTATATGTGGCCGTCGCCGCCGCGAGCACCCCCTCGATCGGCACGGGAATCATGTCTGGCATCAAAACGTCAAAGCTGCTTTCACCGACCTCAGACGCCACATGCAAGCCATCCGCACTAACGCTGAATTCCGTCACGGATGAGCCGGTGTTCGTCGTCTGATCCGATAGAACCTGGCCCCCAATTGTCGTCACTGCATTGGAGCTATTGCTATCGATCTGCGACGTCACACGAACAAAAGCGCCATCTGTAAGGGCCTTGGACAGAGCAAAAAGGCTCGTCCCCCCTTTGGGCAGGGACATCTCTGTTTGGTAGGCGGCTTGGCCATATTCACCTGTTTGGGTCATAAGGTCGCCGGACGGGAACTCCATGACATAAGCAAGATCGGCAGGTCGTGCGACGGTATCACCCGTCACCGTGACAAAGTCTTCGCCGATCGCAATCGTCGAGGTACCGCCGTATCCTTCGGACAAGATTTGCCCTTGAAATGATAGGTCATCGGAGTCCGGGAAGGTTAGCTCCTTCAACCCGAGCTGAAGCCCGTCGGCGGCGTAACTGATGACAACCGCGTCCGGGTCCCCAGCTGCAGAACCGACATAGTTGTCTTGGGTGACAGTAAAGATGCCGGTGCCAGAGCCTTGATCAGGCACATCCGCCTCAACGGTCACGTCGAATGTTGCCGGATAGCTCATTGCAACTGTGCCGTCGGACTGATCCGTGAAGGTCACCGTCGGCAAAACAACACGGATGGTCGCGAAGCCAAACGGGAACCGATAAAGCAGTGTAGGGTCTACAACCTCCGTGACACCACCTGCGGTTTCAGGCGTGCCGATGACCTGTGCACCTGTCGCTTCGTAGTAGGCGACGTACGCAGCCCAGACATCAGGGCCTTTAATGTCGGCTAGAGCCTGCGGGGCAGCGAGCGTCAGGGCAATTGCAGAAATTGAGCCAAGACGAGAAAAAATGCGCATCGCGTTATCCTTCGTATTCAACAAAAAAAAGCGCGGCCGTTTTGCGACCGCGCCCCCACCTTGTGGTTCTATTTAGCGTAAACGCTGCCCGTTGGCGAGAACTTGACCCTCTTCCGTCACAACAATCTGCGATGTCAGCGTGTCGTCTCCAGCCGGCTGGGTGAACATGCCCATCATCATCCGGCCCATCGTCGCCTGTTCCTGCGGCAGCAGGCCCATGCCGACCAGCGTGTCGATCAAAGCATTTGCCCCGTTAATCTGTACATTCAGTTCGCCCATGGGTCGCGGCAGACCATCAAATGTTTCCAGGTCAGTATTGTCGAAGGTAAAGTCGCCAGCTGCCGAAATTTGAGCGCCAACCGCAGAGACGAGAATTTCATTGATCCCAACAGAGATCAGTTCGCCTGGTACATCTGCCAGTTCGAGGGCCTCTTGTTGAACGGGATCCATGAGGTCGAAAAAGAGCTTTGCCATGCCAGAGACATCTAAGACGATGCTTGCAGGATCGCGCGGCAATGCGCCCGTTGGGTCACCCATTGCCCAAATCTCATCGTTGACGACAAGGTCCGTCATGGCCATCCGATACCCAAAGGGCGCTGGCTCTTCGCCTGCTGTTACAGGCATCTCAAAAGTATTCTCAATCCCTGAGAGTGTGATATTCACGGGGATCGGCATCTCAGCGGCAACAACATTGATAGCCGCGTCGGTGACAGAGGTGCTGTAGCTGACGGTCTCGCCACCCATGCTGCCGGCTAGCGCCATGCTGCTCGCCTGGAAACCACCATTCGCGGCGTCGCCATCGGCGTCAAAGTCGAAAACGATGCCGGTTTGTCCAAAGGACGTTTCTGTTTGAAATGCGAAGTCAGTCGCAAAAGTATCTGGGTCGTTAAGATCAGCCCCTTCAGGCAAGGCCACGCGACCGTTTGAGGCCACATCAACCATCTTGCCGCTAAAGACGACATAGCCTTCGCCACCAGGCTCTTTCACATCAACAAGAAGATCGATCGCATCGGTGTTGAACGCGAATGTGGTGTCGAGCCCATCGCTGATGTCGGTCTGATAAGACCCGGACAGTCCTTGGGCCTTCACAAGCATGTCGCCTTCGACCTCTTCGTCGCCAGTGATATCGGTGACGCTGATTTCGTATGTGTCGGCTGAGACATCGTAGTTCATCGCGTCAGGCTCACCGCTGACAACAATCGACATGTTTTCTTGACTAACGGCCAAAGTCACGACGACACCTTCATCCGGATCGTTGATCACAATGGGGTAGCTGTCTTGCATCGTCACGGCGACGGTGCCATCTCCAAGTTCTTCAAAAATAATCGTGCCGATTTCAGCAGAAACGCTCGCATTTTCATCTAGCATTTGCAGAGAGAGGTCGTTGACCGTCACTGTTCCACCGCTCACGGCTTCATCGCCGATAGTGACCCCAGCTTCGCCATAGAGTGCCAAATTCGCTTTCCAATTTTCCCAAACCTGCTCCGCAGTTACATCCGCAAAGGCGGCAGGTGCGGTCAAAAGGGCCGCGGCGCTTACGGCACCACGCAAAAGAATTTGGGACGTCATGGGATCACCTTTCGTACAATGTTTGCGCAGACAGTCCATCGGGTTGCGTCTGCGGTCAAGGTCAGGAATTCTGGCTCTTGCAGCTTCATATCGTAGATAGGTGGGACAAAAATATGACAACACAAGGTGTTAGCGGCAAGACAGCCCTGATTACCGGCGCGAGCCGCGGAATAGGTGAAGCCGCAGCTCGCGCCTTTGTTGCGGCGGGCGCCAATGTTGTGCTGACCGCCCGGTCAACGGATGCTCTACAATCCATCGCCGATGAGCTGGGGGAATCAGCGCTCGCCCTACCCTGCGACGTAGCTGATCCTGCGGCCGTGCAAGCGACGGTTGATCAGACAATTGCCCACTTCGGTGCAATTGATATCTTCATTGGGAACGCTGGGATGATCGAACCGATCTCACACTTGTCGGGGACAGACATCGCGGACTATGGCCGCACAATCGATGTGAACCTTAAAGGCGTCTTTTACGGGATGCGCGCGGCCCTGCCGCCGATGATCGCGCGGGGGACTGGTACGATCATTACCATCTCTTCCGGCGCGGCGCATGGGCCTGTTGAGGGATGGTCCGCCTATTGTTCCGCGAAAGCCGGAGCGTACATGTTGACTCGCGTTGCGGATAAGGAAAACCGAGGCAAGGGCGTCAGGGTCTTGGGCCTGTCACCAGGAACGGTCGCCACACAAATGCAACGAGAGATTAAATCTTCCGGCATCAACCCCGTCAGCCAATTGGACTGGTCAGACCACATCCCGCCTGAGTGGCCGGCGCAGGCCTTGATCTGGATGTGCACGCCAGCGGCAGACGACTACTTGGGCGATGACGTAAGCCTGCGCGACGAAGGCGTCCGCAAGGCGGTGGGACTGATATGACCGAGGCAGTTCTCGTCTCCGAACACGATGGGTTTTGGACGGTAACGCTGAACCGTCCAGACAAAGCCAATGCGTTGACGGTCGAGATGTTGAACCGCCTCGCAGACATAGCCGCGGAAGCATCATCAGCCAAAACATTCATTCTAACCGGAGCAGGCAAGATTTTCAGCGCGGGGGCGGACCTTGACCATGTTTCCACCCTAGCGACGCATCCTACGTGGGAGCGACTGTCAGGCAACATCGCGGCCATCAATGGGCTCACGATTGCGGCCCTAAACGGCACGGTCGCAGGCGGATCTTTCGGCATGGTACTGGCCTGTGATCTGCGGATCGCAGCTGTGGGCACAAAGTTCTTTTATCCAGTTTTGAAGATGGGCGTCCTCCCACAACCATCCGACCCAGGCCGCATGGCGCAATTGGTGGGCCCGGCCCGCACAAAGATGATTTTGCTCGCCGCTCAGAAAATCGACGCGCCAACAGCGCAAACTTGGGGATTGGTCGACGAAGTGGTCGAAACCGATCAACTTATGCACCGTGCGCATGCGCTGGCGCAAAGTATGCAGACAGCCAATCCATCCCACGTGCGCACCATCAAAAACACTGTTTGATCCGCAAAGTTTTCGCGTATGAACGCGTCAGAACAAGCGAAGCAGGGCGTATCATGGATCCACAGGCACTCTTTGATCAGGCGATGGGGTATGTTGACCTGGGGGTAAACATCGCGAAAGACTGGTTGTTGTCGCCAGCAGCCTGGTCGCAGTTCGCTTTGCTTGTGGCTGCTTATTTGCTGGCCCGCTTGGTCAATCGGATTGCAACGCCGCGGATTACGAACCTCCTGACCCCTGCTGAGGACAATCAGAACATCTTCGCCAAGGCACGGCGATTTACGCTGCAGTTTTTGCCGCTCCTTTTGCCGCTGCTTGCTTATGCGTTCACGGCCATGGGTGAGGCGGCTGTCACAGCCATGTTCGGCTCCGGACCGGTTATTGGCTTCGGGAAACGTGTTTTCTTGTTCCTGGCCATCCGGGCCTTCGCGCGAGACATACTGACTGATCCATTCTTGGCACTTCTCGGTAAGTTCGTACTGATCCCAGCGGGGGCACTTTATGCACTCGGGATCCTTGATCCGGCGATTGCAGCCCTCGGAGCAGCACAGGTCAATATCGGGAACATTAGCTTTAGCGCGCTGGCGCTGTTGCGCGGGATCATCGCTGGGTCGTTCCTGTTCTGGCTTGGCCAATGGTCCAACACGCAATCGACGAGCTTTATCGAAAAGCAGGAAATGCGCCCAGCCATCCGTCAACTGACGGCCAAAGCGGCGGAGTTCATGATCTTTGGTTTGGCATTCCTGCTGTTAATGAACATCATGGGCATCAACCTTAGCACCCTGGCCGTGCTTGGTGGTGCCATTGGTGTTGGTCTCGGGTTCGGCCTACAGAAAATCGCGTCGAACTTTATCTCTGGTGTGATCTTGCTGCTCGAAGGGCAAGCAACCGTCGGCGATTACGTGGAGCTTGATGGCGGTGAAGCCGGAACGATCATCAAGATGACCGCCCGCGCGACCTTCTTGGAAACCTTCGACGGGCGCTGGATCGTTGTGCCGAACGAAGACTTCATCACCACACGCGTGGTCAATTACTCTGACCAAGGGTCTGCGAACCGGCTCGAGGCTGAGTTTTCTGTCAGCTACGACACCGATATCAACAAGGTGCCCGACATTATTCAAAACGCGGTCAGCACTCATCCCGGCGTCCTGCAAACACCGGAACCGCCAGATTGTGAGCTGCGCGGATTTGGTGATTCCGGCGTCGACTTCTGCGTGGAGTTTTGGGTTGAAGGTATCGACGATGGTAAGAACAAATACACCTCCGAAGTGCTCTTCATTATCTGGAACGCCTTGAAAGATAACGGGATTGAGATCCCTTATCCGCATCGCGTCGTGGAGATAAAGGGGTCTGTCCCTGCATGAGTCATGCGCTGGTGATCGGCGCTGGACCGGCGGGTTTGATGGCGGCGGACGTAATCGCGGCGGCCGGCCATCGTGTAACCATTGCCGATCAAATGCCGTCACCGGGTCGTAAGTTTTTGATGGCGGGCAAGTCCGGCTTAAACCTGACAAAAGTGGAGCCAATCGGCGCTTTCATCGATGCCTTCGGTGATGTGCCAAACGCCTTCCACGACGCCCTTCGCGCATTCGGTCCCGATGCAGTCCAAGATTGGGCGACCGGCCTGGGGCAGCCAACTTTTAAGGGGTCAACAGGGCGGGTTTTTCCCAAAATCATGAAAGCCTCCCCGCTTTTGCGCGCCTGGATTGCGCGATTGGACGGCCTGGGCGTCGCGCTTCAAAGACGGTGGCGCTGGGTGGGATGGGACGGTGAAACGAGTATCTTTGAGAGCCCCAACGGCCGCGAAAGCGTCGAAGCCGATGTGACCGTATTGGCTATGGGCGGGGCAAGCTGGGCGCGACTTGGGTCAGATGGCGGCTGGGCTGCCAATCTGCCCCAGACGGTTCCTTTCCAGCCAGCCAACTGCGGCTTTGTCTGGCCTTGGTCAGAGCACATGACACCCTATTTCGGCACGCCGATTAAGGCGACTGCACTGCGCGCGGGCGCATTGATATCGCGCGGTGAGTGGGTGATCACACAGAATGGGATAGAGGGTGGAGGAGTGTATGAAGTCTCCGCTGCTGTCCGAGAAACGCAGACGCTTACAATCGATCTGATGCCGGATGTGGATGTCGCGACAGTCGCGTCGAGGGTGAGCAAAACGTCAAAGAAACATTCACGGCAGCGCCTCCTACGACAGACACTGCGGCTGCCTCCGGTGAAGGCGGCCCTGTTCAACGAGTTTGCAAAAGGGCTAACTGTCACAAACCCCGAAAGCTTTGCCAGAGCGGTGAAAGCATTACAGATCAAACCGTTAACACCCTTTCCAATCGATGGTGCGATTTCTACCGCGGGGGGGTTGCAGTTTGATGCTCTCACCGAAAACTTCATGTTACGCGAACGGCCTGGCGTATTTGCTGCCGGTGAAATGCTCGATTGGGAGGCGCCAACCGGGGGCTATCTCATCACTGGATGCCTGGCCTCGGGTCGGGCAGCTGGGCATGCGGCCGCGGCGTGGCTGGGCAGATCAAATTAGCAAAGTGACTCGGGCTGCAATCGAACAATCAAGGGTTGTAGTTGCTGATTTCTCTTGCCAAACGCGCGGTTTCAAGCGGTTTTTGGCCCATTTACTGCAGCTTCGTCTTCAAAACTTCATGCAAAACTGTTGCGTCGCAGCATCGGTTTACAGCTTTTCACGGCGACAATCTTGGACCAGACCAAGGCATTGTTGCGTCAGCTTGGAGGGGTTCAGGCACCGGACGCGTGAAAAAAACCCAGAAAACACAGGGGTTGCAGCCGCAAAGTGGTCCAAAATGGGGGAAAAGCGCCGAAAAATACGAGGCAAGGAAGAATTTCGCGCGATGCAAGAATGACTTGGGTCAGTTCATGTTCTGATTTAATCACTTGTTTTACACGATGGCGGTGAGTAGAAAATCCGTGATCGTCCACAAAACAGTGCATTAATTGGAGTACCGACATGCGCCTCACAACTACTCTCGCTGCCGCAGCTGCAATCGCAGTAGCCGGTGCTGCTGCTAACGCAGGTGGCCTGGCCCCAGTGATCCCAGAAGCACCAGTTGTCATCGTTGACACACCTGCTCCTACTGGTTCCATCAACTCCGGCTACATCGTGCTGGGCCTGCTGGCCGCACTGGTTGCCGCTTCTGCTTCTTTCTAAGGCGCAGTTCAGGAAATTTCATAGGGGCTGGCCAGATGCTAGCCCTTTTGCATTTAAGGAGACCCCCAATGCGTACACTTAAAGTTCTGGCTGCCGCTGCAGTCCTGTCTACAGCCGCTGCGACTGCAAATGCAGGTGGCCTGGCCCCAGTTGTTCCAGCTGAGCCTGTTGTGATCGAACCAGCACCTGCTGGTGGTTCTATCCCATCTGGCTACATCGTGCTGGGCCTGTTGGCCGCACTGGTTGCAGCCTCCGCTTCTTTCTAAGCCTACAAGCTTAATGAAGAGTGAATTTGGGCGCGCCGCCTGGCGCGCCCTTTTCTTTAGCGCCGTGCCAACATGGCCAAGCGGATCAAGGCCCGTTCCATCAACGCTTGATCCGGGGTCGCCCCAGCTGACCGCATCTGCAGGTCTGTGTCCGTCAGCGCCGTCAGCGCCTTCTCAAGCCGGTCGCGCCCCCAAGCACTTGCCTGACGGACAATCCTATCCCGACGTGGCCCAAAGACAGGCGGGCGCAAACGCCCTGCCCCGGCCGCCGCGCCGCCTGGATCACTCGCCACAGCATGAAGCTGACGAAAGTAACGCATCGCACCAATGCAAAGTGTGACAGGTGCCACACCCTGGGCATAAAGGTTGCGCAGCACTGGGCCCAACTGATCTGTCCGACCCATCGCCACAACCTCGAGCACATCATCAACATCGACGTCGGCAGATTGCGGCGCACAGGCCATAACATCCACGAGGGTCAAAGGCTCCGAATCGCCACGCTTGTACAGGCCAAGCTTTTCCACCGTCTGCCGAAAATCACCTGGCTCCAGGCTATTGGCGAGGGCAAATAGCTGGTCCATGACATCCCGGTTCGTCGAAGACAGTCCCGCTACATGCAGGGCCTGTTCGATCTCGTCTCGGCTGGGAGGATCATCATAGATGCCGATCGCCACAGCATTGCCGTGGCCTTCAAACAGCCTCCGTAAGGCCGACTTTGCCGTCAGCTGGCCTGCCGTCACCACGACCTGCGCATCGCCCGGTTGCCAATCCGCCAGCGCAGCGTCGATCACCTTCGCCAGACCATCTGTTGCGTCCTCCACAAAGGCCACGCGATGGCCCGGGAAAAACCCCTGCGCCTTGATCGCATCTCCTAACAACGCCGGATCTTTCCGCAGATCGGCGCCTGCGATGCGCGTCATTCGCATCTCATCGTCACCGTTTGGCCCGACGAGTGCCAATATGGCTTCCTGACGTTTGCCTGCGACGCGCATCGGATCTGCCCCAAAGAGGAGTAGTCCCGTATGCGCCGGATCTGGCTTTCGCAAATACCCCTGCGCCTGCCCACCTGACAGTTTCATGATGCCGTCAACAGCTGTTGCACGATCAGATCGGCCAGTGCCACCGACAGGCGCTCTAACGCGTCCGTTTCAGCGGCCTGGGTCGCGACGGTTGAGCCGGTTGCCGAATAGCTCGTAAAAGTTTGCACCAGGCCTTCCTCAACAACCATGCCCGTTGCCAAGTCTTTGATCTGCCAAGCTGCGTTACCGGTCAGATTTAAACGGGTGATATCGCCTTCCTCGGTGATCGTCGCGGGAACAGGGGCCGTTTGCGGCGCAATCGTCATGGCGAACCGCGCCGCCGCTGGGGCACCGAGAGTCTCGCGAAGGCGCGCGCCCATCCGAAACCCCATGGTCGTATCCGGCGCATCCACGATGACCGCATTCTGCCACTTCGCTGCCGTCCCCCCGGGAGCAAAAGCTGGCACAAAACCACAACCCGCCAGCCCCAAAACCGCAAACAAGGCGGCGCGGCGGGACAGGCGATCAGATGACAATGTTCACGATCCGGCCTGGGACAACGATCACTTTCTTGGGCGTGGCACCGTCCAAATGCTTCCTGACCGTCTCGTCCGCCATCGCCTGCGCCTCAACCGCATCTTTCGCGGCGTCCGCTGGCACCTCAATCTCAGACTTCCGTTTCCCATTGATCTGGACAGGCAAGGTCACAGTGTCTTCCACCAACATGGTTTCGTCCGCGACGGGCCAAGGTGCGTTTGCGATCAGCCCCTCACCACCCAGCAGCGACCATATCTCTTCCGAGAGATGCGGTGTCATCGGTGACATCAATTGGGCCAATGTTCGGGTCGCTTCCTGTTTCGCCGATCTACTTGCTTTTGATTTGGCAAGTACGGCGGTGAATCCATAGAGCTTCGCAATTGTCGCGTTGAAGCCAAAACTCTCAACGCCATTGGTGGCGTCCAAGATCGTTTTATGCATGGCACGCATCAAATTTACGTCCTCAATTGGATCGCCACCTTCCGAACTCATCACATCTTGCGCAATGCGGTAAACCCGCGCCAGATGCTTATGTGCCGCCTCCGCGCCAGAGGCCGTCCACTCCACATCACGTTCCGGTGGGCTGTCGGAAAGGACGAACCAGCGGGCCGTGTCGGCACCGTACTTTTCCAGAATGTCATCAGGATCCACAACATTCTTTTTTGATTTTGACATCTTTGCAGAAGGAATAATGTCTACTTTTGTGCCATCTGCCAGTGTTCCGTTTATAACATCCGAAGGGAAGTGATAAACGGGACGGCCGTCGTCTCCGGTCGTTTTATAGATCTCATGGGTGACCATGCCCTGCGTGAACAGCGCGTTGAATGGCTCTTCGGTGCCCTGCGGCAGATGCCCCGTCATTCTCATCGCCCTCGCGAAAAAACGCGAATACAGCAAGTGCAAAATAGCATGCTCAATGCCGCCAATGTACTGATCAACATTCATCCAGTACGCGGCGTCTTCTATATCTGTCGGCGTCGCGGCATGAGGCGCTGTGAAGCGGGCAAAGTACCAGGAGCTGTCCACGAAGGTGTCCATCGTATCCGTTTCGCGCTTGGCCGCTTTCCCACATTTTGGGCAGGCGCAATCGCGCCATGTCGGATGGCGATCCAACGGATTACCGGGAATGTCGAAGCTCACGTCATCGGGCAGACGGATCGGCAAATTCTCTTTCGTTTCAGGCACAGCGCCACAATCATCACAGTGGACAATCGGGATCGGGCAGCCCCAATAGCGCTGACGACTTAATCCCCAATCACGCAAGCGGAACTGGGTTTGGCCTTTCCCGAGACCCTTTGCTTCAAAGTAATCAATGGTCGCGTCGATCGCTTCTTGGCTGGTAACATCTTTGATGCCGGCGAAATGATCAATAAAGACAACGGGTTCAGTCTTTGACGGTACCAACGCTTCAGTGCTCACCTCCACTTCTTCGCCCGGCATGTAAAAGGCGTTACGGACCGGCAAGTCGTACTTGCGGGCAAAGTCGAGGTCGCGTTGGTCATGCGCAGGGCAGCCGAAAACAGCGCCGGTGCCATAGTCCATCAGGACGAAGTTACCGATCCAAACTGGCAGCTCCTGTTCCGCGTAGACAGGGTGTTTGACGCGGATACCGGTGTCGATGCCCTTCTTTTCCGCCTTTTCCATTGCGGCTTCGGTGGTATCCATCTTGCGGCATTCGTCGACAAATGCAGCCAAGTTTGGGTTGTCTGCAACCAATGTGGTAGCAACTGGGTGATCCGGTGCGACAGCAATAAACGACGCACCCCGCATCGTGTCGGGCCGCGTGGAGTAACAGATGATCGGATCGTCACCATCTGTGCGTTCAAATCGGATCTCGATACCGCGGGACATACCGATCCAGTTGGACTGCATCAGTTTGACCTTCGCAGGCCAGTCGTCCAGGGCGTCGAGCGCTGCCAACAGCTCTTCAGAGTAGTCAGAGATCTTGAAGAACCACTGCACAAGCTCACGCTTTTCGACGTCCGCGCCAGACCGCCAACCTTTGCCGTCGATCACCTGTTCGTTGGCGAGCACGGTCATATCGACCGGATCCCAGTTCACAACCGCTTTCTTGCGATAGATGAGGCCCTTTTCGAGGAAGTCGATAAAAAGCGCCTGCTGCTGGCCATAGTATTCAGGATCACAGGTCGCGAATTCGCGGGTCCAGTCGAGCGACAGGCCCAAAGGCTGCATCTGCGACTTCATGTGGGCGATGTTGGCGTAGGTCCAGTCCTTCGGATGCCCGCCAGAGGCCATTGCAGCATTTTCTGCCGGCATGCCAAAGGCGTCCCATCCCATGGGGTGTAAGACATTATGGCCCGTGGCCAGTTTGTACCGCGCGATAACGTCGCCCATAGTGTAGTTGCGCACATGGCCGATGTGTAGGTTGCCCGACGGGTACGGGAACATCTCAAGCACATAGTACTTCGGCTTATCGTCACTGCGGACCGCTCTAAAGGTCTCCGCATCGGCCCATACGGCCTGCCATTTGGGTTCAATTTCGGACGGTGAATAGATCGTCATCGTTTCTGTCTTTCCGGACACATCGTGGCGCTTTGCACGTTGGGGTTTGCATACTGCGCAGCCAAGGGAAAGGCCAGATGGGGTGATGATACGAGGCCCCCAAAATGAAAAGGCCGCCCAAAGGGCGGCCTTCCCGAAACTTTAAGTCGTAAGACTTAGAATTCGAAGGAAACCTGAACTGTCAGGCCTTCGTTATACTCTGGATCACCAACTTCGTCGTCTGTGACGTTTGCCAGTTCGTTGCCATCGTCAGCATATGAGAAGAGGAACTCAGCACCGCCACCCAGATCGTAGGTTGCCGCGAAGTATGTTGTCTCAAATGCATCATCTTCATCAGTAGTGATGTAGCCGGCGAACAGCTCGAGGCCGTTGCCAACATCGTAAGAACCTTCGATGCCGAACTCGGTCACGTCTTCACCCAAGTCATCAGGGTTATCATCGCTGGCGCCATCGACGTCTGCGAAGAAGTTCACTGCGATTGGGCCGGAAGAGTAGTCAACGTCGATACCGTAGTTGTCTTCGTTGATGTCGTTGACAGAGTAGTAACCTTCAACCGTAACTGGGCCGAATGGGTAAGCAACGGAGATACCCGTGGAGTTCTCTGTGCCGTCATCGAGGTAAGATACAGTGATGTCTGCGCCACCAACGGAAGCAGAAGCTGCGATACCAAAGACAGAGTCAGCGGCGCCGAGCTCGTCCTGGAATGCAAGTTCAACGTCCAGGATGGAAACTGTACCAGCGATGTGCAACTGCAGTGCGTCAAGGTCTTCAACGTCAGCGATCAGAAGACCGTCGCCGCTGTCAACACCGAAGGACACCGCACCAGTGAAGGAACCGAATGTCGCTTCGCCAACCAGGATGGATTCGAAACCAACCACGTCGAAGTGCGCGTCTTGGTCGTTGAAGCCAGCAGTTGTGTCGCCGTCAACACCACCGAAGCGATCTTCGGCTACAGGATCAAGGTCACCGAAAGACAAGCTTGCGCTTTCGCCGGATACGGACAGAACGTAGTCGCTAGACACCAGGTCTTGGCCCAGGTTCTCGTCAACAACTTCGAAACCGAACTCAGCAGTTGCAGTCAGGCCGTTGTCCAGCTCTGTAGACGCAGCTACGTCGATGTCCAGCTCCCAGAAGAAGCGGTCGCCTGCGATGGCATTCGTTCCGACAGGACCAGTGTTTACGTCGCTGTCTGCGGTGTAACCAAGTACAGCGTCACCGGAGAAGCTAAAACCGGTTGCGTGGCCATCGGCTGCTGCGGCACCTGCGAAGGCGACCAGGGCAGTCGAGGTAAGAAGGATGCTTTTCATGGATATTCCCTCGTGTTTGCATTCCCAAGATGCCAGATCGTCTAGCATTGCCAGTGTGAATGCGCCTAACACGCTGAACACTCAACCCCATTGGGGCATGTTCAGGGCAGTCTGTCGAAAATGATGCATGCAAGACACACAAGATTTTGGCGCAATTGCCGCCTGACAATCTGCGCTGAACACCCTATTTCCTTGGGTCTAACGCATACATCCTTAAAAACAGGTAACACTGCATGGCACTTGCGGACATCACACACCGCGTCGCAAAGGCGACAACACAAGCAAACCGTGAAAAAGATGCGGTGACCCTTATTGCGGTTTCCAAAGTCCAACCAAACGCCCGGGTGGAATCGATTCTAGACGAAGGTCACCGGGTGTTCGGTGAGAACAAGGTGCAAGAGGCAGCCAGCAAATGGCCGGACTTTCGCACCCGCTATGACGATATCGTATTGCACCTGATTGGCCCTCTACAAACCAACAAGGCACGACAAGCCATGGAGCATGCGCAAGCGATTCACACCTTGGACCGTCCGAGATTAGCAACCACGCTCGCCCGGCTCGCGCAAGAGCTCGGGCACTGCCCTGACCTGTTCATCCAGGTCAATACCGGGGAAGAGCCGCAGAAGGCAGGTATCCTGCCCGGCGACGCGGACGCCTTCATTTCAGAAGCCAGGGCGCTTGATCTGCCAGTGCATGGTTTGATGTGCATTCCCCCCGTCGACGAAGAACCAAGCCTCCACTTTGCCCTGCTTGCCAAGATTGCCACGCGCAATGGCTTAGAAGGGCTGTCGATGGGAATGAGCAGCGACTTTGAAAGCGCCATCGCGCTTGGTGCCACACATGTCCGGGTAGGATCCGCCATCTTTGGCGCGCGCGTCTATGACTAACACCTATAGCCCTCCAGACGATCCGTTGGTGATCTTGCACGACGACCACGAGGTTGTTTTGGTCGATAAACCGACAGGGCTCCTCTCTGTTCCGGGCAAAGGACCAGAGCTTGCGGACTGCCTCATCAGCCGTCTTCAAGCAATATTTCCCCAAGCGCTCCTGGTGCATCGGCTGGACCGCGACACATCGGGCGTAATGATTTTCGCACTGACCCCGCATGCCCAGCGCCACCTCGGCCTCCAATTCGAAAAGCGGCAGACGAAAAAGACCTATGTCGCGCGTGTCGCCGGGGAGATCACAGAAAAAACGGGCACGGTTGATTTGCCGCTGATTGTGGATTGGCCCAATCGACCGAAACAGAAGGTGGATCACGAGACCGGAAAATCCGCAGTGACCGACTGGCGGGTCATGCGGAGCACTGCTGACGAAACACGCGTCCGGCTCATGCCAAAAACCGGACGGTCGCATCAATTGCGCGTGCATATGCAAGCCATCGGGCATCCAATCCTCGGTGACCCATTCTATGCAAGCGGTGCGGCCCAGGCGCACCCAAGGCTGATGCTGCACTCTGAAACATTACAGTTTCGCCACCCAGACGGCGGACAAGGCATGCGATTTACGGCCAAAGCCCCGTTCTGATGTGATGGACAGGAGGGGTGAACTTCGTCAGCGTGATGCCTATATTCGACCTATTGCAAAAAAGGGGAGTCACCATGGGCCTTCGCATCAACGACACAATTCCAAACCTCACCGTAACGACAGACCAAGGCAGCTTCGCGTTGCACGACTGGATCGGCGATAGCTGGGCTATTCTATTTTCGCACCCGAAAGACTTTACGCCCGTCTGCACGACCGAATTCGGCGCCGTCGCACAGTTGGCCGCAGAGTGGGAGAAGCGCGGAACGAAGGTCATCGGCGTGTCTGTTGATGGTGTGGAAGATCACAAAAAGTGGAAAGCTGACATTGAGGTCGTCGGCGGTGCGCCGGCAGGTTTCCCGATTATCGCGGACGATGGCCTGGAGGTTTCCAAAGCTTTCGACATGCTGCCAGCCGAAGCTTACCTACCCGACGGTCGCACACCTGCAGATAGCGCCACGGTCCGGTCCGTTTTTATCATTGGCCCAGACAAGCAGTTGAAGCTTTCCATGACATACCCGATGACAGTCGGCCGCAACTTTGCTGAGGTGTTACGCGCACTTGATGGCTTGCAAACCTCCACAGGGCGTGGCGTTGCAACGCCCGCAAATTGGAACGTTGGCGATGACGTCATCATCCCCGCGACCGTCAGCGATGAAGATGCGAAAGCGAAGTTTGGGGAGTTCGAAACGGTCTTGCCGTACCTGCGCAAGACGTCTTTGAAAGACTAAAATTCCTCTAAAAGACCGCGAAAGCCCGGCCAGAGTCTGCCGGGCTTTTTGTGTAGTCGTCTTAGAAGATGTACACGTGGGTGTTGACCGGAACGAGGCTGTAAAGCTCTTCAACATGCTCATTAATCAAACGCACACACCCAGATGAGAAGCTCTGGCCGATGGTCCAAGGCTGCGGTGTGCCGTGGATGCGATAATACGTGTCACGCCCGCCTTCATAGAGGTACAGTGCCCGCGCCCCCATCGGGTTTTGCGGATGGCCACCTGGCAGCCCGCGGCGATAGGGGCCATAAAGCTCAGGTTCCAAATTAATCATGTTTTGGGTCGGGATCCAGCTTGGCCACTCTGCCTTACGACGGATTGTCAGCACACCGGTGTAATTGCGACCTTGATCCCCAAGCGCAATGCCATAACGCCGCGCACGCCCGTTGCCGTAGGTCCAGTAGAGATAATAGTCTTCTTTCACCACGTGGATCTGGCCCGCAGGCAAGTCGGGGTTCACATTCACATCTTGCGGAAAGAATTTGCGTGGCAGGCGCACGACCGTCGGGGCCGCCAATGCGGGCGCAGCGGCCAAGGCGGCAGTGGCGGAAAGAGCGAATTGGCGGCGAGTGATCATTGGCAACCTAGTCAAATCGAAGTTTCTGTCGACGGCAACGCATACCTTAAATTCATCGTCCACGACAAAGGCCTACATGGGCTAAGAGGCCTTTGATGCTCCGATCTGTTGCAGGATGGTCGCGTTACACGTCCCGTGGGTAGAGATACACACGAGACTGAAGCGGTGTACGTGCATACAAGTCCTTCACGAACTCGTTCGTTAGACGGGCACATCCATTCGACACGGCTGTCCCAATCGTTCGAGGCGCGTTTGTCCCATGGATACGCAAGAAGGTGTCGCCGCGACCAGGTTGGAAAAGGTAAAGCGCGCGGGCGCCGAGCGGATTCTCTGGTCCACCAGGGACACCATCTTTGTATTGCTCGTATTCATCCGGCTCGCGCTCAATCATCTCTGGCGTTGGGGTCCAGCTGGGCCATTCTTTCTTGGCGCCGACATAGAAACTACCGGGCTCATAAAGCCCGGGCCGCCCGACACCGACGGCATAGCGCATCGCTTGATCGCCACCCAACGTCAGGTACAGGCGGAAAATATTGGGATCCATATGGATCTCGTTTGCGGGAACTGGACCGGCAAGCGTCACAAGCGTCGGGGCAAGTGGGTCGGCTGGTTCAATGGGTGCAGCAGGGGTTTCAACCTCCTGCGCGAAAGCGGGATGGGCGGCCAGAGCAGATACGGCAGCGCCTGTCGCAATAAAATGGCGTCGAGTTAACATCTTACATCCTTAGATTCGCACGGCAGATGTGTTGAATAATATTGACCATCCGGTCAATGCACCGTTCAAAAAAAGGTGAAGGTGGTGCCGTGATGCATAGACAGCACACAGAATCATGGCCGTTTTGCGGCGTAGTCAGAAACGGAAACTGACCGCGACGCTTATAAATGGCAATATTGTCAGGCTCGCCGCATCTGACAAACTTTCCTGGATGTCTTCATCATCATCGATGGTGTCTTGGAGCAGATCACTGTTTGCCGTGAGTGTGGTTGAGAGCCCGCCCGCATAAATCGCACCGAGTTCCCCACTCAGAACCCATTGATCATCCAAGGAATATTCATAGCCGGCAGCAATCATTGGCGCGACGCGACTGCTCAGCCCTGCGTCGGCAGTGACCACACCCTCGTCAAAGGTTTCGCCATTCACTTCGAACCCGTCGGGCCCAGCCCCGCGCCCAATCGCGCTAATCTCAGACAGATCAAATAGCAAACCACCTGAAAAACGCAGGCCATCACCGCGCGGAGAGTGGTCAATCAGAATTGCCGCCGCGGCGGGATCAACGTCAACATCGAACATATTGCCGTCTTCGTCCACTTCCGTGGTGTCGAAGTCCCATCCACCGATCAGCATACCACGCAGCCGCAGGTTCGGTTCAAAGGTATAGGATCCTTCGAGCATCGGCCCAAACAGGGTCACGCCACCACCGAACGTCGTGTCTCCGAAAGTGTGCTGCGCGAATGCCCCAACCGGAACCCCGGAACAGAATACTACTGATACCAAAGAAATCACACGTTTCATTCGATAGCCCTCAGATCTCCCGTGTTACCGGGAAAGGCTAAGCGCAACTGATTAAGAAACGGCGCATTGCCGCAAAATAAAACCCCGACGCACGGGCGACGGGGCTGAAATTTTGAAACACTTTGAATAAGGCTTTCGTCATCGGCAGCAGCAGCTACGACGCAGTCTTCCGCCAAGTAACTGCGTAAGTGGAGGATGTAACAAGGATGTTGCAGATGCAAAAAACCCCGGCCGTGCTGACCGGGGTTTTTCAGAAGCGGTCGAAAATTCCGCTTATTCTGCTGTCTCTTCTTCTTTTTTGATCTCTTCGCCAGTCTCTTGGTCGACCATTTTCATGGCCAAGCGGACTTTGCCGCGATCATCAAAGCCCAACAGCTTCACCCAAACTTCCTGACCTTCTTTGAGAACATCTGACGGATGGTTCAGGCGACGGTTTTCGATCTGGGACACGTGCACAAGGCCATCACGCTTGCCAAAGAAGTTCACGAAGGCGCCAAAATCGACGAGCTTCACAACCTTGCCTTTGTAGATCACGCCCTCTTCCGGCTCTGCCACGATGGAGTGGATCATGTCGTAGGCCTTCTTGATGGCCTCCGCATCGTTGGATGCGATCTTAATGATCCCGTCGTCGTTGATATCAACCTTGGCACCAGAGGTTTCCACGATCTCGCGGATAACCTTACCACCAGACCCGATCACTTCGCGGATCTTGTCGGTTGCGATCTGCATCGTTTCGATCTTCGGCGCATGTACACCAAGATCGTTGGCAGTATTCAGGGCTTTCGCCATTTCACCCAAGATATGTATCCGGCCTTCTTTCGCCTGGGCCAAAGCCTGCTTCATGATCTCTGGCGTGATACCAGCGATCTTGATGTCCATTTGAAGCGACGTGATGCCGTTCTCGGTCCCAGCGACCTTGAAGTCCATATCACCGAGGTGGTCTTCGTCGCCGAGGATGTCAGACAGCACCGCGTAGGAACCATCTTCTTCCATCACAAGGCCCATGGCCACACCGGCGACAGCTGCTTTCAAAGGCACGCCTGCGTCCATCATCGACAAAGAGCCGCCGCAAACAGACGCCATGGAGGACGATCCGTTAGATTCGGTGATCTCAGAAACGACACGCACGGTATAAGGGAAGTCCGTCGCCGCTGGCAGGACCGCCTGCAAAGCACGCCATGCCAGTTTGCCGTGGCCGATTTCGCGACGGCCTGGGCCAGACACACGACCAACTTCACCAACCGAATATGGTGGGAAGTTATAGTGTAGCATGAAGTTGGACTTGTAGGTGCCCTGCAACGCGTCGATCATCTGCTCATCGTCGCCGGTGCCGAGTGTGGTCACGACCAAACCCTGCGTTTCACCGCGTGTAAACAGGGCAGACCCGTGTGTCCGCGGGAGAACGCCTGTTTCAGAAACGATTGGCCGAATTTCGTCCAATGCACGACCATCGATCCGCTTACCGTCTTTGACAACAGCGCCGCGCAGGATGCCCGACTCAAGCTTCTTCAAGGCAGAGCCGAGGTTCGGATCTTCCTTTTGCTCGTCTGACAAACCTTCAACAATCGCCTCTTTCGCCGCAGAAACGGCGCTTGTCCGTTCTTGCTTGTCAAGAATGGCATAGGCTTTCGCCATATCCTTCTCGCCCGCTTTCTTCACGACCTCATAAAGGTCGCTGTAATCTGGCGGTTGGAAATCAAACGGCTCTTTCGCGCTTTCTTCAGCCAAATCGATGATCAGGTCGATCACCGGCTGGATCTGCTCATGGGCGAAAGTGACAGCGCCGAGCATCTCTTCCTCGGTCAGCTCATAGGCTTCTGACTCCACCATCATCACGGCGTCTTTGGTGCCGGCAACGACCAGGTCAAGACGCTGTTCTGGGTTGTTGCGCAGATCGTGCATATCGTCGATCTCGGGGTTCAAGATGTACTCGCCATCTTCAAATCCGACGCGGGCGGCAGCAATCGGGCCCCGGAACGGCGCGCCAGAGATTGTCAGGGCTGCAGAGGCCGCGATCATCGCGACCATGTCAGGGTCGTTGACCAGATCGTGGGACAGCACCGTGCACATCACCAAAACTTCATGTTTGAAGCCAGGCACGAACAACGGCCGGATCGGACGGTCGATCAAGCGGGCAGTCAGCGTCTCTTTTTCTGTTGGACGTGCCTCGCGCTTGAAAAAGCCGCCGGGGACTTTACCAGCGGCATAATACTTCTCTTGATAGTGCACGGTCAGCGGAAAGAAATCCTGACCAGGCTTGGGGGCTTTGGCGAATGTCACGTTGGCCATGACAGAGGTTTCGCCAAGGGTGGCAATCACGGTGCCGTCTGCCTGACGGGCAACCTTGCCGGTTTCGAGAGTGAGCGTGTCTTCGCCCCACTGCATCGATTTTTTTACTTCGTTAAACATCATGTTTTCCTTTTGACCCAATGGGTCTTTTGCGTAGGGGGCGTATTCCCCCTCAGTCCGGTATCTTCTTTGGTCGGCGCTGGACTGCGGGCGCCGTGCTTCCAAGATGGGCGGGCCATACACGGGATTCAGACAATTGGGAAGGGTCAGACGATCACGCCATCTCCACGGCCGCCCATTGAGCGATTAACGACTTAGCAACCACGATTGAACCACGCTGGACCAACAAGAAAACGAAAGGTCCAGCATGACAATTCATTCAAAGCTAACTCCTGACGTAGCAACTCCCGCTATCACTCTTGATGCTTGGCAGTATCGGCTCACGGCCCAGCCGCATCCCGCGGCGCGGGCTGTTGGGGCATATTGGCTTACGGTCGGACCGGGACTGCCGGTCATAGATGTCTTGTCGGATCAAGGATCGATTGGGCTCCTTTTGGGCTTTCCAACTGACCTTCAGTCCAAGCGACGCATCAGCGGCGAATGGCGGGCCCCGTCCCAGGCGGGATCGGATATGGATGAGCGGATCCACAACCTCCTGCGCACATTGGGTGGACGCTACGCGTTCATATCAACGCAAAAGAACCGACCGCGACTCTACCCAGATGCCGTTACCGGAGTCAGTTGCGTTTGGGATCCTCTCGCAAAATCTGCCGGGTCCACCGCAGGCGCCATTCTGTCCGATACCGACTACGACGCGCGATTTGACCGCGCGCTTTACAGACACCTGCAAATCGATGGGGAAGGCTGGTTTCCGGCCGGCCTGACGGCCCATAAGGGCGTTGAGCGGCTCCTTCCAAATCACTTCCTCGACCTCCTAACCTGGACCGCGCACCGTTTCACTGCCGTTCCCCCAGCGAAACCTAAACCGGAAGACGTCATCGATGGGGTCATCCACACGGTCCAGGCTCAGGCAAAAGCGCTCCTGACTGGCCCGAAAGGACTCGCCATCGCGCTGACAGCTGGTCGCGACAGTCGCGCTGTTCTCGCCTGCCTGAAAGACATGCGCGACGACCTCCTAACCGTCACCGTCACAGGCACAGACACAGACACAGACACAGACACAGACACAGACACAGACCGACATCAAACAGACACTGCCGTTGCGCAACAGCTCGCCAAGGGTTTCGGGTTGCGGCATCGGAACTTGCCCCGCGCCTGCGCGACACGGGCCGCGCAAGACCGCTTTGTTCGGCGTGGTGAACATTGCTATGCGGACAGCAACAAGGAGTTTCATCCAAGCGTCGGGCCCATCGCCAAGACACACGTCTTCGCAGGCGGACTAGGCGGAGAAGTCGGACGCGCCTTCTATTGGTCCGAAGCGGATGATCCCGGCTTGCAGGTCACACCTGGTCTATTGGTCACACGCTTCGGGTTGCGCCGGTCGGATGTGATAGAGGCACGCTTGCAAGACTGGCTCGATCATCTGCCACCACTCAATGACGCGCGCGATATCTTTGACCTCGCCTATGTCGAACACAGGTTCGGTCCTTGGGCCATGGCGCAATTTTGCACCGATCCAACGCTTGAACGTTACTCACCCATGGTCAGTTACGACGCGGTGCGCCTACTGCTCGATCTGCCGCACGATTGGAAAGCGCAGGAAAAATTGAATGAGGCCATCGTGGCGCGGATGTGGCCTGAATTGAACAGCTATCCATACAACACTCTTGGACCCTGGGGCGATCGTTGGATCCAGCTACAGCGGGTCGCAGCAGACCCAAAAATCTTGCTCAAGAAGCTCCGTCAAAGGCGCGGCGCTTTGTAGCAGGAACAAAAAATCTCAAAACCGGTTAACGCTTTCGAAACCCGTCGCCCGGCACGATAAAACTGCATCGCAAGCCAGACGGGGATCAGGACGATGACCTACGCAGAAAGTCAGCACTTGTCCGAAACCCAGCACCCGACAGTCCTCGGCACCAGTCTCTTTCCAATTTTCGAACAGGCATCCATCGCATTGGAACCGTGGCAGTTCCGGATCACCCAGGCGCCCCATCCCGGCGCCACACGGCTCAAACAACTCTGGGTGTCACATGCGCCCGACCTACCTTGCATTCCCGTCCAGGACGCCTCTGGGTTCGCGGCTGGAGTCTTGCTTGGCTTTCCGATCGACCTGACCACCGGCACATGCATCACAAAGGAATGGCAAGCACCGGGGCACCTAAATCTCGAATGTGAGACAGGTGTTCACCAAAGCCTCGCAACGCTTGCCGGACGATACTTATGGGTGTGCGAAACCAGCACCATGCGGCGGATCTATCCTGACGCCGCCACACAGATAAGCTGCGTTTGGGATCGCGAAACGGGGAGCGCGGGCGCCACGGCCCTCGCGATACTTGATGAGGCAGGCTATGCGCAGCGCTTTGACCACGCACAGTTCGCAATGCTGTGCCAAGAAAATGCGGGCTGGTTTCCGGCCGGATTGACTGCACACGCTGGTGTGTCACGTCTGCTGCCCAACCACTACTTGGATATCGACACTTGGTCCGCGCATCGCTTTGATATCCGCCCCCAGCTCCCCGAAATAAGCGGGCCGGAAGAAACCGTGGAACACATCATTCAGACCATTAGCATCCAAATTGGGGCTCTGATGATGGCCGACAAACCGCCACTTTTGAGCCTGACTGGCGGCCACGAGACGCGCATGATCTTGGCATGCGCCCGCCAATGGGCGGACGACCTAACATTTGTGACGGTCGCGCAGGGCAATCACGCCCGTCAAGACATGGCGCTCGCCCAAAAAATCTCTCAGGATCATCAATTGCGCCACAGATTGGTTGAAGCGCAAAACGCAGACCGCGCTGCGCAAGAACGCTACCTGCGACGGACCGGCCATGCGACGGCGGACGCAAATTTGCAGCAGCACGCCACGTGGACGGCGCTCCGCCCGGGCACGACGCTGATTGGCGGTCTGGGTGGGCACATCGCCCGCGCGCCGCTTTGGTTTGAAGACGATACCCACGACATGACAGTCACAGCAGAGCAGTTGGTCAGCCGCTTTGGCCTTTTGGCCAGCGACAAGACGTTGCGGTACCTCGACACCTGGCTCGAAGGGCTGGCAGGCGAACCGGCGGACCGTATTCTTGACCTCGCGGTCCTCGAAAACCAATTGGGGCCATGGGCGATGGCACAGTTTTGCGGCAGCCCCGGCATCGTCCGGTACCTGCCCTTCCTAAGCTACCCAACCGTTGCGCAGATGCAGGCGCTCCCGCATGAATGGAAGCGATCAAGGGCGCTCAGTCGCGCAATCATTGGACGGCTGTGGCCAGAGCTGCTGACATACCCATTCCACACAACAGGTCGCTTCGACACACTCCTCAACCACGCCAAGCGGGTCTGGGTCAATCGCGTCGACGCGATGCAGCGGCTGCGGCAAAGGCGCGGCTAACCATAGCCACGCACAAGGCTTGCGGCCAATAGGCTCCAGCCATCCGCAACAACGAAAAAGGAAAGCTTAAACGGTAAAGAGACAATCGCCGGGGGCACCATCATCATCCCCATCGACATCAAGACGGCAGCCACGACAAGGTCGATGATCAAGAATGGGAGAAAGATCAAGATAAGTAGGTCCTTTTTTGGCGCGCTTTTTGCGCGTGATTTCGATTTGGAAGATCTGGGAAGATCAGGTCACACCATCATTCTGACGGTCGCATCACCTGCGGTGCAGTGTGGCCTTTCTGGCGTGCTCCGCTTATGCGCGCTCGAAGTTAAACAAAGTCTTAATTCTGGCTTCTCCTTTCCAACGCATTTGAGCTAACTGCTGCGCAAAGACTTACAGCTTTTCAGACAAGCCAGCGCCGGGGCGCCGAATGCGAGAAACCGTGCCAGAACTGTCATAGAACACCGTTTCTTGCTGCGCTTGATCAAGCCGGCCAAGCGCAACCTCTGCTGCCTTCACACCCCTCTGCGCAGCCACCAAAAGGGCCTGATTACGCGCAATATCTTTCGAAATCTCCGCTAGCTCTTCTGGTGATGCAGTCACGCGTGGCAACAGGCGAAGCAGGGCTTCTTTCTCCGCCGCAATGTCGCTGATTTGGTCTAACGCGCCCGTCAGAAGCGCCTCATGTTCACGGGTCAACAGGGCCTGCAGTGCGGCCAATGGGCCTTTACGCATCAAGGCGGACTTTCAAAGCCTCAAACAGGGCTTCCGCCAATCCAATGCCTCCAGCCTCTGCCATGGCTTGTGCCTGGGTGTCGCGCAGGAAGGAAGCGAATTGCTCTTCCCCCGCGCCGCCGCCAAAGGCGCCTGGCACCTCGCCCAATCCCGCGGTTTTGAGCATTTCCGCAAGAAAAGTCGCTTCGAGCTGGACAGCGGCCGCGCGCAACCGCGCATCGGGCGAACCGGACTCGGGCACACTGGGTTGCTGGATAGGGGGTAACACGGGCATCGGGGTCAAACACAAATCTCCTTCTGGCGATGCCACGTGGTTTCGGACCAGCGCGTAAAGAATTGGTAATTCCGCTCTGCGATGATGTGTGCTCCAGCAGAGTCGGAGAACCGATGATACCAGCCATACCACTGCCAGTGGCCGCACCACCCCGTCACCGCGAAAGTGAAACTGGTGCGTCAATCGAAGGCAACAGCGACAACGGTCGGTTTGCCGCGCTCATGGGATCGGATCAGCGAGAGGACAATGATACCGTGTCCGCAACGTCTGATGATCAGCAACGCGCCGAGGTTGCAAACGCAGAGACTCCAATCAAGGAGGCTGGCGCGACGAAAGCGTCAATCGAAGCGGCGGACCATTCCGCAGATCTCACGTCGCAGAAATCGGCGACCGACGACGTTACCATTGAAGTTGTTGTCGAGGCCAATCGTGCAAATGGCCAACAAGACCTCACTTTGAAAGCGGCGGATCAAGCAACGGTGAAAGCAAGGGATGCCCCGTCCACGTCCACCAATGATGCGATCGCGCAAGAGGCTCGAGAAACCACGCAAAGCCCCGCACCACCGCCGACAACCGCACGTGCGACGCCCGCAGCACAAGCGGCGACTGCAATAAACACCGCGACAGATCAGGACGGCAATGCAGTGCGCAGCGGCCGGGGCTCCAACGCGTCCACGCGCTCAGGTGCAGAGCAAGCCACGGCCCAAAACCCACAGTCCAAAACACAGTTAGTGGGTGACGCGGTTCAGCCTGCGCACCATTCGACGGCAAATGCGGCGGCACCGCAGGACCTGCAGCAAACCACCCCAAGCACACCGCGAAATACCTTCCCTGCCAGCGAAAACGCGGCGGCAACGGCGCGCTCCGAAAGCACGCCCAAATCCGCCAGTGGAACCCCACTCAGCCAAGCCATTGTGGAACAACGCTCGGCCAAATCGGCCGCGCCAATGGAAGAGCCACCACGTCACCGAGACCGCGCAAAGACGCCGAACAACGCCCCAATGCCGCTGCCACTTACGCGATCGCCAGCAATCGATGACACCGCGACGCCCAAAACAGCCAAAGCAACAGATGCGTCATCTTTCATCCCAAAGGACGTTGTAGAACCCCTTGCAAAGCTGGACCCGGCCAGCCCCGCTTTTGAACGGGCAACAGCGCTCAGCCCCCAGGTCACGAACACAGCTCAATCGTTCGCTGCTGCCGATCAAGCCAGGCAGATCGCGCAACAAATGGCCGCGGTGGTACCGTCGTCCGTGCCGGGAACAACTGAAATTACCCTGCAACCAGAAGAACTTGGCCGCGTTCGCATGACACTCACGGTGCAAGACGCCGCGCTGACGTTGCTGATACAGGCGGACCGAACGGAAACGTCGGATCTCATGCGCCGCAATATTGACCAATTGGCCCAGGCCTATCGGCAAATGGGCTTTGACACGCTCTCGTTCAGCTTTGCGAACCCACCTCAGCACGGTAACACCTCGGACGCTCCGCATCAGGGGGAAGCCGACAAAACCGATGAGGGACCCATCATCACCTCAACAACCCCAGACCCGAACCTGTCAATCAGCCTTACTGGCCGACTTGATGTACGTATCTCGGATATCGCCATGGAAGTTACCTCTGTTCAATCCACCGCCACGACACTCGAAACCTCAAGCCAATCGGACATCAGCTCTGACTTTGAAACGTTTCTCCGTATGTTGACCGTGCAGATGGAAAACCAAGACCCTTTGAACCCAGTCGATTCCGCCGACTTTGCGGTCCAGCTTGCAACCTTTTCAAATGTCGAACAGCAGGTCCAAACAAACGATCTGCTGCGCGAGCTGAAGGACCAGTTAGGGACCTCTGGCATGGCTCAACTGGCTGACTGGGTTGGTCGCGACGTCCGGTCTACAGCACCGGTTGCGCTTGATGGCAATCCGATCACGCTCTACCCAGCGCTCGAACCAGGGGCGGAACGCGCAACAATTGTTGTGCGCAACAGCGCGGGAACCGAAATCACCCAAATCCCGATCCCCACCGACGGGTCACCGGTTGAATGGGCAGGTGTGACGACAGACGGCTTCCCTTTTCCGGCAGGCACCTACAGCTTTGACGTCCAGAGTTTCAGCGGCGACGATTTGTTGGGCACCAACCCGGCAGAAACCTACGCACCCGTCACCGAAGTGCGGCGCAATGCCGACGGCACCACGGTGATCGTCTTGCCGGGCAATGAGGAGGTCAACGCAGAGTCCGTCACCGCCCTCCGCGCTGCCTCATAGAAGCGACATTGCGCCGGCAGTGGTGCCCTAAAGAACCTGCACCACCCAAGTCGCCGCGCCCACGATCACGCCGCCCAAAGCCATCCAGGCCAAACGCGCGCGCTTTCGCTGGGGCTTCGGCGGCTTCGGTGGGTTCGACTGGCGGATCAAAGCGGCCTCGGCCATCTCGGGCAGCCGCGGCCCAAAACGGGACAGAACACGCGCGGTCTTCACCAAGTCATTGAGCAACGCACGGGGCCCAATACTGTCCTTGATATAGGCCTCAACAATCGGCTTCGCGTCTTCCCATATGTTCATATGCGGGTTCATCGACCGCGCGACGCCCTCAACGACCACCATCGTTCGTTGCAGCAAAATCAGTTCGGTCCGTGTCTCCATCCCGAACCGCTCTGTCACCTCGAAGAGGTACGCGAGCAAACGCGCCATCGAGATCCGCGTCGCATCCATCCCAAAGATCGGTTCGCCCACTGCGCGCAAGGCCCGCGCAAATTCATCGACGTCCTGATCAGCCGGTACATAGCCCGCTTCAAAATGGACCTCAGCAACCCGCTTGTAGTCGCGGCGGATGAAGCCAAAGAGAATCTCTGCATAGACCCGCCGGGTATACTCGTCGATCCGCCCCATGATCCCAAAGTCGAGCGCAATGATGTCGCCGTTTGACGCAATCTTCAGGTTGCCCTGGTGCATATCCCCGTGAAAATACCCATCGCGGAGCGCGTGGTTCAGGAAAAGCTGCAGCACGCGGGTCGCAATGACTTTCCGGTCGTGCCCCGCCGCATCAATCGCGGCATTGTCGCCCGAACTGGTCCCCTCCGCCCAATCGAGCGTCATCACCCGGCGGCCCGACAAATGCCAGCGGACTTGCGGCACCGCGAACCCAGCATCGTTCACAGTATTCGCGCCAAACTCCGACGCGGCAGACGACTCGAGCCGCAGGTCCAGCTCCCCCTGCACCACCCCGTCGAAATGGGTGATCACATCCATCGGTTTCAAACGGCGGGAGGACGGCGAGAGAAACTCAATCGTTCGGGCCGCGAAATAGAACGCATCCACATCTTTGCGAAAGGCCCGTTCAATGCCCGGTCGCAAGATCTTCACGGCGACGGCCTCACCGCCTTCTTTCAAATGCGCCTTGTGGACCTGCGCCAAGGACGCCGCCGCGACGGGCTCCGAAAAAGAAGAGAACAGTTGCTCAACCGTCTGGCCCAGCTCTTTCGCGATTTCCGCCTTCGCCTCGCGCATCGAAAACGGCGGCAGCTTATCCTGCAGCACACGCAACTGCACTGCCATATCTTCACCCACCACGTCGGGGCGGGTCGACAAAATCTGACCGAATTTGATGTATGCAGGCCCCAGCGCGGTCAACGCCCGCGGCACGGGCGGCGCACTCGGGTCGCCGCGCTCCCCCAACCAGCGAAACGGCCAAACCAGCGTCCGGAAGACACCCTTGACCAAGGGTGGGGCGTCCAAGGCGTCAAGGATCACTTTCATCGCACCTGTCCGCTCCAGCGTCGCACCGGTTTGGATCAATCGCAGGATATTGTGGGGGCCGCGCACGCTAGAGCTTCCACCCCGAATGCAAGGCGACGACGCCCATGGTCATGTTGCGATATTTTGCGTTCTCGAAGCCCGCCGTCTTCACCATCCCAAGGAACGTCTCCTGATCCGGGAATTTGCGGATCGACTCGACGAGGTACTGATAGCTGTCGCGGTCGCCCGTAATGATCTTGCCCATCTGCGGGATGACGTTGAACGAATACGCATCATAGGCCGCCTGCATCATCGGGTTCGGCAGTTGGCTGAACTCCAACACCATCAACCGGCCGCCAGGGCGCAGCACGCGGTAAGCCTCATTCAACGCATCCTGCGGTCGTGTGACGTTCCGAATGCCCAAGGAGATCGTGTAGACGTCAAAGGTGTTGTCCTCAAACGGCAGGGCCATTGCGTCACCGACAACCCATTTCAGGCTGTCGGACATCCGCTCCGCCTCTGCCCGTTTCTGGCCTTCGACCAACATCGGCTCTGTCAGGTCCAATACCGTCGCGTGGCCATGACCGGCACGCTTCAGGAACCGAAACGCAATGTCGCCGGTGCCGCCCGCCACATCAAGCAGCTTCTGGCCAGGCCGTGGCGCAAGCCAATCCATCATCGCATCTTTCCAGATCCGGTGGATCCCGCCAGACATCACGTCATTCATAATGTCGTATTTGCTGGCGACAGAGGTAAAGACACCCTGTACGCGTCCTGCCTTGTCGCCTTCCGCGACCTCTTCAAACCCAAAGTGCGTTGTTGTGTCTTCGGTCATGGGCTTGCCGTCCTTTCTGTGACACCTCAAATATAGGGCGCCGCAAGGGACTTACACCGCCCCCCTGCCAGAAGGAAGCCAAGATGCCTGAATTGCCAGAGGTCGAGACGGTTCGCCGCGGATTAGCTCCTGTGATGGAAGGTGAGGTCATCGCGCAAGCGGACGTGAATCGGCCTGACCTGCGCTGGCCGTTTCCGAAGAACATGGCAAAGCGATTAACCGAACAAAAGGTGCTCGGTCTGCGGCGGCGGTCGAAGTACATCCTTGCTGACCTACAAAGCGGGGAAAGCCTCTTAATCCATCTGGGAATGTCAGGCCGGATGCTGATCTCCGGGCATACTGTGGGCGACTTCCATCATGACCATCCCGCCCCCGCAAAACACGACCATGTTGTGTTCCACATGGAGGGCGGCGCGCGGATCACTTTCAACGACGCCCGCCGCTTTGGGGCGATGGACTTAATGCAAACAGCGACCCAAGAGGACCATTGGCTGATCCGCGACCTCGGGCCAGAGCCGCTCGGCAATGCGTTTAACGAAGACTACCTCGTCGCTGCGCTCAAAGGTCGAAATACCCCGATCAAATCTGCCCTCCTCGACCAAAGAATCGTTTCCGGATTGGGCAATATCTACGTCTGTGAGGTGCTTTTTCGCGCAGGCATCCACCCCAAACGCAAAGCTGGGCGGATCTCTGCACAGCGCGCAGCGGCCCTCGTGCCGATCATACGTGACGTCCTGGCAGAGGCCATCGCCGCCGGCGGGTCCTCCCTGCGCGATTACCGCCAAGCTGATGGAGACCTTGGATATTTTCAACATGGCTTCCAGGTGTACGACCGTGAAAATGCGCCCTGCGTAACCCCGCATTGCGGCAAAACCATCGCCCGGATCGTGCAGTCGGGCCGGTCCAGCTTCTTTTGTCCTGCCTGTCAAAGATGACTTGATCCTGGGTAACGCATTCGTCATCAACTGGTTTCTAACGAAACAACTCGGATGTCCTTCATGGCTTATGAGACCATCACCGTTGATATCGAAGACTATATCGCGACGATTACGCTCAACCGACCCGACGCCCTCAACGCACTGAATCTCAAACTCCTCGACGAAGTCTGTACCGCTTTGGAAGCGGCAGATGCCGACGATAAGGTGCGCTGCATCATCATCACGGGGTCAGCCAAAGCTTTCGCTGCTGGTGCAGATATCTCGGAGATGGCGAATAAGACCTTCGTTGATGTGATGAACGAAAACCTTTTCGCCTCTGAAGCGGACCGCTTCAACAACACCCGCAAACCGATCATCGCCGCTGTGGCTGGTTACGCGCTGGGCGGCGGGTGCGAACTTGCGATGATGTGCGATTTCATCATTGCGGCAGATACCGCGAAATTCGGACAACCGGAAATCAATCTTGGCGTCATCGCAGGTATGGGCGGCTCACAGCGTCTCACCCAATACGTGGGAAAATCAAAGTCGATGGACATGCACCTGACGGGTCGTTTCATGGACGCTGAAGAGGCCGAACGATCCGGCCTCGTCAGCCGCGTCGTGCCCGCCAAAAAACTCTTGGAAGAGGCGAAAGCGGCAGCCGAAAAGATCACGGAAAAGTCGCAGATCGCGGCAATCGCCGCGAAGGAAGCCGTGAATCGCTCCTATGAAGTATCGATGGCCGAAGGCGTGCTGTTTGAACGCCGTCTGTTCCATTCTCTTTTTGCGACCGAGGACCAAAAGGAAGGCATGGCGGCGTTTCAGGAAAAACGCGAAGCCCAGTTCCGCGACAAATAGGGGCTTCCCATCGCGCGGCTTTGCACCTATACGGCGCCGTCAGACATGCGTGTGAGGCCCGCTTGGCCAGAATCAACCGGTTCAGAACCCGGTCGGGCCGATTGCGCATCACTTATTCAATTCACCCGACATCCGGGCCAAACCGAAAGACACAACCATGGCAAATTCACCCCAGGCCAAAAAGCGCGCCCGCCAGAATGAGGCCCGCTACGCAGTGAACAAAATGCGCCGTTCGCGCATCCGCACCGAGCTCCGAAAAGTCGAAGAAGCCATCGCATCTGGCGATAAAGATGCTGCGGCAGCAGCACTGAAAGCCGCTCAGCCAGAGCTGATGCGCGGTGTCACCAAAGGCGTTTACCACAAGAACACAGCAGCCCGAAAAATGTCCCGGCTTGCCGCGCGCGTAAAGGCGATCGGCTGAACAAACGGATAGGGATTCGGCGGAATCTTGTTGTGAAATTGCCACCTTCAAGTCTTCCAAATAAGCGCGCCGGTTTCGGCGCGCTTTTTCTTTACCCGCGTGAAGTTCCCTGATTCAAACGGTTCTTTCCGAATGCCACAGATTCTTTTTGTAAACGAAACGTGTCAAGCCCAACAGTATCGTTGAAACGGTCAAGGCGAGGTTGATACGATATCTGAGCGACTCGGGTCGCAAACAGGGGGATGTGTCGTCCCGCGCTGTGTTCGTAAAATAGAGACTGCCAATCTCACGCGAACCTGCGGGGCCTCATACAACGAACTTCGGGGTAAGGCCGGTTTCACCGGATACTAGTCCTATCGTTGTAGCAATACCACCCCGCGCTGCGTGCAGCGCGCCGCTGGTGTTGTCTTCTTTTTCTTGGGCCTTTGGGCAACCTTTGCGATGGACAGCGTAAGGGTCGCTTGATGAACGATCAGCGTCAGGGAACGCGCTGGCAGAGAGCATGAAGCAGTGCTGCGATTTTGGGGTCGCAGCAACAGGGCAAAAGGTGGGACGGTAATACATGACGGACGAAACGTGGGCACGTGTTCGAGAGAAACTGAAGGAAATACTGGGGGCAAACAGCTACACAAGTTGGATTGAACCGTTGGGGTTCGCGAAAGCCGATGATGGGGTCATCACGCTAACATCGCCAACAACCTTCAACGCCAACTATGTGAAGCAGAACTTTAGCGACCTGATCCTGCACAAAATCCGGGATTCAGGCGCCGTGGTAGAGCGGCTCAGTTTCTCTGTTTCAGACGCAAACGCCAAAGGGACCAAAGCACCGTCCTCAGCGCCAAAGTCTGATGCGAGCCAAACCGGACTCGACAGCCGGTTCACATTCGACAACTTCATTGTCGGGAAACCAAATGAACTCGCCCATGCCGCGGCACGGCGTGTCGCGGAGGGCGGTCCTGTCGGATTCAATCCGCTGTTCCTGCACGGTGGCGTTGGCCTGGGCAAAACCCACCTGATGCATGCGATCGCACATGAGCTGCAAACACGGTCGCCAGAGTTGAATGTGCTCTATGTATCTGCCGAACAATTCATGTATCGCTTCATTACGGCCCTGCGCGACCGCAAGGTGATGGACTTCAAATCGCTTTTCCGCTCCGTCGATGTGCTAATGGTCGATGACGTGCAGTTCATTGCTGGCAAAGACAGCACACAAGAAGAGTTTTTCCACACCTTCAACGCACTTGTGGATGCCGGAAAGCAAATTATCATATCCGCCGATCAGGCTCCCGGCCAGATCAAAGAACTCGAAGACCGGATCAAGTCGCGCCTGCAGTGTGGCTTGGTCGTAGATCTTCACCCAACAGACTACGAACTCCGCCTTGGGATTTTGCAGACCAAAAGCGACAGCTACAAGCTGCACTACCCGGAGATACATGTCGCGTCCGGCGTGATGGAGTTCCTCGCGCATCGGATCACTCAGAACGTCCGAGTTCTGGAAGGGGCGCTGACCCGTCTCTTCGCCTTTGCCTCCCTTGTCGGCCGCGATGTCAACCTGGAGCTGGCGCAAGACTGTTTGGCTGACGTGTTGAGCAGCCAAGAAAAGAAAGTCACGGTCGACGAGATCCAACGCAAAGTCTCCGCACACTTTACCATCCGCTTGTCAGATATGCTCGGCCCGCGCCGCGTGCGCACCTTTGCCCGGCCACGACAAATCGCCATGTATCTTGCCAAACAGTTGACCAATCGGTCCCTGCCAGAGATCGGGCGCAGCTTTGGCGGGCGAGATCATACAACGGTCATGCATGGCATCCGGAAGATCGAGGAACTCCTCGAAAGCGACCAACAAGTCGCCGACGATGTGATATTGTTAAAGCGTGCGCTAACAGAATAGCTGCATCCGCTTGACCTGCCCGGAGCAACACCGCACGGTCCCCGAAAAAGCCATTGAACCCGCCGGGAAATGAAGTAGCTTTCACGTCCCGGCGGACACGGCCCGCCAACTTGGGGAGCATGGGACATGAAATTCAGTATCGAACGCGCAGCACTGCTAAAAGCCGTCGCTCAGGCGCAATCGGTGGTCGAACGGCGCAACACTATTCCGATCTTGGCCAATGTCCTGATTGAGGCAAGCGGCGACGATGTTACGTTCCGCGCAACGGATCTGGATATCGAGGTCGTTGACAAGGCTCCGGCTAAAGTTGAACGGGCCGGCGCGACAACAGTCGCAGCTGTGACACTTAACGAAATTGTTCGCAAGCTACCTGACGGTGCTTTGGTCACGCTGACCGAAGATGGCGCAACCGGGCGCATGACGATCGAGGCAGGCCGGTCGAACTTCCAACTGGCCACGCTGCCAAAGGAAGATTTCCCGGTCATGGCCTCCTCCGAATACGCGGCTAACTTTTCGGCCCCGGCCCCCACACTCCGCCGCCTCTTTGACAAGTCAAAGTTCGCGATTTCGACGGAAGAAACGCGCTATTATCTAAATGGCGTCTACATGCATGTCGCCGACGCAGACGGCGGCCAGGTACTGCGCTGTGTGGCCACCGACGGCCACCGCTTAGCCCGCATCGATGCGGACCTGCCGGAAGGGGCGGCAGAGATGGCTGGCGTCATCGTGCCGCGCAAGACGGTTGGCGAAATGCGCAAACTTTTGGAAGACGACGACATGCAAATCGCCGTGTCGGTTTCTGAAACCAAGATCCGTTTCGCAACCCCAGACATCACGCTAACGTCCAAGGTCATCGACGGTACTTTCCCGGACTACTCTCGCGTGATCCCATCGGGCAATACCCGCAAGTTGGAGGTTGACGCGTCTGAGTTTGCCAAGGCCGTGGATCGGGTCGCGACCGTGTCGTCCGAACGGTCGCGCGCGGTAAAACTAGCACTTGATGAAGACAGCCTCACATTGTCCGTCAACGCGCCGGACAGCGGCGCAGCGGAAGAAGAACTGGCCGTAGCATACGGTGACGAGCGATTGGAAATTGGGTTTAACGCCAAATATTTGCTTGAGATCGCAAGCCAGGTCGATCGCGAGAATGCGGTCTTTATGTTCAACTCATCGGGTGATCCGACATTGATGCGTGAGGGGAATGATACCTCCGCAATCTACGTTGTGATGCCGATGCGCGTGTGATCCGCAGAGTTCAAAAATCTTGCCGAAGATTTTTGCCAAGACTTTTTGAGAAAAAGTCTTGCCTGCGACGCCGGTCTTTTTGGACCGAAAAGACCTGGACGGTGTTGTCATGACGTCTGTCACCGCCCTGACGCTGTCGCATTTTCGCTCTCACAAGCGCGCCAAGTTGGACGTCGATGCCCGACCAGTTGCGATCTACGGGCCGAATGGGGCGGGCAAAACCAATCTGCTTGAGGCGGTTTCGTTTCTGTCCCCTGGGCGTGGTTTGCGACGGGCGCAGATGGATGATCTGATCCGTCGGCCAGAGGCGTTGGGTTGGAAGATCAGTGCCGTCTTGCAATCCGCTCGCAACATCCACGAGATTGCAACTTTTGGCGAACCCGGCGCGTCCCGCCAAGTGCGCATTGATGAAAAGGCCAGCGCCCAAGTCGCATTGGGCAAGATCGCGCGGGTCCTTTGGCTCGTTCCTGCGATGGACCGCCTTTGGATCGAAGGGGCCGAAGGGCGACGGCGATTTCTCGACCGCGCCACCTTGAGTTTCGACCCGACGCATGCGGAAGCCGTGCTCGCCTATGAAAAAGCGATGCGAGAGCGGAACAGGTTGCTCAAAGACATGGTGCGCGATCCGCACTGGTATGTCGCCCTCGAACGGCAGATGGGGCAGGCTGGCGTCGCCATTCACCAAAACCGCCGGAACACGATTGCCACGCTCAATGCCGCCCAAGCGGAAGCGGCGACAGCCTTTCCCATTGCAGACCTCAGCCTGACCCATGCGGACGGTTGCGCAGAGACGCCAAACAGCGCGGCGGAATTGTCTGATATCCTTGCCCAAGGCCGCCCCCGCGACCTCGCTGCAGGACGCACGCTCAACGGCCCGCACCGTGCCGACCTCGGCGCCGTTTTCGCCGATAAGGGGGTGTTGGCCAAAGACTGCTCCACAGGCGAGCAAAAGGCGCTCCTCATCTCTCTCATCCTCGCCAATGGGCGGGCACTTGCCGCCGAGACAGGTGCACCACCCATCCTGCTACTCGACGAGGTCGCCGCCCACCTTGACGCCGCCCGCCGCGCAGCCCTCTATGATGAGATCAGCACACTTGGCGCGCAAGCCTGGATGACCGGCACGGGACCAGAACTTTTTGCCGAACTCGGCGATCGCGCCCAATATGTTGAGGTCGTCGAAACCGACGGCGCCTCGACCGTCACACAAAGGACCACGCCATGACCCCCCAGCGCGTCACCCTCATCACCCTCGGCGTGCGCGATCTTGAGGTATCGACAGGCTTTTACGCAAAGCTTGGCTGGACCCCGAAGGAGCATCTGCCAGAGGTCCGCTTTTATCAAATGCACGGCATGGTTCTGGGGCTGTTTGGGTTGGACGCGCTGGCCAAAGATCAAGGGCGTCCTGACGCCACGCTCGGCTTTGGGGCGATGACGCTGGCCCAGAACTACACAACAGAGGCTGAGGTCGACGCGGCCTATGGACAGGCACTGGCTGCCGGGGCGGCACCGCTCAAAGCCCCAGAAAAGGTTTTCTGGGGTGGGTATTCTGGGTACTACGCTGACCCCGACGGGCATGTCTGGGAAGTTGCGATGAACCCCTTCTGGCCATTGGCCGACGACGGCAGCCTGACACTTCCGGATGACCCCGATGCCAGTTGAACAGCTTGATGAAATGCGTCTGACGCCCACCGATGACGCGGCAATCGCCGCCCTTCTCGGCCGGGCATTTGGGACAGCGGACTTTAAGGGCCGGTCCTACTTCCAAAATCGGCACCACCTTCGCCTTGTCTGGCGCGAAAAGGGGCAGATCATCGGGCATGTCGCGCTCAGCCTACGGGCGATCCGGATGGGCGATCGGTTGATTCAAGCCGCAGGCGTGGCTGAGGTCGCAACGGATCCAGACCACCGTGGTAGGGGTATCGCCTCAACCTTAATGGAAGCCGCGATTGCCGCGGCCAAAGGCAGCCTCGCCGATGTCCTGATCCTCTTCGGTGATGAGCCGCTGTATGCCCGACTTGGGTTTCAATCTAAACCCAATCGCACGCTCACCGTATCGATGCATGATGTCCAAACAGGCGTACAAGAAAACCGGCAAGATGATGGGCTTATGGTCATGACGTTGCGTGACATCGAATGGGACGACACGGCGCTGATCGACCTTGTGGGTTTCGCCTTTTGATGACGATCACGCCAGCGGAACTGCTGCTATATGCCGGGGCGCTTTTCGTGCTGTTTCTTACCCCCGGACCCGTCTGGGTGGCGCTGATCGCAAGGACACTATCGAGCGGCTTTCATGGGGCCTGGCCACTGGCCCTGGGGGTGGTGGTAGGCGACGTGCTTTGGCCGTTTCTTGCTATTCTGGGTGTCTCGTGGATCGTCTCGGTTTACGCCGATTTCATGACTGTGCTGCGCTGGGTTGCTTGTGCCACCTTTATCGCGATGGGGATCGCCGTGATCCGGCATGCCGGAAAGGAGATCAACACCGATAGCCGCTTGACCCGCCCAGGCATGTGGGCCGGGTTTCTCGCCGGCCTTGCCGTGATCTTGGGAAACCCGAAAGCGATCTTGTTCTATATGGGCATGTTACCGGGTTTCTTTGACTTGCGTACGCTTACATGGGGCGACATCGCCGCGATCTGTACGCTGTCGTTTCTTGTTCCACTCATCGGGAACCTCATTCTCGCACTCTTCCTCGGCAAGGCGCGGGCGCTTCTGACATCGCCATCGGCCCTGTATCGGACCAACGTGATCTCTGGATGTCTTCTAATCGGCGTAGGGGTCGTCATCCCGCTGGCCTAAGCCTGCGGCGCTGATAGCCACGGGGTAAGGTAGGACAACAGCCGCTCTTCAAGGGCCATCTGGCTTTCCACAAGGCAAAAGTTCATCGCAATGCATTGAACAAGAAAGGCCTGGATGCCTTCACCAAGAAGCGCCGGATCAGCATCTGAACGAAACGCGGTGCCCTGAAGCGGTGCGATCCAGCGAACGAAAAGTGCAATTTGGTCGCCAAAATTCTGCGCAATCGGCCCAATCTCTTCAATCGCCATTGCACCTGAATTGCGCACGACAATATCAAACACAGTGCGTTCAGACCCCATTGCAGCAACAAGCGGCGCAAGTGCCGCAACAAGGCTCTCGATATCTTCAGGGGGCGGCGCAACAACAAGATCCGACATAACCCGTTCAAGCTCTTCCCCAATCAAAACGACCAACAAGGCGTCCTTGTCCTTGAAGTGGGAAAAGAACGTACCTTTGGCCACACCAGCGCGCAAAACAACCTCTTCAACTCGCATTTCCGCATAACTGCTTGCCGCCACGATCTCGCGTGCGGAGTCGAGAAGGCGAGCATGAGTAGCAATGCGACGTTGTTGTGGGGCGCGCGACATGCTCCTGCGTAGCACTTAACATGACCACGGTCAAAAAAATGAATTGACCACGGTCATTTTTGCACGTCATAAAGTGACCACGGTCATTATAAGGAGAATCGTCATGTCCACCCGCAAGATCCTGGTCCTCAACGGGCACCCTGCTCCGCGGTCTCTCTCCCAATTGTTTTCAGAAACTTACGCCGAACACGCCCGTGCTGCGGGCCATAAGGTAAAGGTGATCCACCTGAACGATCTCGCCTTCGACGTGGATTTTGGGCAAGGCAACTATCAATCCTTCAAAGCGCTCGAACCGGACCTGCAGGCATTCATGGACGACCTCAAATGGGCCGATCATTTCGTCTTGGCTTCACCCATGTGGTGGGGTGGGCTACCCGCAAAACTGAAGGGCCTCTTTGATCGGGCCTTTGTGCCCGGCCTCGCATTCGATCCTCGGGTCAAAAAATTGGGCGGGATACCGTCGCCGATGCTCGAAGGGCGGACAGGCCGCCTGATCTTCACCGCCGACACCCCGATGTGGGCACTGCGTGTGATGTATCACCGCGCGATCCTCTTCACTGTGAACCGGCAAATCCTGAAATTCGTGGGCATTCAACCCAAGGCTCCGCTGTGGTTTGCAGGCGCATCAGAGGCGGATGAAAGCACTGTCCAACGCTGGCTCGGCAAGGTCAAAAATTTGGCCACAGCAGGTGCCTGACACGCGGTTTCGGCGCGTTGGGTCACAGACGCGCCGAAAGCACAAAATATAGCGCCAAAAGCGTGACAATCCCCTTGAAAACGCATATATTTTGTCCATGCGGGACCAAGGAATAATAAATGACGGACGAGCAGCAGAACGGCGCTGATTACGGCGCTGATTCCATTAAAGTTCTCAAAGGCTTAGATGCAGTGCGGAAACGCCCCGGGATGTACATCGGCGATACCGATGATGGCTCCGGTTTGCACCACATGGTATATGAGGCCGTCGATAACGGCATTGATGAAGCTTTGGCGGGCCACGCCGACCATGTCAGCGTGACAATTCATGCCGATAACTCCGTCTCTGTCAGCGACAACGGGCGCGGTATTCCGGTGGACATGCACAAGGAAGAGGGCATTTCCGCCGCAGAGGTTATCATGACCCAGCTGCACGCGGGCGGGAAGTTTGACAGCAATTCCTACAAGGTCTCCGGCGGTTTGCACGGCGTGGGGATTTCGGTGGTAAACGCGCTGTCCGATTGGCTGGAGCTGCGCATTTGGCGGGACGACAAAGAACACTACTGCCGTTTTGAGGACTCGATCACCGCCAAGTCGCTTGAGGTCGTTGGCCCTGCGAATGGCCGCAAAGGGACCGAGGTCCGCTTCCTTGCCTCTGATCAAACGTTTTCCAATCTCGACTACTCGTTTGAGACGTTGGAAAAGCGCCTACGCGAACTCGCCTTCCTGAACTCCGGCGTCCGGATCATCCTCAAGGACGAGCGCCCAGCCGAACCGCTTGAGGCGAACCTGTTTTACGACGGCGGCGTGAAAGAGTTTGTGAAATACCTCGACCGGTCCAAAACCGCCGTGATGGAAGAGCCGATCTACGTCCAGGGCGAAAAGGACGACATCGGCGTCGAAGTCGCGATGTGGTGGAACGACAGCTACAACGAAATGGTGCTGCCGTTTACGAACAACATCCCACAGCGGGATGGCGGCACGCACATGGCTGGCTTCCGGGCGGCCCTCACGCGGACGATCAACAGCTACGCCCAGACCTCCGGCATCGCCAAGAAGGAAAAGGTCAGCTTCACCGGCGATGACGCGCGCGAAGGCCTCACCTGCGTGCTGTCGGTCAAGGTGCCGGACCCAAAATTCTCCTCCCAGACCAAGGATAAACTGGTCAGCTCCGAAGTCCGCCCAGCAGTCGAAAGCCTGATGAACGAAAAACTGGCCGAATGGTTCGAAGAGAATCCGAATGAGGCCAAACAGATCGTCGGCAAAATCGTGGAAGCCGCCCTCGCCCGAGAAGCCGCGCGCAAAGCCCGCGAACTCACCCGCCGCAAGAACCCGATGGATGTGAACTTCCTGGCAGGCAAACTCAAAGACTGCTCCGAAAAAGACCCTTCCAAAACCGAAGTCTTCCTCGTCGAGGGTGATAGCGCTGGCGGTTCCGCCCAGACGGGTCGTGACCGGCAGACACAAGCGATCCTGCCCCTGCGCGGGAAGATCCTCAACGTCGAACGGGCACGGTTTGACCGCATGCTGTCCAGCCAGGAAATCGGCAACCTCGTCATGGCCCTCGGCACCGGCATTGGCCGGGATGAGTTCAATATCGAGAAGCTCCGCTACCACAAGGTCGTCATCATGACCGACGCGGATGTGGATGGGGCGCACATCCGAACCCTGCTGCTGACTTTCTTCTTCCGGCAAATGCCAGAGCTGATTGAGGGCGGCTACCTCTACGTCGCACAACCGCCGCTCTATAAAGTCTCGCGCGGAAAGTCGGAAGTGTACCTCAAAGACCAAGCCGAGATGGAAGCCTACCTTGTCGATCAGGGTGTCGACGGCGCGATGCTGCGCCAGGGCAACGGCGAAGAAATCAGCGGCGCAGATCTGAAACGGGTCGTGGACGATGCACGCGCCCTAAAGCGCGTCCTCGACGCCTTCCCAACCCATTATCCCCGCCACATCCTCGAACAAGCCGCCATCGCCGGGGCCTTTGTGCCGGGCGTCGTGGACAGTGACCTGCAAGGGACAGCGGATAAGGTGGCGGAGCGCCTTGACCTCATCGCACTCGAATGGGAACGCGGCTGGACCGGGCGTATCACGCAAGACAAAGGCATCCGCCTCGCCCGTATCCTGCGCGGTGTGGAAGAGGTGCGCACGCTCGACGGTGTCATGTTACGGTCCGGCGAAGCGCGGCGCACAGGCAGCTTTACGCAGGAGCTCCAGAACGTCTATGGCCTGCCCGCGACGCTGGTGCGCAAAGATAAGTCACAGGCCATCTACGGGCCGCTGGGGCTGTTGGATGCCATCCTGGAAGAAGGGGAAAAGGGCCTGTCGTTGCAGCGGTACAAGGGTCTGGGGGAAATGAACCCCGATCAGCTGTGGGAAACAACGCTTGACCCCGACGCGCGAACGTTGCTGCAAGTGAAGGTGGAGGATGTGGCGGAAGCCGATGACCTCTTCACCAAGCTCATGGGCGACGTGGTGGAACCACGGCGGGAGTTCATTCAAACCAATGCGCTAAGCGTCGAGAATTTGGATTTCTAATCCAAAGGGCGGGAAAAACCCACGCACATCCAAACCTTGCCGCCAGCCACAGGGGCCGGCGGCGGATCACGGCGTGACGAACCAGAAAGCTGCCAGCTTAAAAGTCTGTCCCTACACGCAGAGAGCGCACTGATGAGAAGGCACAACTCTGGCGTGATCGCCAGCCCGACGAGACGGTCCGCCGCTGCCCTGGCGCCTCAGGCCTTTCCTTGACTGACTGGTAGATTTGCGAATGTCTGGTTTGAGCCCTCTTTAACCGATGCTGCGCGGTGTTCGAATGTCGGTTTAGTTAGTTTGGGATAGCCCGACAGCCTGATCTAGAAAGCCCTTGCAGGTTTTGGTCTTTACATCGCCAGCACTTCGAAGTTTGACGTGCCTTCGTAACTTTCCATTCCCTTCCAGCACACCGCCCGGGTCTTCGAATTGAACACCTTTGGCAAACTCAAATGACACGTAATCGGCATAGACGTAGAAACCGACAATTCAAAAAGCCGCA